>CAIRTK010000065.1 GCA_903881475.1 uncultured Opitutia bacterium | reverse complement strand
GATTCGTCGTGGTGCGCGGGCCCTTGGTGCCGATGGGGCCCTTGGTGACCTGGATGACGATGTCGGTGCCGGGCGGATAGAGGCTGGGGATGTCCTTGACGGTGGGCTCGACACCGCGGGCGGGGGCGTTCTTCTTTTTGTTCACGCGCACGACCTCGACGGAGGAGTCGGCGGCGGCGGGGAGCATGTCCCAGTAGTGGAGGAAGGCGTTCTTGGTGTAGCCGATGTCGACGAAGGCGGCCTTGAGGCCGGGGTCGAGGTTCTTGATGCGGCCCTTGTAGATGCCTCCGACCATCCGGTTGTCGGACTCGCGCTCGATCTCGAATTTCTCGAGGCGGCCGTCGACGAGGAGCGCGACGCGCTTCTCGAGGGGCTCGGAGTTGATGATGAGCTCGCGGTACGAGCCCTTCTCCTTCTTGAAGACCGCGAGGATCTTCTGGAGCAGCGGCCGTTGCTGGGAGCGCTCGGCCGCGCCGGCCTTCAGTTCGGCGGCGCTGACGGGCTTGGAATCGGCGGCGGCCGGGGGATTGACGAGTTCGGCGTCATATTTTTGGGCGACGTCCGGCGGGGTGCCGGGCGAGGGTTGCGAGGAATCGCTCATGGTGGGTGTCGGGTTGGGTTGTCACGGGGCCCCCGGGCGCGTCCGTTGCGGCGCAGGAAATTCCGGCAGAGCGGTCGATAGCGCGAAGAAGCGATCTCATATGAAATCCTTCCTGAAGCGATAGACGCTCTGGACCAGTCCTTGCAGCAAGCAGCAACTGAGCACAAAGGAGCCACCGTAGCTGATGAAGGGAAGTGGTATGCCCGTGATGGGCACGAGCCCGATGGTCATGGCGATGTTCACGAACACATGCACCGCGAACAGCACCGTGACGCCGAGGGCGAGCAGGGTGCCGAACCGGTCCCGGGCGAGACCGGCGATGCGAATGCCGTTGAACAACACCAGACCAAACAGGCCGAGAACCGTGAGGCTTCCCAGAAATCCTTTTTCCTCGGCGATGACCGAGAAGATGAAATCGTTGTGCGCGACGGAGCGGGGCAGGTACCCGAGCTGGGCCTGCGTGCCCTCGGTCCAGCCCTTGCCGGTGAGGCCGCCGGAGCCGACGGAGATGAGCGACTGGCGCTGGTTCCAGCCCACGCCCATGGGGTCGATCTTGTCGGGCCAGAGGAACGAGATGATGCGGTTCCGCTGGTAGTCGTGCAGGGGGACCCACGACCGGGACTGATAGCTGCCCTTGTCGGCCATGTAGGAGTAGCCGTGCGACTCCATGAAGTCCTTGTAGCTCCAGGTATCCCACGCGACGATGCCCAGGATCAGCAGAAACGCCCCCAAAGCCGCCGCGAAAAACCGCGTGGAGAGCTTCGAGACATAGAGCATGGAAAAGACCATCGGAGGGAGCACGATCGCCGACTTCAAGTCTGGCTGTAGCAAGATCAAGAGCATGGGTGCACCCACCGCAAGGGCCAATTTCCCCAGCACGCCGAGCGACTGGCGCACGGTGCCGATTTCCGAGCGGATGAGCAGGCTGGCGGTCATCAGGAGCACGGCGATCTTGGCGGTTTCGGACGGCTGGTAGGAGAAGAACCCGAGGTTGATCCAGCGCTGCGAGCCATAGACCTCGCTGCCCACGCCGGGCACGAGCACCAGCACGAGCGGGATGAGGCAGAGCGCGTAAAACCAGTGCGTGACACTCAGCCAGAACCGGTAGTCAACGAGCGAGACGGCGATGTAGAGGACCGTGCCGGCGGTCAGCCAGACCAGCTGGGTCATCCAGTTGTTGCCGTGCACCGAGAACTGCGCGCTGTAGATGAAGGCGACGCCGAACAGGCTCAGGCCGGCCAGGGCGAACGGCGTCAGGAGGTCCCAGCGGCCGCGCGTCGTCGTCTTGAAGACGCTGATGTAGTCGGTGGGCGAGGGAAGGTTCACGGCGAGGCCGCGACTTCATCCGCCGGTTCGGCCAGGTGCAAGTCCGCAGGCGCGGCGAGGGCCGGATCGGCGGCGATTTCCGGCACTTCCTCCGCCACGCTGCCCGCATTGGCCAGGCCGAGCACCGTCCAGAACACCACCGCCCCCATCGGCCCCTCGAGCACGATGCCGAAGCAGCCGCTGATCCAAAGCACCCAGGCCACGCTGACCAGGCCGAGGTTGTTCCAGGCGCCCTGGCGGAAAATCCGGCGGGTCAGCGCCACCATGCCGGCGGTCACGGCCAGCCAGAGCAGCAGGCCCAGCAGACCCATGCGGCCGAGCACGGACACGATCATGCTGTGCGGACTGCGGGCCGAGAAATCGTCATCGGCCACCAGGCCGTAGTCCGCCAGGAACCGGGCCGCGAGGTCGTGGCCGAAGCCGAGCCCGAAGAGGGGGTTGTCCGCGAGGGTTTCATCGATGACGGCAGTCCACCAGACAACCCGAAAGCGGTTGTTGTCGCCGGGATCGCCGCTCTCGTGGTTGGTGTAGGTGCCGGTGCCCTGGATATCGGCGATCGAGATCACATGCTCGTAGGTCGAGTAGGCGGCGGTTTCCCGGAGGTTCTTGTTGCCGAGGACGAAAATGAATACCGCCACCGTTACCGCCACGCTGACGATGGCGGCCTGCGCGGCGGCAATGCGCCACCGCCGGGCGGCCAGCCACATCAGGGTCACGACCACGAGGGCCACGATGGCAGCGCGGGGTGAAGCCGCGGTGCTGGGCAGGAGTAGGCACGCCGCCGCCGGGATGAGCCACCAGGCATGGCGGCTTTTCTCCCAGCGCGTCCACAGCCAGAAAAACCCGGCCATAAGCAGGGCCGCCAGCAGGTCGCTCTTGTAGTAGATCAGCGGGATGCCGCGGAAGGTCAGGTGGAGAAAGAAATCCGGGGCCGCATAGTCCACGATGGCAACCACCGGCAGGACGAGAAAGGCGGCCGTGAGCGTCCGCCGCAGCAGGCGGGTGGAGGCAGCATGCCCGGCATAGGCCTGCGCGATGAAGAAAAACACGGCATAATAAACCATCGCAAAATCACGCATCGCGAGAAAGCCATGGGCACGAAGATCGACGGGCAGCCGGATTGCACCGACCAGAACCCACGCCAGCAGACTCAGGTTCAGCCAGTCCCGCCGCACCGCCACGAGCTGCTTGCGGCCGAGCCGAAGCACGAGGGCGGGGACGATCATGAGCAGGGCCGCTTCCGCCGGCAGCAAGGGCAGGCTTGCCGTCACGCTCACCTGGGCAAACCCGCGGTTGCCGACAATATAACCGAAGAGCACTCCGGCCAGGATGTAGGCTTCGGGCAGCGGTCCATGGGCCCATTCCAGGATCAGCCATAAGATGACGACCGTGGTCAGGCTGGCCAGCAGGTAGGATTCACCGGTGATCCCAAATGCAATCATCACGGCCAGAATGGCGCCGAGGGTCCCAATCAGCCAGAGCCGTAACCGCGGATGCATGGCGCGACTCCACGCCCCGCGATTAAATAGGCAATCTCAGAGCGGATGGCGCCATTGCCGCAGCCTGACCCAGAGGGAAACCAGCGCGCCGCCGCTGCCGCCGAGCGCGGCCTGGCCCGGCAGCCACCAAGCGGGTGGACGCCGGGAGCGATGCAGGAAAAGCGAGACGATCTCCCGCAGGCTCAAAGGCGGACAAAGCTGCTCCGATCCCGGATCCGCGGGATGGACGACGTGCAGTACCCGGCCCCAAGCCAAGGCCTCAACCTTGTCGGGATGTACGGCAAATTCGGCGAAACCACCGATTACGACCGGGGCGAGGTCTGCGGCCGGCGGAGGACGGCTTCCCCTCACCTCGAGATAGTATCGAACCAAATCCAGAATGGCAGCCTGTCCGAGAGGTACCGCCTCGATTTCGCTGCGATCAATCGGCTCCAAGACCGGGGCGGGCGAGAAAGCCTTGAGTGTCCCGTGATCCGCCCGCGCAAAAAGTTCGAGCAGGGCGGGGAGCCAGGGGTTTGGGGCCAAGGGCAAGGGACGGAAGGCATTGAAGTATCCCAAGGCCGCGCCGGCCGGCCGGCGCGAGCCACCCTCGCGCAGCCCGAGGTAAAACCAGGTCTGCGCGGAAGGCTGCCCAGGGGTCCCCAGAAAACTCTCGAGCGAAGACTGCAAGGTCCCGGCCCAGCCGGTATCGACGAAAGCCACCGGCTCATTCCCGCCCAGCCCTTCGCCAGCCAGATAGGCCCTCGTGAGTTCGGCGTGCCGGGTCAGGATTTTAGCCAGCGAGTCGAACTGGGGTGGCGCGAGGAACCAGTCGGCCACGGCGGAGCGTTCGGCGGCCGATAGCGGACGCTGGCGGTCAGCTGCGGTAAACCCGGGAGGGAGGGGCCACGCTTTATCGAGTTTAAGGTTGGCCTGAATTCGCGCGAGAGTCTGGACGACTTCGTCCGGCGCGGTGATGGCCTCGCGCAGGCGGTTTTGCCGCCATTCGCCCAGGCCCGCGAGCGCCCGGCGCGACAGATGCAGGTAACGGCAGTCGAGGTCGGTCCAGCCCGTCTGGCGCAGTTCCTCCGCGATGCGCAGGAAGATCTGGCCCCCGCGGGCCACGAAGTAGAGCCGGCGAACACCCCGCTTGGCGGCCTCGTTCAGCACCCAAGCCGTGTAGGCAAGGAACAGCGGCCCCGCGACGTTCGCGGACGTTTCCCATCGGATCTTGGCGGACATATCCCCAGGCGGGGCGTTCAGCCTGGCCAGCCGTGCCGCGCCGGCGAGCGACGAGCGGAATCCGGTTTCATCGACCCCCGATCCGCGCAGCAGGCGCTCGCGTTGTGTCAGGCGGGCCAGCGGTTGTTCAACGGCTTGGAGGCCGAGGCGACGCGGTGCCGAGACATCGGCGAGGGGATTGTCTCCCGTATGCAGCCAAGCGTCGGGCGTGGTGCCGGTCTCGCGCAGCGCCACCCGGAAAAGGGTGCCGTCGCGCTTGCTCGCGCGGGCCTCGCAGGAGACGAACAGCCGGTCGCCTTCCGCCCACAGGCCCTCGCGCTCCAGCCAGCCGCGAATGACGGCGGCCGGAAGCTGCGTATCCGAGAGGTAGATGATGGATTCACCGTTGGCCCGGAGCGCGGCGATTTCGCTACGGCGGGCCGGCACGCCGCGGAGATGGCGGCCTTCGATCGTGATTTCCCTCGCCCTGGCCTCATCGCCGGCGGCCTGGTTCCACCCGAGCGCGGACCCGAGTTCCCGATAGATCTCCTGCAGCGTGGCTTCGCCCGCGGGAGCCACGGCGGCGGCGCGATCCTGCGCCAGCTGCCGCGCCTGGGCAAAGGCTGCCGGGGCCAGGTCGGTTGCGCCGATGGCGCGCAGTTCCGCGCCGAGGATCGGGAACACGTCGCGCGGTTCCGCGAGCAGGCGGACGAGCACGGTGTCGAATACGTCGAAGCTACGCATGGGCGCTCCACCGGGCCAACCAGGCCCGGCAGCGGTGCTCGAGCTCATCGACCGGCCAGCGCCGCATGCACGCGAGCGGTTCCTGGTCGTTCGTGCAACGGAAGGCGGCGAAGTGGCCGCGGTCGCAGGGGAGGCAGGCGAGTCCCGGGGCGCGGAGCACTTGGTACCGGTCGCGATCCCACGAGGGATCCCACGCTGGGTCCGATGGCCCCGACACGATCACGCCGGGTGTGCCGACGGCATTGGCGAGGTGCATGGGACCGGAGTTGTTGCCGATGAACAGGGTGGCCGACGCGAGCAGCTGGGTGAGTTCCGCCAGCCCGGAACAATCGCGCGCCTGGACCCCGGCGGGAAGTGCGCAACGGGTCTCTGGTGCATTGACCCAGATGACCTCGTGCTGGCCAGCCAGCCGGCCGGCGAGCTCGGCATGGCGATCGAGCGGCCAGCGGGTGTATTCCCACTTCGAGCCGGCATGGATCACGATGCGATTGGGATGACGTGTTGTGCCCGCAATCAGGTGAGTCAGGTCCGGCCGGGGCGGCTCCGCGGGCCAGTCCTGCCCGCCATCGATGGCCGTGACAAGGGTCCGGGCAGTTTCCCAGTTCCACCGGGCCATGCTCCACTCCGGCTGGCGCGCGACCTCGTGCGTCAGGGTGCCGGCTAGGCGGATGCGAAGGCCGGCCGCGCCCACCCGGGGCCGGCCGGAGGTGAGCCAGGCGAGTCCGTGGGCGACGCTATTTTGGTCGTAGCTGACCAGACTCGCGTCGACCCGCCGGGCAACGAGACGCGCGGTCCACGCGGCGAGCTCCCACGGGCGGTGCCACGCGGTCTTCAAACGCTCGGGCGAGACGGTCAGGAGGTCGTCACGCGCGACATCCGCTGAGTAAAGCGCAGCGACATGGGGCGCGGTGATGAGCGTCAGGCGCCAGGCCGGCCGCCGGCGCCGCAAGGCTTGAACGACGGGAAGGAAGACCACGTTATCGCCGAGGTGATTGACCTTGAAGATCGCGAGATGCATCGCGCGCCGTGGTCAGAGTTTCACGATCATGGCCTGCGAATACCAGAGGGGGATGACAATCTCGGGCTTATCGCGGAAAAATTCGTCGAATGCCTGTTTGACCCCGGGCACTTCCAAGAGGCCGTAATCATGGGTGATGATGACCCCACCGCGTTCCATTCTCGGGTAGAACCATTCCAATCCGTGAAGGGTTGAAAGATACAGGTCGACGTCGAGGTGCACGAATTTGAAGCGCAGGTTTCCGTCGGAAGAAAGTCCCGCGGCCGATTGGGGGAAGACACCGGGATGCAAATGCACCTTGGGCCAGTCGGCGAGGTAGGTGCGCACCGTTTCCATCGTACCGTCGGCAAATTCGCCTTCCTGGAAGTGACCGTCGGTGGATGGGTTGACGGCGGGCATGCCCTGAAACGTATCGAAGAGGTGAAGGGCCGCGTCCCCTTTTGCGGCACAAAGGAAGCGGGCGCTGCCACCGCGGTAGACGCCGACCTCGGCATAATCGCCCGGGAGGGATCGCACGGCGCAGGCCAGCGCCCACAGATTGTAGCGCTCTTGCACGCGCTGCAGTGCCTTGCCCTCCCTCACAGACCGCGCGTGCAGGGTCAGAAACTCCCGGTCCTCACCCAGCCGATGGCCCGTCAGTTTTTTCAGGCGCAGCCAGAGTGAGGGATGCCGCTCGATGAGCCAGGCGACGAAATCGTTGCGGAAGCGTTGCAGCATGGAGTGTCAGACCTTGGCGGCTTGGGCTTCGGCCGTCGATGCCGATTGCGGCAAGGCGCGCAATGCCAGGACGGCTTCGCGAATATAAAGCGGGAGCACGCCCAGCGTGAGCCCGCCGGCGAGGGCAAGGGCGACGCCGGTAGCTCCCAGCCATTTCCCCAATCCGATCATGGCCGCAAGGGTCAGCAGGTGCACGGTCATGACTTGCATCGCCATGCGTTGAAAACGGCCGAGCCCAAGCAGGAGCAGGACAAACGGCTGGCCGACGATCGACGTCAAAAACCACAGCACCACGGGCCAGGTGATGCCTGCCGGCGGGATCAGAGTGTCCTTGCCCAGCCAGGGCGGCAGGATCCATGGCAGCACGGCGGCGACCAGCAGGACGCCGGCGACGACGGGGAGCGTGACGAAGAGCGAATACCTGAACATGCGGGTGATCCATGCCCGATCGTCACGGATCTGGGCCTCGGCATAGGCCGGCCAGATCGGGCTGAGCAAGAGCGCGTGAGCCTGCTGGGCGAGCCCGAACAAGCGCTGCAGGATGGCGAAGGCGGCGTTGGCCGCGTAGCCCCCGAAACGGGCGAAAGCCCAGGGTGTGGCCGCCTGCAGGAGCGCTCCGGCCAGATTTTGCGAGGCAAAGGGCAGCGCGGCCCGGCGCAGCCGATGGATTTCGCCCCAGTCGGCGATCGGCCGGCCGTGCCAACCCAGCCGGCGCGGGAGGTGCAGGCCGCAAATCAGGCCCGGTGCGAGCTGGCCCGTGCTGAGCAGCACGACGTAGGTCAGCGCGCCAGGATGGGCGCCCATCCGGGCAAGGAGCCAGACGGCGACCAGCGTGGCGACGCTGGTGAGCGCAGTCCAAGAGGCGGCGATCCAACCGAGCTGCAACGCGACCGCGAGCCTGGTTCCGGCGGAAAGCGGCACCCCCGCGGCCAGGCACGCCGCCACCACCACCCAGCAGATCCTGGCGTTTTCTACCCCGCCGCCGGGTGACGCGAGCACATGCTCGCCCAGGGCCCAGGCTGCCGGCACACTGATCACCAGCCAGCCGAGGCCGAGGAACGTGAGCAGCCGGGCCCCGCTGGCATAGACGCTCCGGAGCGAAGCGTCGTCCCCTTGCGCCCAGGCTTCCGACAAGGCCTGCTGCAACGCCATGGCCACGCCGAGATCGGCAAATTGTGACAGCCCGACAAAGGTGGTCAGTGCCATGATCCAGCCGAACGAATCGACCCCCAGCCGCGACAGAATCAGCGGGACCAGCGCCAGCTGGCAGAGGCCCGAAATCACGCGCGCCGTGATCTGCGCCCCGGCGTTTTGCCCGACACGCCACCAGCGTTGCCGGCCGGCATGATGGGAGTCCGCGGTGGGGGCGCGATTGCTCATATTGGCCAAAGATGCATGCGGCACGGGGATTGAAACTCAAGACTGCGGGAGGAAAGCGCGGATGCCGCGTTACCGGAATCTGCCGGGCCGGCCGGTTTGAACTTCACTTGGCGCGGGCGCTTAAGTGGCACTCAGCCACGGCTGGACGCGGGACCAGACCTCATCGGTCGAAAGATCCAGCAGGCAGTTGGGCGCCGGGAAGCGGCAGGCGTCGAAGCAGGGCTTGTAGGGGCAGGGTGCGCCCTCGATCCAGGCGGCTTGCGGATGCTGCGGGGCGAACAGTTCCGGAAGTTGCGGGCCGAAGATCGTGAAGGTGGGCACGCCGAGCAGGGCGGCGAGGTGGCCGGGGCCGGAGTCGTTGCCGATGAAACGGTCGGCCTTGGCCAGAGTGTCGAGCAGCTGGCCGAGGTCGCGCAGGGAGTCGTCGAGTATGACGACTTCCCAGCCATCGGTGCGGAGGCGGCGGGCAATCTCATTGAACCGCTCGACAGGCCACTTGCGGACGGGATGGCCCGCCCCGGTGTGAATCACGACACGGCGCGAAGCGGAGGCGGAAGGCGGAAGGCGAGCGGCGAGAGGGGAAAGGTCCCAGTCAAGGGTGGCGGCCAGGGCGCGCCAGTGGTCCGCGCGGTGCGGGCGCGAGGGTTCCGGCAATGACTGGGTCAGCAGGAGTTGCGAGCCCGCGCGGGGAAACCCGAGCCGGCGGCGGGCGCCGACGAAGGCCAGCAGCGCGTGGTCGCGGGGATCGGGCCGCGCGGATACGCCGAGGTCGAAATGACGGGCGCACAGGTCCCGGCGCACGCGGGCCAGTTCGCGCCACGGCCAGTGGAGCAGGCGGTATTTGCCCGAGAACGCGGTCCAGGGAGCGGTCAGCGGCACCAGTTCGACCGCGGGGGCGAAGCGCGCGAGCAGCGGTGCGGCGTGGGGCTTGGCCAGCAGCGTGACCGTGAAGTGCCGGGTGGCGGCTTGGAGAAAGGGCAGCGCCAGGGCCAGGTCGCCGAGGCCCCACAGCTCAGTCACGAGCAGGCGCGGCGACAGGGAGGCGTGCGAAGGTTTTGCCAAGCGCGCGGAGTTAAGTTCTGAATCGCGGGCATGACAAGCAGCCTGCGGCGGGGTGAAGGATTTTTATGGCCGGGGCTGGCCTGTGCGCTGACGGGCGCGGCGGTATTCCAGTTTTTCGGGAACGCCACGCGCGGGTACATCGATACGGCATCACTGTTTTATTGGTGGGGATTTCAGTGGGTGAATCCCAACTCGGAGACGGAGCATGGGCTGCTGATCCTGCCGCTGGCAGCTTGGCTCTTGCTGCGCAATTTGCGCAGCCGGGAGTTGGGAGAGGGGAGTTGGGAGAGGGAAGACCGGGTGTGGCCGGGGGTGGTGGCGATGGGGGCGGGGCTGGGGCTGCATGCGCTGGGGTTTGCGGCGCAGCAGACGCGGGTGTCGATTGGGGCGCTGCTGGTGTTCACCTGGGGCGTGATGCGGTTCATGGGCGGACGGAAGTGGGGCCGGGCGGCGCTGTTTCCGCTCGGGTTCATGGTGTTTGCGATTCCGTTCAATGCGCTCGACTCGGCGGGATTCTGGCTGCGGCTGTGGGTCATCCGGGCGAGCGCGGGGCTGGCGCATGCGGCGGGCATCGGGGTGTTGGAAAGCGGCACGCAGCTCGTGGCTCCGGACGGCCGCTACCAATACGACGTCGCGGCGGCGTGTTCGGGCGTGCGTTCGCTGATGGCGTTGCTCGCGCTGTCCCTGCTCGCGGGTTATCTCAATTTCCGCTCGCGGTGGCGGCGGAGCGCCCTGCTGGTGCTGTGTTTCCCGCTGATCTACCTCGGCAATGTGGCGCGGATTTCCTCCATCATCTTTGTCGCGCAATGGCGCGGCCAGGCGTGGGGCGAGCGCGCCCACGATGTGATGGGGTACGGGGTGTTTGTGATCGTGCTCGGCGGCGTGCTGCTCGCCGCGAGGCTGCTGGAGCGGCGCTGGCCCGAAGCGGGCGCATCGCTGGAGAAGGGAGAAGGGAGAAAGGAGAAGGGAGGGGCCGAATCGCAGATTGCAGATCGCAGTTCGCAGTTCGGGTGGGCAAGTGGCGCGGTGATTGTGGGGCTCACGATGGTGGAGATGATTTTTCTGGCGCACTTGGCGGGGTTGCCGCCGCGTGGGACGGCGGGGGTGCGGCTGGCGGCGGACGGGTTGAACCCCGTCGAGCTGCCGGTGTTTCTGGGGACGGAATGGATTGGCCGGCGGGCGGAAGTGAGCGCGGTCGAGCGGGAAGTCCTGCCGCCGGACACCGGCTTTTCGCGGAAGGACTACGTCGCGCTCTCGGATTCGACGCAGCGCGTGTTTTTGTCGGTGGTCCTGAGCGGGCGCGACCGCACCTCCATCCACCGGCCGGAGCTTTGCCTAGTCGGCCAGGGCTGGACGATTGGCGCCACGAGCGGGCACCGGTTTTCGTATCCCGGAATTCCGGCGCGGGATTTCCCGGCGACGGTGCTGCAGGTGCAGCGGGAAGTAAGAACCCCGAGGGGGACGCTGACAGTGCCGCAACTGGTCGTCTACTGGTTCATTGGCGGAGATACCGTGGTGGCCTCGCATTGGGAGCGGCTGGCGGTCGACGCCTGGAACCGCGTGGCGCATGCCCGGGCTGATCGCTGGGCCTATGTGCTGATGCAGACCGATGCGAGCGACGGTGAGGCGGCGGCGCTGGGCCGGATGCAGGCAGTGCTCAATCAGACTTTGCCGGCGTTTGCGGAGCCGCCGCAGGGCGGCAAGTGATGTGGGGCGAGTGACGAGGGGCAAGAGGTGCCCGCCTTCGGCGGCGGGGTTCTTGCTCCTTGTTCCTTGTCACTTGTGACTTTCCGCGCGTCCACGCGCGGAAGAAAGATTGAACTTCCGGTTGGGCGCCGGTTAGCGTCCGCGTCCTTTGATTTCCGCCCACGCCACGCCTTTTTCCCTGCTGCTCGTCCTCGCCGAGGGCGAGCCCGGTGACTGGTCGTTGCCGGTCGCGCTGGTGGTTGGTGGGGGCATCGGCTTCCTGGTCGTCTGGGCGCTGACCCGCCACACGCGGCGCGTGGCGCACGAGCAGGCGGCCGAGCTGGCCGAGGTCGCGCGCCGCGAGGCGGCAGTCGCGGCCGAGGAGATGAAGCAGAAGGCCGAGGCGGAGATCCAGGAGAAGCGCGCCGAGGCCAACCGGGAATTCGACCGGCGCGAGATCGAGTCCGATGTGCGGCTCCGTGAAATCCGGGCGCACGAGGAATCGCTGGCGCTGCTCGACTACCAGTTCGAGCAGAAGCAGGAGCGCCTCAATCGGGAGAACGCCGCGGTGCGGCAGGCGCGGGACGCGATGCGCGCCCTGTCGAAAAGTGTGCGCAAGCGCCTCGAAGGCGTCTCGCAGATGGACGCCGAGGAAATCCGCCGCGCGCTCCGCGAGGAGGTCCTGCTTGAGTGCCAGGACGAGCTGCGCGTGCTGCGCCGGGAGACCCTGGAGAAGTCCGAGCAGGAGCTGCAGACCGATGCGCGCCGGATTCTCGTCGCCACGATGCAGCGGCTCTCGAGCAAGCCCAACAACGACCTGACGTCCACGCTGGTCTCGCTGCCAAGCGAGGAAATGAAGGGCCGCATCATCGGCCGCGAGGGCCGCAACATCAAGGCGTTCGAGGCGGCCACGGGCGTCACCGTGCTGATCGACGAGTCGCCGCAGATGGTGATGCTGTCGTCGTTCGACCCGATGCGCCGCGAGATCGCACGCGTGGCGCTGGAGGCCCTGGTGAAGGACGGGCGCATCCACCCGGCGACGATCGAGGAATTCGTGAAGCGGGCGCAGGAGGAGATCGAGCTGGCGACCACGCAGGCGGGCGAGGAGGCGGTGGCGAAGCTCAACATCAACGGGCTGCACCATGAGATCATCCGGCTGCTCGGCCGGCTGAAATTCCGTTTTTCCTACAACCAGAACGTGCTCGACCACTCGGTGGAGACGGCGTTCATCGCCTCGATGCTGGCGAGCGAGGTCGGCCTCGATCCCAACCTCGCGAAGCGGGCCGGCCTACTGCACGACATCGGCAAGGCGGCGAACGGCGAGCTGGAGGGCAGCCACGCGCACATCGGCGGTGAGTTCATCAAGCGCTACGGCGAGACGCCGATCGTCGTCAACGCGGTGGCGGCGCATCACGAGGAAGTGAAGCCCGAGACGGTTTACGCGGGCCTCGTGATCCTGGCCGACACGATTTCCGCGGTGCGGCCGGGTGCGCGGGCCGAGTCGATGGCGCTGTACGCGCAGCGGCTGGAGCGGCTGGAGAAGCTCGCGCTGAGCTTGGAGGGCGTGCAGCAGGCCTTTGCGATCCAAGCGGGTCGGGAGATCCGCGTGGTGGTTTCCCCGCAAACCGTGACCGACGACCGGGCGCGGGAGCTGGCGAAGGAGCTGCGCGCGAAGATCGAAGCGGAGCTGCAGTATCCCAGCGCAATCAAGATCACGGTGATCCGGGAGCAGCGGTTTACTGAAACTGCCACTTAAGTGGCAGTTTCGGTAGCGAGTAGTGGGTAGCGAGTAGCGAGCATGGGATCATGCCGCCGGAGGGGCGGGTCATGAAGTCAGTTTTGCTGACCAGCCGTGTCCGCTGAAGACTTGAACGCGCAGGGTATTTCTACTCGCTACCCGCTACTCACTACCCACTACTTTCCGCCATGTCCGACCCGAAACTTCTCGAAACCTTTCCGAATCCCGCGCCGCAGCGCGACTATGTGATCGAGCACACGCATCACGAATTCACGTCGCTGTGTCCGATGACCGGCCATCCGGATTTCGCCGACATCCTGGTGCGCTATGTGGCGGACAAGAAGTGCGTCGAGCTGAAGTCGCTGAAGCTCTATTTCCACGCGTTCCGCAACGAGGGGATCTTTTTCGAGGCGGCGACGAACAAGATCTGCGACGACCTCGGCGCTGCCCTGCAGCCGCGCGAACTCACGATCATCGCCGATTGGAAGGCGCGCGGGGGATTTACGTCGCGGGTGACAGCGGGGTGGAAGCCAAAGAAGAAGCGCTAGGAATGTAGGGCGGGGTCGCTGACCCCGCCATGGTTATTCCGAGAATATTTTTCCCGCGAACTACGCGGATTGTCGCGGACGATTGGAATTTATCCGTGTCGATCCGTGATATCCGCGGAAAGGTTTGCGGAGATTTTGGCGGGGTGAGCGACCCCGCCCTACATTACGGATTCAAGGCTGCGATCACCTGGGAGTGCAGGGCGGGACCTGCCGAGACCATGGACTTGGCGTTGACTGGGTCCTTGCCCTGCCAATCGGTGATGATGCCGCCAGCGCCGCGGATCACGGGGATCAAGGCGGCGATGTCCCATGGATTCATGATCGGGTCGCACATGACGTCGGCCCAGCCGCTGGCGACGAGCAGGTAGCCATAGCAATCGCCCCACGTGCGGAAAAGTTTGGCGCGTGCGGCCAGGGCGTCGAACGCGTGACCGTTCTGGTGGCGGGCGGGCGAGTGGACGTTGGTGGTGAGCAGCGTGGCGTCCTCGATTCTGGCCATCGGGCGCACGCGCACGGCGCGGCCGTTGAGCGTGGTCGTGGTGCTGTCGCCCAGCATGAGCTGGTGCAGGATGGGCTGGTGGATTGCGCCCAGCACCGGCTGGCCGTGATGCAGGAGGGCGATGAGCGTGCCGAAAAGCGGGCAGGCCGAGGCAAAGGATTTGGTACCGTCGATCGGATCGAGCACCCAGACAAACTCGGCGTCCGCACGCTCGCTGCCGAGTTCCTCGCCGACGAGGCCGTGGGTGGGAAACCGTTTCCGGATCAGCGAGCGCATCAGCTCCTCGGCGCCGCGGTCGGCCAAGGTCACGGGGGTGGCATCGCTCTTGGTTTCGACGACCAAGTCGGGATTGCCGAAATAGGGCCGGATGAAATCACCGCTCTTTTCGGCGAGCTCGGTCATGAACGTGCGGTAGGGCGTTAAATCCACCAAGCCTTTGAAACCACGAAACACACGAAACACACTAAAAATTCTACGAGGTGGGTCTGGATTTCGTGTCGTTCGTGTATTTCGTGGTGACCAATGTCTTGGGTCGATCAGTCCATTTATTTCGTCGATTTCGAGGGCAGCCGTACGTCCGGCATTCTGGAATATGGCGTGGCGGAGGTTTTGGGCGGGAAAATCACCGGGACGAGCACGCGGCTGTGCCGGGCGATTGGGCGGGTGTGGGCGGAGGATGTGGCGGTGCATGGGTTGGAGGAGAAGACCCTGGCCGGGCACGCGCCGTTTTCGGACGAGTGGGAGTATTTTGCGGGCCTGCGGGAGCGCGGTCCGCTCGCGGCGCATTATGCGGGCGTGGAAAACGGCCTGCTCAAGTCGGTGTGGCCCTATCCGCGCAACTCGCCCGACTTCGCCCGGCCGGGCGAGAGCGTGATCGAGTGGGGCCCGTGGATCGACTCCGCCCGGCTCTACGCGCAGTTTTATCCGCGGCTTGATTCCGGCCGGCTGGAGTCGCTCGTGGCGGCCTGCGGCCTGCAGGCGGAGCTCGATGAGCTGGCCCGGGCGCATTGTCCGCCCGAGCGCCGCCGCTATCACGCGGCACTGTACGATGCGCTGGCGGGCGCGCTGCTGCTGGCCTCCCTGGCCCGGGAACCGCGGCTGGCGGAGCTGACAGTGATGCAGCTGCTCGCGTTCAGCACGCTCGACGGAGAAAAGCGCGACGCGCTGCAGCAGCGGAATCTGTTTTGACCGCGGAAGCGGGGGGGGGGGGGGGGCGGCGGCTCGGGCATTTTATCGCGGAAGCGCGGAGGAGCGGAAAAGCAGGGAGATCGAGGGTAGGGCGGGACCGCTGGGCCCGCCCTACCTCGGAATCATGAACGGACTCAGGAATCCGATTCCGCGCTTCCGTTCTTCCGCGTTTCCGCGATCCCGAGGGGGTATTTTTTCAATCCCAGGCGCTGGGCGGCGATCCGGAGCACGAAGAGGGGGTTGGTCGTGAGGTAGCGCGGGCCGAGCCGGCGCGGTTCGGTGCAGAGCCGGAAGAACCACTCCAGCCCGCTGCGCTGCATCCAGCGCGGCGCCTGCGGCACGCGGCCCGAATGAAAATCGAAGGCCGCGCCGACACCGATGAGCAGCCCGGCGTCGAGGGTCGATGCGTATTCCGCCATGAAGCGTTCCTGCTTGGGCGTGCCGAGGCCGACCCAGAGGATGTCGGGCCGGGCGCGAGCGACATCGGCGCGGAGCGCGGCGGCTTCATTGGCGGTGAGTGACCGAAAGGGCGGGGTGAATGTACCGGTGATCTCAAGCCCGGGAAACCGGGTGCAGAGTTTGTCGCGCAGCAGTTCGGCCACGCCGGGGGCGCCGCCATAGAGATAATGCCTCAGCCCGATGGCGCGGCCGACGTCGCAGACGGCCAGCATGAGATCGGGCCCGTACACACGCTCCACGCCGGCGGGGCCGAGCCAGACGAGCGGCATGCCGTCGGGCGTCGTGAGAAACGATTCGTTGAGGATTTTCCGGAACGCCGGATCGCGGCGGGCCTCGCTCACCGCATGGACGGGCGTGATGCACACGTAGCCGAGCTGGTGCGCGCCGCGCGCGCCGAGTACGAGGTCGCGGGCCTGGGCCAGAGTGAGGGCAGACACGCCGACGCCGAGAACGTTGTAACGGGCGGGTTTCACAAAACGTGGCGGGTGAGCGACAACATTGGCAGCAGCTGATCCAAAGAATCGATCTTCACCTCTGGCTCGGGGATGCCATCGGGCCAGGGATGAATACCCCGGAGCCAGATGGGTTTGAGGCCGGCACCGGCCGCACCCAAGATGTCATTGATGGGATTGTCTCCCACGAACCACGCCTCGCTGGGTTGCACGCCGAGTCGACGCACCGTGTGGAGAAAAATCGCAGGATCAGGCTTCATCATGCCGACTTCCTCGGAAATCACGACGGCGGAGAAAAACGCCCGCAGGCCGAGGCGTTCGATCTTTCGATTTTGGCCACCCGTGTGGCCATTGGTCACCATGCCGAGAGTAAAACCGTGTCGTTGAAGCACGTCCAATACCTCGCGGGCATGCGTTCGGGCTTGGATCGTAAGAGGGAAGTGTTCGAGCCAATGAGCGTTTAATTCCTCAACGGAAGGGGCCACGGACCAAGGGAGCGTTAACCTCAACTCAGCAAAGACCTCGGGTTTGGACCGATATCCACGATGATCAGCCCGCCTGATGGCAGTGGCCAATCCGGCCAAATCAGGTGCGTTGAGACGGGACTGGAATCGGGCGAGAAAAGTGCCGCTGTAATGTTGAATTGAAGCCCATCGGTCGTTCAGGGTGTCATCGAGATCAAAAAGAATCGCGGAAGGCATGACGCGGATTTCAAGGTCTATGGCTCACTTCGTGGCTATCGGCTAGGGAAATCCCGGGCTTGGTCGCCTCGTTGGAAATTCAATGTGCGGAGGTTGCAACGAAGGCCTTGCGCTGCCGCAGGGTCGTTGTCCAAGCTGACCGGTTCCCATGGCCATTGTCAGTCTTCTTGATGTCAGCCTGAGCTTCGGTGGCGCGCCGTTGCTCGACCGGGTCAATCTCCAGATTGACCGCGGGGAACGCGTGGCCCTCGTCGGCCGCAACGGCGCCGGCAAGTCCACCCTGATGAAGGTCATTGCGGGCGAGCTGAAGCCCGACGACGGGCAGGTGTTCCGCCAGCCAGGCGCCGTGTTCTCGACGCTGCGGCAGGAAGTGCCGAGCGGCCTGGCCGGCACGGTGCGGACGGTGGTCGAGGGCGACGGTGGCGCTTACGAGGAGCACAACGACTGGGAACGTCACGACCGCGTGGAGCGGCTGCTGGAGCAGATGGGGCTGCCGGTGGACCAGGAGTTTGCCTCGTTGTCCGCGGGACAGAAGCGCCGCGTGCTGCTGGCGCGCGGGCTGGTCGAGGCACCGCAGTTGCTGCTGCTCGACGAGCCGACCAACCATCTCGACCTGGCGTCGATCCAGTGGCTCGAGGAATTTTTGCTGGAATGGGGCGGGGCGCTGCTGTTCGTGACGCACGACCGGACGTTTCTCCGCAAGCTCTCCACGCGCATCGTTGAGGTGGACCGGGGCAAGCTCATCGGCTGGGCCTGCGACTACGACACGTTCCTGCAGCGCAAGGAAGCGGTGCTCGAGGCCGAGGAAGTCGAGCGCGCGCAGTTCGACAAGAAGCTCGCGCAGGAGGAAGTGTGGATCCGGCGCGGGGTGAAGGCCCAGCGCTCGCGGGCGAACAACCGCATCCATGCCCTCGAGAAGATGCGGGCGGAGCGCGTTGCCCGCCGCGACCGCACCGGTACGGCGAAGATGACCGCGCAGGAGGCGGACCGGAGCGGCTTCAAGGTCATTGCGTGCGAAGGCGCGGGCTTCAAGTACGATGACCGCTGGATTGTGCGGGACCTGACGACGCGCATCGAGCGCGGGGACAAGATCGGCATCGTCGGTCCGAACGGCGCGGGCAAGACGACGCTGCTCCGGCTGCTGCTGGGCCAGTTGGCGCCCTCGGTGGGCACGGTGGAGCAGGGGACCAAGCTGGAGGTGGTCTACTTTGACCAGCTGCGGGCGCAGCTCGACGAGACGATGCGGGTGCAGGACGCGGTGGCGGACGGCAACGCGACCGTGACGATCAACGGGAAGACAAGGCACGTGATTTCCTATCTGGAGGATTTTCTGTTTGAGCCACAGCGCGCGCGGACGCCGATCAAGGCGCTGTCGGGCGGCGAGCGGAACCGGCTGCTGCTGGCGCGCCTGTTCACGAAGCCGTGCAACGTGCTGGTGCTGGACGAGCCGACGAACGACCTCGACGCGGAGACGCTGGAGTTGCTCGAGGATTTGCTGGTGGAGTTTGGCGGCACGCTGCTGCTGGTGAGCCACGACCGGGCGTTCCTGAACGAAGTCTGCACCAGCCTGCTGGTGTTCGAGGGCGAAGGGAAAATCGCCGAGTACCTGGGTGGCTACGACGACTGGCAGCGGGAGCGGGCCGCAAAAGCCACCGCCGCGCTCGCGGCGGCGGAAGCAGCGAAGCGCTCGGCGAAAGACGCGGCTGGATCCGGCCCGGACAAAAAAGCCCGCAAGCTGACGAACAAGGAGCGGGCGGAGTTAGATGCACTCCCGAAGACCATCGAGAAGCTTGAAGCGGAGCAGACGACTCTGACTGGGACGCTCGGCGATCCGCTGTTCTTTAAAAAGCCTGCTGCCGAAGTATCACGCGCAACGGCGCGGCTGCAGGAGATCGAGGCTGAACTGGCAGCGGCGTATGCGCGGTGGTCGGAGTTGGGCGGCTGAATCGTTACGCGCCTATAACGCGGATGAAAGGCATCTGATTCCGAGGTAGGGCGAATTATCCCTAATCCGCCGCGTTTGGCTCCGACCGACTCCAACCGGCGCGTTAAGGATAACGCGCCCTACCTTTCGAACTGTTTTATCAGTTCGTCGAGGTTCACATCGGCGAGCGATTTCACGCGGAGACTGGCGTGGGAAAAGTCGTGGTGGGCGGTTGAGGGATTGGGCGCGGCCACGGTCCAGAGGTTGGCGCGGCGGGCGGCCAGGCTGCCGGTGTGGGAGTCCTCGAAGGCGATCGCCTCGTGGCCGCGCAGGCCGAAGTGGGTCAGCACGAGTTTGTAGAGATCGGGCGCGGGCTTGGGCAGCGGCACGTCCTCGCGGCAGGCGAGAAATTCGAACCGGTCCAGGAGTCCGATCCGCGTGAGGTGGCGCTCGCAGTGGGCGTGCGGAGAATTGGAGGCGAGGGCGACGTGCAACTGCCGGGTGCTCGCGGCGCCGAGCAGGGCGGTGACGCCAGGCAGCACGGGCAGATGCAGGTCGCGCTCGCGGTTGAAGCCGCGGCGCTCTTCCTCAAGGGCGGCACGGTCGGAGCGTTTTTCAAAGGCATGCCAGGGATCGAACGCATAGTCGGCGTGCCCGACCGAGCGCATAAACAGGTCGTGATCGAACGGCACGCCATGGGCGGCGTGCACATCGGCATAGGCGCCGATGAGCGACGACTCGGTGTCGAGGATCAGGCCGTCGAAATCAAAGACCAGGGCGCGGATCATCAGAAGCGGCGCCACGCGCCGCGGAGATCGGAGTTCGCAGATCGGAGATCGATAAAAAGGCACATGGAGCAAGAAATGGCTGATGGACCGTGAGAGGACGCGGAGCACAATCGAACAGCATGCGCGAGAGACTGGCGGCCCGAATTGCGACCTTCGAACTGCGATCTCCGATCAGCAAGGGCTACAGCCCCTGCTGATCGACCAGCCAGATGAGCGCGGCCATCGCGGCGGCGCCGAGGTGGAGTTCGCGCGGGTTGACCTTGTCGATCGTGTCGATGGCCGTGTGGTGGTAGTCGAAGTAGCGCTGCGAATCCGGCGTGAGGCCGGCGACGGTCACGCCCTGGAGCAGGAGCGGGGCGACATCGGCGCCGCCGCTGCCCTTGGTGAAGTGCCAGACGCCCCACGGCTCGAACAGGGTCCGCCAGCGTTCGGCCCGTTCGTGGGCGTTGCCCTGGGTGCTGCCGAGGTTGAAGCCGGTGGGAGCAAATCCGCCGTTGTCCGTCTCGACGGCGAACACGTGCCGCTCGTGCGCTTCCTGGGCGAGCCCGGCGTAGCGCGTGGCGCCGGCGCCGCCGTTCTCCTCGTTGACGAAGAGCACGCAGCGGAGGGTATGGCGCGGCTTCAGGCCCAGGGTCCGGAAGAGCCGGAGCACCTCGATGGACTGCACGATTCCCGCGCCGTCATCGTGGGCGCCGGGGGCGATGTCCCAGGAGTCGAGATGGCCGCCCACGAGGATGATCTGGTCGGGAAATTCCGAGCCGCGGATCTCGCCGATAACGTTGTGCGAGGGCGCATCGGGCAAGGATCGGGCGTGGATCTGCATCGACACCCGGGTGTGCGGATCGGCGGTGAGCGCGGCGGAGAGGCGGTCGGCCGCGACGAGGCTCAGCGCGGCTGCGGGAATCCTCGGGAAACCGGGCAGATAGGTCGTGGTCCCGGTGTGCGGCACGTCGTCGTGGGCGAGGGTGAGCGAGCGCGTGAGCACGCCAGCGGCGCCGAATTTCGCGGCGACCCCCGGGCCGCGGTTGCGCTGGTCGCCGGCCTCGCCATAGGCCTGCATGGTGCGGAACAGCGCGGCGTTCATCGGGCGGTTGTTGAACACGATCTTGCCCGCGAGTGCCTCCCGGCCGAGTTTTTCGACCTCGGCGAGCGAATGAACCTCGACGACCTCGGCGGTGAGGCCGCCGGCCGGAGTGGACGGGGAATTGCCGAGGGCGGTGGCGGTGAGCGGCTGGGCGCCGCCCGCGGCGAGCAACTGCACGGACTCGGGCGCGCCGCGTTCCCAGTGGGGCACGCTGACATCCTGCATGTAAACGCGGTCGAGTCCCATCGCACCGAGAACCTGCTGGCCCCAGCGCACAGCGCCCTCGAGCGACTTCGAGCCGGCGAGCCGCCCCGGATAGCCGGTTGTCAGGACGCGGAGCTGGTCATAGGCCTGGCCGTGTTCGAGGGCCTCGGTGAAGAACCGGTCCACGGTTTCCTCGGTGGCGACGGCGCTGGGGGCGGCGGAGGCGGCCGGGGCCGGTTGCGCACCCGCGGCAGCGCCGAGGCCGAGGAGAATGCAGAGCAGGGCGAGAGGGCGCATACCCCAGCGTTTCGGTGCGGGCCGCGTGAGACAAGCGGGGAATCGAGGTGGTGACCGCCGGGTTGCGGGCGGGCGATAATATGCGAAGTTTAGGAATGTCTCCACCCACCCAAGCCCAGCGCCTGATGGAACGCGACCGCCCGGCGGCGCGGCCGGTGATGCGGCAGGAATGGACGAACCTGCTGTTTCTGCACTGGGCGTGGGACGCGGGGCAGGTGCAGCGCACGCTGCCGGCCGGACTGACGGTGGACACCTTTGAAGGGCGGGCGTGGATCGGGCTGGTGCCGTTTTTCATGCGCCGGGTGCGGCTGGCGGGCTCCCCGGCGGTGCCCGGAGTTTCCGATTTTCTGGAACTGAACGTGCGGACGTACGTGCACGATGCGCACGGCCGTCCCGGGGTCTGGTTCTACTCGCTGGATTGCAACCAGTGGCTGGCGGTGAAGGTGGCCCGCACGTTTTTCCACCTGCCCTATGAGCATGCCGCGATGGCTGCGGCCGTGGACGCGGCGACCGGGACGGTGGACTATTCCGCCTGCCGGCGGGGGCAGGAGCGGGAAAGCCGGTTTCGCTACCGGGCGACCGGCGAGCGGCACGGGGCGCCCGCGGGGACGCTGGAGTTTTTCCTGGTGGAGCGCTACACGCTGTTCGCCCATGAGCCCCGCCGGAACCGGCTCTTCACCGGCCGGGTGGCGCATGCGCCCTACCAGATCGGAGCGGCAGAGGTGACGGCAGCGGACGATACGATGCTGCGGCTGGCAGGATTTGATCCCGCCGGCCGGGCGCCGGAGCACGCCTGCGCGGCGGCGGCGGTCGACGTGGAGATCTTCCCCCTGAAACGGGCGGGATGACACAGCCTTGGCTGGAGGTGGAGCGCATTGGGGCAATGCGCTCCACCCAGAGTAGCGCGGCTTCCAGCCTGCTCCGGAAGCGGAAGATGGCAGGCAGGATGCCTGCGCTACTCCGCAGGCGGCGACAGCGATCCCGCCCTACAATCCCAGCCGGGTTTCCACAGCGGCGACGGCTGCGATGAAGGCCTCGGGCGAGGTGGCCGTGAGGAGTGAGGCGCGGTCGGCGGGATCGCGGAGGATCTTGCAGAGCGCGCTGACCATGGCGAGGTAGTCGCCAGGCTTGGACTTCGGGGTGCCCAGAACGAAGAAGAGTTTCACGATCTCGCCGCTCGCGTCGAAGGGGATGCCGGCGTCGCTGCGTCCGACGGCCAGAACCATCCGCTTCACCTGGCCGGTGCGGGCGTGGGGGAGGGCGACCGCGTTGCCGAGGCAGGTGGTATCGAGGCGATCGCGGGCGAGCAGTTCGTCGAAAAAACCGGCGAAGTTCGCGATGTCCGGATGCCCGTCGAGCAGGTGCGCGACCTCGTGGAGCGCCGCCTCGCGCCCGGTTGCCTGCACGTGAAGCGTGATCCGGGCGGGATCGAGGAGGGAGGTGAGCTTGCCGGCCATGCGAAAGGGTGAAGGAAAACGACAGGACGGCCCCGGGCCGTTAGCAAGGGCGGAAATGGTGTTGCGCACGCGCCTGGGGGCCGCTGCATTTCCGGCATGAAACACTGGCTCGCAACCGGACTGATGGGCCTGCTGGTCACGCTGACCGCGGTGCGCGCGGAGGAGGCCTTCTCGAAGGCCATCCGCCCCGAGGATTTCACGGCGGCGGAACTGGACAAGCTCTCGCCCGAGGCCCTGGCCCGGCTGGATGCACTGGTGCAGGCCTACAAGAGCGGGGCGGTCGCAAAGGCACGGGCGGAAGCGCAGGCCGAGGCCGCCAAGCAGGCCGCGGCCGTGGCGGCCGCCGCCGAGAAGGAAAAGGCGAAGGAACAGGCCGCGCCCGGATTTTTTGCCAGGGCGAAGGTGCTGCTGACGCCCGGGACCAAGATTGAGTACAGCACCATCGAAAGCCGGCTGGTGGGCAACTTCACGGGTTGGGAGGGCCGCAAGGTCTTCACCCTGGAGAACGGCCAGCACTGGCAGGTGGCCAATGGCGGGGAATATTTCTCCCCGCCAGTGCCGAGTCCCAAGGTGACGGTGTCGCCGGCGACGCTCGGAGGCTTCTGGCTGACCTTTGAGGGCACGGGCGTGCGGGTGCGGGTCAAGTCGGTGGACTGAGTCTAAGTCTGCAGGTTGCATCGGCCGGAGGGTGGGAGGCACGTCCCGGTGCCTGCATGGATTTGCACACGGGTCCAGGAATGCGGCGAGAAGCTGCCGGAATGCGGCGCCAAGGAATACAGGCACGGGACGTGCCTGCCCACCTGCTGTAGCCTGCGCCGGATTCCTCAGGCGACCAGCCGCTTCAGCTGGCAGGGGCTTCGCCGGCGGGGGTTTCCGTCTCCTCGCTGACCTGCTCCTCCTCGGTCTCGATGATGCGGGCGATGCTGAGCAGCTTGTCGCCCTCGGCGAGGGTCACGAGCTTGACGCCCTTGGCGCCGCGGCCGGTCTCGCGGATTTCCTTCACGCGGGTACGGATGCTCTGGCCCTTGGCGGTGAGCAGCATGACCTCGTCGGTGTCGTGGACGCTGAGGGCGCCGGCGACATTGACCGAGGCATCGTCGGGGAGATCGATGGCGATGACACCGGAACCGCCGCGGCTGGTGAGGCGGTAGTCCTCGAACGGTGTGCGCTTGCCGATGCCGTCCTCACGGGCGACGAGCAGGCGGGCGGCGGGATCGCAGACCTCGATGGCCTTGACGAAATCGCCGTCGTACTTGAAGCGCATGCCGGTGACGCCCATGGTGCCGCGGCCCTGGTCGCGGAGGTCGCTTTCGTTGAAGCGGACGGCCTGGCCCTTGTGGCTGATGAGGATGATCTCGTTCTCGCCGTTGGTCAGCACGCAGCCGACGAGGGCGTCGCCGGCCTCGAGGTTGATGCCGATGAGGCCGCCCTCGCGGGTGGTGTTGGCGTAGTCGGTGAGGCTGGTCTTCTTGGTGATGCCCTGGCGCGTGACCATCACGAGGAACTTGCCGGGCTCGAAGTCCTTCACGCACAGCATGGCGGCGATCTTCTCGCCCTCGCCGAGGCGGAGGAAGGAGGAGACGGACTTGCCCTTGGAGGTGCGGGTGCCCTCGGGGGTGTCGTAGACCTTCTTCGCGTGGCACTGGCCGGTGCTGGTGAGGAAGAGGATGTAGTCGTGGGTCGAGGCGGTGAAGAGGTTCTCGACAAAATCCTCCTCATAGGTCTCGGCGCCGATGACGCCCTTGCCGCCGCGCTTTTGGGAGCGGTAGTCGGCGACACGGGTGCGCTTGATGAAGCCGAGGTGGGAGACGGTGATGACGCAGCCCTCGTTCGGGACGACGTCCTCCATGCGGAATTCGTCGGCCGCGGCCACGATCTCGGTGCGGCGGGGCGAGGTGTACTTCGCCTTCATCTCGGAGAGTTCCTTCTTGATCAGCGCGAGGAGCTTGGCCTCGGACTCGAGGATGCCGCGGAGTTCGAGGATGAGCGCCTCGAGGGCGAGGTACTCGGCCTCGATCTTGCCGCGCTCGAGGCCGGTGAGCTGGTAGAGGCGGAGCTCGAGGATGGCATCGGTCTGGCGCTCGGATAGCGGGTACTTTGCCATCAGCTTCGTCTTAGCCTCGTCGCGGTTGGCCGAGGCGCGGATGATCTTCACGAAGTCATCGAGATTATCGAGGGCGATGATGTAGCCCTCGAGGATGTGGGCGCGGTCCTCGGCCTCCTTGAGGCGGAACTTCGTGCGGCGGGTGACGACATCGCGGCGGTGCTCGATGTAGCACTCGATGAGCTCCTTGATGTTCATCTGCTTTGGCCGCTTCTTGTCGAGGGCGAGCAGGGTGACGCCGAAGGAGGACTCGAGCGCGGTCTTCTGGAAGAGCTGGTTGATGACGACCTTGGCCTGCTCGCCGCGCTTCAGCTCGATGACGATGCGGGTGTTCTCGTCGGATTCGTCGCGAAGATCGCGGATGCCGTCGAGCTGCTTCTCGCCGACGAGCTCGGCGATGCGGGTGACGAGCGTGGCGCGGTTCACATTGTAGGGGATCTCCGTGATGACGATCTGCTCCATGCCGCCCTTGAGTTCCTCGGTGTGGGCCTTGCCGCGGGTGCGGACGATGCCCTTGCCGGTCTTGAGGTAGCTGAGGATGCCCTCGCGGCCGGAGATGACGCCGCCGGTCGGATAGTCCGGGCCCTTGACGATGGTGCAGAGTTCGTCGACGGAGATGCGCGGGTGGTCGATGATGGCGACGGTGGCGTCGATGATTTCGTCGAGATTGTGCGGCGGGATGTTCGTCGTCATGCCGACGGCGATGCCGGTCGAGCCGTTCATCAGCAGATTTGGCAACGCGGACGGGAGGACGGTCGGCTCGGTGGTCGACTCCTTGTAATTGGGGACGAAATCAACCGTGTCCTCCTCGATGTCCTTGAGCATGTCCTCGGCGATGTCCCGGAGACGGGCCTCGGTGTACCGGTAGGCCGCGGGCGGATCGCCGTCGACGGAGCCGAAGTTGCCCTGCGGGTCGATGAGCGGGTAGCGCATGACCCACGGCTGCGCCATGCGCACGAGGGTGTCGTAGACGGAGGAGTCGCCGTGCGGGTGGTAGTTCTTGAGCACCTCGCCAACGACGCCGGCACACTTGTCGAAGGGCCGGTTGTGCAGGAGGCCCTCGCGGAGCATGGCGTAGAGCACGCGGCGCTGCACGGGCTTCAGGCCGTCGCGCGCGTCGGGCAGGGCGCGCGAGATGATGACGGACATCGAGTACTCGATGTAGGCCGTCTGCATGATGTCGGTGATATTGGCGGTCGAGAGCTTTTCGTTGGCGGTGTACACGGGCGGGAAAAAGAGGGGACGTTGAATCGCGAAGACGCTAAGAGGCTAAGGTCGGCGGAAGGTTCGGATGCTGGCGAAGGTGCGATGAGTGGTCTCAGTCTGGAAATCCAGGTTCAGGATGCGGCTGATCCCGTCTTTGATGAGTGATACGTTGAAATTGATCAGCAGGCCCAAAGGAAGCCGGAGCAATTTCAAGTACGTGACGCCCTGGGCCTGGTGAATGGGCAAAACAGACTCGACGGCTTTGAGTTCGGCCAGGAGCCGGCCACCAATGATGAGGTCCAGCCGGTATGATGTTTCAACGGGCTGACCGCGGTAAAGCAACGGAAGCGTTTTTTCCTGCTCAACAGACAATCCTTGGTGGGTAAGTTCGATGGCGAGGCATTGCTGATAGGCGTTCTCGAGCAGGCCGGGTCCCAAGGCACGATGGACAGTTAGTGCAGCGTCCACCGTCGCGCGCGCGAGGCGTTCGATTTCAGCTGGAACCACAACTTGCTTCATACCTTGGCAGCTTAGCGTCTTCGCGATTCAATTCGGGACTCAAACGTCCAGAAACTGGACGTTCAGGGCGTTGTCCTCGATGAACTGGCGGCGGGGGGGGACTTCGTCGCCCATCAGGAGGGTGAAGAGGGCGTCGGCCTTGGCGGCGTCGGCGATGTCCACCTTCAGCAGGCGGCGCTTGTCGGGGTCCATCGTCGTCTCGAAGAGCTGCTTCGGGTTCATTTCGCCGAGGCCCTTGTAGCGCTGGATGCTGAGGCCCTTGCGGCCGTTGCCGCGGATCTGGGTGACGATCTCGAGCGGCGAGCGCAGTTCGGTCTTGTTCTCGGATTTCTGGCCGGCGTTCTCGACCACGGTGTAGCGCGCCTCTTCCGTTGCGGTGAGGTGCGCGGGATCGAGGCCGGTCCTGGCCAGGGCGTTGAGGAGCTTCGTCATCTCGGTGCTCTCGAAGATCTCGTGGAGGGTGATGCGCTTCTGGACTGTGGCCGGCTTTTTCTCGTCGGCCGCGAACGGCTGGGCGGTGGCGCCGGCGTTCTCGGACTGCTCGGTGGCGTCGGCGGCAAGGCCGCGGCCCTGGACGAACTTCGCGCGGGCCGCCTCGTCCCGGAGGAACTCGTGGCTCTCCTTGTTGCCCTCGCGGACGCGGGCGAGGTAGCGGGGCAGGGCGCGGGTGGCTGGGTCCTGCTGGTCGAGGTACTCGGCCAGCTCCGCGCCGTAGCGCGTGACGCCGCCGCCGAGCTTCTCGAGGACAGCGAGGAGCTCGACGATCTGCTCGATCTGGGCGGGGGCGAAGACGTGGCCGTCGGAGAGGCGGGTGAGCACGATGTCCTCGGAGCCGAGCTCGAGGAGGATGCGGTTGAGCTGGTCGTCGTTGTCGACGTACTGCTCGCGCTTCTTGCGCTTGATTTTGTAGAGCGGGGGCTGGGCGATGTAGACGTAGCCGCGCTCGATCAGGCCGCGCATCTGGCGGTAGAGGAAGGTGAGCAGCAGCGTGCGGATGTGGGAGCCGTCGACGTCGGCGTCGGTCATGATGATGACCTTGTGGTAGCGGGCCTTGGCGGCGTTGAAGCCGCCGACGGCGTCGTCGCCCTCGCCGATGCCGGTGCCGCAGGCGGTGATGAGCGTGCGGATTTCCTCGTTGGCGAGGACCTTGTCGAGGCGGGCCTTCTCGGTGTTGATGAGCTTGCCGCGGAG
>CAIRTK010000064.1 GCA_903881475.1 uncultured Opitutia bacterium | reverse complement strand
CCGCCGGGGCGGCAGCGACCGCAGGGTCTGGTGAATCAGGCTTTCGAGCTCTTCGGGGGAGGGTTTCATGGCGTTCAGGCGGAAAAGGTTTCGTGGCGGGTGCCGCTGCGGGCAAGGATCTGGGCCAGGGCGGCGCGGGCCCGGAGGATGTCGGTCTTCACCTTGGCGAGGGAAACGCCGAGTTTCCGGGCGATTTCGTCATAGGGCAGGTCTTCGAAATGGTACAGCACCAGCGGCACGCGCTGGTGTTCGGGCAGTTTTCCCAGCGCCTCCTCCACCAGCATCCGGCGCTCGTCGGCGTCCACTCCGGCAAAGAACGTGTCGGGGGCGGCAAATTCGATCTCGGGCTCGTTGGCCTCGGCGCCCGCGCCGTCGTCCCGGCGGAATTCCGAGAAAAACCGCCAGCGGTTGCGGTAGCGGGACAGGTGGTTGAGCGAGAGGTTGGTCGCGACGGTCTTCAGCCAGCCGCCGGCGGTCGGGCTGGTGGAAAGGGTGTCGAAGTGCTCATGCGCCTTCAGGAAGACGTCCTGGGAAATATCCTCGGCCTGCGCCTCGTTTTTCACGAGGCGGACCGCGGTGGAATAGACCATGTCTTGGTAGGCGCGCATGAATGTGGTGAAGTCGGCCGGAGGGATCAGCCCCGTGGGTGGTGTTTGCACTGGAGGTTCATCGTTCATGCCCAGAACACGGCCCGTGCCGGAAAGTCGCAGAAAGCTTACTGCCTCCCCGGCCCGCCGGGCGCGAGCGCATAAGGCCCCGGCCGGCCAACCGGCTAACGCCCGCAATTAGTCCCCGTTTTGCTCCATTTGGCCTACCCGGCCGCCCTTGCCAAATCCGGCCGCCGGGCGAAACTCCGCCCCCAAGCTCCCCATGCCCTCCTTTCTTCTCCCCGACCCCACGATCGAGTCCGCCGTCCGCGCCAAGGGCGAACAACTCTTTGCCCTGATGGACCGGCAGCCGCCCCCGGCGCTGTTCTCCAAAAAGGGCGCCTACGCCCGCCTCATGGAGTGGTCGATGAAGGACCCGGTCTTCAAGACCCAGCTGTTCCGTTTCGTCGATGTCCTCCCTTCGCTCAATTCGTCCGGCGAGATCGTCCGCCACCTCCAGGAGTACCTCGGCGACAAGGCCGTCGAACTCAACCCCGCCCTCAAGGCCGGACTCGCCGCGTCCTCCTTCGCCCCCGCTCTCGTCGCCACGCCCGTCAAGGCGCAGATCGTCGACATGGCCGGCCAGTTTGTCGCCGGCCAGACCGGCGATGACCTGCTCAGGCAGATCCGGAAAAACGCCAAGCTCGGCCTTGCCACCACCATCGACCTGCTTGGCGAAACCGTGGTCAACGACGCCGAGGCCGACGTCTTCCTCCAGCGCAACCTCGAGGTGCTCGATTCCGTCTCGAAATTCTACGCCAAGGAAACCGCCCCGTGCTTCAGCGACGTCGGCCCATCCGGTCCACTCCCGCGCCTGAATCTCTCCGTCAAGGTCTCGGCGCTCACGCCCGACGTCCATCCGGCCGACCCGGAAAACTCCATCGCCGCACTCAAGGAACGGCTCCGCCCGATCCTCCGCCGCGCCGCCGAGGTCGGCGCGCTGATCAACTTCGACATGGAGAGCTACAAGCTCAAGGACCTCACGCTCGCGCTCTTCAAGTCCATCTTCGAGGAACCCGAGTTCGCCCAAAAGCCCGCGATCGGCATCGCCCTCCAGGCCTACCTGCGCGACTGCGAGGCCGACCTCCGCGACCTCGTTGCCTGGGCGCGCAAGAACCGCCGCCCGCTCAGCGTCCGCCTCGTCAAGGGCGCCTACTGGGATTTCGAGACCATCATCGCGCAGCAGCGCGACTGGCCCGTGCCGGTCTGGCAGAAGAAGCCCGAGTCCGACGCCAACTACGAGAAGCTCACCCTGTTCCTCCTCGAGAACATCGACATCGTTACCCCGAACTTCGCCTCGCACAATGTCCGCTCCGTCGCCCATGCCATCGCGCAGGCCGAGCGGCTGGGGATCGACCCCAAGGCCTACGAGTTCCAGGCGCTCTACGGCATGGCCGACGAGCTCAAGGCTTCGCTGCTCCAGCTCGGCCACCGCGTCCGCGAATACTGCCCGGTCGGCGAACTCCTTCCCGGCATGGCGTACCTCGTCCGCCGCCTGCTCGAGAACACCTCCAACGAGGGCTTTCTCCGCATCAAGAACATGGGCGAGGCCACCAAGGACCAGCTCCTCGGCAATCCCGTCACTGCCATCGCCGCCGCGCCCGAGCCGCTCGCGCGCCCCCCGGCCCGGCCGGGCGCGTTCGTCAACGCCGCCAACACCGACTACACCCTCGCGGCCAACCGCGACCGGCAGCGCGCCGCCCTCCAGGCCTGTGCCGCGCAGCTCGGGAAAAAATGGCCGCTCATCATCAACGGGAAAAAAATCTCCGACCGCGAGTACGTCGCCTCCGTCAACCCCGCGAAGCCTTCGCAGGTCGTCGGTTCCTGGGCCCGTGCCACGATCGCCGATGCCGATTCCGCCGTCGCCGCCGCGCAGGCCGCCTTCCCGGCCTGGCGCGCAAAACCCGTCGAGGAGCGGGCGCGGATCCTGGAAAAGGCCGCGGACCTCATGGAAACGCGCCGCTTCGAGCTGAACGCCCTCGAGGTGTTCGAGGCCGGCAAGCCGTGGGTCGAGGCCGACGGCGACATTTCCGAGGCCATCGACTTCTGCCGGTTCTACGCGGTCGAGATGCGGAAGCTGCAAAAGCCCGCGGTCACCCAGGCCGTGCCCGGCGAGCGCTGCGTGCAGACGTGGACGCCCCGCGGCGTCGGCGTGGCCATCGCCCCGTGGAATTTTCCCCTCGCGATCCTCACCGGCCTCGTCGTCGCCCCGCTGGTCGCGGGCAACACCGTCATCATCAAGCCCGCCGAGCAGACCTCGGTGATTGGCGCCGTGCTGATGGATATCCTCACGGAGGCCGGCGTGCCCGCCGGCGTGGTCAATTTCCTCCCCGGCTTCGGCGAGGATGTCGGCGCGCACTTGGTCGGACACAAGCACGTGGACTTCGTCGCCTTCACCGGCTCGCGGTCCGTGGGCTGCAAGATCTGGGAGACCGCCGGCCGGACCGTCCCCGGCCAGCAGAACCTGAAGAAGGTCGTGTGCGAGATGGGCGGCAAGAACGCGCTCGTCATCGACAACGACGCCGACCTCGACGAAGCCATCCCTGCCGCGCTTTACAGCGCCTTCGGTTTCAGCGGCCAGAAATGCTCCGCGCTTTCCCGCCTCATTGTGCTCGACGAGGTCTATGACCATTTTGTCGAGCGCTTCGTCTCCGCCTGCGGTTCATATCCCATCGGCGATCCCGCGCTGCCCGGCACCATCATCGGCCCGGTGATCGACGCCGAGGCGCAGAAAAAAATCCTCGGCCTGATCGAGCAGGGCAAGCAGGAGGCGAAGCTCGCCTTCCAGGGCCGGGTGCCGGCCGAGGGCTATTTTGTCCCGCCGACGGTGTTCGTTAACGTGAAGCCCGGCCACGCCATCGCCCGCGAGGAGATCTTCGGCCCCGTCGTCGCCATCCTCCGCGCCAAGAACCTCGACGAGGCCTTCGCCCTGGTGAACGGCACCGACTACGCCCTCACCGGCGGCCTGTTCTCGCGCAGCCCGAAGGCGCTCGAGCGCGCGCAGGCGGAAATGCTCGTCGGCAACCTCTACCTGAACCGCGCCATCACCGGCGCCGTCGTCGAGCGCCATCCGTTTGGCGGCTTCAAAATGTCCGGCGGCGGCACCAAGGCCGGCGGCCGGGAATACCTGCAGAATTTCCTGTTTCCCCGCGCCATCATCGAAAACGTCATGCGCCGCGGCTTCACGCCGCCGGAGGATAGCTGAAGCCGGCCTGGTATCCGCGGACCGGTCAAATCCCCGGCTTTGCCGCGCCCAGGTTGCCGGGCCAGGGCGTGACCCGACGGAAATCGCTCCAGGTATAGTCGATCCGCTCACCCAGCCGGGCGACCACCAGGTGCGCGATGCCTGCCGGCTGCGCCGTGGCCGGACCGACGACTGCGCCCGCCTCGCCGGACGGATTGAAGATCAGGTCGAAGTCCAGGTCCAGAATCCGGCCCAAACCGAGCGCCACGCGGTAGGGCTCATCGATCCGCGCTTCCACCTTTTCAATCGCATAAGTGGTCTTGTTCACCGTCACCGTCAGCGCCACGCGGTCCACCGGCAACAACCAGCCGCGATTGCTGCGCATGGGCAGATGATAGCGGACGGTCAGCGGCGTGACTCCCGCGATCCGGGCGTTTTCAAAATCCAAATAATCCGCCAATTCCAGAGGCGCATCCCGGTGTTTTCTCGCCTTCTTCTTCTGCCAGGCTAGGCGGCTTTCCTCCGTCGGGGTCCGCCCGTCCACTGCCACTAGTTCCCAGCGCTCTGCGCCGGATTTCGACGGATCGTAGCGTTCCACCCGTTCCTCCTTCACCGCCCCGCCATCAAATTCCCGCACCTGCACCGTGAAGGCCCAATGGTTTCCTTCCTCCAGCCATTGCTTCGCGGCCCGGGCGAGCAGGGGCGGCCCGGCCACCTCGCCGCGCACTAGGACGGCATAGAACAGAAAAATGAAAAGGGAGAGCCTCATGCTGGGGACAACAGACCCTCGGATGCCCGACGGGTTGCACGGTCCACCTAGGTAGGGCGAATCCTCCGCTGGGTGTGCTTAGCGCTCTTCGTGGTGAAACTCCGGTTCCGCGGTTCGGATTCGCCCTGATCCGCGACGACTCGCGGGTCAAATCAGAACTCCAGCGCCTTCATCGGGCCGATCTTCACGCCGAAGCGTTCGCTGTAGGGTCGCACCCGCTTGAAGTCCGTCCGCCTCAGGTCGAGGCTGCCGCCGAACTTCATGAACAGGATCGTCGCCGTCGCGTCGCCCGCGATCGCGACCGGGACCGGGTTGTGCGCCGGGTCCACCTCGGCGAAGTCCACGCTGGCCTCGCCCGACTTGACCTTCACCACCAGCTTCACGCGGAACGAGCTGCGCACGCGCAGCGCCACGTTCTCAAAGGCCCGCCGCGGCTTGCTGACGCGGGCCAGCAGCTGGAACTTTTCAACCGGGATCGTGCCGCGGCCGTCGTTGCGCAGGGGCACCTCATAGGTGACGCTGTCCGCGGTCTCGCTCACGACTGCGGCCCGGGCCAGGTCGATGGACGCGGTGCCGCCATTCATGCTCAGCCGCGGCGGCTCGCTGCCCGGGGTCTTGCCCTCGGCCTCCTGCTTCGCGAATTTCTCGGCCCGCTTCTCGCCGCGGCGGCGGTACTCCTTGAGCTGGTGCTCCGTCGGCGGCTTGCCCTCGATCTTCAGCGGTTGGTATTGCTCCGCATAGGGCCTGGACGGGTCAAATCGAACGACCGTCTCGGACTTGGACACGCCGTGCTCATCCATGACCTGAACCGTCTCCGTGTAGGCCCAGCGGTCGAAGTCCTGCGCCAGTTTTCCCAGCGCATCGTACAGCAGGGGCGGCACGCCCGGCTCGGCCGCGGCCGGTTCATCGGCGCCAGCGGCGAAGCCGGCAAAGGCCAGGGTCAGGGCAAGGCAGGCGGTCCAACGGTGCATGCGGATGTAAACCCCGCGCCACAGGATTCGTTCCACGCGATTTCGTCCCCTCACATCCGGCAGATGAGCAGTTCCCGCTCGTAGATCATTTCCTTCGGCAGCCGGTCATGCAGGTCGAGGAAGAGTTCCTCATGCCCCATGACCTCCGCGCGCCACGCGGTGCGATCGAAGGCCATGATCTCGTCCCACTTCGCCTGCGGGAAATCCAGGCCGGCCCACTCGACATCCTCGTAGCGGGGCATCCAGCCGATCGGCGTCTCCTTCGCCAGCGTGCGGCCGCGGGTGCGGTCGACGATCCACTTCAGGATGCGCATGTTCTCGCGGAAGCCGGGCCAGAGGAACTTGCCGCCGGCGTCCTTGCGGAACCAGTTCACGTGGAAGATGCGCGGGGTGACGCTGAGCTTCTTCTGCATCATGATCCAGTGGCGGAAATAGTCCCCCATGTGGTAGCCGCAGAACGGCAGCATGGCCATCGGGTCGCGGCGGACCTTGCCGATCGTGCCCGCCGCCGCCGCCGTCATTTCGGAGCCCATCGTGGCGCCGACATATACACCGCTGCTCCAGTTGAACGCCTGGTAGATGAGCGGAATCGTCGCCGCCCGGCGGCCGCCGAAAATCAGCGCGCTCAGCGGCACGCCGTCCGGCTTTTCCCAGTCCGGGTCGATCGTCGGGCATTGCGCGGCCGGCGCGGTGAAGCGCGCGTTGGGATGCGCCGCCTTCGCGCCGGTTTCCTTCGCCAGGGCCGGCGTCCACGGGCGGCCTTGCCAGTCGGTGCACTCCGCCGGCGGCTCGTCCGTCATGCCCTCCCACCAGACGCCGCCGTCGGGGGTAAGCGCGACGTTCGTGAAGATCGTGTTTTTGGCGAGCGAGGCCATCGCGTTCGGGTTCGTCTTCACCGACGTGCCTGGGGCGACGCCAAAGAAACCGGCCTCGGGGTTGATCGCGTGCAGGCGACCCTCGGCGTCCGGCTTGATCCACGCGATGTCGTCGCCGACGGTCCAGACCTTCCAGCCCTTCTTCTTCAGCGCGTCGGGCGGAATGAGCATCGCGAAGTTCGTCTTGCCGCACGCGCTCGGGAACGCCGCCGCCACGTAGGTCTTCTCCCCCTTCGGGTCCTCGACCCCGAGGATCAGCATGTGCTCGGCCATCCAGCCCTCGTCCCGCGCCATGTTCGAGGCGATGCGGAGCGCGAAGCATTTCTTGCCGAGCAGCGCATTGCCGCCGTAGCCGGAGCCGTAGCTCCAGATCTCGCGCGTCTCGGGAAAGTGGACGATGTATTTCTCGGCGTTGCACGGCCACGGGACGTCGGCCGCGCCCGGCTTCAGCGGGGCCCCCACGGAGTGCATGCACGGGACGACGCGCTTCTCGCCCTTGTCGATCTCGGCGTAAACCGGCAGGCCGATGCGGGCCATGATGCGCATGCTGACGACCACGTAGGGCGAATCGGTGAGCTGCACGCCGATCTGCGACATCGGGCCGCCGACCGGGCCCATGCTGAACGGCAGCACATACAGCGTGCGGCCGGCCATGCAGCCGGCGAAGAGGCTGCGCAGCTTCTTCCTCATCTCATAGGGATTCTCCCAGTTGTTCGTCGGGCCGGCGGCTTCCTTCGACAGCGAGCAGATGAAGGTGCGGTCCTCGACGCGCGCGACATCGCTGGCATCGGACCGGGCGTAGTAACAGCCGGGCCAGAGCTTCTGGTTCAGCCTGATGAAGGTGCCGTCCTCGACCATCCGGGCGCAAAGTGCATCGTACTCCTCCTGCGAGCCGTCGACCCAGTGGACGCGGTCGGGCTTGCACAGGGCGACCATCTTATCGACCCAGCGCAGCAAGTGGGTGTTTTCGCTCAGGGGTTTGGCGAAATTTCGTTTTTTCATGCGAGGAGTCTGAGCCTGGCGGGCGGATGAGTAAACGGGAATCCCGGTGCGCTGGCCGCCAATGACGCCCGGCTTCAGCTTGCATAAGTTGCGGCTCGCCTGCCCTGCCCCCGCACGGCAGCCTGCGGTCCATGACTCCGCGCCTTCTCCCCGCCCTGCTCGTCCTGTGCCTGACCGTCACGGCCGCATCGGCGAGCGACAAGCCACGCGCCGGAACCATGACGCTTACGCCGGCCGCGCCGCCTGATCCCGATCTCACCACCTACTACGTCGGCCTCATCACCAAGGGGCCCAATTTCGACGCTTACGACAAGGAGGACCGGGCCAAGATTCAGTCGGCGCACTTGGGCAACGTCGAGCGCCTCGCCCAGCTCGGAAAGCTCCTCGTGGCCGGTCCCTGTCCGGACAACCGCGAGTGGCGCGGGATTTATATCTTCAAGTGCGGCTCCCTCCAGGAGGCCGAGCGACTCGCCGCCAGCGACCCGGAGGTGCAGACCGGCCGGCTCCGGGTCGAGATCCATCCCTGGATGACCGAGAAGGGTTCCATCCGCGACCCCGAGTTTCCGCCGCCGAAGTGATCCGTCGCCGGTGAACAAGCTCTGCATTCTTGTGGTCAGCACCGTCGGCGGCTACGTCGGCTGGGCCATCCCGGATTACCTCGGCTGGGGTTTCGGCTGGTCCTTCGTGATCAGCGGCGTGGGCAGCATCGTCGGCGTGTGGGCGGGTTGGAAGCTGGCGCAGAAGCTGGCCGAGTGAGCCGCGCCGGCGTGGCTTGGACTGTCATTCTGAGCGCAGCGAAGAATCCAGTTGGGTGCTATCAATGCCCTCCGCGGAATCTCACTGGATTCTTCGCTGCGCTCAGCATGGCAGGATTGGAAACAGGCGCTTAAAGCGCTCCTACTTCATCGGCTCGATGTGCACCGAGACGTCGCTGATCGCGTGCGGCGAGGAGGCGAGCAGCGCGTCCTTCACGGCATGAGCGATGTCGTGACCGGCCCGCACCGTGAGGTCGCCGTTCACCCGCACCTGGATGTCCACGAGGTGGCTGAGCCCGCTCTTGCGGACGCGGACCTTGTCGAGGGCGCCCACGCCGGGCACCGCCAGTGCGAGGGTGCGGACTTCATCCTCGAATTTGTCCGGCGCCGCCGTGTCCATGACATCGCCCAGCGCCTTGTTGAACATCCGGACGCCGTTGAACGCGATGACCACGCAGGCAAACAGCGCGGCCCAGTCATCCGCGACCTCCCAGCCCTTCCCGCCCGCGATCGCCAGTGCGATGCCGACGAACGCCGCGCCCGAGGTGATGGCATCGGACCAGTGGTGCAGCGCCTCGACGTCGAGCGCCGTGCTGCCCGCCGCGACGCCCGCCGCCGCCATGCGGCGCGAGAACCAGACCTTGGTCACGACAATCGCCGCCAGCAGCGGCAGCGTGAACCAGTGCGGCCCCCGGTGCGGCGTGACAATCTCGTGCACGGCATGAACGGAGATCCACCCGGCCGCGGCAAAAATAACCAGCGCCACGGCCAGCGCCGCCAGCGGCTCGGCCTTGCCATGGCCGTACGGGTGGTTGGCATCCGGCGGCCGCGCCGCCACCCTGAAGCCGGTCCAGACCAGGATCGAGGAAAACACGTCGAGCAGGGACTCCGCGCCGTCCGCGATCAGCGCATAGGTGTGGCCGAAAATCCCGCCGGCAAACTTCAGCACCGCCAGCAGCAGGTTCAGGCCGATCCCGCGCGCCACCAGCCGCGCGCTGTCCTCCGCCCGGCGCTGCATGACGGCATGGGGATTCAGGGACTCGGGGGGCATTGGAATTCACGGTAAACCGCCGCCGCGCGCCCCCGCCAGCCTGCAATTGACCGTGTCCGCGCGCTGCGCCAGCGTCCTACGTCCGCCATGGCCGCCACCAAGACCACCCCCGCCACCGACCCTGTCCGGCAGTTCTCCGTGTTTGCCGAGAACCGCGTCGGCCGCCTCTACGACCTGACCGCGCTGTTCAAGGAAAACAGCGTGCACATCATGGCCATCACCGTGCTCGACACGACCGACAGCGCCATCATCCGCCTGATCGTCGATGACCGGGAGAAAGCCCGCGAGCTGATGGTGAACAATGATTTTCCGTACACCGAGTGCGATGTGCTCGCCGTGGAAATTGACGACGAGACGTCGCTGCGCGACGTCCTCGCGGCGCTGCTCGAGGCCGAGATCAACGTCCATTACGTCTACAGCTTCATCAAGCGCCCGGACTCCAAGGCCGCCCTCGCGCTCAGCATCGAGGATGCCGACGTCGCCGCCCAGGCCCTGAACCGCCGCGGCTTCAAGGTGCTGACCCAGCGGGATATCTCCCGCTGAAAGCTCGAAACGAGAAACTCGAAATCCGAAATTGGATTTTCCGCTGCCCCAGCCGATGGGCTCGCGTTTCGGATTTTGGGTTTCGATCTTAGAGCTTCGTAACCCGCTACTTCACCTCGCCCATCTTTTCGCCCTCGAGGAGATAGATGCCGGTCATGTAGCCGTTCTCGAACATGGCGCCGACCTTGAGCTCGCCGTAGAATGAGATCGGCACATCCATCAGGGGCTTAACCCCGCCCTTCACCATCTTCACGACGACCCACTCGTTCATGTTCGGCACCACGCCGTAGCAGCACATCATGGGATCCTTCACCAGGAGAAATTCGGTCACGAGGCCGCCGTCCATCTTCACCGGCAGCATGAAGCCGGTCACGATCGCCTTCTTGCCGCTCCAGTTCTTCACACCGGCGGGAATCTGCTCGTCGCCGGTCGGCGGGGCCGCCTTGGCGTCCGCCGTGGGATCGTAGGCCGGCGGCAGGAATTTGTAGGAGGCCAGCTTGTCGAAGCCGAGCCGCAGGTAACCGTTCTCCACCTCCGGCGCCGGCAGGCCGAGGTCGTCCGTCGCGCGCAGCGGGGCGGCCAGCAGGAAGAGCCCCGCGATGGGCAGGAGGACGTTCAACCACTGGCGGGGCGTGAGGTGCATGTTCAGTCCGGAAACTTTGCACAACTCCCCGGGCGCGTCAAAAGCTTTGCCGCCCGGGCCGCCCGGGCTTCACCCTCCTAAGCGATGCACTTCGCCCGGCTCCGTCCGCTTCCCGCCGTCCTCGTGTTCCTCCTGCTGGCCGCCGGGCTCGCCGCACGCGACCCATGGTTTCCCGACGGACCCGTCCAGCCGCAGATCCCCCAGGGGGTGCTGCTGCCGCAGAAAGTCCGCACGCCGCAGTTCCCGCTCAAGACCGCGCGGACCCTGCATACCGACGCCGAGATCGCGCTGGCCCGGGCCAATGTCGCCCAGTATCCCGCCGCCCGCGCCATCCTCGAACCGTCCCTGGTGGAGGCCCGCTATTGGGCGGCATGGACCGACGAGGCCCTGCGCGACCTGGTCACCACGGCCGAGGTGCCGCGCGCCGTCGAACTCTGTAATGCCGGCTGTCCGATCCACGGCCGGAAAATCTACGAGGGGATCAACGGCTCCTCCTTTCCCTGGATCGTCGACCCGAAGCACCCGTTCCAGGTGAAGTGCCCCATCGGCGGCGAAACCTACCCCAGCAACGACTACGGCGCCTATTACCGCAGCGGGTTCAAGGACCAGAGCCTGCTCACCGGCAAGATCGTGGACGACGGCTGGGGTTGGGTCGGACCCGACGGCAACCGCTACTGGTTCGTCGCGCACGCCAACCACCTCGTCTGGCAGGGCCCCGGCCTCGACAGCCGGTGCATCATCAATGGCATCCGGTCCCTGGCCCGCGCCTATGTGTTCACCGGCGACCGGACCTATGCCCACAAGGCCGCGGTGCTGTTTCGCCGCGTGGCCGAGGTTTATCCCACCATGAATTACGAACAGCAGTCGCGCTTCGGCCAGCTCATGGCCGAGCAGGGCACGCGCTACACCGGCAAGATCGTGAACCTCATCTGGGAATCCTACCAGGTCGCCCCCTCGCTCGCCGAGGCGTACGACAGCATCTGGGAGACGATCGACGGCGACACGGCGCTCCAGAAATTCTACGGCCAGACCGGCGCGCAGATCCGCGCCTGCATCGAGGCCAACTATTTCGAGGAGGCGATCGACGGCTACTTCAACGACATGATGCGCGGCAACTATGGCACGCACCAGCGCGCCCTGCTCATGCTCGCCGTCGTCCGCCAGCATGGCGACAACCGCCGCTACGTGGACGAGATCCTGCACCGCCCCGAGGGCCACCTACTCCGCATCGGCTTCGACTACGCGCTCTACAATTCCGTCTACCGCGACGGCGCCCCGCACGAGTCGCCCGACTACAATTTTGTGTGGATCCGCATCCTCGCCGCCTCCGGCGAGATGCTGAATAAACTGGGTTACGACATCGCGGCGCTTCCCCGGTTGAAGCGGATGTTCGACCAGCCGCTCGACTATATCACCATCGGCCGGCTCTCGGACCCGCTGGGGGACAGCAGCACCCGCTACGCCCCGCTCATCGGCAACGACTCGCTGACCTACCAGCGCGGCTTCCAGCTCTACCGCGATCCGCGCTACGCCGCCTACCTCGCCGGCATCGGCGCAACCGGCGAAAAAACCTTCGGCAGCTATGAGGCCCTCTTCGCTCCGGCACTCGTCGTCGCTGGTTTGCCGCCCGTGGCGAACCACCTCGAGCCTGTCGAAAGGGTCGTCCCGCCCCAGCCGTCGCGGATTTTCAGCGGCTACGGCAGCGCCATCCTCAACAACCCGGCCGACACCCGCTCCCTCGACCTGTTCTACGGGCTGCATGTCGCCCACTACCACTACGACCGGCTGCATTTCGACCTGTTCGCCCACGGCCAGGACATGATGCCCGACCTCGGCTACCCCGACGGCGCGAACGAATTCAACTCCGGCATCTTCACGTGGTCGAAGACCACCATCTCCCACAACACCGTCACCGTCGACGCCCACCGCCAGCCCACCAACCCCGCCGGCCGGCTGCTGCTGTTTGCCGACGGCCCGTTCGCGCGCGCGCTGGTCGCCGATGCGCCCGGCACCTACCCGCAGACCACGACCTACCGCCGCACCTTGGTGATGGTCGACGCGCCCGGTGCGGCGGACCAGGGTTACGCCGTCGACTTCTTCGATGTCGCCGGCGGCCGGCAACACGATTACAGCCTGCATGGCCCGACGGGGAAATTCACCACCCTCGCCGGCACCTGGTCCGCGCCCGCCCCGGGCACCCTGGCCGGTCCGAACGTCGCCGTGGGCGAACTCTACGACGACCCCGTGCGCGGCGCGAAGGATTTCAAGGGCAGCTACCTCAACTACGCGGGCTCCGGCTTCCAGCACCTCGTCAACGTGCAGCGGCTCCAGTCCGGCGCGGACACCGTCATCGCGGACTATGTCCATGACAAGGATCCGAATGCCCGCCTCCGCCTCCGCGTGCTGCCGCAGCCCGGCCAGGAACTGCTGCTGGCCGAGGCCCGGGTCTCGCCCATGAAATATCCGGAGCTGATCAAATTTCTCATCGCCCGCCGCGTGGCCGGGCCCGGCGAGCCGGAGCTGACCAGCGCGTTCGCCGCCGTGCTGGAGCCGTACGCCACCGCGCCGTTCATTGCCTCGGTCCATCGGAGCGACTTCGCCAATGGCTCGGCGGTCACCGTCACGCACACCGACGGCCTGCGTGACATCGTGATCCATCACCACGGCTCCGATATCGCGGTGTTCGCCCGCGAGGACACGCCCCCGCTGGCCACCGACGCCGAGGTCGCGGTCGTCACGCTCGACGCCAAACACCAGCCGGTGCGCGCCTTCTTCGCCGGCGGCACCTTCTTCCAGCTCGGCAGCCGCAAACTTAGCGCCACCGGCCTTGAGGGGAAAGTCACCGCGATCAACGTGTCAGCCGGACAGCTGCGCGTCCGCCTCGCCGCCGGCTCGACGCCGCCGGATCTGGCGACCCTGCCTGGCCGCATCCTTCATCTCTCGAATCCGTTGCGCGAGACCGTGGAGACGATCACCGCCGTCCGGCGCGAGGGCGACGAACTGGTATTCACCGTGAAGGATGATCTCCGAGTGGGTCTCGTGCACGTGACCTCCGTCGAGGGCGCCACGGTCCTGAGCAAGACCGCCCTGCGGCTGTTCGCCATCTATCGCGGCACCACGCTGTGCGACCAGGCGGACCGGCCGCTCGCCACGGTGCTCGAAGCCCGGGATGACGGCCGCCTCACCCTCACCGCCCCGCCCACGGGGAAAATTTCGGCTGGCGAGGACGTCTGGCTGGTCGATGGCGCCGTCGGCGAAACCGTCCGCCTGCCGGCGATCCTCAGCTGGAGTAAGTGAAGGTAGGGCGGGTTATCCCTAACCCACCGTGGGTGACCCAGCGTCGTTCCGCTGAATAAAATGAAAGAGCATGCTTGAGCGCTCCCGCCGAGCCCGGCGCGTTAGGGATAACGCGCCCTACCCCCTGTTCTCTCGCTCGCAACTGAGTTCACACCCAGTCCCCTTCTCTCTTCTGCCGAGCCATGAAAAATCCCCGAATCGTCCGCAACTACTTCATCCTGCCGAGCTGCCTGCTGCTGCTCAACCTGGTGAACTCGATCATCTCCTACAAAGCCGCGATGATCTATGACCACGTTGTGCGCATCGCCGTGATCATGGCGCTGGTGCTCTTCGGAAGCTCGGTCGTCGCCTTCCTGGTCGCACCGGCCATCGAGGGCGTGGTCGGCCGGCTGCACCGCACCAGCCGCCAGAACGCCGGGGTGCTCGGCGAGCTGATTTTCATGGGCACCCTCGCGCTCGTCATCTTCTGGCTGTACTATCAGGTCTACATCCACGGCCCTGCCTCCATCCTCCCCGCCGAGTGGGCCAACCCGAAACTGTGATTTCTCCGTGTCCTCTGTGCTCTCCGTGTTAAAATTTCCGAGCCCAACACATGAAAACCATCGCCAGCTACAACAACCCGATGGACGCGCACCTGCTCCGCGCCCGGCTGGAGGGCAGCGGGATCGCCGCCTACCTCCGCGACGAAAACATGATCACACTGGACTGGCTCGCCGCCAATGCCGTCGGCGGCATCCGGATCGACGTCGCCGACGAGGACTATGAGCGGGCGATGGAGATTCTCCGCGGAGATTGATCCTCCGAAAAACGCATCCGTTCGGATGAAACTCGAACTTGGCGAGGCCCCCATCGGCAAGGTTGCGTCCCTTGCGCGCATCCCGATCGCATTCAGGGTCGAACAGGTACTCGATGTAACAAGGACGGAAAATGGACAGGGTGGATTTGTGCTTATAGCACGACCGATTCCCACCCCCTATCTCAAGGACTATGACGCCATCCCCGGCGAAGGCCCAACCCAGTGGGCCCGCCATTTCGATCTCTCCCATTGGGGTTTCATCGAAGCCCGGGTGGCCGGCCGCCTTGTCGGCGGCGCGGTCATCGCTTTTCGGACCGCGAACATAATCATGCTGGAAGGCCGCGAGGATTTGGCCGTGCTATGGGATATTCGGGTCTCGCCGGATAGCCGTGGCCGGGGCATCGGCTCCGCACTTTTCCGGGCGGCTGAGGCATGGGCCCTGGCGAATGGGTGCCGGCAGCTCAAAGTCGAAACCCAGAATATCAACCTGCCAGCCTGCCGGTTCTACGAGCACCATCGCTGCGCGCTCAAAACGGTGAATCGCTTCGCCTATCCCGGATTTCCGGAGGAAATCCGATTGCTTTGGTCCAAGGATATTTCCTCAGCGCATTAGCGCCCAGAAAGATCTTTTCCGAGCCAGCGGCTCGGCTAGACCCGGTAAAACGCCTCAGCGTTGCGCACGTAGAGCTTGTGCAGCTCGTCGGGTGACGCGCCCTTGATTGCGGCGTCAAGCGTATTGACCCAGCGCGGGTAGTCCGTCGCCTGCGTGGATACCGGCCAGTCCCCGCCGAAGATCACCCGGTCGAAGCCAAAGCAGTCGATCACATGGTCGATGTAGGGCTGCAGGTCGGCCGCGGTCCATTTCTCGAAATCCGCCTCGGTCGCCAAGCCCGACATCTTGCACCAGACGTTCGGGAGCTTCGCGAGTTCGCGCATCTCCGCGCGCCACGGGTCAAGCAGGCCGGCCTTGATGTCGGGCTTGGCGATGTGGTCCAGGATGAACTTCACGTTCGGGCACTGCCGCACGAGCTTCAGCGTGGTCCCGAGCTGCTTGTGGTTGATGCAGAGGTCGAAGCTCAGCCCGTGGCGCGGCAGCAGCTGCACGCCGCGCACAAAACCCGGCTTCAGGCAGAACTCCGGGTCCGCCTCGAACTGGATGATCCGGCGGATGCCCTTGATCAGCGGATTCGACGCCAGCCGCGCCAGCTCCGCCTCGGCACCGTCGCCCTTCTCCAGCGGCGCCCACGGCACGATGCCGCGGATGCGCGGATCCGTGCGCGCGACTTCCGTCACCCAATCGGCCTCTTCCTGAAACAGCGCGAAGTCGGCCTCGCATTGGAGGAAAACCATCTTCGCCACCTGCACCGGACCGCACGCCTTGCGGTAGTCCTCGACGAGGTAGTTCTTGTTGAGCATCGGCACCCCCGCGAGCCACGGATACCGCAGCCGGTCGAGGTTCCAGATATGCAGGTGCGTATCGACGATGGGAAACGAGGGCATGATGGGGAAGGGTAAGTTCGAAGGAGAAAATCCGAAATCCGAAAAAGCTCTAGCCGGAAACCGCCATTCCGACCGCCGTTTGGTAAAGGATTGTTTGTGCTCGGTTGCGATTCTTTCGGATTTCGAACTTCTACCTTCGAGCTTCCGCCGCCAAGGCAGTCCTACTTGTTGACCTGGTTTTTCAGCGGTTCGCCCCGCAGGCCGCGAACGACTTCTTCCGCCGCCAGCTGCTGCAGGCGCGGGATGCTGCTCTCGCTGTACCACGCGACGTGTGAGGTGAGCAGTGCGTTCGGACAGGCGAAGAGCGGATGGTCCTTCTCAACCGGCTCCTTCTCGTAAACATCCAGACCCGCTCCCGCGATCACGCCGGCCTGCAGCGCGGCAGCCAGCGCCACCGTGTCCACCAGCGGGCCGCGCGCGGTGTTCACCACGATCGCGTGCTTCTTCATCTGCGCGAGCCGCGCCGTGTTCACAAAATGCTTCGTTTCCGCCGTCAGCGGCAGGTGCAGCGAGAGCAGGTCCGCCCGCGTGAATAATTGCTCGAGGTCCACCTTTTCCACCCCCGCCGCCGCCATCGCCTCGGCGGTGACGTAGGGATCGTAGGCGATCCGCTTGCCACCAAACCCCTTCATCATCTCATGCGCGGTGCGCGCGATGCGGCCAAACCCCGCCGTCGCAAAGGTCGTCTCCCGGAGCGCCGGCATCGGCTTGTCGGGCGTGATCTTCCACGTGCCCCCGCGCAACCGGCGGTCGATCATCGGCAGCTGGCGGGCGAGTGAAAGGGCGAGCGACACCGCATGCTCCGCGACCTCGTGCACGCCGTAGTCGGGCACATTGCAGACCGCGATGCCGCGGGCCTTCGCCGCGGCGAGGTCGACGTTGTCCACGCCAATACCATAGCGCACAATGACCTTGCAGCGGGTAAGCGCGGCCATGACGGCGGCATTAACGGGCGCCCATTGCACCAGCAGCGCATCCGCCTCGCGGGCGGCGGCGATGACTTCTTCGGCCGTCTTGCACTGGGCGACGACGAGCTCGGCGCCCGCGGCGGCGATCGTCGTCTCCTCGTGGCGGAGATTGGGGAAACCGTGGTCAGTGATCAGAACGCGTGGTTTGGGCATGTGAAAGTGGAAGCTCGAAGGTTGAAGCGCGAAATCCGAAGGAAGGATTAAGTTACCCGATTATCATTTTGAGCGAAGCGAAGAATCAACTTGGAGCCGGTTGGCGGGATCGCACTGGATTCTTCGCTTCGCTCAGAACGACAGAATCAAAAGCGGGCGGAGTTTACGCCGTGCCGGCGATCTTCGCCGTCTGGCCGAGGCCTTCAGGGCCGAGGCCATTGTAGCCGCCGTCCACCGGCAGGTCGGTCCCGGTGATGAACGAGGCATCGTCGCTCAGCAGGAACAGCACCGGACCAGCGATCTCGATCGGATGACCCATGCGCGCGAGCATGTGGTACTGCCCCCAGATCGGGTCGTACTTCGCGCGGTCACCGCCCGCGGCCTTATCGACTTCCCGCGTCCAGATCCACCCAGGGCTCACGCTATTGACGCGGATCTTGTACGGCACGAGGTCGAGCGCCGCGCAGCGCGTGAGCTGCGCCACCGCGCCCTTGGCGGTGTTGTAGGTCCAGCGGTTGGGCTGGGCGATCCACGCCGAGATGCTGGAGACATTCACGATCGCGCCGCCACCGACTTTTTTCATCGGCTCCGCGACCAGCTGCGTGAGCTGCGCGAAGGCAAACGGACCGACGTTGAACGACCGCTCGAAGTCCTCGCGCGTGGCGTCGAGCCCTTTCGCGATGAAGGAAAAGGCGTTGTTCACCAGGCAGTCGATGCGGCCGAGCTGCGACACGACCTCGCCGACCAGCTTCCGGCAAAACGCCGCGTCCGCCAGGTCGCCGGCGATGATGAGCGGCGAGAATCCCGCGGCAGTGAACGCCCGGCGGCCCTCGTCGGCGTCGGCCGGCAGGCCGGTCACGGCGACGGTCGCGCCTTCGCGCAGCAGTTCCAGGGCGATCGCGTGGCCAATGCCGTTGGTACCGCCGGTCACGAGGGCGACCTTGCCCTTGAACCGGCCGGAGATGGGGTTGCGAGTCGGCGAATTCATTCGGATTTGGGGTTGGGGGTTTCTGACCTCAGCTTTCGGATTTCGGGTTTCGAACTTCGGATTTTTTTCGCATCACGGACAAATCACCGCTTTGATGTCGGCGCCCTTCGCGGCGAGCATGCGGTTGAAGGCCGTGACCCCGTCCTCCAGCGGAAAGCGCTGCACCCACGTGAGGGCGTCCACCTTGCCGGAAGCCATCAGCTCCAGCGCGTGCGACAGTTCCTCGATCTTCGCGGCGTAGGTGCCGAGCACCTGTTTCTCCGGCAGCGTGATGTTGTACGAATCCAGTGTGACCGTGTTTTCGTGCAGGCCGATCCACACCGTCGCGCCGCCGGGACGCAGCGCCTCGAGCGAGGTTTTCTTCGTGGCCGACGCGCCCACTGCATCGACCACCAGGTCCGCGCCCTCGCCGCCTGTCGCCGCCAGCAGCACCTTCGCGGCATCCTGCTCGCGCGGGTTGATCACGCCGGCCGCGCCCAGCTTCTTGGCGATGGCCAGCCGCTCGGGGCTCAGGTCGGCCACATACACGCGCGAACCGCGCAGCACCTGCAGCGCCTGCTGGCAGAACAGACCGATCGGGCCCGCGCCCAGCACGAGCGCCGTCGCCGCCGGGAGGTGACGCGTGAGGTTCACGACATGGATGCCGTTGGCCAGCGGCTCGGCCAGCGCGGCGGCCTCGGCGGGCAGATTCTCCGGCCACGGGATCAGGCAGCGCGCCGGGACATTGACGAATTCCGCAAACGCCCCGGGGCGGTGCATGCCGAAAATCTGCCGCTGCGCGCACAGGTGCGTGTCGCCCCGTTCGCAGCGCACGCAGCGGCCGCAGGGCACCAGCGAATTGCTGACCACCCGCGCGCCTTTTTTCCAACCGCGCACTTCCGCGCCGAGCTCGGCGATCACGCCGCAGAATTCATGGCCCATCACCAGCGGCGGCTGGCGCCGCGGGCTGTGGTTTTTGAACGTCTCGAGTTCGCTGCCGCACAGGCCGCAGGCGGCGACCTTGACGCTCACTTCATCGGCACGCGGCGGCGTGGCATCGAGGTCGCGCACTTCCAACCGGTCAAACTCGGGGTAATTCAGGACACGCATGGTCGTTTGCTGGGTTGGCCCTCACCGCATCCGATGGCAAGGCGAAGTGGCGTGAAAATTCGCGGATCCGCCCGGCCGCCCGGGAAGCCTCTCCAACTTTTCCCCGCACGCAGCGTCCGCCCCCGTGCGATCCGGTGGTTGCCGGTCCCGGTGATTGGTAAATAAACGCCCCTGACACGGGACGCGCTTGTGTTTTGCGGCGAAAGCATCTTTCGCGTTGTCACCCATTCCATGAGTTCCGCCCTCCACCCCGTTGCTGCGTTGAGCCTGCGCAGCGTGACCTACCCCGCCAAGTTCCAGCCGGTCGAGCAGACCGCCGCCGTGGAACTGGCCCGCTTCGCCGGCCTCACGGCGGCGGCCGGGGCCCGGCCCGGCCCGGGCGTGAATGTCGCCCTCGCCGGACGGAAATGGACGAAGGTGCCCGGCGCCCCCGCCACCGGCGCCTGGATGTGGCTGCGCCTCACCGAGGCCGGCACCGGCGAGATCATCGCCAATGAACCCGCCCTGCTCTTCGCCGCCGTGCGCCTGCTGGTCAACGGCCTGAGTGATACCACGCGGGCCAAGCTCGACCGCGGCCTGCTGATCAAGGCGACCTTCGACTGGCACCGGCCCCATTGGGACGCCTGCTTCACCCAGTACTGGCGCAGCGTGCGCCGCTTTGACCCCGAGCAGTACGTCGCGACGCTCGCCGAGAACGGCTTCACCCACGTCGAGGTCAACGGCCTGCAGGCCCACATGCCCTACGAGGACTATGTGGCCTCGGAATATTACCCGCAGTTCTACACCTACTGCCCCGGGTTCAACCATTTCGTCGATACCCCGCTCACCCAGGGCATCTGGCCGGCCCATTACCTCGAGGCCAACCTCACCAACCTGAAGCGGCTCGCGGGCCTCGGCCGCCGCTATGGCCTGCGGCCGGGCGTCTGCATGTTCGAGCCGCGCACGCTGCCCGAGCGCTTCTTCCAGCGCTACCCGACGCTCCGCGGCGCGCGGGTCGACCATCCGTTCCGGTCCCGCCTGCCGCGTTACACCCTCGCGCAGGACCATCCGGTCACGCGCCAGCACTACCGCGCCGCCCTGCAGGGGCTGATGAAGGACGTGCCCGACCTCAGCTACATGTCCGTCTGGACCAATGACAGCGGCGCGGGCTTCGAGCACACCGGCTCCCTTTATGTCGGCCGCAACGGCGGCCCCTATATGATCCGCGAATGGCGCAACCACGACAAGATCGCCCAGGCCGCCGGCGAGAGCATCGGCCGCTACCTCCGCAACCTCCAGACCGCCGCCGCCGAGATCAACCCGGACTTCGACGTCATCCTCCGCCTCGAGCCGTTCAAGCTCGAGCAGGACTACATCAAGGCCGCCATGGGCAACCATGTCTCCTGGGAAGCCCCCACGCTCCTCGTCCGCGGCTACCACCTGCCCTACACCCATCCGCGCTACCCGGAAATGGGCGGCGTGGCCGGCAGCGCGCTGCAGCCCGACATTGATGAAGGCGAGCGCGCCGTGCTCAAGGAGTCGCGGGCCCGCGGCGCCGAGCCCGTCCTGCAATACTCGGCCGGCACGGTGATGAACTACGAGCCGCTGCTCGGCATCCCCTATCCGCGCCTGCTGCACCGCAAGCTCGCCTCGATGAGCCGCCTCGGCCTCAAGCGCATCAGCGCGCTCGGCGGACTCGGCAACCCGGGCCTCACGCCCTACTGGCCCAACCTCGCCGTGCTCCGGGCCGGCCAGTTCACGCCCAAGGTCCCCGTGGACGCCGTGCTGCTCGCCGCCGCCCGGCAGTTCGTCGGGAACAAGCACGCCGCCAGCCTGGTCGCAGCGTGGGATCAGTTCGAAACCGCCCTCAGCTGGCAGCCGCCGGTCCCGCTCTTCACCGGCTTCGGCTTCTGCTGGCAGCGCACCTTCGACCGGCCCTATGTGCCCGACATCGAGGCCATCCCGGAAAAGGAACGCGCCTACTACGAACGCCATGGCTGCTTCCAGCACAACAATCCTGGCATCAATGATCTCGGCAAGGACGTGCTCTTCGAGCTCGTCACCGGTGACTACGGGGCCAAGGCCTCGGCCGCGTTTGATCATAACGTCTTCCCGCGCCTCGAGAAACTCCTCGCCCAGCTGGCCAGACTCCAGGCCCGGACCGCCGGCGACGCCGCGGTGCAGGCGGTCTTCACCGACCTGCTCGACCGCGCGCGCGCCTACCGCTCCTGGTGCGGCTCGCTCCGCACGGTGTGCGCCTGGTGCGCGCACGTGTATGGCTACCTCGAGAGCACGACCGCTGCCGGCAAGAAGAAGCACGAAAAGCTGCTCCAGTCCGCCATTGACCTCGAGCTCGCGAACACCGTGGAGCTGATCGACGTGCTGGAAAACGCCAAGACCGAGGTGATGGTGCTCTCGGCCGCGGGCAACAACACGTTCTTCTACGGCGAGGACCTCCCGCAGCTGCTGCGCGAAAAGATCCGGCTGATGAAAAAATACCGCCACCACAAGCCGCGCATCGACAAGGGCATCCTCTGGCGCCCCATCCCCGGCGCCCAGTGGCCGACGTTCGACTGAACAGTAGGCTTCGCCAACCGTTCAGTCGGCGATCGCAGTTCGTAAGTCGATCTGCCGGCCGATCTGCGAACTGCGATCCACGGACTGCGACAATCATCCGCCGCGGACTTTCCGCCGGAAGTCCGACGGCGTCATGCCCGTGACCTGCTTGAACGCCTTGGAGAAGTGGAACACGTCGCAAAACTTCAGCTCCTCGGCGAGGTCCTTCAGTGTGCGGTCGCCGTGGTAGATCGCCGACTGCGCGCGATCGATGCGCCGGCGCTTTTGGAACTGCCCGGGTGACTCGCCGGTGCGCGCGGCAAACTGCTTCCGGAAGTTCTCGTAGCTCAGCCCCACCTTGCCGGCCACCGCCTGCGGTTTCAGCCACCCGGACGGCTCGGACCCGGCCAGCAGCCGCTGGCTTTCTTCCAGCCAGGCGCCGCCACCCGGGTTGCGCGCCTCCGCCTCGCGCACCGCGAGCAGCGCGGCCAGCACCTCCAGGAAGCCCCCCAGGATCCGCAACGCCGTCGCCGGCCCCGACCCCTCGTCCGGCCGCACGGCCTCCTCCATCCGTCGCGCCCAGAAATCCACCGGTTCCGCCCGCCAAACCGGCCGCGCCGGGTCCAGCAGCCCGCGTTCACGCCAGAGGTCAAACTGCGGGCCCGCAAACACCACGTAAAGGTGCCGCCACCGGCCGCCGGCTTTCGTCCCGTAGGCATGCGCCAGCTCCGGCACGATTAGGACCACATCGCCCCCGGTCAGGTCCCGCCGCACCCCGTTCGCGTCGGCATAGTAGCCGCCCTCCGCGGCCAGGATGTAGATCAAGGCATAGCTTCCCAAAATACGCATGGCACCCGGATCCAGGCCCGGGTTGTCCTCCAGCGCACCCGCCAGCTGGAGGCCGCCAGCAGGAGTCATCAGCGGGCTTTCCAGCCAGGGCTGGGCGCGAAATTTTCCCCGGTACGGCATAATCTCCCATAATTTGCATGCCTTTTCCCACTTCAACCATTTTGTCCAAGGCGGATCGCGTGTATGTTGGGCGGATGAGCACCGTCACCCTGCCGCAAATTTATTCCTATGGCCACCCGCTCGACATGGGCGAGGACAAGTTTGGCCTGCTCCGCGACTCGTCCGACGCCGCCACGGATTTCGTGGAGCTGCGCCGCCGCTTCGCTGACGACGGCTACCTTTACATGAAGGGCTATCTTGATCGCGGCCAGGTGCTCGAGGCCCGGGCCAGCCTCACGGAACGCCTCGCCGCCGCCGGCGCACTCGACCCGGATTATCCCCGCATTGAGGCCATTGCCCGCCAGGATGCCGGCTATCTCTTCAAGCCCGACCTCACCACCGGCAACGAAAAGGTGCAGCGGCTCCTTTACTCGGGCCGGCTCACCGATTTCTACCGCAGCTTTTACGGCGAAGACATCCGACACTATGATTTTACCTGGCTGCGCGCCATCGGTCCCGGCAAGGGCACCAACCCGCACTGCGACCTGCCCTACATGGGCCGCGGCACCCACAAGCACATGACCTGCTGGCTGCCCTACGGCGACGTGTCGTTCGAGCTGGGCGGGCTCATGATTCTGGAGAATTCCTTCAAGCGCATGGATCTGCTCCAGAACTACGTTTACCGTGATGTCGATGCCTTCTGCGAGAACAAGCCGGCCGAGGTCGCCAAGGTGAAGGAGGGCAAATGGGCCTTCAGCGGCACCCTGTCCCACAATCCCCCCGCCGTGCGCAACAAATTCGGCGGCCGCTGGCTGACGACCGAGTACGAGGCCGGCGATTTCCTCACCTTCGGCATGTTCCAGGTCCACGCTTCGCTCGACAACCGCACCGAGAACCGCCTGCGCATTTCCAGCGACACGCGCTACCAGCGCGCCTCCGAGCCGATCGATGAACGCTGGATCGGCGTCAACCCGCCCGCCCACGGCCCGAACGGCAAGCGCAACCTCGTCTGCTGACCAATCGTTCTCGTTCTCTTGATCCTAATCGTTCGCTCGTTAGCCCCAAACCGAATTCGGGAGAACGAGAACGATTAAGAGAACGATAACGAAGCCCCTCTCCTCCGCCCCATGGCCTCCACCTCCGCTCCCGCCCGCCCCGCCGCCGCCCCGGCCGGCCGCATGGCCGCCGTCAATGAGATGACCCGTCTCATCCGCCTCCTCTTCGAGGTGGAGCGCGAGTTCGTCCGCACCGTCCCCACGCTCGTTTACCGTGTCGGCGAGCCGGAGCTGAAATACCTGATCTGCCAGCACGTCTGGGAGTCCGCCGGCCATGCCCGCTTCCTGCGCGAACGCGGCCGCGAACTCACAACATTCGGCTCCACCGAGTCAGTGCGCGATTCCCTAGGCCGGATCTTCACCGAGGCCGTCGGCGTCAACACCGCCAACCCGCTCGTGATCGCCGCCGGTTTCTACGGGGTCCTGAAACCCGCCCTGCTCGCCGCCTACCGCCACTATCTCAAGGTCACCGACCCGCTCGCCGACTGGCCCTCCAAGAAGCTCGTCGAGGAATTCATCGCCGACGAGGAACGCCATCTCCGTGAAATCGCGCCCTACCTGCAGGGGGTCGACGCGCGCGAATGGCAGCTTCACCTCACCCAGGCCTTGGACGATCTCGGTGGCTGGCTCGGCCAGGAAACCCGCCTGCCGCTCGCGGCCGGCTATGTCTGGCAGCATGAGAAAACACCCTATACGCATCCCGCCACCTGCAACCGCGGCAAATATCCCGTCTGCTCCGGCGTCTTCGGTCCCGATCCCAAGGAGGATCCCATCGTCCGCCCTTGGCTCACCGACCCCAAGGCCGACGCCCGCGTCATCCGCCTCATGGTCTACGTGTGGCTGATGATGGAAATGGACGCGATCGACTACCTTGCGACGGTGTTCATCGAGACGCCGGCTGCGCCCTTCGACCTGCACTATGATCTCGCGCGCCACCTCTGGGACGAGTCGCGCCACAGCCAGTTCGGCTTCCGCCAGCTGCCGAAGCTCGGCGTCGACCTCATGACGGTCGAGCACTCGCTCGATCTCTACAACATCCTCGTCCAGATGCCGCCGCACGAGCGCTACGCGATGATGACGATGGAATTCGAGGCCAACAGCTTCCCGACCAAGGCCACCGTGATGGACCGCGTGCGCGAGCTGAACGACTTCGAGGCCGACACGCTCCTCGCCTTCGACCGCAACGACGAACAGAACCACGTGCGCTACGGCCACCGCTGGCTGCCCGAAATGATGGCGCTGTTCGGCGAAAAGCGTCCCACCGAGGAGTTCGTGAAGGAGACGAAGGCGAAATTCTACCGGCTCGCCGAAGTCTACGGGGGCAAGGTTCCGCATTCCCTTCCCGCCAGCCGCCGCCTGACCGGCGAGAAGATCCTGAAGCTCGCCGGCGTCACCTGAGCCGAACCGGAATGTAAGGCGGGGTCGCTGAACCCGCCCAAAGTAGCGCAGGTATCCTGCCTGCCAACCCTACGGAAGCAGGCTGGAAGCCTGCGCTACGATTCCGGCATTCCTCAGAACCGGCCCGCCTGAATGTTCGGTCGCTCACCGCTTGAAAGTGCGCGGAACCTGATCTTCTCTGAATTTGGATGTTTGCCCCAATTTCCCGCCTGCTTACGCTCTTCTGCTGTCTGACCCTGGCCGCCCAAGCCAGCAGCCTGGTCTCGCTCAAGGCCACGCCGCTGGCCCCGGCCGACGCCGTGGCGGCAATCGCCGCCGACACGCCTCCGCCGTTCAGCCTGCAGGGGATGAGTCTCCCCCTCGGGGTCCGCCTGACGGGCCAGCGCCTGCCCGGCCTCGATGCGGCGCTCACGCCTCTCGTGGCCGCCGTGCAGGACGACACCCTCTTTGTCCTTGCAGTCGGGGCCGGGGCCACGACCAGCCTTTGGCACTATACCGTCAAGACCGGCTGGCAGCCCCTCGCCTCGCCACCGGGAGCACTGCTCCCTGTCGCCCAAGCCGTGGGCCCCTCCCACATCCTGTTTCTCAAACCCGCGCCCAGCGGAGCCGTGGAGGTCTTCGGTTACCATCTCATCACGGACACCTGGGCTTCCTTCGGCACGTGGTCCGCGCCGGGGTCCGTCGACTCCGTCCGCGGCGCGGGCAACGGGTTCATTCTCACCGCGCATGATCCGGCCGGCACCATCACCCACACCCGGCTCGAGATCACCACGATCAAGCGCGGCCTCAAGGCCGTCGATTACGTCGTCATCGTCATCTATCTTTTCGGCGTCGCCGGCATCGGCCTGTATTTTTATCTCACCGGCAAGAAGGACACGGCCAATTTCTTCCTCGCCGGCCGCAAGATCCCCTGGTGGGCCGCCGGCCTTTCGCTCTACGCCACGGGCACGAGCGCGATCAGCTACCTCGCCATTCCCGCCAAATCCTACGCGACCAACTGGCTGTACCTCGCCCAGAACGTCATCGGCTTCGTCGGCACCATTTACGTCGGATTCGTCATCGTTCCGCTCGTCCGCCGGTTGAACCTCGTCTCGGTCTACGAGTACCTGGAAATGCGCTTTCACCCCGCGGTGCGCATGATCGCCTCGCTGATCTGCATCGTGCAGCACCTGGCGGGGCGGATGAGCATCGTGCTCCTGCTGCCCTCGCTTGCCCTCTCCGCCGTCACGGGGATCTCCGTCGTCACCTGCATCCTGATCATGGGCGTGATCACCACCGTCTACACCTTTCTCGGCGGCATGAAGGCCGTCATCTGGACCGATGTGCTGCAGGTCTTCGTCATGGTCGGCGGCGCCCTGTTTGCCATGGCCTGGATGATCCATGGCGCCGGCGGATTCGGCGAGGTCGCCCGCGTCGCGCACGCCGGCGGCAAGACCCACCTGTTCGACTTCAGCTTCGATTTCACGATCCCGAACGTCTGGATCTTCGTCCTGCTGCTCATCGTCGGCACCCTCACGTGGCCGCAGGACCAGGTCATGACGCAGCGCGTGCTTTCCACCAAGGACGACAAGGCGGCGCGCAATTCGGTGTTCATGCTGACCGCGCTCGTGCTCCCGGGCAGCTTCATGTTCTTCGCCCTCGGCACGCTCCTCTACGCGTACTACAAGGCGCACCCCGCGAGCCTCAATCCGCTGCTGGCGACCGACCAGACCTTTCCCCAGTTCATCGCCGCGGAGCTGCCGCCGGGCGTCACCGGCCTCATCATCGCCGGCATCTTCGCCGCCTCGATGGCCACGCTCAGCTCCAACATCAACTCCATCTCCACCCTGGTCTCGGTGGATTTCTATGAGCGCTACGCCAAGCGGCCCAGCGCCGCGATGAGCGTGCGGCTGGCGGAGGCCGTCACCCTGCTCACCGGCGTGATCGGCACCGGGCTCGCCCTGTACCTCTCCACCCTGAAGATCCAGTCGCTCTTCGACAAATGGCTGGAGCTGTTCGCCCTGCTGGGCGGCGGGTTCGCGGGCATCTACGCGCTCGGGATGTTCACTCGCCGGGCCAACTGGCAGGGCGCGGTCACCGGCATCGTCATGAGCCTCGTGATGACCTTGCTCGCGAAGCTCTACACGCCAGTGCACGTGCTCATGTACATGGTCATCTCCATCTCCTCCTGCATGGCCTTCGGCTACCTGGGCAGCTGGTGCTTCCCCGCTCCCGCCCAATCCCTCCGCGGCCTCACCATCTTTGACCAGATCAAGGGCGGCGTCGCCGTCGATCCGGCCAGGCTCCGCGGCCACTGACCCTTCCTGATGAAAAAAACCTACCGTGCAGTGCTGGTCGGGACCGGCGGAATCGGCGATGCCCATGTGCGCGCCGTCGCCGACACCCATGGCCGGGTCTCCCTCGTGGCCGCGTGTGACATCGACGACGCCCGCGCCCGCGCCTTCTGTGACAAGCACCGCATCCCCGCTTCCTACACCGACTATGCCGCGATGCTGCAGACCGAGCGCCCGGATATCGTGCTCATTGCCGCGCCGCCCGGGCTGCATGCCGGCATGAGCATCGCCGCCATGGAAGCCGGCGCCTGGGTGCTCTGCGAAAAGCCCCTCTGCGCCTCCCTCGCCGAATTTGACCTCATCGCCGCCGCCGAGCAGCGCACCGGCCGCCGCACCGCCAGCGTCTTCCAGATGCGCTTCGCGTCGTCGAACACCCATGTGCGCTCGCTCCTCGCGGCCGGCCGGTTGGGCCGCCCGCTGATCGCCGTCTGCAACACCCTCTGGTACCGCGACGCCGCCTACTATGCCGTGCCGTGGCGCGGCCGCTGGTCCACCGAGCTCGGCGGCCCGACCATGAGCCAGGGCATCCACACCATGGATCACCTGCTGCACCTCCTCGGGGACTGGACCGAGGTCAAGGCCGTCGCCGACACGCTCTACCACCAGATCGAGGTCGAGGATGTCTCCATGGCCCTCGTGAAATTCGCCAGCGGCGCCCGCGCCTCCATCGTCAACAGCACGCTGTGCCCGCGCCAGGAAACCTACCTCCGCCTCGACTGCGAGCGCGCCACCGTGGAACTCACGCACCTTTACGCCTACCAACGGGAGAACTGGAAGCTCACGCCCGCCGATCCCGCCCACAGCGCCGAACTGATGACCGCTTGGAACGACTTCCCGCCCGACGTCGGCTCGACCCATGGCGCCCAGCTCAATGCCCTGATCGACAACCTCGAATCTGACACCGTGCCGCTCACCAGCGGTACCGAAGCCCGCCGCACCCTCGAGTTTCTCACCGCCCTCTACAAGTCCGCCTACACGGACACGACGGTCACCCGGAGTTCGATTCAGCCCGGGGACTCGTTTTACACGGCGCTCCACGGCGGCCGTGCTCCCGTGCGGCATAAAAAGTAAATATCTTGCCAAGCCCGGGCCCGGCGCGTGCTTCGTCAGGTGCGCCCCCCACCATGCCCACCACTCCCCCCAATCCCCTCGAACAGAACAGCCTCGCGGCCTATCTCTGGTCGGCCCGCGGGCGGTTCAAGGGCGGCGCCACGATCGCGATGCTCCGCAGCCTCGTCGCCGCCCCCTGCACGCTCCTCATCCAGTGGATCGTGGACAAGCCCCTGAAGGAGGGAAACATCAGCGGCGTCATCCACTACAGCCTGTGGTTCGTCTTCTGCCTTGTGCTGCACTACGGGTTCTCGGTCTGGGGCGCCCGCGCCATTGCCAAGACCATGGCCGACCTCGTGGCCGAGATGCGCAGCCGCATTTTCTACCGCCTGCAGTTCCTCAGTTTCAGCTACATCGACGGCCAGAAAACCGGCCGCCTGCTCTCCAAGTACGCGTTCGACACCCAGAAGGTCGAGGGCCTGCTCACCGCCGTCCTCAACCAGCTCCTGCCCAACCTGCTCATGGGCCTCTGCATTTTCTTCATCCTCGCCTGGATGAGCTGGAAGATGATGATCGTGCTCCTGTTCGCCATTCCGGTCTACGCCACGGCGAAATACTTTTTCTTCAGCCGGATCCAGCTCGCGAACAACGAAAACCGCCTCGCCCAGGAAAAGCTCACCGGCACCGCCTCCGAGTACATCTCGGCCCTCCGGCTCGTCCGCAGCTTCGGCGAGGAGGCCCAGGTCGAGCGGGAACTCGACCGCAGCAGCGAGTCCTTCGCCCGCAGCCGCGTCAGCCAGTCCTACATCAACGCCCTCTTCGGCACCTACGTCTACGTCGGCATGCAGCTGCTCTCGCTCCTCGTCATCGCCGGCGGCTCCATCCTGGTCATCAAGGGCCAGGTCACCATCGGCACGCTTGTCGCCTACATGGCCGGTTTCGGCTACATTCTCACGCCCGTCCACATGTTCATCGGCCTCAGCGAGCCGTATTTCAACGCGCAGGAGGGCTACGTCAGCATCAAGGAGCTGATCGATTCGCGCTACGTCGAGACCTGGAACGGCACCCGCCGCGAGGAGCGCATCCGCGGCGACATCGTCTATGACAACGTGTCCTTCGTCTATCCCTCCGCCCCCGACAAGGCCGTCATCCAGAACCTCCAGCTGACGATCCGGCCCGGCGAGCACATCGCCTTCGTCGGCCCGTCCGGCTCCGGCAAGAGCACCCTCGCGAACCTGCTCCTCGGCCTCTACGCCCCCACCTCGGGCCAGATCCTCATCGACGGCGTGCCGCAGTCGGAATGGGACATGCGCTGGATCCGCCGGCAGCTCGCCGTCGTCATGCAGGACAGCATCCTGCTCTCCGGCTCCGTCGGGGATAACATCCGCTTCGCCAAGCCCGATGCCACCGACGCCCAGATCCGCGAGGCCGCCCGGCTCGCCAACGCCGAGGAGTTCATCCTCCGCATGCCCGAGGGTTTCAAGACCCCCGTCGGCGAGCGCGGCGTCTCCCTCTCCGGCGGCCAGCGCCAGCGCATCGCCATCGCCCGTTCCATCCTGCGGAACCCGCCCGTCCTCATCCTCGACGAGGCGACCTCCGCGCTGGATTACGAAAGCGAGCGCCTGATCCAGGAGGCGCTCGAGCGCCTTTCCAAGGGCCGGACCGTCATCACGATCGCCCACCGCCTCAGCACGATCAAGAACGCCGACCGCATCATCGTGCTGCGCGACGGCCGCATTGCCGAGCAGGGCAGCTACCGCGAGCTGGTCCAGCACGGCGGCGTTTTCTCCGAGCTGATCGCCGCCCAGACCGGCGACGCGGAATTCCTGAAAACCTGATTTTGACTGGCCCGGCCGGCCCATGGCACCCTTGGGACAATCCCGGGTCACACTTCGCGCCCTGCCTCCCAACCCGTTCACCCTCTCCCATGAAAACCCTGATCGCCCTGTTCCTTCTCTCGGCCGGCGTCGCCCTGGCGCAGGCCCCGGCCACGTTTCCCGGCCTCAAGACCGTGATGACGCCCGAGGATTTCGCCCGCGCCGGCCTGTCCGGCCTCACGCCGGAGCAGCTGGCGCTGATCGACGCCGCGATCGTCAGCCATTACAACCGCACCGTGACGACCGCCGCGAGCCAGCAGGCCGCCGTCATCGTGCAGCAGCAGACCGTCGCGACGAACAAGCGCACCTGGCTCGCGCGGTTCGGCATGCCCGACCTCGGCGCGGACTGGCGGGATGTCCCCAGCCTCAAGGCCCGTTGCACGGGCTGGGTCGGAGGCAACGGCTTCCAGCTCGACAACGGCCAGGTGTGGGAGGGCGAGGAACACATCAGCACCGAACTCGCCGGCCACGACATCGAGATCCAGGCGCGCCCGGCGGGAAACTTCGCCCTCTACGTTGACGGCGTGAATACCACGGTCCTCGTCCATCGGGTCAAATAAGCCCGGGGACAAAACTCGAGGGAATTCAGCCGTCCTGGACCTTGTCATCGGCACCGCTTTATTTTCCGGGATCCTCGTGCGGCCGGTGTCCTGTGATTATCTGCCATTGTCCATTTTCGAAGTTGGAGATTATTCCGAACTTCGGATTTTGACCTTCGAATTTCACCTTCATGCTCACGCTGGGGAACTCGTCCCTTGAAATAGACCTGCTCGATCCCGACAACGCCGCCGACTGCGCCCGGCAGGGCGTTCGCTACTGCTGGGGCGCCTACATCTGGCAGGTGCGCGATGCCCGGGCCGGCGAACTCTTTTCCGGCGCGGAATTCCCCAATCCCACTCCGCTCCCGTTCAATGGCCAGGGCTTGCCCGAGTCGTTCCGGCATGCCGAGTTTGGCACGAACCGTCCGCTCATCCTGCAAAAGAACCGTGGCTTCATCATCGGTATCGGCGAGGTGGCGCCCGACAACGCCGGCGAACTGGTGGTCACCGCGCCCTGCGCATGGACGGTTACCCGCAGTCCCGGGACCATCGAGTTCTGCACCGGGCAATCCGGCAATGGCTACGCCTGCCAGCTCACCCGCCAGCTCACGCTCGACGGCCGCACGCTCACGTCCGCCACGTCGCTCACCAACACCGGCGAGCGGCCGCTGCCGCTGCACTGGTTCGCCCACCCGTTCTTCGCCCTTACCGACCGGCTGCTTACCTGCGACCTGCCCGCCAGCTGGGGCATGGCGCAGAACGTCGGGTTTGCGCTCGACGCCGCGCACCGCCTGACGTTCCGGCGCCGATTCGAGAACATCAAGGACGGCCACTTCGAGCAGCTCGTCGTGGCCCGCGGCACCGTCCTGCGCGCCGTGGTCTCGCATCCCAAGCTGGCCGGCATCGTCTTCTCGACCGACTTCACTCCCGACCTCTGCCCGGTCTGGGGCAACTGCAACACCTGGTCGGTCGAACCCTACCTCACGACCGAGCTCGCCCCCGGCACCCACCGCGCCTGGCAACTGCGCTACGAATTCGGCCTGCCAGCCTGAACCAGGGCCAGACCGTCTGGAGTTTCGCGCAGTGGCAGCAGCCTGGCCCGCTCGTGTCCCGGGCGGTTTGGCGCATGCAGGGCCATCATCAGGGTCCCTTCCAGTGTCCGGAACAGCATTGGATGACCGCCGTCGGCGGCGAAGAGCGGCTCCGGAGACTGCACCCACGGCCCCAGGATGGCTCCGCTCGTGCTGCGTGCGACGCCCGTAAGGTAACCGCCCGATCCAAAGCTGGACCAGAGCATCAGCAGCGTGCCGGCCGCGGTGCGGTGCAGCCACGGGCCGTCGGTCACGCGGTAGCCGGAAAATTTTTCCCACGTCTGCGGCCAGCTCCACTCCGCCTCGCTCGCCCGGAACAACCGGCGCGGCCCGCCGGCCGGCTCCCGCAGGTCCGCCGTGAGCGGCAGCGCGTGTATCTCGCCATCGGACACCTGCAGCCACTCGCGCACAAACACCAGCCACGGCCTGCCGTCGGGCTCCACGTGCAGCGTGCCATCGATGCACCACCACCCGGCCGGCGTGATCGGACCATCCGTCAGCGGCAAGTACGGCCCCTCCGGCGTGTCCGCCACATACAGGCGCGTGTAGCGCTGCTCCGGCCCTACGATCTCCGTGCCATGCATGAACGAGCCGAAAAGAAACCAGCGTCCGCGATAGGCCACCACTTCGGGCGCCCAGAAATAAGTTGCTCCCGCCGGCCCGGCCGACGGCGTGAGTGCGGGCTGCGGCTCGCTCCATGTCTTCAGGTCGGAACTCGCACGCATTACAAACCCACCGTGCGACGCCTCGCCAAACCCGCCCGTGCCGAACAGGAGATAACGGCCCGCCGCGACATCGGTCACGATGAAGGGGTCGCGGATTTGAATGTCGGCAAGTGGTGTACCGGAATTCATGCCTCTGCAGATCGATTCTCGATCAGAATTTAACCCGAAGGGCACGAAGCCCACGAAGACCGGACTTAAAACACTTCCGATGATCGAAACCCCTCGTGATCTTCGTGCCCTTCGGGGTTAAAAACCGCCCGGTCAGGCGGGCGCCGTCACGAGCGCCGTCAGTTCCGCGCACAGCCCCTCGGGCAACGCCGTCTGCTCCGCGCCATGGTAATAAAACGCCGGGCCGTGCTCGATGGTGATCTTCCCCTCGTGCAGGCGGGCCACCGCGCCGTTGCCGATGCCCAGCACCGTCTCGGCGGGATTGAGCCGGAGGTAGGCTTTGATCTTCCGCTCCCTTTCCGCGTAGTCGGGCGCCCCCACGGGCGGATGATGCGGATTGATGACCACCGGCAGCACGCCGATCGATGCGCGCGTCGGCACGTCCACGACTGGAAAGTCATTGGTGCAGCCGATGACGGTACCGGCGACGTTCGAGCCGGCGCTCGAGCCGTTGTACGGCACGCCGGCAAGCACCCGCTCCCGGATGGCCCCGAGCTGACCCGTCTCGATCAGCGTGCGCAGGAGCAGGAAGGTTTCGCCACCCCCGACGAAGAAGGCCTCGGCCCCGGCAATTTTCTTCAGGGCCTCATCCCCCGTCCAGTGATGGAGGGACTCCGTCTCGTACTGGTCATCCGCAAAGAGCAGCTTCAGCTTCTGCTCGTCCGCGTCGCGCTTGTCCGGCTCCGTGGCATGGAGCACGAGCAGGATTTTTTTGCGGGCCCCATAGTGCAGGCGGTGCGCGGCGCGCACGGCATCCGTGAACTTGCCGTCCTTCGTGATCGTGCCGCCGCTGATCATGACGGAGGCGCGCGCGCTGGTGTGAAAATTGGGCCCGGCCGGGAACAGGCCGTCCTTGGACATTTCGGCGCGGAGACGGGGCGGCAGCGTGGCGGCGGCGCCGGCCACGGCCACGGTTTGCAGGAAGGTGCGGCGGGTGAAGGTGCTCATGGCTTGGGCGGGGAAGCGGGCGAGTCGGCGAACGGCCACAGGCCGACGCCTTTCAGGCGGTTTTCAAGGTCAAATTTCCTGAACAGCGCCTCCACCTCCGCCGGGGGCAGCCGGGTGGTCGCGAGCCCGGGTTCGTTGGCGAGCCGGTAGGTCAGCGCGGCGATCAGCGCGGCGGACTCGGGGATCAGGCGCGGGTCCACCTTGTCGATGGTATCGCCGAAGTCGTGGTAGTAGCGCACGGCGTCGGGCTCGATGAACCCGCCATACGTGACCGCCCGGATGCCCTCGAGCTGGAAGGAGGTGTGGTCGCTGCCGAACCAGTTGATGTTGCCGACCCCCTGCTTGAGCGGATGCGCGCCCAGGGACGCGTTGAAGCGCTCCAGCACGGGCACGAGATCATCATAGCCGAGCGCGTTCACCGAGAGCGGGAAGCCCACCATGTCGAGGTTGATCACTGCGGCGACCGGCTGGCCGCGCAGCGCGGCGGCATGGAAGCGCGAACCCCACAGACCCTGCTCCTCGCCGTTGAACCAGACCAGCTCGACCGTGCGGAGATTTTGCGGCGCATGGGCGTGCAGCAGCCTGGCCAGCAGGTAGAGCTGCGCGATGCCGACGCCGTTGTCCATCGCCCCCTGCCCGAGGTCCCACGAATCAAAGTGTGCGCCCACCACGATCCGGTCGGCCGTGCGGCCGGGAAAGGTGGCCACGATGTTGGCGGTCTCGATCTCCTCGCAATGCGAGCCGGCCTCCATGCTCACCCGCACGATCTCCCCGCGTTTCAGCAGCCGCAGCATCCAGTTGCCCTCCTCCTGCGTGAGGCTGAAGACGGGGATGCGCAGCGGCTCGCCGGTGAACGAACCCGTGCGCGCCAGCAGCTGGCCGCCGGCCACGCGGTTGATGAAGAGGATGCCGCGCATGCCGTGCTTCACCGCGGCGTTCTCGTACTGCCCGCGCGGCACCGTGGTGTTCGGCGCCAGCAGGCCGACTTTTCCCGTGGCGTTGAGCTTGGCAAAGTCCTCGTCACGGCCCTGGCCGATGTCCACGACCTCGGCCTCGAACTTCGCCTGCGGCTGCGTGTAGCTGAGCGCCGCCACGCGCAGGGGTCGGCGCAGGGGCGCGATCAGCATCACCTCGTCCCGCTCGCGGACCCAGCCGGGCATCCTGAATTTCTCCAGCCGGGCCTCAACTCCCAGCGCCTTCAACTCCGCCAGTACGCGCTCCAGCGCACCGCGATTCGCGGGTGAACCGGTCAGCCGGCCGCCGAAGTCGTCACACAGCCGGGTGAGAAACTGATGGCCGGAGGTGTCGGCCTGCGCGTCCGCGACAATGGCCTCCTGCACCGCCTGCACCGGCTGCCCCCGCAGCGGCACCCCGCCCAGCAGCACCGCCACCACACCGATCGAAGCCCAGCCCCACCAACTCATTTTGTCACCCCTTGGGTGACAAACGGGCCTGGTTGGGGAGGCGGCCGGGAAGGGCCGCGCTGGGCGGAAGGGATTCATGATTCCTGGATCCAGACACGCATTTCGCCTTCGCCGCGGTTGGCCCAGAGGCCGTAGGGAATCGCCCACAGGGGCCGGGTTTCGGTTTGCGGCGGAGCGACCGTGTAGAGCGACCGACCGGGTTGGACGCGCACGCCCTGGCCTTCGATCACGACGCAGCCGCCCAGCAAAGCCGGATCGTGCCGGGCGGTCAGCGCGGCGGTGCGCGGCAGCGACAGCGCCGCGAGGTCGGCGCCATTGTCCGGCTCCTCGAGGCAATAAACCACCGGGCCGCGCTGCAGCGCCACCTTGCCGGCTGCCGTCGACACGCGCGGATCGGCCCGCACGCGCTCGATGGGCATGGGCAGCGTGAGCATCACCTGGTCGCCCGGACGCCAGACCCGGCGCAGGACCGCGTAGCCGTTCACCGGCACAACCGGCTGCGCTTGGCCATTGATCGCCAGCGTGGCTCCACGGCACCAACCCGGGATGCGCAGCTGCAGGGTAAACTCCACCGGCGCAGCCGGACGGACCTCGAGGGCCACTTCCTCCGTCCACGGGTAGTCCGTGCGGATGGCCAGCTTCACCTCGCCCCCGGCGACCGTGAAGCGCAGGTCGGACTCGGCATAGAGATGCAGGGCCAGGCCGTCCGGCCGCAGCGAAGCCGCATAGTCGGCGAGTGACGCAAAAAGCCGGGCGACATTCGGCGGGCAGCAGGCGCAGCCGAACCAGCCGACGCGCTGGGTCTTGACCAGGTGGCATTCGTAACGGCGCTTCGCCACCGCCGGGATGAGCTCGAGCGGGTTGACGTAGAAAAATTTCGTCCCGTCGAGCGACATTCCGCTGATCACGTTGTTGTAGAGCGCACGCTCCATCACGTCGGCAAACTCCCCGCGCAGCTCCAGCTCCAGCATGCGCCGCGCGAAAAAGATCACGCCGATCGCCGCGCAGGTCTCGGAGTAGGCGCGGTCCGGCGGCAGGTCGAACGGCTCGGTGAATTTCTCCCCATAAGGTTCCGAGCCCACGCCACCCGTGACGTAGAGATGGCGGCTGACCAGGCTGTTCCACAGCGTATGGCACGAGCGCAGCAGCGATGCATCACCCGGCTCGCGGGCCAGGTCCGCCATCGCCGCGAGCAGGTACATCTGCCGCACCGCATGGCCGACGGGCTCGGTCAGCTCGCGCACCGGCCGGGCGGCCTGCAGGGTCGCAAGGCCGTCGAAATACATGTGCCAAGGCAGCGGATCGGCCCGGCGCCGGGTCTCCTCCATCAGGTAGTTGGGCGACTGGCCGCGCTGATCGATGAAATACGCGGCGAGCTTCGCATAACGCGCCTCCCCGGTGGCGCGGGCGAGCTTGACGAGGGCGAGCTCGATCTCCTCGTGGCCGCAATAGCCGGGGATCTGCCCGGGCCCGAGGCCGAACGTGCGGTCGATCAGGTCGGCCAGCCGGCTAACGACCGCGAGCAGCGTGCGCTTGCCGGTGGCTTGGAAATGGGCGACGCCCGCCTCGATCATGTGGCCGGCGACGTAGAGCTCATGGCAGTCCCGCAGATTCGCCCAGCGGTTCTGCGGCTCGACGAGCTGGAAGTAGGTATTGAGGTAGCCGTCGGCGCCCTGCGCCTTCGCGAGCGTCGCGATCAGCCGGTCCAGCTCGGCCTCCAGCGCGGCATCGGGATGCGTGGCAAGCCGGTAGGCGGCGGCCTCGATCCACTTGGCAAGATCCGAGTCCTGCCAGAAGAGCCCGTAGAATTTTCCCGGCTTCTCGCCGGCGGCGACCTGGAAATTATGCACGCAGCCGCTGGGCTCCGCCCCGGCCACGCGGTCGTTCAGGGCCTCCCACTGGTACGGGATGACCACGTCGCGCACGAGGCGGGCGCGCTCGGCGAGGAAACCGCGGGTGAAACGAACCTGGTTGAGCGGCAGGGCGGAAACGTAATTCATGAGAAATGCAGGGCCGCCACGGAGCCGGGCGGCAGGGAGAATTGCACCTGGCCGCCGTGGACGCGCACGCCGTCAAACGGCCGGGTTGTGACCGCCCGCGGCTGGTCGAAGGTGTTGCACGTCGTCAGCACCGGCGTGCTGAGCACGCGGGCCCCGGCCAGCACCGGCAGACGGCCCTTGAGCGCCAGCGTGATTTCGGCCGGGGCCGCGGGGTCCGTGTTGCAGAGCGTGACGTTCACGGCGCCGTCGGTCGCGAGCGAGGCCGTCGCCGACACGCCGGGATAGTCGAGTCCCCCGTGCGTGCCGGAAGGGGTATCGTTGTCCACGCCCAGGCGGTTCGCGCCTTGGTGCGCGGCATAGAGGGCCAGCACGTCCCAGGTCGGCGTAAGCACCAGCCGGCCGCCGCCCTCCTCGGTAAGCGCCACGGCCTGGAGCACGTTGACGATCTGCGCGAGGTTGGCGATGCGCACGCGCTCGCAATGGTTGATGAAGATGTTGAGCGTGAGCGCGGCGAGGACCGCGTCGCGGATCGTCTGCTGCTGGTAGAGAAACCCCGGGTTCGTGCCGGGCTCGACGGCGTACCAAGCGCCCCATTCGTCGACGACCAAGGCGGTGAGGCCCTTCGCATCATACCGGTCCATCACCGCGCGATGGCCGCGAACGATGGCCTCCATCTTCCAGCCCTCCGCCATGACGGACTTCCACGCGTGGTGATCGAACCCGGTGGCCGGGTGGCTCGGCGGCCAGTCCCCCAGCACCGTGTAATAATGGACGGACAGCCCCTGCAGCATCGGGCCGCCCAGCGGGCCCTTGAAGGCCTCGCGCATCATGACCTCGGTCCAGTGGAAGTCGTCGTTGCGCGCGCCGCTGCCCACCCGGTAGAGCGGTGCACCGGGAAAGTCGCGCACGTAGGTCGCGAAGCGGCGGTACTCGCCGGCATAGTACTCAGCGGTCATGTTGCCCCCGCAGCCCCAGGTCTCGTTGCCCACGCCCCAGAGGCGGACCTTCCATGGTTCGCGCCGGCCGTTGGCCGCGCGTTCGTCGGCGAGCGTGCCGGCGGGGGCGTTGCAGTACTCCACCCAGTCGCGCAGCTCGCGCGGGGAGCCGCTGCCGACGTTGCCGGCGAGGTACGGTTCGCAGCCGAGCTGCTCGCACAGGTCGAGGAACTCATGGGTGCCCACGGCGTTGCTCTCGACCACGCCGCCCCAGTGGGCGTTGACGCGGCGCGGGCGCTTTTCCCGCGGACCGATGCCATCCCGCCAGTGGTAGTCGTCGGCAAAGCAGCCGCCCGGCCAGCGCAGGTTGGGCACACGGATCTGCTTCAGGGCCGCCACAAGGTCGCTCCGCCAGCCGCGGACATTGGGCACCGGGGAATTCTCCCCAACCCAGAGGCCGTCGTAAATGCAGCGGCCCAGATGCTCGGCGAAGTGGCCGAAAATATGCCGGTCAATGACCGGGCCGGGGGCATCGGCGTGAACCGTGAGGTGGGCGGGCATAGGGGATAAATGCGAAACGAGAAATTCGAAGCACTACACCAAGGTTCAGGATTTCGGATTTAGGGTATCGCGCTTCGAGCTTCAATCCTCAGGGCGTGGGCGTGGCGCTTTCGGTGATCGACGGCACGCTGAAGTCCAGCACGCGTTGCATTCGGCCGTAGGAGATCGTGATCCGGCGCGAGCCCTTCTCGGCGTTGAGATAGGGACTCTCGAAGAGTTTCCACTTCGAGTAATCCAGCCGGGCGCCATTGACCAGCGGCGCCTGGCCGTAGGTGAACACCACCCGGGTGCCGCGGAGCGTGGTCATTTTCACGACAGGCACGGGCTCGAGCTTGAACTCGAGCGGCAGCGAGTTGATCGCGGCCTGGAAGGCCGCGAAGCTCCTGAACTCATCCGCGCTCGCCGCCTGCACGATCGTGCCGTTTTTGAGGAATTCGCTGACGAGCAGCTGGCCGCCGAGGTTTTTCTCCTCCTTGGCCCAGCCGCCGTTCCGGTGCAGATACGGGATCCACTTGTACGCGGCGAGCGGCCGGTAGGCGAGGTAGGTGTTCCCGCCTTGGGCGAAAATCCAGCCGGACTTGTCCTCAGTGAGATTGACGAGGTCCTTCGAGAAGAACCCGTTGATCTGCGGAAAGCGCGTGCCCGGCGGGATGTCATAGAGCGCGATCACCGTGTCGCGATCCTGGAACACGCGCTCATACGGCGAGCTCCCGACGACCTTGGTGGGCGTATCGTAGCTCGGCTTTCCCTCGACCGCGAGGTTGGGGATCATCGGCTCCGGAAAGGTCGAAAAGTACATCTGCATCGAGTCGTTCGACGAGTAAGGGTGCAGCGAGAACATCGTGTTGTGCACACCGCGCGGATCCGGCACGGCCCACGTCACATCCCACACATGCGTCTGGATGGGATCCGCCAGTCCGCCCTGGTAGGAACCGGCCGCGTAGTCCTTGCGCATGTAGCTGGTCTTGTAGATCGGCGGCATGAGCTGGTCGCTCAGGCGCCACCGGCGCCGCGTGCGCTTGAGGTCCCGGGCGACGAAGTCGCGATCCCGGTCCACGGCGATGCGGTACATCACCTCCGGCACGTCGTAGTTTTTCGCGGCAAGGGCGAAAAACATGCCGAAGCCGCCGTAGCCCGCCGGCGGCACCGTGTTGCCGAAGAGGAGCCAGTTGAAATAGGACGTGATGGCATTCCAGCGCTCGATGACGTTGCCTTCATCGGTGCGGGCGTTGGGCCCACGCAGCATCCCGTTGAGCGAGTTTTCGGCGAGTTCGGAGAACAGCAGGTCGAGCATCATGTGGCCGCGCAGGCGCATCGCCGGATCCTTGGCCCACGTGGATAAATAGCTGAGCGGCACGGCGTACTCGGCAATGTAGCCGGTCGGGTTGAACTCGCCCTGCCCGACCGTCGTCGCCAGGTCCATCCAATGGATCAGGTATTCCCGCGCCTCGGCGAGGTTCTCCGCGGAGCTCTTGCCCGTGTACCAGGTCTCGGCCGGCTCGTTCGGGTAAAGCTCCGAGATCAGGTAGAGTGAGATGTAGTACATCGCCCAGTGGTTCTCGGTGTCGCCGCGCACCTGGTAGGTCGTGCGCCACATGTCGCGGAGCGCCTGCTTGGCCGCGGGCGTCAGCTGGTCCTGGCCCAGCAGCGACATGGCCACGACGGGAAACATCCAGAACGGGCCTGTCCCGGGATCCTTCATGTAGGTGATCACGCTGCGGGAGACCTCCGCGCGGTCCTCGCGCAGGGCCAGCTTGGCGAGGATGACCTCGCGGCCGTAGGGCACGCCGGGTTTGGCCTGCGCGCTGTACCAGTGGAGGACCTCATTGATCCGCTGGTGGTAGGCTTCCCGGCGCACATCGGCGTCCGGCTCGACCGCGGGCGACGGCATCGGTCCGGCAAAGGACGGTTGCGCCCGCATGGAAACGGCCGCCGCAATGCTGAGGACGAGGGCGGGGAAAAATTTGGTTTTCATGGCGGAGAAGGGCCCGGTTACTTCGCCGGGCCGGGCACGGTGATGAAATTATTGATGACCGAGCCCTCGAGGGCGCTGCGCCGCCAGGTGCGGCCGAAATCATCGGACGTGTAGAGCGAATCGTTGACGACACTCGCGTACAGCCGGCCGGTGTCCGGGTCGACGCCCACGCGCGCCACGCGGTGCGGTTCCGGCAGGCCGGCGTTGCGGGAGGTCCACGTCGCGCCGCTGTCCTCGGTCGTGAGCACGCCGTAATGCCAGCTGGCAATGGCGAGGCGACGCTGGTTCGTGGGATCGAACGTGAGGTTGTAGAGGGCGTGATCCGCGGGCACGCCGGGGAACCGCTTCCACGTCACGCCGCCGTCGATCGAGGCCCAGGCACCGTCGCTCTGCGTCACGGCCGCCCATTGCCTGGGATCGTTCCACGCCTGCTGGATGTCGTCCACTGTCGCGGCGGTCGGCAGCACGCGCCGCCAGGACTTCGCCCCGTTCTCCGTCAGGTAGATTCCAGACTCGCAGCCGGCGAGCACGCGGCCGGCGTGCGCGCGGTCGACCTTGATCGTCTGCGTGTACTTGCCGCGGTCCGGCAGGCCGTTTTCCCGGCGCACCCACGTCTGCGCCCGGTCGGCGGAAACCGCGACGCCGTCGGGCAGGGCCAGGTAAACGTGATCGGGGGAATGGGGATCCACGGCCACGTCGCGGCCCTCGGTGATGTCCCAGCCGTTGGTCTGGCGCCACGTCTTGCCGCCATCGAGGCTGCGCCAGCAGCCGTTCAGCGCGGCGGTGTAAATCACCTTGGGATCGCGCGGGTCAAACGCGGCCGCCGCAATGCTGAGGTCGTTGTAGCCGATGTGCTGCCAGGCTCCGGTCCCGTCCCGCCTGAACAGGCCGCTGAGCGTGGTGATCTTCGAGCCGGTCACGTAGCCCTTGTTCAGCGCGGCACAGAGATAGAAATCAGCCGGGGCCGCGGCGGCGAGCGGCCGGCCGGCGGCCGGCAGGGCCAGGAGCGCCAAGAGCCGGAGTCCCGCGGCCCAGCCGGGCGAAAAATGGTTCGTTCGGGTCATAAGGGATCAGGGCGTGACGGAGTCGGTGATGGTGAGCGTGTTGAAATCGAGCACACGCTTCAGCTGGCCGTGCGTGATCGTCAGCCGGCGCGAACCTTTCTCGGCATTGAGGTAAAGGCCCTCGAACAGCTTCCATTTCGTGTAATCAAGCGGCGCGCCGTCCACGACCGGCGCCTGGCCGTAGGTGAACGTGACCTGCTTGCCGCGCAGCGTGGTGAGTTTTACCACCGGCACCGGTTCGAGCCGGAACTCCAGCGGCAGGGCGTTGATCGCGGCCTGGAACGCCGCGAAGCTCTTGAACTCATCCGCGCTCGCCGCCTGCACGATCGTGCCGTTCTTGAGGTGTTCACTAACGAGCAGCTTGTCGCCCTGCTCGCCCTTGTCGACGCGCTCCCATTTGTAGCCATGCGCCGAGGGCAGCTGGCGGTAGCCCAGCAGGTGCTCCCAATGGAACGGCGCGAGCGGCCGGTACGCCAGGTAGGTGTGGCCGCCCTGCACGAAGATCCAGCCGGACTTGTCCTCGGTGATCTGGGTCAGGTCCTTCGAGAAAAAGCCGTTGATCCGGGGATACGACGTGCCGGGCGGGATGTCGTAGAGCGCGACCACCGTGTCGAGATCCTGGAAAACGCGCTCATAAGGCGAGGCGCCGAGGATCTTGTCGGGCACGCCGAAGGACGGTTTCCCCTGGCCCGAGAGCGAGTCGATCAAGCCGTCGGGCTGCTCCGTGAAGTACATCTGCAGCACCTCGGTCGAGGCATAGGGATGCATCGAAAACAGGGTGTTATGCACCCCGCGCGGATCCGGCACGGCCCACGTCACGTCCCATACATGCGTCTGGATGGGATCGGACTGGCCGCCCTGGTAGGAACCCACCGCGTAGTCCCGGCGCATGTAACTGGTCTTATAAACCGGCGGCATGAACTGGTCGCTGTAGCGCCAGCGGCGGCGGGTGCGCTTGAGGTCGCGCTGAATGTAATCCTGGCTGCGGTCCACCGCGATGTGGTAGATCACCTCGGGCAGCTGGTAGTTTTCCGCGGCCCCGGCGAAGAAGATGCCAAACCCGCCGTAGGCGGCGGGCGGCGGGGTGTTGCCGAACATCGTCCAGCTGAAGAAGGAGGACAGCCCGTTCCAGCGCTCGAGCACCGACTCCTCGGTGGTGCGGGCGTTAGGACCGCGCAGCACGCCGTTCAGCGTGTTGTCCGCCAGTTCGGCCATCAGCCAGTCGAGCATCATGTGACCGCGGATCTTCATCTCGGGATCCTTCGACCAGGTCGCGAGGTATAGCATCGGGATCGCGTATTCGCCGATGTAGTGGGTCGGGTTGTATTCGCCCTGCCCGATCGTCGTGGCGAGATCCATCCAGTGGATCAGGTAGCCCTTTGCTTCCGCCCGGTTTTCCGCCGAGCTCTTGCCCGTAAACCAGCTGCCCGCCGGGTCATCCGGATAAAGTTCCGACATCAGGAACAGCGAGGAGTAATACATCGCCCAGTGATTCTCGGTGTCCCCGCGCATGGGAAAATAGGTGCGCCAGGCGTCGCGGATCGCGGCCTTCGCCTCGGCGGAGAGCTGATCGCGGCCCAGGAAGGAGATCGCGGCCCACGGAAACATCCAGAACATGTCCCCGGTCTGCGGCTGCTTCATCAGCTCGATGATGCGCTGGGACACCAGGCCGGCATCCTGGTGCAGGGCGAGCTTGGCCACGATCTGGCCGGTGCCGATGGTCTCGGGTTTGTCGGGCTTCGCCGTCGCCGAGTACCAGACGAGGACCTCCTTCACGCGGTCCAGGTAGGCCCGCCGCAGGGCATCGGTCCGCGTGTCCGACGGTGGCACGGGCATGGGGCCGCTATAGGCCGGCTGCGCGAACGTCGGGCCGGCCAGCAGGGCCGCCAGCGCGAGCAGGGAAATGAATTTTTTCATGTCGGAAATGGTTCGGGTTAGCGGGCGGCCCTGGGCACGAAGGTGAAACCCGTGATCCGGGACCCTTCCATGCCGCCGGCTTTCCAGGTCCGGCCGAAATCATCGGAGACGAAGAGCGCCTGATCGAGGACCGCCGCATAGAGCCGGCCCGTGTCCGGGTCGATCGCCGTGCGCCAGACCCGGTGCGGCACCGGCAGCCCGGCGTTGCGCTCCACCCAGGTGCGTCCGCCGTCCTCGCTCGTCAGCAGCCCGTAGGTCCAGCTCGCGAGGGCGAGGCGTTGCGGGTTGAGCGCGTCAAAGGCCACGTTGTAGAGGGCATGTTCCGCCGGCACGCCGGCGAGCTTCGTCCAGGAAAACCCGCCATCGCGCGATTGGAGCGCGCCGTCCGCCTGCGTCACCGCCAGCCAGAACAAAGGGTCATGGGGCGACTGCTGGAGATCCTCGACGGTCGCGGCGCAGGTGAACACGTGCCGCCAGGATTTCGCCCCGTCTTCGGTGAGATAAATGCCGGTCTCGCAGCCGATCAGCACGCGTCCCGCGTGCGTCCGGTCGACCTGGACGACCTGCGTGTACTTGCCGCGTTCCGGCAGGCCGCGTTCCGCGCGCACCCAGGTGAGACCCCGGTCACGGGAAACGATGAAACCGTCCGGCACGCCCGCGTACACGGTGTCGGGATCATTGGGATCGACGACCACCGACTTGGGCTCCGTCACATCCCAATCCGTGGCGACGCGCCACGTCTGGCCGCCGTCCGGCGTGCGCAGGATGCCGCTCAGGCTCGCCACATAAAACAGCCGCGCATCGCGCGGGTCGAAGGTCACGGACAGTGTCATCGGATGGTTCAGCCCGAGGTGCGTGAAACTGCCATCGGCTTCGCGGCGGTAAACCCCGTTGAGGCTGGTGTCCTTGAAGCCGATCACGCGGGTGCCGCGGCTGTTGGAGGCGCAAATATAGAGATCGTGCAGCGGGGCGGCCGCCGCCAGTGACACGGCCAAAGCCGCGCACCAGCCGAGCAGGGCGAGGGTGATATTCCTGGTAGGCATGCGAGTGAGGTTGGATGGCAAAGTTGAATCAATCCGCGCGGCGCGGACCGGCCCGTTCGCCGGGGCAGGGCGGGCTCGCCGCCGGGCAAACGGAACGGGCTCGCATGCTCAGGTCTTTTTCAGGATTTCGCCGACGGCGCCGACCAGGTGGTCGCACTCGTCGGGAAAATTGAAGACGTGGAGCGACACGCGCACGGCATCCAGGCCCTGCTCGTCCACCGGCCGGCAGCGCAGGCGGTAATCCTTCCACAGTTTGCCGAACATTTTTTCATAGCCGAGCTTCGGGGTGTGAAACGTGAGGATCGAGCCCGAGAGGCCGGCCTCGGCCGGCGTCAGGATTTCCACGCCGGGAATCTTCTCCAGGCCCCGGCGCAGGTGCGCCGCCAGCGTGCGGCCGCGGTCGGCAATGCGCTCGCGCCCGATCGCTTCCTGGAACTTCAGCGCCTCCGCCAGCGCAACCACGCTTGCGGCATTCCGCGTGCCGTATTCGTAGCGGACGGCCGACGGCGTGTAGGTGAGCTCGCCCGGCAGGTGCGGGAGCGAACCGGAGTAGGCGCCGATCCCGGAGGGCGCGACGTCATCCAGGCGCTCACGGCGGATGAAAAAAATGCCCGTCTCGTGGGGCCCGCCCAGCCACTTGTGTCCGCTCGTGGCATAGGAGTCGCACCCGAGGTCGCGCACCGCGAACGGGAACATCCCGCCGGACTGCGCCCCGTCGATGTGAAACCACGCGCCGTGCTCGTGCGCCAGCCGGCCGATCGCGGCCGCCGGCAGGATGATGCCCGTGGGCGAAGTCACATGGCTGATCTGGATCACCTTCGTGCGCGCCGTGATCAGGGCGCGGATGCGCTCCAGGTTGCCGTCGGGGCCCGCAGGATCGGGTTCGAACACCTTCACGACGACGCCCCGGATCTTGTGCTGGTTGTACCAGGGGATCGAGCCGCCCGGGTGCGCATGGGAATCAATGATCACCTCGTCGCCCGCTGCCAGCCTCAGGCCGGACGCCACGATCGAGGTGCCCTCCGTGGTGTTGCGGGTGAGGCAGATTTCCTCGGGCTGCGCCTGGAAGAAGCGCGCTGCGACCTTGCGGGCGGGGGCAAACTGCTCATGGCCGGTGTCGGATTCCTTCTGCCGCTCCAGCATCACCCGCGTGAAGGCGTTGAGCACGGGAGTGGAGGCCGGGCCGAGGCCGCCGGTGTTGAAATAGACCAGCGTGGGATCGAGCGAGGCGTACTGCGCCCGCACCGCGCGCCAGAAATCCTCGGGTTTTTGCCCATCGAAGGCCGGCAGGGCCACGGGCGGGGCGATGGCGGTTTCGCGGGCAAGCAGCGCGGGGGCGGCGAGCGCGCCGAAGGCGCCGAGGCCCACCTGGCGGAGAAATTCCTTCCGGTTGATGGTCATGGCGAGGTGAAGGTCAAGGTGTGGTCAACGGCCAGTTCGGCCCCCGCGGCCAGGCCGAGGTCCTGGTCGAACTGCACGGGAAAGGCCGCGAGCGGATAATTGCGGCGGACAAACCAGTGCAGCGGACCGCCCTGGTTGGCAAAGCGGATGACCGTGCGGTTCAGGGTCGTGTCGGATTGCGCATGCCACTCCATCCAGCCGGCCGGCGCGCCATGCACCGCCTTGTCGCCCTCGAGTCCGCCGTCGGCCGTGATTTTGATGGTCGGATCAAGATGGTCGTCGAGCAGGGCCCGGGCGCCGCGGAATTGCAGCCCGGTGTAGTGCGAGCCGGGCAGGCCGCCCGACGAATGGGGATTGCCCAGCGCCAGCCCGCGGCCGGTGACATTGCGGAGCCGGGTGCGCCAGCGGAGCGACCAGGCCTTCCGTCCCGCCTCCAGCCCGATCTCCACCGAACGCTCCTCGTGAAAGACCACTTCCTGCGGCGTGCGCCACTCCAGCGTGTGCGCCAGCACGGCAGTCGCGCCTTCGGCCGCGAGCTTCGTCCACGCCACATGGCGCTGCTCCCCGTGGTCGTCGCGCCATTTGTAGCCATCCTCGCGGCGGCACGTGGGTCCGCCCCAGAAATTATGGCCGGAGACATTGGTCAGGGTGAACGAGAGCCCGTGGTGCCACGGGTGGTCGTTCGGGCGGAAGTTGGTGAGCGTGTCGCCCGCGAGCGAGTTGACCGGATGGAAATACGGGCGGGGCGATTCCTTCCGCTCCTCCGCCGAGACATACACATAGCGGCAAAGGACGCGCTCGTCCGCCAGGACGGTCACCGCGCGGCCGGTCTCGTGCTGGAGCCGGAGGGTGCTCATGCGAGGGCGAACGCCTCCTCGAATTTCCCGCCGGCCACGGTGCGGACGGCGCCGCCCGGCGCCGCAACGGTCACTTCGACGCCCGCGGGGGCGGCGACCTTCAGCCGGAATTTTCCGTCCGCCACGCGCCAGGCGACCTCGATGAGGCCGTGCGGGGTGCACACGCTGCCGGCGGCGTGGGTGAGCCCGCAGCGGTTCGGCGCGACCCGGACCTTGGCAAAGCCGGGCTCCGTCGCGGTGACCCCGAGGATGCGCTGCTGGAACTCGAGCACGGGATGCGCGCTCCAGGCATGGCACAGCGAGCGCCAGTAGCTGTTTTCCTCCACGAAGGTCGAGAGGCCGTAGCCGATGGACTCGTGCCACGGGCCGAGATGTTTCGGCATGTCGTCCGCGCGGCCGCACTTCGCCAGCGCGGCGAAGCCGGTGTGCAGCCAGAAGAACGAGCCCGGCGCGAGTTTCTCGTCGTTTGGGAAACGGCGCAGGATGATCGCCCGCTCCCGTTCGCCGGCGAGGCCGGCCACGATCGCCCAGGCGTTGCCGTACTGGCTGACTTCCGGCCCGCCGGGCCGGTCGAAATAAAGTCCCTCCGTCTCGGACCAGAAGCGCGCATGCGCCTTGCCGCGCAGGTCCTGGGCCTCGCGCGCAAGTGCCTCGGCCTCGGCCACGCCGTCAAAATGACGGAGGAGCAGTGCGGCCTCGTCGAGGGCGTTGATGTACTGCGCGGAGTCGATGCAGGTCGGGCCGGTATCGGCGCCCGGCACCACACCGCGCGGCCACCACGGGCACCAGTCGGTGATGTTCCAGAACGGCAGCCGGGCCGGCAGGCCGTCGTCGTCCGTGTGGCGGCGGTACCAGTCAAGCACGGCGCGGATCCCGGGCAGCAGGTCCCGCACGGTCGCGTGGTCGCCCGTGCAATAGAAGTAGTCCTTGATGTTGGTGATCCAGTGGATGCTCCAGGCCGGGATGATCTGCACGAGCCGCGAGGGAAACCGCGCCTGCGTGAGGCCGTCGGACAACCGCGACCAGTCGAAATGATACAGCGCCTGGCGGCTCAGCCGGTAATCGCCCGTGGTGAGCATGCCGAGCTTCGAGGTGATCATCGTGTCCCCCGCGTACTGCATCTGCTCATAGTGCGGGCAGTCCTCGAAGGTCTCGTGCGAGCACATCCGCATCGTGTGGAGGCCGACCTGCCAGATCCGGTCGAGCGACGGGTCCGAGGAGCTGAACGTGGCGGTGATGCGGTAGGGATAGGCCGTGAACCGGTGCTTCACCGCGCGCAGGGTGAGCGGCGCGGCGCCGACCTTGAGCTCGAGGCCGATGTAGCGGAACGCGCGCCAGTGCAGCGGTTCGAATATCTCCGCTCCGCCCGACGGCTCCCAGATGTCGCCCCAGCCGGTGACCCGGCCGCGGCGGTCAAAGGTCCAGCCGCTGCTTTCGTCGGCAAAATGCGAGGCCAGGTTCGCGAGCGGCTGCTGCTTGCCCAGCAGCTTCGCCCCCGGCGTGCTCCAGGGCAGGCGCAACGCCTCGGCGTAGGTCAGGCGGATCACGCTGCCCGCGCCGCCCGTGACCTCGAGATGGGGAAAGGCCGTGGTCAGTTCCGTCACGTCGAGCACCAGGGTGACCGTTTCATGGGCCGGCAGGGTCAGTGCGATGCCCTGCTCCAGCAATGCCTTCCAGGGCGCGGAGACGGGTGCGCCGCCAGCGAGAAACGCATCCTCGAACACCTCCGGCGCCCCTTCCTCGAGCATCGGCACCATACGCGGCAGCAGGCCGTAGGGGCTGGCGGGATCGCGGCGGTTCTCCAGCAGCTCGGCCTTGAACAGCACATGCGCCGCCGGCCACGCCGCGTCGTCAAACCCGGGCGTATTCCAGCCCGCCGGGATCAGGCTCGAGACGCGGTGCTCAAAATAACCCAGGTAGCCCTCGAACGTGGTGTGCTCGTTCTGGAACCGGTGCGCCTTGTCGACGGCGACCTTCCAGGTCGCATCCGTGCGCAGGTCCGTGAGCGTTTCACCCGACCAGGTCTGGAGCGCGCCCTCGAGGACAAACCCGCCCGTGTACGTCATCACGGAGCACGGCGGGCCGAGCAGCGCGGGCCGGTGCGCGACCCGGGACATGTCGAGCACCAGGGCCGCGAGGACGTTGCGGCCGCGGCGCAGGTGCGGCGCGAGGTCGAAGGTCTCGTAGAAATGATGATTCACATCCCCCTTCGCCGGGCCGCGGCCGATCAGCGTGCCATTGCAGTAAAACAGATAGCGGCTGTCGCCCGACACATGCACGGTCAGTACCGCGGCCGCGGGATCGGCGACGTCAAAGGTGCGACGGAAATAGCGCACCTGATAGTGCGAGGGCGTGGACGCCTCGGGCGGCGGCGCGGAATGGGATCCCTCGGCGGACCAAATCCACGAGGCGGAGTTGACGAAGGGGTTTGCAGGCACGGGGAAAAGGAGGGAGGCGTGGCTCAGCGCGCGGTCGGGACAAAGATCAGGTCGAAAACATAGGCGCCGTCCAGGCCGGCGGAATGCCAGGTCCGGCCGAAATCGTCCGTATAGAACGTGCCTTCCTCGAAGGTCGACGCCAGCAGGCGGCCCGGCACGTCCGGGTCGAAGGCCAGCACGAAGATGTTCTTCACCGGCAGGCCCGCCGTGCGGTCGGTCCAGGTCGCGCCGCCATCGGCCGAGACCCGCACGCCCACGCCCCAACCGCCCACTGCCAGCCGGTGTACGTCACGCGGATCGAGGGCCGCGGCATAAAGGTTCGATGTGCCGGTGGCCGGATCGACCGCGGTCCAGGTCGCGCCGCTGTCGCGGGACAGCCACGCCCCGCGGCCCTGCGTCCCGGCGAGCAGGAGGTGCGGGTCGGCTGGGCTTTGGGCGATGCGCAGCACCGAGACGGGCGGAAATTCCGTGCGGGCCCAGGTCTTCGCCGCGTCCGTGGAGCGGTAGATGCCGTCCTCGGTTCCGAGCAGCACGCGACCGGGCTTTTCCGCGTCGGCCGCGACGGCTTGGCAGTAGAGCTGGGTCAGGCCCGCCTGGGCGAGGCTCCACGTAGCCCCGCCATCGGTGGAGCGCAATGGCCCCCAGCAAGTGGACGCATACACCCGGTTCGCGTCAGCGGGATCAAAGGCGAACGAGCGCACATCGGCCACGTCCCAGCCGGTGGTCTTCCGCCAGGTCCGGCCGCCGTCCATGCTGCGGAGCACGCCGTCGGCGATCGCGACCAGGATCACCTGGCCATGGCTGCCGGGCTGGACGGCCAGGCTGGCGATGCCCAGCACACGCGGGCCGAAGTAGGACCACTCGCCGTGCTCATCGCGCTGGTAGAGCCCGGAGTCCGTCGGCGTCGCGCTGTTTTTCTGCGCCTTGGTCATCGCAACCGCCGCGTATAGGCGGTGGGCCGGTGGGGTGTCGGCCGCCAGGCTCGACACGCCGGCGAGCAGCAAGGCAAGGAAGAAGGCGGCCGGGGATTTCATGGCTGGGGACAGGACACGGCGGTTTCCTGGATGAGCGGCTTGGTGAAATCGAGGAGGTAACGCTCTCCGCCCTGGCGGATTTCCAGGCGCTGGCTACCCCGTTCCTCATGGGCAAACGGGCTGTCGAAGAGCGGCCAGTGGTCGTAATCCGGCGTCGCGCCGTTGACCGTGGGCGGCTCGTCGTAGCGCACGTGGAGCACGCTGCCATCAAGCGTGGTGAAGGTGGCCTCGGGCGCGGCCTGGGTCGAGAACGTGAGGGGCAGCGACCGGACCGCCGCCTGGAAGGCCGCGAACGACGCATAGGCGCGGACCGGGGCCACCTGCACGACATAGCCGTTGCGCAGGGCGTCGCTCACGTAGCACCGGCTGCCGAGGCCCCACTGCGCAAAGCCGGAGCCGATGAAGCCCTTGGCGTCGTTGCCGAGCAAGTGGGTCCAGTCGTTGGGCTTCCAGACGCCGGCGGCAAACGGCCGGTACGCAATATAGACCGGGCCGCCCTGCGCGAAGATCCAGCCGGAAGGGTCCTCGGTGGTGTGCTCAAGGTCGCGCGAGAAGAACGTTGTCACGTGACTGAAGCGGTTGCCCGCCGGCATGTCATAGAGCGCGATGAGTGCCGCGCCCTGCTGGAAGACCTGCTCGTAGGGCGAGCCACCGGGCAGCTTGTCCTCGGAATCGTAGTCCGCCTTGGAGCGCGCGATCAGGTCGGAGACCGTGTCCCAGTCACCGCCGAAGAACATCGTGCCCTCGTACGGCGACGAATAGGGCTGCGTGCCGAAGAAGGTGTTGGCGGCCGTGGCCACCGGTTTGTCCGAGCGCCAGTCGAGGCTCCAGGTCTGCTGCTGGATGGGCTGGAGCAGCCCACCCTGGGTCGAGCCAAGCACGAAGTCGCGGTCGACGTAGCTGTATTTATAAACCGGGACCGTGCGCTTGTCGCCGATGACGAAGGAGTGGGGCCCGGCGTTGCGCATGCGCCAGCGGGTGCGCTTGAGCTCCCGCTCCACGTAGGGCCGGTGGACCTCGTCACGCGCAATGCGCTCGAGAATGGGCGGCGGAACATAGCCGCTCATCGCCAGGATTGTGTTCGCCGGGTCGCCCGCCTGCTGGTGGTAACCGAACAGCAGCCAGCTGATGGCCGCAATGGGGGCCTGGCCGGGCGCGACGATCTGCCTCGGATACACGCGGCTATGCGCACCGCCGTAATTTCCCTCCACGCTCTCGACCGCATAGTCATAGATGAGGTAGTCGAGCATCATGCGGGCTTTCTGGCGGAGCACTTCATCCTTGGCCCAGCCCGCAAGCAGGCCCATCGGGATGAGGTACTCCTGGATGTAGCTCGGCGAGTCGTACTCGCCCTGGCCGAAATTGGTGGTCACCCACATCCAATGTTCAAGGTAAGCCTTCGCCTCGGCGAGGTTCTCCGCGGAGGAGCGGCCGTTGAACCACTGCCCGGGGCCCGCCTCCGGGCAGGTCTGTGCTGCAAGGTAGAGACTGGCGTACGACATTGCCCAGTGGTTCTCCGTGTCGCCGCGGTTCGGCCAATAGGTCCGCCACAACTCTTGGATGCGCGCCCAGGCCTTGTCATCCAGGCCCGCGCGCCCCGCGGTCATCACCGCGGCCATGGGGTACGCCCAGAACATGTTGGCGTTGGGCGTTGGCCGGTTGATCACCGCGAGGCGCGCGAGCGCCGCCTCGCGCTTCACGCCTTTTTGCAGGGCCGCCGCCACCTCGAGATAGCCTCCCTTGGTTGGGTCCGCCGGGTCGATCGTGCCGATCGCCTGCGCGAGGACCGCCTCCCTCCGCTCCAAGAACCGGCGGGTGATGTCCGCATCCGTAAGCGATACTGCGCAAGCGCTTTGCTGGCTCTGCGCCCACCCCGCCGCTCCCTGCGCCATGACCAGCATCAAAACCAAAAAGCCACGGCGGTTTGCCAGTTGGGAGACCATAAATGGGATTGTATCGAGCGGGAGAGGGTGTTCAGCATGAATCTGCTTCATTCAGCATTTCAATCAGCATTTTCCCTGAAATTTCACCCCATGAAAACTCCGAAAAAGAACGCCCCTCCCCGCCTCATTCAATGCGCCACCCCGTGGTCGATGGTGCACTATCCCAGCGCGAAGCGCGAATGGTCGCTGGAGCGTAAAATGAAGGCGATCAAGGCCGCCGGATTCGACGGCGTGGCCACGTACATCAACCCGGAAGCGCAGGCCATCGCGAAGAAACTGGGGCTGGTGATGATGGGCGGGTTCGACGGCTCCAACGTGGTCAAGGCGCGCAAGCAAATCATCGCCCAGCGCGACCTCGGCGGCCACTACATGAACGTGCAGTTGCTCGACCATGACACGCCGCCGGCGGTGGCGGCCAAACTGGCCGTCAAGCTGATCCGGATGTCCGACGAACTCGGGGTCGCCGTGCACATCGAAACCCACCGCGACACCGCAACCGAGACCCCGGAGAAATTCGATGAAATCGCCCGGCTTTTCCAGCGGGCCACGGGCCGGCTCATGCCCGTGACTTGGGATCACTCCCACTTCGCCGTCTCCAAGCACATCTTGCCCCAGTTCTACTCCGCCCGTCTGCTGGCGTGGCCCAAGCTCATCCAGCAATCCCACCTCTTTCACCTGCGGCCGTTCAACAGCCAGCATTGCCAGATTCCCGTGACCAATGGCCGTGGAAAGCTCACCCCGGAATTCAAGGATTACCTGGCGTTTGTCGAGGACCTCTTCACCCTCTGGCTCCAGGGTCCGGAACCGCGTGGCGAACTCTGGACGTGTCCCGAACTGGGCATGAGCCACGGCTACCATGTGAGCACGAATCCCCTGCCCTGGCGGGATGCCATCCGCGCACGCAAAGAATACGCCGGCGCCTGGCAGCGGGCTCTCCGCCGCGCTAAAAAGCGGTAGCGGGGTGCAGGCCGGCCGGACCGGCCATTTTCTGAATACTACTTGACGGAGGCGCCTGATTTTCAGAGTTGTTTTCTGAAACTTTCACGGCTTACCCCCCGTCATGCTCATTGCCGATATCGCCCAACGGGCCAAGGTCTCCCCTGCCACTGTCTCCCGCGTCATCAATCAGCCGCATCTGGTTGCACCCGACCGGCTAGCCCGCGTACAGGCGGTGATGACCGCGGTCAACTATGTGCCCACACCCCTGCACCGGCGCCGCGGGCCGAAGTCGCGCCTCGCCACGCCCAAGAAGATCGCCGTCTGGTTCGTGGGCGCGAAGAAAACCTCCACCCACAACTGGTTTCAGGACCAATTGCTGCACATTCAGCCGTCCAACGAACGGCAGCGCATCGAACTGAGCGTGCTGTTTTCGGACACGCCCGAGGATCTGCCCCGCGTGCTGGCCGAGCGCCAGGTGGACGGCGTCATCATCCAAGGCATGGAACCCTCGGCCGCCTGCATGCAGAAGCTGGTTTCCCTGCCCTATGTCTGGTTCATGACCCGGCGGACTGTCGGTTTTACCGGCGATTATGTCGAACCGGACAACGACCTCAACGGCCGGCTCGCCGCGGATTTCCTGCACAGCCGCGGCCACAAGACCCTCGGCGTGATTTCGACGGATCCCGCCTACTCGGCGGTGGCCTGGCGCGCCAAATCATTCTCCGAACGGGCCAAGGAACTCGGCCTGACTGTGCACCACATTTTTGGCAAAACCCGGCCGGGCACCAGTTATCTCGAAATCGCGCCGGTGCACGAGGAGAGCGACACCCTGGTCCGCCGGATGATGCAGGCCACGCCCCGCCCGACCGGACTCTACATGCCCGTGGATCATTTCTGCGGCTCATTCTTTCGCTCGATGCGACAGGCCGGTCTGAAATCGGAACGTGATTTTGAGGCCGTGCTGGGAAATTATAATCCGGTCATCTACCATAATCTCGACCATCTGCCGGCTGCGCTCGACATCAACCTCCCCACTTTGGTGCGCAAAGTTGTCGATCACCTGGTCTGGCGGATCGAAAACCCGCAGGCCATCGGGCGCGTCGGTATCACCATTGCCCCGACGCTCGTGACCATGGCCGGATCCAAGCAGCTGATCGCCTGAAATTTCATCAAGGAGTCAAAAGACTCGCTTGCTAAAGTACTCTCGGGCTCTTTCCTCAGTTTCCGACTGACCTCCCCCCGGGTCTGTCTCCCCCCCACCTACGCAGTCTGCGACTGCGCGTTCTTTACAGTTTTTACTTTCCCGGTTTTGGGCGCATTCACACGCGCCCGAAACCGGAAACTACAAACCACCCCCCACAAGAAATGAAATCAGAAATCAGCTATCCACTACACAGGACCAGAAAGTATCTGGTTGCCTGTTTGGCCGCGTTGGCCGCGGTTGTTAATCCTGCACTCCGGGCTGCAAGCGCGGATGATATGCAGAAACTCCAGGACGAGGTCGCCGCACTCGAGCAGCGGCTCGCCCAATACGAGGGTCCGAATGCCACGGCTCCGACCGCTGGTGCGACGGCCCCGGTTGCGGCCAAACCCCCGGTCGGCACCGGCCAGCTCGCGACCGATGAGGGCGTGACCCTGCTCACACCTTACGAAGTCTCCAGCGACAAGGATAATGGCTACCTGCGGACCAATTCCGCCACGGCCACCCGCATCGGCATGGAGATCCAGAAGATCCCGATGTCCGTTTCCGTGGTGAGCTCGGAGTTCATCCGGGACACCGGCATGCGCAGCCTCACCGACATCCTCGGCTTCACCGCCGGAACGTCGGGTGACCCGCGGTTCAATGTCACGCGTCCGTCCAACAATCCCACCCCGCAGGGCACCTTCACGATCCGCGGATTCCCGGTGAACATCATCCTGCGTGACGGCGTGTTCCTCTATTCGACGAAGTTCAACGTCGATAACACGGACCGGGTTGAAATCATCAAGGGACCCGCCGCGATCTTCTTCGGCCAGGGCTATCCCGGCGGTGTGATCAACTACATCACCAAGACCGCCAGCCTCGGCAAGCTCCCGACGGAAATCAGCTACACCTTTGGTTCCGACAACACCAACCGCGGGCTGATCGATGAAAACCACGTGCTGTCCAAGACCGCCGCGATTCGCATCGTGACCGGTTGGGAAAACAGCCAGGGCCAGCGCTCCTTTGAGTACCAGAAGCGCTTCGACCTCACGCCGTCGGTCGTGTTTGACCCGTTTGCCAACGGCAAGCTGAAGCTCAGCGCCAACACGATCTACCTGCAAGAGCGTTTCAACGCCAACAACAGCGACTGGCTCTTCCCCAGCGGCTGGTTCCAGGCGTATGCCGCTCCTTCGCAGGCGCTCATCAACGCGGCCGGTACGGCGGTCTCGGGAGCGACCAATCCGACCGCAGCCTACCAAGCCCGGATCTTCGCGAACCTCGGCGCCTACAATGCCGATCGTCGCGTGGTCGCAGGCGATCCCCTCCTGCCGCTCTACACCTCGGTCTCGCGGGGCGCCTATTACACGGATCTCAACGGCAACCGGGTTCATGATCAGCACTTCAACTTTCTGAACCGCGGTTCCTTCTATCAGAACGACCAGACCACCTCGACGTTCGCGTTGGAGTTGACCCCGTCCAGCTGGTTCTCGATCCGTTACAACCTGACGCAGGACCAGACCAACTTCAGCGATCAGGAGGGAAACAATTATCCCAATGCGGACGGCACCACGTTTAGCGCCATCAGCGGCTGGAGTGCGACCATGTACAACCGCAAGACACGGACGCACCAGATCGATGCGGTGGCCAGCGTCGATGCCTTCGGCGTCAAGAGCAAGTTCCTGTTCGGCTATTCCCTGCAGAACTTCCGTCAGCAGTATGCCACGCCGCTCAACGCCACGCCCGACTACAAGCTCGTCCCGGGTTACAACTACCCGACGACGAACCCCGCCACGAGCCTCACCCCGGGGGATGCGACCCGCAACACGGGTAACCTCCAGGTCCTCAAGGATCGTTTCGGCAATATCCTGAGCGCGACGCAGGTCTACACCACCTGGGATCCCGCGGCCCAGGTTCAGCCCCCGAACTCCAAGTTGTTCGACGGCTGGGCCAACCCGCTCGATGGTTATCCGACCCAGTACAATGCCTGGTATCTCAACTACCAGGGCACCGCACTGTCGGATCGTCTCACGGTCCTCGGCGGTTATCGCCGGGAAACCTACCGTCAGGCCGGCCAGGCCCTCACCGGAAACTTCCCGTGGTTCTCGCCTCCCGTGTACGCCGGCACCAACACCACCCTGTATCCCGAGACGGTGTATGGCTACAGCGCCTCCTATGCGTTAGGGAACTTCCTCACCCAGAAGGGCAATTCCTACATGGGCGGCGCCTCCTTCGAAATCAGGAAGGGCGTGAATCTCTACACCTCGGTCAGCCAGACATTCCGGTATAACAACCTGACGCCGCTTGGCGGCTTCAACAATACCGGCCTCTTCGTCGACTCCACGGGCGCCTCGGTGTTCGCCACGCTGGTCAATCCGGCCCTCGCGGCGAATCCGGCTGGTTTCCCGTTCAAGTATTACAACGGCGGCACGACCCTCATCACCACGCTGGCGCAAGCCGCGGCGGCCGAGGTTCATGACGGCGCCAATACGCTGGCTCCAAACGAGGTGGGCAAGAACATCGAAATCGGCGCCAAGGTGGCCCTGGATGACAACCGGATTGTCGGCACGTTCTCCCTGTTCCGGGCGGATCGTAACAATCAGTTGGTGGAAGACCTCCAGCATCAGGCGGTCGATTCCCTCAACTACGGCAACACCGCCGGTATTCCGGCCGGCCAGCGCACCTTCCGCTGGCGGTCCACGGCCCATAACCGGATCGAGGGGACGGAAGCTGAAGTCATTTGGACGCCGGTGCGGAGCTTCCAGCTCCTCGCCAACGCCTCGTGGTATTGGACGGCGAAAACGCTGGCCGATCCCTCCGTGCGTTCGACGAATATCATCTATAACATCTACTTCGGCAATCGCATCGAGAATGTGCCGGAATATCGGGCCAACTTCTTCGGCAAATATACGCTGTCCGCCGGCACGTTCCACGGCCTGTCGTTCGGCTTGGGCGCCCGTTATGCCTCCCGCTCGATCGCGTCCCGTTCGGCGGACTGGAACCCGAATGAGGGCGGCCTCACGAGTTCCAACTTCCTGGTCTGGAAGGGCCTGATCTCGTATCCTTACGAGGTCGCGGGCTACAAGCTGGTGAGCCAGTTCAATATCGATAATATCTTCAGTAAAAAATATATCGATGGAGGCGTCGGTGTGCCGATCTTGGCTCCCACCGCAAACTGGACCGTCACGACCACCCTGAAGTTCTAATCTGTCGCTTGCTCGCGAGCGCACTCCCTCAAGGGGCGGAGACGAAAATCTCCGCCCTTTTTATTTTTCGCCAATCAGACGGGACGTCAAAATCGGCCCTGACCGATCACGACACCGGCGCCAGTGTCTGCGCGACGGGCGTGCGATAAGCCTTGAACGCCGGTACCACGCCGCCGAGCGCGCACAGGGCGACCATCGCCAGCGGACAGAGGCCCAGCACCGGCTGCCAGCGCCAGACCTCCAGCACGACGCCCGTCTGGGCGCGGATGATCCCCGTGACCACGCCCAGCAGCACAAAATAGATGACATAGCCGGCCAGCGCGCCCAGCACACCAATCACCGCCGCCTCGCTCACGACGGCCCCGAAAATCGTCCGCCGTCTCGCCCCGAGCGCCCGCAGGATGGCCAGATCCCGCTGCCGCGCGCTCATTGAGTTATAAATGCTCGCCAGCACCGAACCCGCGGCCACCAGCGCCACCAGGTACGCGACCAGCTCCAGCACGCGGTCAAACCAGGAAATCTTGCTGAACAGCTCCGCGATGATGGTCCCCACCGGATAGGCGAACGTCAGCCGGTTGCCCTGCTTGTTGTACATCAGGTCGAGCATGAAACCCGCCGTCGGCGCCCGCAGCTGCACGAGCACCGCGCTCACATCCGTCGCCGCCCGGGGATCGTGCCCGCTCATCGTCTGCAGTCCGCGCAGCGGGATCCAGATGACGCGGTCCATCGGGGTGTTCGTTGGCGCCAGCACGCCGGCCACCGTGTAGGTTTCCGCATGCTGGTTCTTTTCATCGTACGTCAGGCCGTGGAAGGGATGAAACGTATCGCCCGGCTTCAAGCCCAGCTTCTCCGCTGCGAAGCTTCCCGCCACCGCTTCCTTTGCCGCCGGGTCCGCGGAAAAAAAACGCCCGCCCGGCTGGACCGTGATCTTCTTTCCGGGGGCAAGCTCCACGTCCGTGAACAGCTCCGGCAGAGTTCCCACCAGCCGGTACCCGCGCAGGTTGTCCCCCACCGCGATCGGGATCGCGGTCTTCACCGCCGGGTGGCGCTTGATGAACAGATAGTCGCTGTAGGCCAGGTTGCCCGGCGAGGCCTCGAGGTGGAAGATCGCGTTGAGGACCAGCTGGAGCTTGGAGCCGCGAGCGCCGAGCACGGCGTCGAACGCCGAACCCGTCGAGGCGAAGGCCGCTTGGGACTGCGTCTTGACCGTCCACACGCTCATGAGCAACCCGCACGCCAGCGCGATGCTGCCCGCCGTCACGACGGTCGAGAGCGCGTGCTGGCGCAGCGAACGATAGATGATCAGCGGCAGGGTCATGGCGCCGTCTCCTTCATCGCTTGGTTGAGTTCCGCAAAGTCCCGCCGTTGTTCAAACTGGGCGAGCACTTCCTCGTCGTGGCTCACCAGCAACAGCGCCGCGTTGTTCTCCCGGCAGACTTCCCGGATGAGCGTCAGGGCCTCCCGCGCATGCCGACGGTCGAGGTTGCCCGTCGGCTCGTCGGCGAGGACCAGCCTGGGCCGGTTCGCCAGCGCACGGGCCACCGCCACGCGCTGCTGTTGGCCGGTGGAGAGCTGGCGGGGAAAATGATGCAGGCGGTGGCCCAGCCCCATCCGCCCGAGCACGGCCTCCGCGTGCGCCCGGTCCGCGCCACACGGCCCGAAGGACATGCCCAGCACCACGTTTTCCAGCACCGTGTAGCCCTGCAGCAGGTTGAACGTCTGGAAAATATACCCGAGCTTGTCCGCCCGGAGCCGGTCGCGCCGCGACTCGCCGAGCACCGTCATCTCTGCGCCATCGATGGAAACCCGTCCGGCGTCCGCCGCGAGAATCCCGGCGATCAGGTGAAGGAAGGTCGTCTTGCCCGAACCGCTTTCACCGCGCAGCGCCACCTGCTCGCCCGCCGCCAGCGCGAAGGCCGCGACGTTGACGATCTCCACGCAGTCCCCTTCGGGCGAACGAAACGATTTCTTCAGATCGGCGACCTCAAGCATGGCGGAGTACCATGCCAAGACGCCCCGGGTTGACCAATCGTTTCGTGCATTTTCTGACCCGGGCCCAAACCGGCGGGATAAGCCTGTCTTTTTTCTCTTCACCGTGCCGCCGGTCAGCCGGCAGACCAACTGACGGCGGTGATTTAAATCCTTACTATCCGCACCGCCGGCCGGCCCGGTACTGGACACGGCGCATCCGCCGCCCCATCGTGGATCCATGAGCACCGCCCCGACTCCCGGCGAAAAAATTCGCGCGGCTCTCGCGGCGGAAAAACCCCTGCAGATCGCCGGCGCCATCAACGCCTATGCCGCCCTCCTCGCGCAGCGCGCCGGCTTCCGGGCGCTTTATCTTTCCGGCGCCGGCGTCGCCAACCACTCCTACGGTATTCCGGACGTGGGCGACACGACCCTGGCCGACGTACTCATCGACGTGCGCCGCATAACCGGGCGGGTCGACCTGCCGCTGCTCGTCGATATCGACACCGGCTGGGATGATCCCGCGGCCGCCGTGCGCGCCATGGCCGCCGCCGGGGCCGCCGCCGTGCATATTGAGGATCAGGTACCCGCCAAACTTTGCGGCCATTTGCCCGGCAAGCAGATCGTTCCCGTCGCCGAAATGATCTCCCGGGTAAAGGCGGCTGTTTCCGGCAAGCCGTCCGCCGACTTCGTTGTCATGGCCCGCACCGATGCCGCCGCCAACGAGGGTGTCCCCGCCGCCATCGCCCGGGCACAGGCGTATGTCGCCGCCGGCGCCGACCTGATCTTCGCCGAGGCCCTCGACACCCTCGCCGACTATCGCGCCTTCACGGCCGCCGTGAAAGTTCCCGTCCTGGCCAACCTCACCGAGTTTGGCCAGACCCCCTTTTTCACGCTCGAGGAGCTTCGTGCCGCCGGCATCGCCCTGGCCCTGTATCCGCTCTCCGCTTCCCGCGCCGCCGCCGCCGCCTCGCTTGACGTCTACGCCGCCATCCGCCGGGACGGCACCCAGCAGTCCGTCGTCGGCCGCATGCAGACCCGCAAAGAGCTCTACGATATCCTGGGCTACCAACAAACGACCTGAAGCGCTCAAGGCCGCTTCCCTCAACCCCTGCGCACATCCCATGGTTGGCTGAGTCAAACGATGTCCGATCCCGCATCCAACCCGGTCGCCAAGGCCAAGAAGTCCGTCGCCCTCTCCGGCGTCGTGGCGGGCAACACCGCGATCTGCACCGTCGGCCACTCGGGCAACGATCTCCATTACCGCGGCTACGACATCGCGGAGGTCGCCGCGCAGGCCATCTATGAGGAGGTCGCCCATCTGCTCATCCACGGACATCTGCCCAACCACGCCGAGCTCGGCGTCTATCGCGCCCGGCTGATCCGGCTTCGCGGCCTTCCCGACGCCCTGCGCGCCGTGCTCGAGCAGATTCCCGGCACGACGCACCCGATGGACGTCCTTCGCACCGGCTGCTCCATGCTCGGCACGCTCGAGCCGGAACACCTGCCCGCCACCGGCGGCGATGCCTCCACCGTAGACGGGGCCCGCGCCCGGGCCGATCGCCTGCTCGCGTGCTTTCCTTCCATCCTGCTCTACTGGCATCACTTCGTGACGGACGGGAGGCGCATCGCCGTCGAAACCGCTGACCCGTCCATCGCCGCGCATTTTCTGCACCTGCTGCATCAGCACGCCCCTTCCGCCGCCCAGGTCCGGGCACTCGACCGCTCGCTCATTCTCTACGCCGAGCACGAATTCAACGCCTCCACCTTCGCCGCCCGCGTCATCGCCGGCACCGGCTCGGATTTCCATTCCTGCATCACCGGCGCCATCGGTGCGCTCCGCGGCCCGAAACACGGTGGCGCCAACGAGGTCGCGCTCGAGATCCAGCAGCGCTATCGCACGCCCGACGAGGCGGAGACCGACCTGCGGGCCCGCCTCGCCCGCCGGGAAATTGTCATCGGCTTCGGCCATCCCGTCTATACCACCGGCGACCCGCGCAATCCGATCATCAAGGCCATCGCCCGCCAGCTTTCCGAGGATGCCCATGATCCGGGCCTCTTTGCCATCGCCGAGCGGATTGAGACACTCATGTGGAGCGAGAAGAAAATGTTTCCCAACCTCGACTGGTTCAGTGCCGTCGCGTACCACCGCCTCGGCGTGCCCCGGCCGATGTTCACGCCGCTTTTCGTGGTCGCCCGCACCGCCGGCTGGGCGGCGCACATCATCGAGCAGCGGATCGACGGCAAGATCATCCGCCCCGGCGCGCACTACACGGGCCCGGAAAACCGACCCTTCATTCCCCTCGCCCAGCGTCCCTGATTTTTAACCGCAAAGACGCAAACCGCGCCAAGCCCCAGGAATTTCCAAGTTTGGCTTTGCGACCTTTGCGTTCTTCGCGGTCAACCTCCCCGTATGAGTTCTCCCATTAGTAACGTCCGTCCTGCCCCCGATCAGCTCATCGCCGATCTCGCCGACTATGCCCTCAATGTGCCCATCACCAGTGGCGAGGCCCTCGACACCGCCCGCTGGTGCCTAGCGGACACCCTGGCCTGCGGCATCATGGCCCTAGCCTATCCGGCCTGCACCAAGCTCCTCGGGCCCGTTGTCCCCGGCACAACGATCCGGCTCGGCTCCCGGGTCCCCGGCACCCGCTACGAACTCGATCCCGTCCAGGGCGCATTCAACCTCGGCACCATCGTCCGCTGGCTCGACTTCAATGACACCTGGCTTGCCGCGGAATGGGGCCACCCCTCCGACAACCTCGGCGCCATCCTCGCCACCGCGGACTGGCTCAGCCGCAATCAGGCCGCCGGCATCCCGGTTGCCGCCTTCCACTCAACGCTTACTCCCCGCGCTCCGACACTCACCGTCCACGACGTTCTGGTGGCGATGGTGAAGGCCCACGAGATCCAGGGCATCCTCGCCCTCGATAATTCCTTCAATCGCGTCGGGCTCGACCACGTCCTCCTGGTTCGCGTCGCCTCCACCGCCGTCACTGCCGTCATGCTCGGCGGCACGCGCGACCAGGTCATCAATGCCATTACCCACGCCTGGATCGACGGCTCCGCCCTCCGCACCTACCGCCATGCGCCCAATACGGGGTCCCGCAAGTCCTGGGCGGCCGGCGATGCCACCAGCCGCGCCGTCCGCCTGGCCCTCATCGCCCTGACCAGCGAGATGGGCTATCCCTCCGCGCTCACCGCCAAGACCTGGGGATTCCAGGATGTCTCCTTCAAGGGCAACGCCGTGAAGCTCGCCCGGCCGCTCGGCAGCTACGTGATGGAGCAGATCCTCTTCAAGATTTCCTTCCCGGCGGAATTCCACGCACAGACCGCCGTTGAGTGCGCCGTCCGGCTTCACCCGCTGGTGCGGGACCGGCTCGACCAGATCGGGCGCATCGAGCTCACCACCCACGAATCCGCCATCCGCATCATCGACAAAACCGGTCCCCTCCACAACCCCGCCGACCGCGACCACTGCCTCCAATACATGACGGCCATCGGCCTGATCTTTGGCGGGCTCACGGCGGATCACTACGAGGACCGCATCGCCGCGGACCCCCGCATCGACCCGCTCCGCGCCAAGATGACCGTCACCGAGGACCCGCAATACTCCAGGGACTACCTCGACGCGGACAAGCGCTCCATCGCCAACGCCGTCCAGGTCTTCTTCAAGGACGGCACCAGGACCGACAAGGTCGCCGTCGAGTACCCCATCGGCCACCGCCGCCGGCGTCACGAGGGCATCCCCATCCTTCAGGGGAAAGCCCGCGCCGCCTTCGCCTCACATTATGGCGGGGACAAGGCAGCTCAGCTGATGGAGCTCTTCGCCGATCGCGCAAAACTGGGGGCCATGCCGGTGCATGACTTTGTCGGCGCGTTCGTCAAATAACCGCTGCACGCGCCGGCGCGGACGCCGCATCCGCGGCGGACCTACTCCACCGTGCCGCTCAGCTGCTCGAATTTTCGCTGGGCCTTCTCGCAGGCCAGGGTGAAATCCAGGGGCTCGATTCCGGCCTTGGTGAAATTCTCGGGCGTAATGACCCAATAGGACTCCTCTCCCGGTATGCTGTTGAAACGGTCCGCGGCCGCACCCGCGGCCAGCTTGAGCAGATGGGTGATCGGGTTGTGCCGACCGGCCGGGCGGTAATGATGGCGGATGGCCGTCACCGTCTCGTGCGGCAGCCGCCAGTGCAGCAGGATCTTTTCCGCGGCCTCTACGTTGATGGTCCCCCAATGCCGCTGCTCCCAGGCGTCGAGTTCCGTGTCGCCACTCTCTAGGAAAGGCGGAATGCCGGAGTCCGGCGGCGCCAAGCGCTCCAGGGCCATCATGCCGATCGTCCGGAGCAGGCCGACGGTGTAGCAATTGCGCGGGCGTTCTCCCGCAAATTTTGCGAGTTCTTCCATCAGAACGGCGACAAACAGTGCGTTCTTCCGCAGATGGGCGCCGTTCAGCGGATAGAGGCGCATTCTCTGGTCGGCCAGCTGCCCGGCCGCCACGACGCCCACCAGCCGGTGCACCTCGGCGAATCCAATGAAGGCCAGCGCCCGTTCCAACGAGCCCACCGGCTCGGCCGGCGCATAGGCCGCGCTGTTGGCCATGCGCAGGATCTGGGAGACCAGCTGCGGGTCCTGGCGCAAGACCGCGACCACTTCTTCCGCCTGCACATTCGGATTGGCGATCAGCTGGCCAAGCTTGACGAGCAGGCGCGGCGCCGACGGCAGCTTTTCGGCAATGCGCGGCAATTCCACTTCCGATAGGGAATATGTAACCATGGGTTTGATTTCGGTACATTCGGATCCGAATAAAGCCGAATGTGAAAAGACCTCCCGCAGACCCGGCAATTTGTCCGGCCTGCGGCCGTACTGCGCCAGCTTCGACCAATGTCTGCGACCGATCACCTCGGGCCATTTTTTCCCGGGAGATTTCTTCTTGCATATAATGGAATGTTTGTTCTACTAATGGTCATGTCTCGTACGAAAGAGTTCGATGAAGCCGAAGTGCTCGATCAGGCCCTTGAGCTCTTCCGGGTGCGCGGCTTCAAGCACACGTCGTTCTCTGACCTGACCGGCGAACTCGGGGTCAGCCGCCAGAGCCTTTATGATACCTACGGGGACAAGCAGACCCTCTACCAGACCGCCCTGAAGCGCTATCTGGACCGCTCCCTAGATGGCATGCGCCGCAAGCTCGATGACCCCGCCCCGGTCCGCGAGCTGTTCACCGGCTTCTTCGATGCCTTGATTTCAGGCACCTGCAGCAATGGCTCACCCGGCTGCCTGATGGTCAACTCCATGGTCGAACTCGCCCCGCATGATGCGGCCACCCGCGCGCTGGCCCATGTCCACGCCCGCGAGATTGAGGGTATCTTTGCCTCCCGCCTGAGCGTCGCCCAGCGCAAGGGCGAGATCGCCCAGGACAAGGACCCCGTCGCCCTCGCCCGCTTCCTCTACCATACCATGCTCGGCTTTGCCGTCGCTTCCCGGGCCTTGGGTGACCGTGAGTCATTGCGCGTCAGTGCCCGCCTGGCCTTGCAGGTTCTCGGCTGATTTTCCTCTGCCTTTATTAGAACGTTTGTTCTGCAATAAACCGTTTCTTTCCCATGAAAAACCAAACCATCCTCATCACCGGCGGCACCACGGGCATCGGCCTGGCCACCGCCCAGCTCCTGAGCGCCGAAGGCGCAAAGGTCATCGTCACAGGCCGCAATCCCGAGACCCTCGCCGCCGCAAAGGCGCTGCTGCCCGCCGGCACCGTCATCCTCAAGTCCGACTCCGGCTCGCTCACGGAGGCCCAGGCGCTCGGCGCCGAAGTCTCCCGCCACGCCCCCCGGCTCGACGGCGTCTTCCTTAACGCCGGCATCGGCCAGTTCGGCCCGTTCGAAGCCATGACGCCGCAACACTTCGACGACATGTTCGGGGTCAACGTCCGCGGCCTCTATTTTCAACTGCAGTCCCTGCTGCCCCTGCTGGCCAATCCCAGTTCCGTGGTGTTCAACGCCTCCGTCGTGGCGCAGCTGGGCCTCCCCGCCGCCAGCATCTATTCCGCCACGAAGGCGGCCGTTGTCTCCCTCGGCAAAACCCTCGCCGTCGAGCTCGCCCCTCGCGGGATCCGGATCAATACGCTCAGCCCCGGCCCGATCACCACGCCCATTTACAACAAGCTCGGCTTTCCGCCCGAGGCTCAGAAGGGCTTCGAGGAGAACATGGCCGCCCAGTCGCTCTTAAAGCGGTTCGGCACGGCCGGCGAAGTCGCCCAGCTCGCGCGTTTCCTGTTGTCCGGCGACTCCAGCTACATCATCGGCGCCGAATTCCTCGTCGCCGGCGGCGTCAATCTCACCTGAACCGGGCACCGTCATGATTTCCCTCATCGTACTGTTATCCGCGCTCTGCCTGCTGGTGGCGGCCGACACACACCGCACCGCTGAGTGATCGTTTCGGGCCGGCCAACGCCGCAAAAAAACGGCGCGGAGTGATCCGCGCCGTTGCCCGAAAGGATCCGGAGTCCCTGGTCAGTTCCAGTGGCCTTCGTAGAAGCGGTAGGCATTGCCTTCCTGCTCCCAGCGCGGCGACACCCAGGTGGCGCTTGAGCTCGGGGGCAGTTCCCAATGGCCGGCCATCCACTCATAGCGGTTGTCGCGCCAGGTCCAGTAACCCGCGATCCAAACGTGGTCCGCGGAGGGGCGGGCCAGCACGACTTCCTGTTGGAGCGCCGGCGGGGCCTGCGTGACGATGATCGTGTTCACCGCGGGATTGGCCGGACCCGTCGTGGTGGTGTAGGTGGTCTGGGTCTGGCCCGGCTGCTGCACGACCATGGGCGTTGACTGCGTCGTGGTGACGACCGTCGACGTGGGAGCGGCCATCGGGGCGGGCGGCGGCGGCGCGGAGACGACATGGGACTCGGGGCCGGACGCGCAACCGGCGAAAAGCGCGATCGCGCCGCAGACGGCAAAGGCAGGCGAGAACCGTTTCGTCGCGCGACTTGAGGGGGTAGAAGTTTTGGTTTTCATACCCGCATCGCAGACCCGGGAATTGCCCGTTGGTTCTCGCTCCGCCGCCGAAACCTGAGCCGGTCCGCGGCGATGAACTGCTTTCTGCCGGCCCATTCGAGCGTTTGGCCCTATGATGAATGACACCTACCCCGGCAACGAAGCAGCAACGCGCGACGCAAAGAAGGTCGCCCAAACACAGGTTATGTTGATGTCATCAGCGCGGGTCAAATATCAGCGTCCGATACAGAGATTGGTTCGGTCCTCTCACTGCTTTGGAGGCCGCATCAGACTGTAGCGATTCACTTGTGCAATATACTCCGGCGTCCAACTCACCGCCGCGCCTTCCTCCAAAGTGACCGGTTTCCCGCCCAGAATACTCAACGGCATTTCGCCACTCAACAGTTTCGCCAAAACCTTCTGTCTGTTCTCTAATGAGACTTCAGGATTGTTCAGCATATGGTCTAGTCCGACGAGAAGTCCCTTAACGGCCCTCGGCTCATCTTTCGTAAATCCACCCGCAAAGACGAGTCGCTTAATCTTGCTGATCTCGGGAAGTGGAATCCGAACAAAGTTACTCGGCCCTGCTGGACCGAGCGGCTTGGTATGTCCCTCACCCAGCCAAACCCTCGACGTTTTGCCGTCGTTCTTAAAATCGGCATAACCTTGAGCGACATCGACCGCCACTAGCTCATAGAGACCGACTTTCTGCCCAACCGCATCAAGGCTCGTCACTTTGGAGCCGTTTGCCGTAACAAACACCATAAACTGTTTCGGGCCTCCCATGAGCCCCTGCAACACGGGTTTCTGTCCAGATGCCCCATGCGCCCAGAACAGTAAGAAAAGCAGCGAAACTCTTCTCATCGATTTTGCCGGACGTTGAGTTGAACCGCCCTAAGGAAGGCGCGGCTCCTGTCCCGTAGGCGACGTGCCTTGCGCAGGAGTCGGGTCCGGCATTGGAGCAGTCTTTGGAGTAGTTCGAAGTGCCAGGCATGCTCCGAGCACGACAACGACGGCGCTGGACAGCCAAAGCCAATAACCCAGTCCATAACCGGAAATCTTCGTAGAGGTACTGTAGAACGTGAACACACTGGGACAGCGGCGAGCCCGATAAGCGCGGGCGGCGTTATGTCGAAGCCTGGGACGCAAAGTTTGGCCAGAACCGAGAAACCGATGCGTCAGTCATTGCCTTGGCCCGCGCGGTTTCCTGATTTGCCACGCGCCGTGCCGGCGGCTTCGCTTCCCTTCCACCCCATGTCACGCACTCTCATCAAAGACGCCCTGCTGGCCGCCGCGCCGATGGAGGCCATCCTGCTTCAGGGCTGGGTCCGCACCCGCCGCGACGCCAAGGCCTTCTCCTTCATCGAGCTCAACGACGGCTCCTGCCTCAAGGGCATCCAGGTCATCGCCGACGCCTCGTTGCCCGACTACGTCCACATCGCCAAGGCCAACACCGGCGCCTCGCTCGAGGTCCGCGGCAAGCTCGTCGCGTCCAAGGGCTCGGGCCAGAAATGGGAGGTCGTCGCGGAAAAATTCACCGTGGTTGGCGAGGCCGATGCCACCTACCCGCTCCAGAAAAAGGGCCACACGCTGGAATTCCTCCGCGAGATCGCCCACCTCCGTCCGCGCTCGAATCTCTTCGGCGCCGTCTTCCGCGTACGCAGCCGGCTGGCCTACGCCATCCACCAGTTTTTCCAGGCGAAGGGCTTCTGCTACGTCCACACGCCCATCATCACCGCCAGTGACTGCGAGGGCGCCGGCGAACTTTTCCGGGTGTCCACGCTCGACCCGCTCCATCCGCCCAAGACGGAGCAGGGCGCCATCGACTACACGCAGGACTTCTTCGGCAAGCAGGCCTACCTCACCGTCTCCGGCCAGCTTGAGGCCGAGATCTTCGCCACGGCCCTTTCCAATGTCTACACGTTTGGCCCGACGTTCCGCGCCGAGAATTCCAACACCTCGCGCCACGCCTCGGAATTCTGGATGATTGAGCCCGAGATCGCGTTCTGCGACCTCCAGGGCAACATGGATCTCGCCGAGGAGTTCGTGAAATACCTCATCCGCGACGCCAAGGAGCACTGCGCCGGCGACCTCGAGTTTTTTTCCAAGTTCGTGGACAAGGACCTGCTCGTGCGGCTCGACTTCGTGCTCGAGCGGCCGTTCCAGCGCTGCAGCTATACCGAGGCCATCGATATCCTGGGCCGGAGCGGCAAAACCTGGGAGCATCCCGTCGCCTGGGGCGACAACCTGCAGTCCGAGCACGAACGCTTCCTCGCCGAGGAACACTTCAAGTGCCCGGTCACCGTCTATAATTACCCGCGCACCCTGAAACCGTTCTACATGCGCGTGAACGAGGACGGCCGGACCGTCACCGCGATGGACCTGCTCGTGCCCGGCATCGGCGAGATCATCGGCGGCAGCCAGCGCGAGGAACGGCTCGACGTACTGCGGGAAAATATGCGCGCCCACCACCTGTCCGAAAAGGACTACTGGTGGTACACCGACCTCCGCCGCTACGGCACCGTGCCGCACTCGGGCTTCGGCCTCGGCTTCGAGCGCATGCTCATGTTTGTCACCGGCGTGGCTAATATCCGCGATGTCATCCCGTTCGCCCGCACGCCGGGCACGGTGGAATTCTGAGCCTCGCCGGATTCACGGCGCAAAAAAAACGGCGCGGAACAATCCGCGCCGTTGCTTCGTTGAGATCTGTTCCGCGAGCCGGGCTCAGTGCCAGAAGCCAGCGACGAACACGTAATTTCCGCCCCGGTGCTCCCAGCGCGGCTGGATCCACACCGTGCGGCCGCGCGGCGGCAGCTCCCAGTGGCCGGCCAGCCAGACATGGCGGCCGCCCCGCCAGCCCCAGTAGCCGGCAATCCACACGTGACGCGGCGAAGGCCGCACGATGATCACTTCCTGGCGCGGCGGAGGCGGCGCCATCTGGATCACCACGGTTTCCGGCGGGGCCGGCGGCGCCTCGGCATAGACGACGGGCGGCGGCGGGGGCGCTGTCTCGATGACGGTGACGCGCTCCGGCGGCCGGCGATGAACTTCCTCGACCACACAGCCGGAGAAGGAAACCGCGATCAGGCCGAGGGCGGCGGAACTGATGACCACGCGGGTCGGGCGGGAGGATTTGATTAGGGAATTGATCATGCTCACTAGACGGCACAGTCCGGCCCAGGTTTCTTCGGAAGATACAATTCCTCACTCTCTCCGACCGGAGAGGTTTGCGATTTGCCCCGGTTGAATAAATGCGTACGCCTCTGTCATGGCCGTTGCCCTCAACCCACGCCGCGCCGCCCACCCCGCCCGGGCTCCGCGCGTCCCCCTGCGCATCCTCACGGCCGTGCCGATCTGCGACGGCCATGACAGTGCCGTCACCACGATCAACATCGAGCTCGCCCGCCATGGCATCGAGGTCATCTACCTCGGCTACCACCAGTCGGTCTCGGCCATCGCGCGGGCCGCCGTCCAGGAGGACGTCAATGTCGTCGGACTCTCGTCCTACAACGGCGGCCACATCATCTTCTTCAAGGAGGTCGCCGACCAGCTCCGGCACAGCGGCAACGGCGACATCCCCGTCTTCGGCGGTGGTGGTGGCACCATCACCAAGGCCGATGAGCGGATCATGCGGCGCCAGGGCACCGACCGCATCTTTTTCGCGGGTACGCCGCTCAAGGACATCATGACCATCATCCAGCGTGATTATGCCCGGACGGCGAAGCCCAACGCGAAATTCAAGGGTGATCGCTCCCTCGCCCGCGCCATCACGCTGGTTGAGCAGAATCTCTCCGCGCGTCGCCCACCGCGCGTTATCCCTGCTCGCCGGCAAGGCCGCGGCTTCGTTGTCGGCATCGCCGGCCCTGGCGGGGCGGGAAAATCCACGCTGATTGATGAGCTGACCTCGCGCTTTCTCCGCCAGCATCCGACCGGCCGGATCGCCATCCTGGCCAATGATCCGTCCCACCCGGACACCGGCGGCGCCATCCTTGGCGACCGCGTGTCCGCCATTTACGCGCAGGATGACCGCGTGTTCTTCCGCTCCCTTGCCACGCGCGGCAGCCTGACCGGCCTGTCCGCCGCCACTCCCGCCGCCATCGGGATCCTGCAGCAATCCGGCGAGTTCGACCTCATCCTCGTCGAGTCCGTCGGCGTCGGCCAGGAGAGCGATCCGTTCGGCAGTTTTGGCCAGAGCCGCCGCCTGACCGACGCCGTGCTGTTCGTGCTCGCCCCGCATTATGGCGGCCTCATCCAGCTCCAGAAGATCGCCCTGCTGAATGGCGCCGACCTCGTCGCCCTGAACAAGTGCGACCACCCCATGGCCCGCACCGCGCAGGCCGAGATCCAGGCGCGGCTCAACCAGAACGGCCGCGGCCAGGTCCTTCACTCCACCACCGCCGCCCGGCACTTCGATCCCGGCGTGGATGCCCTCTTCGCCGCCATCCAGGCCCTGGGTTCGGCCCGCGGCCGCACCGGAGGCGCCCGATGAGCCAGCTCGGAAAAATCGCCGATTCCGTCGACCGGTACAATCGGTTCGTGGCCGCGGAGGTGGCGCGGGCCCGCTCCGACCGGAAATTCGCCGCCGAGCTGCGCGCCCGGTGGGCCGCCCTGCGCGCCTCGGTCACGATGACCCGTTCCCCCACGGGCACGCCGCTGCCCCGGCTCGCGCTCCCCGACACCGACGAGCCCGGCGCCATCGCCGAGTATCTTTTCGGCCAGGGGTTTCCCGGCCAGTTTCCCTACGCCACCGCCGCCTACCGCGAGATGTACCTCGACCACGAGACCGGCACCGGCGAGGAGCCAATGCGCCTCTTTGCCGGGCTCGGCCTCGCCGAGGACACCAACGCCCGGTTCAAGTATCTTTCCCGCCACCAGAAGAGCCTGCGCCTTTCCACCGCCTTCGACGGGCCCACCCTCTACGGCCTTGATTCGGATCATGCCGGCGTGCTGGGCAAGGTCGGGGAGGGCGGCGTCGCCATCGATACCGTCGAGGACATGGGCCGGCTCTTCGCCGGCTTCGACCTTACGCGCAAGGACGCCTCCGTCTCGATGACAATGAACGCCCCCGCGCCGGTCATCCTCGCCATGTTCATCGCCGCCGCCAAGCGCCGCTTCGGCGCCGGCTGCGTGCCGAATCTCCGCGGCACCATCCAGGCCGACATGCTCAAGGAAGTGCAGGCACAGAACGAAGTCATCTTCCCCGTCGACGCTTCGCTCCGCTTCCTCTGCGACATGATCGAGTGGTGCGTGCCGAACATGCCGCGCTGGTATCCCGTTTCCATCTCCGGCTACCACATCGCCGAGGCCGGGGCGACGCCGGTGCAGCAGGCCGCGTTCACCCTTTCCAACGGCTTCACCTACGCGGGGCTGCTGCAGGCCCGCGGGGCCGACATCAACGCCTTCGGCCCGCGCCTTTCCTTCTTCCTGGATTGCAGCCTCGACGTCGAATACCTCGTCCTCGGCCGCGTCTGCCGGCGCATCTGGGCCATCGGCCTGCGCGACGTCTTCGGCGCCGGGCCGAAGGCCCAGATCCTGAAGCTCCATACCCAGACCTCCGGCCGCTCGCTCATCGCCGCCGAGTTCCAGAACAATCTCACGCGCACCGCCGTCGAGCTGATGCTGGCCTACATGAATTACACCAATTCGTGCCACTCCAACTCCGCCGACGAGCCCTTCACCACGCCCACGGAAAAATACGCGCTCCTTGCCTCGCACGGCCAGTCGATCCTCCTCGAGGAATCGGGCCTCTTCAAGCACACCATGAACCTCTTCGGCGGCGCCCCCGGGCTGCTCGCCCTCGAGCGGCAGGTCGAGCAGCGCATCCTCAGTGTCTTCCGCGAGATGGACACCCTCGGGGGCGTCATCGCCGCGATGGAACAGCGCTACCAGCGCAGCCAGATCCAGGAATCCGGCCACCGCATCGAGACGCAGATCTATTCCGGCGAACGCCCGGTGATCGGGCTCAATAAGTACGTCTCCGACGAGCCGATGCCCAGCGTGCCGCTCGCCCGCACCTCGCCGAAAAAGCAGCGCCTCCAGGTCGAGCGCCTGCGCGCCTTCAAGCGACGGCATGCGAAAACCGCCCCTGCCGCCCTCCAGCGCCTCGCCCACGTCGCCCGTGGCGGCGGCAACGTCTTCGCCGAGCTGGTGGACACCGTGGAAGTCTGTTCCCTCGGCCAGATCACCGCCTGCCTGGCGGACGTCGTCGGAAAATTCCGGCCGATGGTCTGACCCGGATCAGCGCGTGCCGTCCTGCAGGGCCACGACCATATCGGCGGCCGCGGCCTTGGGAAGATTGAGCGCCAGCTGCGTGCGGGCGGCGCCGAGCCGGCCGGTGGCCTTGAGGGCCGCACGGCTGGCGATCTCGCGGCGCATCGGCGTGTCGGCGGAAGCGTAGGCCTGCGTGATCACGCCGACCAGGTTGTTGGCCGTGACCAGATCGGGATCTTCGTCCCGGTTGTTGACTCCCTGGGCGATCCAGCCGCCAGGCATTTCATTGGTGAGGACATGCGCGACGCCGCGGCCGTTGTGGTTCACATAGACCACCGACATGCCGGCGCGCAGCTGGGAATACTCGCAGGGCATGACCACGATCGCCGTGCCGCTCACATACAGCGGCTCCATCGAGTCGCCGACGCCGCGAAACGCCTGGGCACCCGCGAGGTGCTGCGCCGCCGCTTCGGCCGCGCGAAACTCCTGGCCCTGCTTCACCATCACCGGCTCGGGCGCCATCGTAACGATCGTCTCGATGTCGCGCTGCACGGACAGCGAGGTGCATCCGCCGAGCCCCAGCGCGCCGAAGGCGAGCGTCAGTGCAACGGCGAGGCGGGAAACGCCTGACGAAGTGCGGGGCTGGAGGGCGGGGGCGGTGAATTTCATGCGCCCACTCTATTCTTATCCGGGAAGTCCAACTATCCGGATAACCCCGCGTTCATCCTTCGTTAATTCCGCTGGGGTGTTTACCTTTCCATCTGGGTGAAATTCCACCGTTGATCGGGAAGTTATCTAAGATTTTGCGGCCAAGTCTGATACCAACACGCAATCGTTCCCCAAAAATCCCCACAAATAGTGTTCACCTTCCTTCGTTTCGCCCAATGATACCGGCATCCGCTTGCCGATGATTCGTGTTCTCTACACCGACGACGATCCCCAGATCACCGCGGTGGTGCAGACCTACTTCGCGCATTTTGCGCCGGAGTGCGCGCTCGAGGTCGTGACTGACGGCCGTTCCTGCCTCGCCCGCATGCTCCGCGGCGGCATCGACGTCCTACTGCTCGATCTCGAACTCCCGGACATCAACGGCCTGAACATCCTCAGTGAGCTCGCTTCGCGCGGCGACTCGACCCCGGTCGTCATGGTCAGCGCGCGCGGCCAGACCCCGCTGGCCGTGAAGGCCCTGCGCGCCGGCGCGGTCGACTGCGTCGACAAGGCTTCCCCGCAATTCCTCGAGCTGCCCGCCCTCGTCAAAAAAATCTACGCGCGGCAGCAGGAAAAATTCCCCGGCCAGCGCCGGCCGCCCGCCGTCACTGAAAGCTACCGGGTGCTCCTCCTCGAGGATTCGGAGGACCTGCCTCTCACCCTCGCCGACTTTTTTTCCCGGAATGCCTCGCGGCTCCTGCTCACGTCCATCTCCCGCCTTGACCGGCTCGAGCCCGGCCACCCGAGGTTCGACGCCGTGATCCTCGGACCCCATCCCGGCGAAACGGGACCGCTCGATGCCCTGCGCCAGCTCCATTCCCTCTTCGCCGACGCGCCCGTGATCCTCCTCTCCGCGCGCAATGACGGCGAGACCGCGGTCGCTGCGTTCAAGCTCGGCGCGCAGGATTACATCCTGCAGCAGGAGGGCTATCTCTCGGAGCTGGTCTTCTCGCTCAACAGCCTGCTTCGCCGGGCCGACACCGACCGGCTCAACCAGCGGCTCAGCCGCGAACTGGCGGAGCTCAACCATTCCCTCGAGGCCAAGGTCGCGAGCCGCACCGAGGAGCTGCAGGCCGAGATCGCGGTGCGGCAAAAGGCCGAAACCGCCGCCGCCGAGCATGCCGTGCGGCTGCAAACCCTCTCCAAGCAGCTGTTCAAGATTCAGGAGGACGAGCGCCGCGCCATCGCCCGCGAGCTGCACGACCAGGTCGGCCAGATGCTCACCGGCCTCAAGTTTCAGCTCGAGGCGATGGTCCGGGCCACGGATGCCGGCGCCCAACCCGCGGACCTGCGGGAAAAGCTGGTGGAGTCCCTCACCCTCGGCACGGAGCTCATGGGCCATGTCCGCGAGCTCACGCAGCAGTTTCGCCCGCGCATCCTGGACGACCTCGGCCTGCGCGCCGCCCTGGAGTGGCACGCCCGGCTGTTCCAGCGCCAGACGGGCCTCACGGCCACCGTGGAAGTTTCCCTGCCTGATCAGGCCCTGCCCATCGAGCTCCAGATCGCCGTCTTCCGCGTCGTCCAGGAAGCGCTCACCAACATCGCGCGCCATGCCGGCTGCAGCGAGGCCTCCGTCACCGTGACCCATGCCAGCGGCGCCGGACCCGCGGAGGGCGGGGCCCGCCTGCTCGTGGAAATCACGGACCGCGGGCGCGGTTTTGACCTCGAGACCGTGCTGGCGTCGCGCAATTCCATCGGACTCACCAGCCTGACCGAGCGCGTGACCCTCGCCGGCGGCACCGTGGAAATCTTTTCCCGGCTTGGCCAGGGCACGCGCATCCACGCGGAGTTTCCGATCGAGCCCGTGCCCGAGGCCAGGGCCGGATTGGAAATCTCCGCGTCCGGAGTCCGCCCATGACGACCGTGGTGCTGGCCGACGACCACGAAATCGTGCGCAAGGGCGTGCGCAGCGTCCTCGAGGCCGAAAAAAAATTCACCGTGCTGGCCGAGGTCGCGGATGGCCTAGCCGCGGTCCAGGCCGTGGAGAAGTACCAGCCGGGCCTGCTCTTCCTTGACCTGAGCCTGCCCCGGCTGCATGGCATCGAGGTGCTTCGCCAGGTGCGGACCGTGAGTCCGTCCACCCGCGTGGTCATCCTTTCGATGCACAACGACGAACCCTACGTCATCGAGGCGCTGCGGGGCGGCGCGATGGCGTACCTGCTCAAGGGCTCCGACACCGCCGAAATCCTGCACGCGGCCCGCGAGGTGGTGGCCGGCCGCCGGTTCCTGAGCGCGCCGCTGTCCGACTGGGCCATCAGCGCCCTGGTCAGCAAGCCCGCCGAATCAACCGACCCGCTCGCCACCCTGTCGCCCCGCGAACGCGAGGTGCTGCAGTATGCCGCCGAGGGCCTGGCCAACACCGAGATTGCCGAGAAGCTTTTCCTCAGTCCGCGCACCACGGAGACGCACCGCACCAACCTCATGCGCAAGTTGAACCTGCAGACGCAGACCGACCTGGTGCGGTTCGCCATCCGCAAGGGCCTGATCCAGGCCTAGCGCGGGCTGGAGCCGCGGCGCCCTCGCCTCGACTCCGGAAACTCCCGCCGCGCGGCCCGGGGCTCAGCTTTCCCCGTCCGCTTTTTTCCGTCCGCGCCGCGCGTGTTTCTTTTCCCCTTCGGCCGCCCCTGCGCCCTTGTCGGTATACTTCGACGCCTTGGCGTTGAGCCAGAGCTCGTCCTTGGCGTTCTTGTTGAGCCAGAAGATTTCCCCGGCGTGCTCCACGAAGACCGGTTTCTCCCGCGCCTTCTCCGGCACCTTGAGCCCCGACCCGACCAGGGCGGAAACGAACTCATCCGGCGCCTTGCCCAGTTCCTCGGCCAGCCGGTCCGCCTTTCCGGCCACTGCACCCGTCTTGGTCTCCTTGAGCAGCAATCGCACCGCCGCCAGCACGGCACCCGGCACGGGTGCGGCGGGCGTCGGGGCCGCCGGGGCGGGCTCCGTCGCGGCTGCGGCCAACGGCGCCGCGATGACCTCGCCGGGCTCCTTCTCCCGGCCATTGATCCACAGGCCGCCCCGTGAATCCAGGTTCAGCCACCAGAGATCCGTGCCCACCTCGATGAACACCGGCTTGTCCTCCGCCTTTTCCGGCACCACGAGACCGAGGGTCCGGAACGCCGCGACGAGGTCGGCCTCACTGCACTTGAGCGCTCGCGAGAGAAAACTTGTGCTGCCCGAGCCGCCGGGACCGCGCCGGTTGCGCCGCATCTGCGGACGCACCCGTTCCAGCAGCGCCGGGCCGGCCGGGAGTGCGACGGACGCGGCGGTTTCGGATGGTGGATTCCGGTGGCCGGACTGGTCGGCTGCCTTCGGCTCGGCCGCGGTTTCAGGCCGTTCCGGCCGGCTGGCCGGGACCTCGCTGGCGGGCCTCCGTGCTTCGCTTTCGGCCGGCCGGTTGCCGGTCTCCGGGATCGCCTCGTCCGCGACACGTGTACCCTGCACCACCCGGAACACCGGGCGCGGCTTCTCGCGCGTGTTGATCCACAGTTCGCCGCGCCGGTTGATGTTCACCCAGAACAGGTCGCCGTCATATTCCACGTAAACCGGCTTCGCATTTTCGTCCGCGGCGATCTGCAGGCCGCACTCCACCAGCGCACCCTTCACGTCCTCCTCGGAGAGATCCCATTTTTTCGCCAGGTAGTCGACGCCCACGGACATGCCCGGCCCGCGCTGGTTGCGGCGCATGTGCGGCTTGAGCGCATCGAAAAACGTCGGCAGCTCATTTTCCTCGTTGAGCTTGTCCCAGTCGTCCTTCTCCGCCTCGTCGTCGCCGGAATCGGGATCGCTGTCGCGCGAGGTGTCGACCGGCTTGCGGAAGTCGTCCTGCGGCGCGGTCTTTTCCTCAATGAAGCTCGCCGACTTCTCCTCCGGCGCCGCCGTTGACGTGGCCGCCTGGAACTTGGCGGCGAACTCCGCGCGCAGCTTGTCCGCCTCGGCCTTCGCCGCCGCGGCAGCCGCATCCTGGAGCGACCAGTCGCGCTGCGTCGAGCGGCGCGCCAGGCCGGTGAAGGCCAGCAGGTTGTCCGCCGCGGACTGGAAATGGACAATCTCCCACTCGTCGCGGCCGAGATCGTTCAGAAACTTTTCCAGCAGCGCGGGGCTGGCGAAGCCGCCCTTGCCGCTGGTGATGACCTTGTATTCCCAAAGTGACATAAAAATGGAGGTGATGCGCTGGAAACCAAGGCATCCCAAATGCCGGGGGCGTTGCCGAGCCAAATCGCGCGTCCCTAGCGCATCACCATCGTGAGAAAACGGTCGATGGCGTAGTCGGCCAGCTGCCCGCCCGGCCCATCGGGATTGTAGTCAAAGCCGTGCGTTGCCCAAGGCAGGTGCAGGTAATAATGCGGGACCCCCAGCTCAGCGAGGCGCACGGCGAGTCGTTCGCTGTGCCGGTCCCACGACAGCGTGTCGAGTTGGCCATGAATTAGCAGCGTTGGCGGCGAATCCGCCCGCGCCAGCCACTGGCCGCTGGCCGAGACATACAACTCGCGATTCTGGTCGGTCAGCGGACCGCCGAAATACTGCCGCATCAGCTTGACGGAATTGAGCGCGTCGTCTTCCCGCGACACCGACCACACAAACGGCATATCCTGCGGCGCATAAAGCGCGACCACGCCGCGAATCGCCGGATCCCGCGCGCCATAACCGACCGCCGCAGCGAGTTGTCCGCCTGCCGAGCGCCCGATCAGAACGATGCGCGTCGGATCGAGTCCAAGCCGTGCCGCATTCGCTTTCAGCCAAGCGATTGCCGCCAGTACATCCTCGCGTTGCGCCGGCCAGATCGCATTAGGCGCGAGCCGGTAGTTGATGGCCGCCACGGCATAACCGCGCGACGCCCACCGCGCATCCCAGCCTGCGAGTTCGGTGCTGTCCCCGCCATCCCAGCCTCCGCCGTGGATCATCACGATGCACGGGGCGCCGCGCGGGGCCACCACCGGGCTCGATGATATCACGCGACGCACCGGCGCATAAAAATCGAGTGGCAACTCCACACCTTGCGGCCGGGAAAAAACTTCGGTCGTCATCGCGGCGCGCGGCATGCGGCCGCGACTGTAAAGCCGGCTGAATTCAAACACCGTGTCCGGCGGCGTCTTGCCACCGAAAGCCACGGTCAGTTCCGCCGGCAGGTTTTCACTCAGCCAGTACGCACTGTAAACCGGCCGCAACAGGCAGCCGAAGGCGATGGCGCACAGGCCGAGGGTGAGCGTCCGTCCATCGCCCAACGGGCGCGCCGCATTCAGCAATGCCAGCACCAGCGGCAGGATGAGCAGCCAGTGGCCGAATTCACCGGCGAGGATCGTCAGCTTCCACGCCCACATCCAGTCGGGCGCTCGGACCATTGTCAGCAAAGAGACGGCGACCAGCAGCAGCGCCAGCAGCGGGAACAGGAACTTCATGCCTCCTACTACGCGCGAGCTCCGCCCAAGGAGAATCAATTTCTTCGTGTTTTGCGCCGCCTTCATGGTTGAGTGCCGCCATGCGCCGTCTCGACCAGCTCCTCGCCAACCTTGGCTACTGCAGCCGCCGCCAGGCCCGCGAATGGGTCGAGGCCGGCCGCGTCACGGTCGCCGGCCGGCCCGTGGACAATTTCGGGGCCAAGGCCGACGAGGCTGACGTCCTCGTGGACGGCGAGCCGCTGGACCATCCCGGCAGCCTGCTGCTCCTCCTGCACAAGCCCACCGGCCTCGTCTGCTCCCACGAGGACCGCGAGGGGCCCAACGTCTATTCGCTGCTGCCCGAGCGCTGGCGGCGGCGCAATCCGGCGGTCACCAGCATCGGCCGGCTCGACAAGGACACCAGCGGCCTGCTGCTGCTCACGGACATTTCCCCGCTGGTCCACCGGCTAACGTCACCGAAGCACAAGGTGCCGAAAGTCTATCGCGCCACGCTCGACTCCGACCTCGCGCCCGACCTGGCCGCCCGGTTTGCCAGCGGCACCCTCCTGCTGGACGGAGAAAAGGAACCCTGCGCCCCGGCGGAATTCAAGGCGCTCGGCCCGCGCGAGGCCGAGCTGATCCTCACCGAGGGCCGCTATCACCAGGTGCGCCGCATGTTCGCCGCCACCGGATCCACCGTGCTCACGCTGCATCGCACCCGGTTCGGCGACCTCGAACTCGGCGACCTGCCGGCGGGCCAGTGGCGCGAGCTGCCGCTGGATTGTTTCGGCGCCTAACCGAGCCACGACCGGCTTTGACCATGAAGCGCACGAAGTCCAATCCGGTTAACCGGCTTTGTGTCCTTCGTGGTCAAATGGCCGGTAAATAGGTTTCCACCTCCGGGCCTATCCTGTCATCATTGACCCCGTATGTATGACTTTCCCCTCACCGGCGCCCAGAAATCGCACCTCCGCGGGCTCGGCCAGACCCTCGAGCCGGCGCTGAAACTCGGCAAGGGCGGGCTCACTCCCGCCTTCTTCGCCGAGCTGAACAAATACCTGCGCAGCCATGAACTCGTGAAGCTGCGCTTCCTCGGCGCCGAACGCGATGAGCGCGCCGCCCTGTGCACCCGGATCGCCGACGAGGGCCGCTGCGTGCTGGTGGGCGCGGTCGGTCACACCGCGCTGTTCTACCGCCAGCACCCCGAGCCGGACGGACGGCAAATCGTCCTGCCTTAATGGCCGGGCATCCCGGGCACTCCACGATTGCCCGCGTCCGCCGGGCAGCCACACTGCGGCCATGAACCGCCTACCCCTGCTGGCGGCGCTGGTGTTTTTCACCACCGCCGTCCTCTCTCCTGCCCGCACCCTCGTCCACGCGGGCCTATTGATTGACGGCGTCTCCGCCACGCCGAAGAAAGCCATGACCGTCGTGGTCGACGGCGACCGCATCACCGCCGTGCAGGCGGGCTACACGGCCCCGGCGGCCGGTGACACCGTCATCGATCTCACCTCCGCCACGGTCATGCCCGGGTGGATCGATACCCACGTCCACCTCGACTACGTCCAGTCGGCCACGACGTATTCCGAGCGGTTCACCATGAACCCGGGGGACTACGCGCTGCGCGCGGCCTTCAACGCCCGGAAGACCCTCCTCGCCGGCTTCACCACGGTCCGCAACCTCGGCGACACGGAGAACTCCACGATCGCCCTGCGCAACGCGATCGCCGCCGGATGGGTGGTGGGCCCGCGGATCTATACCGCGGGAAAAACCATTGCCACCACGGGCGGCCACGCGGACTGGACGAATGGCGCGAGCCGGAAACTGATGGGCGATCCCGGCCCGCTTGACAGCGTCATCAACGGCCCCGACGAGGCCCGCAAGGCCGTCCGGCAGCACTACAAGGAGGGCGTGGACCTGATCAAGATCACCGCCACCGGCGGTGTCCTCGACCTGTCGGCCAACGGCCAGAACGCCCAGTTCACGCCCGAGGAGATGCGCGCCCTGGTCGAGACCGCGCATGAATACGGCCTCAAGGTCGCGGCCCACGCCCACGGCACCGAGGGCATGAAGCGCGCGGTCGAAGCGGGCGTGGACTCGATCGAGCATGGCACGTTCATGACCGACGAAGTCGTGGCGCTGATGAAGCAGCACGGCACCTACTACGTGCCGACGCTGAGCGCCGGCCGGTGGGTGATGGAAAAGGCCCGGGTGCCGGGCTTCCTGCCCGCCATCGTGGTGCCGAAGGCGCTGATGATCGGGCCCATCATGCAGGGGACGTTTCAGCGGGCCTACCAGGCCGGCGTGAAGATCGCGTTCGGCACCGACCAGGGGGTCGCGGCGCACGGCGACAACGCGCTGGAGTTTGTCTACATGGTCGAGGCCGGCATGCCGCCGATGCAGGCCATCCAATGCGCCACCCTCGAGGCGGCGAAGCTGATCGGCGTGGAAAAAAGCCTCGGCACGGTCGAGGCCGGCAAGTTCGCCGACCTCACCGCCGTGCCCGGCGACGTGCTGGCCGACATCAAGCTGGTGTCCAAGGTCTCCTTCGTGATGAAGGGCGGCGTGGTCTACCGGCCCTAGCGCCGGTGTATCGTTGACCCCGCCCACCCGCCCGGTATTTCTCGCCGCATGTTCATCATCATTGGTGGCGACGGTAAGGAATACGGGCCGGTCACGGTGGAACAGATCCGGGCCTGGCTGGCAGGCGGACGGGCCAACCTCGACACGAAGGCCAAGGCGGTCGGCACCGACGAATGGCGCCGGCTCGGTGACTTTGCGGAATTCAGCGCCAACGGTGTTGCCACTCCGCCGCCCGTGGAGACCGGGGAGATCGACCCGAAGACCTTCGCCGACGATCTCATCGCCCGGGCGGCGCCGCTCGACATCAGCGGCTGCATTTCCCGCAGCTGGGAACTGCTGAAGTCTGATTTCTGGGCGATCGTTGGCGTCTCTTTCGTCGTGATCGTCATCATGGTGGTGGCGGGGGCGATCCCCTTCTTGGGCTACCTGGTCTCGCTGCTGCTCTCCGGCGTGTTCTACGGCGGCCTCTATTTTTACTACCTCAAGAAAATCCGCGGCCAGCCGGCCGAGCTGGGCGATGCCTTCAGCGGATTCAGCCTTGCCCTTGGGCCGCTCGTGCTCACCACCCTGCTGGTCACCCTGCTGACGATGGTGGGCTTTGTCTGCCTGATCCTGCCGGGCATCTACCTCGCGGTGTCCTATTCCTTCGCCTACCTGCTGGTCATCGACCGCAAGATGGAATTCTGGGCAGCGATGGAAGTGAGCCGGCGGGTGATCACCGCGCAATGGTGGCGGATGCTGGGGTTGCTCATCCTCGGCTTCATCATCGCGGTGCTGGGCGTGCTCGGCTTGTTCGTCGGCCTCTTCATCACCGTGCCGATCTTCATTGGCGCGCTGGTCTACGCCTATGAGAGCCTCTGCAATCCGCCGCCCCGGGCCTGAGCGGGCCCGCGTTACTTCACCTTGGCGAGCCGCGCCGTGAGCGCCGCCGCGTCCGGGATCGGCGAGGAGCATGCACCGTTCGCGCAAAGGAAGGCCGCCGCGTGGTCCAGCACGGGATAGATGTCCTCGCCGCGCGGCGCCGGGCCGTCGCGCCGGTCCCACCATTCGACGAGCTTGTGCGCTTCCGGCACGCGCAGCGCGGCTGCAAACATGGCCTGCGCCACCGGATCGTCCCGCCGGCCCACGATCGCGATATGGATCGGGTCCGTCCGCGCCTCCTCCTCGGCCAGCAACAGTCCCGCGACATAAAAACCGCGCCCGTCCGTCTGTCCCGGGGCCAGCAGCCAGCGCAGTGCCGTCGCCGCCATGGCGCGGAACTCCGCGCGGCCCGTGACCTCCGCCAAGGCGGTGCCAAAGCGTGCCACGCCGACGTTTTCGTCAAACTGCGGCCGCGGCGCCGGAAAGGCGTTCACCGTCGTGTCGCTGCTGGCAAAGCCCGCCTCCGCACCCCGGCCAAAATGCGCCGCCAGGAATTCCGCGGCTGCCGCCGCGTGGTCGAGCCACGCCCGGTCCTGCGTCAACTGGTGTAGCGCGAGAAACGCGCGGCCCATCGCCAGCGTGTCACCGAGGTACGGCCCCGCCGCATCGTGCTCGTCGTGCCGGAACCCGCCGCCCGGCAGGGCGCGGTGCGCCAGCACCCACCGCGCCGCCCGCTCGGCTTCGGTGCGGTACGTCGCCTGGCCCGTCGTGGCGGCGAACTGGCAGACCGCCGCGATCACCCAGCCGTTTTCCCGCGCATAGACATGCGGATCGATCCGCGGGATGCCGCGGGCCCGGCGTCCGTCGTCATCCAGCGCATAGTAGCCGGCGCTGTGCTCGCCCGGCACGAGGTCCGCGTCCTGGCTCGCCTGCACCACGCCGTCGCGGGTGGTGAGAAATCCGCGCAGGTACAGCCGGAGCGCCCGGAGCATTTCCCAGTCGGCCGGATCCTGCCAGCGGGCATAGGCCTGCGCGTAGATCCGCAGGTTCTCCGCCTGCATCTGCGCAAGCTTCTCGAAATGCGGTTCGTTCCAGTCCCCGCCGGCGGAATACTGGTAAACACCGCCCCACACCGGATCGAGGAGCCTGTGTTGCAGCCGGAGCGTGGCGCGCGCGCGCCGCGCCGCGGTCTCGTCGCCGCGCCCGGCCAGCCGCATCGCCAGCTCCACGCTGTCCCAGTCGAGAAACTTGTGGCTGAAGCCCCAGCCACCGGCCTTGTCGTCGTAGCCCTCGCTCCATGTGCGCAGCAGCGCCGCGCGGCGCTCGTCGCCCAGCACGGTCGCCGTCGCCGCGGTGACCGCGGGCTCGGGACGAACCGACGGCCCGGGGGTCGGATCGTCGATCACGGCCTGCAGCAGCCCGGCCATCTCCTTGGGGGGCAGGTAGCCCTGGCGCTTCACCAGCTCGCGGCCATCCGGTCCGTAGATCACGGTTGCGGGCCAGCCGTAGTCCTCGTAGCGGTTGGCTAGGTCCGGCCGGGAATCCTGGTCCACCCGCACCGCGATATATCGCGACGCCAGCAGGCGGCCGACCGCGGGATCGCGGTAGGTCGTCTCCTCCATGACATGGCACCAGTGGCACCACACCGCCTGCAGGTCGAGGAGCACGAATTTGTTCTCCCGCTTTGCCTGAGCAAAAACCTCCGGCGACCACGCCTGCCAGGCGACCGGCGCCGCCGGGGTGTCCGCCGCGGCGAGCCTTGAAACCGCCACGGAAGCGGCCAGCACCAGGGCAATGAACGAATAACGGCCCGCGCGCATATCCTCTGTTACGTTGTGCGGGCCTCGGTGGACGCCGCCCTTATTTGTCCGCCGCGGCTTTCTTGAAGAACAAGGCGTCGAGCGACAGCCTGCCCGGTCCGAAGATGAAGACGATCACCGCCGCGAACAGGAAGAGAAACGGGTCGGCGCCGGTGAACTTGTCCGGGTCGGAAAAAATCGCGTGCAGCGCGTCGCTCTCCGCCGTCAGGTAGGCGACAAACAGGCAAAAGATGAGTGGCACCGGAACGACCCGGCCGCCCAGCCCGAGCAGCAGCAGCAGGCCGCCGACGCACTCCGTCGTGCCGGCGGCCAGGGCGTTCAGCTTGGGCGCCGGGATGTGGAGGCTTTCGAAAAAACCCGCCGTGCGGTCGAGGTGCATGAGCTTGCCTTTCCCCGTCTGGAAGAAGCTCCAGCCCCAGTAAAGCCGGATGATGAGCAGGAAAAGCGGGCGCAGCCAGCCGGCGAGGGTGGCGAGGAGACCATTCAGTTTATGATACAGGGAGGCGGGGTTCATGAAGATGAGAGCGCGAACGCGGGCTTTTATTTCCGGCGGCAAATCCAGCCGAGCTGCATCCACAGGGCAAACCAGTCCTGCACCTGCGCCGGGGTCACCCCGCGGCCGGCTGCGGCCACCGCACGGGCCAGCGGCCGGCCCGCCCGCAGCGCCGTCAGGATCCTGAAGGCCGGCGCCTCGAGCCGCTTGTAATACAGCCGGTTGTCCACGCGGTGCACGGCGACCCAGATGCGTTCGCGCCGCGGCCGCGGCACTTTCCGGGTCCGCCCGGCCGGCCGCGCGGAGGCCGTGGCGTTGCTGGCCTCGGACCGGAGGGAATCGCGCTTCTTGACCGCGAGCATGTAGGTGTCCACCGGATGCCGGAGCGCCAGCAGCGTCACATAGGGCTGCAGGTCCAGCCGGAGGCGCGCAGGATCCGCGCGGCCCACTTCGGCTGCGGTCAGCACGGGCTGCGCCGCCTCGTCGAAGGCCACGGTCTGCGCCCATTCAAAGCGCGCGAGGTCGAGCGCCAGCGCCGTGTGCGGCGCCGTCCAGCGGGGTTCCCGCCGGATGAAGGCCTCCAGCTGCACGCAGAGGTTGCGCAGGGTGAAGGAGCGCGACGGATGCTTCGCCAGGTAGGCCAGGGCGAGCCGGTTGAACTTCCGGTCGCCGAGCGCCGCGCGCAGCCCGGGGTTGTCGTCGTAAAAGGAGTCGATGATCCGAAACCAGTACATCCGGTTGTAGATCTCGAGCCGGTCGAAGGACGTCAGCCGGTCGTTGGGCTTGATGAACTCCGCCACGACCTCCGCCATCGGGCGGCCGTCGGTCCAGCGGGACTGCATGCGGTCGCCGGGCGCGAGCGGCCGCACCAGCGCGCCGTGCATCAGGCGCTGGAAGGCGAGCAGGGCCCGCGCCGAGTCAGGCCGCGCGGGGGCGCGGCGGGGCGGGTTTTTTCCGGGCGTTTTTCGCATCGGCGATGAATTCGTTGGCCTTGAGCGCCTCGGCATGCACCTCGTCGAACGACGGGATGCGGTCGTCCCATTCCAGCAGCGTGGCGGTCACGCCGCACCGCCGGGTGGCGTGCGCGTACAGTTTCCACACCGGGTCGAGCACCGGGTGGTCGTGCGTGTCCAGGATGTACTTCTCGAACTTGGTGTGCCCCGCGATGTGCATCTGGCCGACCCGGTGGTGCGGCACGTGGTCGAGGTAGTCGTAGGGATTGAACCCGTGGTTCCGCGACGAGACGTAGATGTTGTTCACGTCGAGGAGAATTCCGCAGTCGGCGAGCTCGACGACCTCGCTGAGGAACTCCCACTCCGTCATCTCCGAGGCGTGGAACTCGGCGTAGCTGCTGACATTTTCCACGCAGATCGGCACCTCGAGGAAATCTCGCACCATCCGGATCTTGGCGGCGGTGGTCCTGGCCGCGGCGAACGTGTATGGCATCGGCAGCAGGTCGTGCGTGTAGGTGCCGTCGACGCTGCCCCAGCAGAGGTGGTCCGAGAGCCAGGGCGTGTGCGTGCGCTTCACCAGCGCCTTGAGCCGCCGCAGGTGCTCGCGGTCGGGCTTGTCCGCCGAGCCGAAATACAGCGAGACGCCGTGCTGCACCACGCGGTACTGCTCCATGATCCGGTCCAGCACCTCCAGCGGCCGCCCGCCGCCGCACATGAAATTCTCCGAGATGATCTCGAACCAGGCGACGTCCGGCTTTTTCTCCAGGATGTGCACGTAATGCGGCACCCGCAGGCCCAGCCCGATGCCATAGTCGGTCTGGCCGTTGAAGGCATTGGCGGGCATGGCGGAAAATTAAGCGGGAGGAGGTCGCGCCGGCGAGCGGCGAAAAAAAACGCGGCCGACGCCAGGCGCCGGCCGCGTCGCAGCGAAGGAATTACTTCTTGTCGGGGGTGGCGTCGGCCGCCGGGGCGCAGCCGCCCTTGCCCTTGCAGGAGTTCTTGCCCTTGCAGCCGTTGTCACCGGTCTTGCAGCCGCCCTGGCCCTTGCAGGAGTTCTGGCCCTTGCACGAGGCGGCGCCCTTGCAGCCGTCCTTGCCTTTACAGGAGCTCTTGTCCTTGGAGGCGTCCTTGGTGGCCGGCGTGCCGGCGGGATCCTCGGCATGCGCGCGGAGGGCGAGCGAACCGGCATAGAGGCCGGCCATGGCGGCGGCGGTGATGATGAGGCGGGTGGATTTGTTCATGTCTGTGACTGGTTTTTGGGTTGATTGACCGCCGGGCTCGGCCGCCTGGCCGGCTCAGTGTGGTCGGGGATAGGAGTAACTACGCGCAGGTTTATTCCCCGGATTCAAAAGGGGCGCAACGGGATTTTGCCGGACGGGCCCCGCTCCGGCTGCTGCCCGGTGGCTCAAATCACCTGGTCCAGCAGCGTCTCGCCGCGCTCGAACCGCGCGAGATTGACCAGGAAATGCTTCACGATGGCCTCGTCCTGGTCGAACCGCCCGCCGGCCGTGTGCGGCGTCACATAACACCGCGGCGCCGTCCACAGCGGGTGCTCCGGCGGCAGCGGCTCGGGATCGAACACATCCAGGTACGCCGCACCCAGCCGGCCCGAGTTCAGCGCCTCCAGCAGCGCGGCCTGGTCCACGGTCGTGCCGCGGCCGACATTGTAGAAGCGCGCGCCCGGCTTGAAGCAGGCGAGCCGCCGGGCGTTCACGTAGTTCCGCGTGCCGGCGTTGTCGGGCAGGATGTTCACCACATGGTCTGCCAGCGGCAGCACCGCGCTGATCTTCTCCTCGGGGATGATGTGCACCCCGGTCTCGCTATGCACCGAGCGGCGCACCGCGTAAATCTTCATGCCAAAGGGCGCGAGCAGCTCCGTCAGCCGCCGCCCGATGGCCCCGAACCCGAGCAGCACCACCGTCTGGCCCGTCAGCAGGCGCGAGTCGTAGCGGCGCTTTTCATAATGCCAGGCATGATCCGTGAGCTGGTCGTGATGCGACGGCAGGAGCTGGCGGCCCAGCGCCAGCATCATGGCGAGCACATGCTGCGCGCACGGGTCGGCGAACACCCCCGACGCCGTCGTGAGCCGCGAGCCGCGGGCGCGGAAGGCCTCCCGGAATTCCGGCGTGTCGTAGCGGGTGTAGCCCGCGGTCGTCACCTCCGTCCAGCGGAGCCGGGGACTGCGGAGGCAGTCGGCCGCGTCCGGCTGGCCAAACGCGATGTCGGCCGTGGCCAGCGCCGGGTCCGCGCCGCCAGCCGTGAGGACATTGGCCGAGGCCTTCGCCGAGAAGATGAGCCGGTGCGCCTGCGTGCCCTCGGTCAGCTGGCGGGTGACCGCTTCGTTGAACTTGGCATTGCACCAGATGGTCAGGCTCATGGGATCGGTGGCCGATGACGCCGCCCCGCCCTTGCGGCCGCAAGCAAATCTGGCGCCCGGGCGCCCGCTGCCGGCCGTCCATCCGGTTTCCGGTATCAGCAATGGCGGCGTCCCGCCGCCTACCTGTCCGTCGGCTCGACTTTCACGACGTGCGTGTCGTTGACGTTGCCCAAGGTCACCGGGTGGCCGGCGACGGAATAAAAGCGCAATTTTCCGCCGATGGAAATCCGGGCCTCCACCCGGACCTCGTGCATCAGCAACTCGTCGTCCGCCCGGTACTCGATGCGGAAGGGAACCGGGGGATGCCCCGGCCGCGTGATCGTGGTCTCGCCCAGCACCATGGGCGCCGCCGCATTCGATGCATCGATGACCCGCACCGTGACCACCGCATCGTCCGGCAGCGGCATGTCCAGGTCGTAGGTTACGAGGCCGGTCAGCACGCGGTCTTCCGCGCCCGGCGGCGTCACATCGAGATGATTGCACCCGGCGGCAAGCAGGGCGAAGCCCAGGGCGAGGCCGGAGAAAAGCGGGATTTTCATGGAGGGGAAAGCGGGGGCGCCGAATCCCGCAGAAGGTGCACGCGGGCGTTGAGGTCGGCAAGCAACTCCGTGTGCTCGCGCGCCTCGGCGTCGTTTTCATGCACCAGCCCGCCCGCGAACGGCGGCTGCTCGCCGGGCCGGTCCCGCCACCGGCTCCAGGCATAGCCGGTCACCGCCGGGTGGCGGGCCGCCCGCTCCAGCACGGTGCGGCCGCGGCGCAGCATGCGTTCCACCGAGGTCAGGCTGCGTTTCAGCCGTACCCCGGGAGCACCCAGGAAACGCGGATCCACCCAGGTGAAGTCGCCTGCGACGACCGGGCCCGGCGGGACCACCGCCACGTCGTCGAGGTCGATCCAGGGCGCATCGACGGCGGGATAGACGTCCTCGGCCAGCACCGCCGCGCCCGCCCGCCCGCCGAACCGGCAGCCGAAGACCAGATGGTTGTGATCGTGCGCCCGGATGGCCGCGGCCGTGAGCGCAAAATACCGCCGCGCAAACTCCCGCGACCACCGGGCGTCGTCGCGCAGGTAGCCGCGGGTGACAATGCCCTGCTCCGTGCGCGTCAGCTCGCGCACCACCTCCTTGTTCGTGATCGGCTGCGCCCACGCCTTCGCCAGCGCCTCGAGCCGGCCGCCGTGCAGCGCGAGCACAAATTCCCACGCCGCGTGGTAGGCCGCGAACCCCGGCTCGAGGCTCAGGCAGATTTGCAGCAGCGCGGGCCGGCCGGCCGGGCCCGGTTGCGCCCAGCCGGGCAGGTCGTCTGTGATCCACCCGATCACATCGCGCCGCTCGCAGAGCGGCAGGCAGATTTCGCCCGCCCGCACCGCCGCCGCCTTCGGCCACTCCGGGTCGAACACATCCGGCAGCCGTGCCCCGGCCGCGTGGATCAACGCCCCCGCCGCGCAAAAATCCACCGTCCCCACGAATGGCAGCCTCTCCCCGTGCAGCGCGGCCCCGGTCCCCACTCCCAGCGCGTTGAATCCCCACGTCCGCAGCCGCGCCCCGGGGTCGTGCGGTGAATCCTCCGCCCCGTCCACCCCGTTCACCGCCCGCAGGAAAAACGGCCGGCCCGCCGGGTCGACCAGCCTCCACGCGCCTTCGGGGGTCTGTCCGAGCCGGAAATAACCCGCGGTGCCGCGCATCGTCTCGGGCTTGAACACCGCCGGGGCCTCGCTGGGTTGCGCCATGGGCCGCGAGGCTGGCCGACAGCGGCGCAAAAGCAAGAGCCCGCCCAAGTAGCAGCCGACGTAAGGAGGCTGGGTTTGGGGCGCTCTGAAAACCTCCTCACGTCGACTCCTACCAGGCGACAGCGACCCATCTCCGCCCTCCGGTATTCAGCGCGTGGTTGCTGCGCGCCGCCGAATGGTTTTGATCCAGCGCCCATGACCCCGGCGCGCTTCGATGCCCTCCTTTCAAGCTTCGGCCGGCTGCGCCTCGGCGTCGTGGGCGATTTCTCGCTCGACCGGTACTTCGACATCGACCCGGCGCGCGTCGAGACGTCCCTCGAGACCGGCCTGCCCGTGCACAATGTCACGGGCGTCCGCTGCTCCCCCGGCGCCGCGGGCAACATCGTCCAGAACCTCGGCGCCCTCGGCGCCGGCACGCTCTGGCCCGTGGGCTTCTGCGGTGACGACGGCGAGGGCTTCGAACTGCTCAAGGCCCTGCGCGCCGTGCCCGGGGCGTCGCTCGACCATTTCCTGCGCACGCCCGACCGCCGCACCTTCACCTACACCAAGCCCCTCCTCCACTCCCCGCCCAAGGCGCCGGTCGAACTCTCCCGGCTCGACATCAAGAACTGGGTGCCCACGCCGGCCGAGATTGAGAACCAACTGGACCTCGCCTTGCGCAACCTTGGCCCGGAACTCGACGCCCTCATCGTGATGGACCAGGCCGGCGTGCCCGGCGCCGGGGTCATCTCCCCGGCGATCCTGCACGCCGTCCACGAACTCACGCTCGCCCATCCGAAGCTCGTCGTGCTCGCCGACAGCCGCCACAGCCTCGGCCGGTTCCCCCCGCTGATCTTCAAGATGAACGCCGCCGAATTCCTGGCCTTCACCCACCGCGGCGAATCCGTTTGTCACCCACTAGGTGACAAACGGGCTGAGCCGCGCGAGGTACTGGTGGAGGAGATCCTGGCGGGGGCGGAACGGATCGCCGAGACGGGCGGGCGGCCCGTGTTCATCACGCTCGCCGAACGCGGCATCGTTGGCGTGGCGCCCGGCGGGCCCGCGATCCATGTGGCCGCCCTGCCCGTGCGCGGCGAGATCGACATCGTCGGCGCCGGGGACGCGGTGACCGCCGCCCTCACACTGGCCCTGGCCGCCGGCGCGCAGCTCGACGAGGCGATGACACTGGCGCAGGCCGCCGCGTCGGTGGTCATCCACCAACTGGGCACGACCGGCACGGCCCGCGGCCTGGAATTGCGCGCGCTGCTGTTCCCATGAGCACCGCCGCGCTCCCCGTCACGTTCAGCCCACCGGTCCACCGCGTGCGCAGCGGCACCCGCCCCGCGCTGCTGGTCGCGGAGTTCCGCGGCACCGGGGACATCGCGATCCTCATCCCGTTTCTGCGCGCCGCGCTCACCCACTATGATGTCACGCTCCTCGCCGTGCCCAACGCCGCGGGCCTGCTCCAGCGCTTCGCGCCGGAGGTCGAGCTGATTCCCTGCGTCGCGCCGTGGGCGCTGTTCTCGGGCGGACGGAACCTGCCCCGCTGGCCCTGGCGCACCCTCGCGCGTGTGCTGCGGGAGCTGCGTTCCCGACGTTTTGCCGCCGCGGTGTCCATCTGGCCGCTCGCCTCGGACCATCTCTTTCTGCGGCTGGCGCGGCCCGGAAAACTGCTCGGCTATGGCCGGCCCGGCGCCGGCTGGCTGCTTGACGACAATCTCGCGGACCAGGGCCACATCCACCGCCCCGAAGCCTGGCGGCGGCTCGCGGAGAAACTGCGCCTGCCGGCTCTCACCATGGCCCAGCCGCGCCTGCAGCTGCCGGTGTCCGCCCGGCGCGTGGTGCTGCACTCCGGCGCTTCCCAGCCGCTGCGCGTCTGGCCGCTCGCCCGCTACGCCGAGCTCCTACGCCGGCTGCGCGCCCAGGGCTGGGATCCCGTCGTGCTGTGCGATCGCGATCAACTGGCCGCCTGGCGCGGACTCGGCGAACCGCAGGCACGCGCGGCCGGCGGGATGAATGAACTCGTGGACCCGATTGCCGAAGCCGCGGCCTTTTTCGGCAACGACTCGGGGCCCGGCCACATCGCCGCATTGTGCGGCGTCGCCACCTTCACGATCTTCGGCCCGCAGGTCCCGGAACTGTTCGCCCCTGGCCACCCGCAAGCCGCATGGATCGAGGGCCGGCCCTGCCGCTATAAACCCTGCTACGACCGCTGCCGTTACGCCGAACCCTTCTGCCTGACCGGCATCGACGTCGAGACGGTCTGGCCGAAACTGGAGCAATGGCTCGCACAGGTAAAACCCTGATCAAACCCGGTTGCCCGCCAATCTCGCGCAGAAACCCGAATACCATCCCTCCCGAATGGCGTTCATTCGCGTAAATTCGCGGGCCACGGTTTTAAAATCCCCATGCTGAAAAACAAATCCGCTCTCGTCACCGGCTCCACCAGCGGCATCGGGCTGGGCATCGCCCGGGCCCTGGCGCGCGGTGGCGCCCAGGTGATGCTCAATGGTTTTGGCGAGGCCGCGGTCATCGAGAAATTGCGCGCCGACCTCGCCGCCGAAACCGGCGTCCGCGTGCTTTATCATGCGGCCGATGTCAGCCGGGCCGCCGAGGTGGCCGCACTGGTCGCCGCGACGGAAACGGCCTTCGGCGCCGTGGACATCCTCGTCAACAATGCCGGCATCCAGTTCGTCTCGCCCGTCGAGGAGTTTCCGGAGGAGCGCTGGCATGCCGTGCAGGACATCGTGCTCAACTCCAGTTTCTACGCGATCAAAGCCGCGCTGCCGGGCATGAAGCGGCGCAACTGGGGCCGCATCGTCAACCTCGTGTCCGCCCACGGGCTCGTCGCCTCGCCCTTCAAGTCCGCCTACGTCGCCGCCAAGCACGGCCAGGTCGGCCTGACCAAGACCGTCGCCCTCGAGGTTGCGGAGACCGGCATCACCTGCAATGCGATCTGCCCCGGCTACGTCCTGACGCCCCTGGTCGAGAACCAGATCGAGGGTCAGGCCCAGGCGCACCAACTGCCCCGCGACCGGGTGATCCGCGAGGTCATCCTGGCTTCCCAGCCGTCAAAGCGGTTTGTCGAGATCGACGACATCGCCGCCCTGGTCCTTTTCCTCTGCGGCGAAACCGCGAAATCGATCACCGGCGCCTCCATCCCCATCGACGGCGGCTGGACCGCACGGTGAGGAAGACGATTGGCGAACTTCGAACATTGAACGTCGAACTTCCAACGTCGAACGACGGAGTCGTGTAGCGGCCGACTTGAGGAGGCTGACTTCGACGTTCGCTGTTCAGCGTTGAACGTTGGACGTTCGCCCGGTTCCCGGGTTCACCACAGCCCGAGATTGACCCGCGTGACCTCGACCGGGGTGTCGGTGTCGTTCCGCAGTTCGAGCGTGTTTGCCCCCGCCTGCAGCCACGCCGCGTCGAAGCGGTAGAAATGCGACTGTTCGCGTGTCGGACGGTGGCTGCCGATGTTGGAAGCGTTGTTCGAGGGCGGAATGTACTCGGCAAACATCTCCGTCGGGTGCAGCGGCGCGACCAGCTCGACCGCATGCCCGTCCAGCACCACCGCCAGCGGTGCATCCGCCGCGATCAGCAGCCGCGCCCGCCACGCCGGCAGCGCCGGTTCCGGGACGGGCAGCGGCAGTGTCACCGCACTGTGCGCGGGCACCGACACCGGCAGCACCGCCGGCTGGTCCATCTCCTTGCGGTATTTCATCTCGGGCAGGGAAAACAGCAGCGGCTTGCGCGCCGCCGTCGCCGGCGACTCCAAGCCCGCCAGCCAGTCATAGGGCACTGCGCCAAAGGCGTAGCGCCCGACGAAGTTGAACAGGCTGATCCCGTCCGCCCCGCAGTCATACAGCCCCGTCGCGGCCGCGCGCAGCGACTCGGGGCAGTGGAACTGCCACCCGTGCTCGATCTCCACCGAGGCATAAATCGGCATCGCCGCGCCGAACTTCGCGCGGAATCCGGCGATCGGCATGGTGTAGTCCGTGTCGAGAAACTCCGACACCACCACAAAATCCACCAGCCCGCGCCTCACCCAGTCCTCCACGTCGAGACCCAGCACCCGGCAGCCGCGCAGCGTGCTGGGCACGCGCACCGCGAGCTTCAGCCCGTGCGCCTTGGTCAGCTCGCGGGTTTGCTCGACGATCCGCGTGAGCACCGCCCGCTTCGCCCACACCTCGTCGCCAACGCCGGAGAGGTGGCGCGGAAAACGCATCCAGTCCATCTGCAGCCCGTCCATCACCGGCGCGTACCGCGCCACGACCTCGCGCAGCAGGGCCGTGACGTAGGCGTTCGCCTGCGGATTGGAAAAATCCAGGCTCCAGTTCATCCACTCCGGATCGCCGCGCGCCGCCGCCTCGGGCCGGGCGATGGCCTCGGGATGCTGCTCGCGCACCCGCGGCGTGTTCCAGTGGTTGTCCGCCGTGGGGTTGTGCACGTCGTTCATCCGGAACTCGACGAACGTCTCGCGGCCCGACGCCTTCAGTTTTTCCAGGAAATAGCCGAACGGATCGTTGCCCCTGGCATGCTCCGCGATCAACTGCTTCAGGTTCGGGTCCACCAGTCCGACTTTCGTGGGATAATACATCCGCCCCGCGCCGCAGCAGAGCAGGAACGTCGTGACATTGGCCGGGATCTCGCGGACCTCCTCGTCGATGTCCGCGCGGTAGTCCGTTGTAAGCGTTGAAAACAGCAGGTGCCCGTCGTGATCGACGAGCAGCCGCCGCGGCCGGACCGGGGCCTCCGCCGCACCCAGCGGCACGACCATGATCAGGGTCAGAAACGAAGCCAGTCCACGCCACCCTGCCGGGGTAAGAAAGTGCATCGCCGCCGACGCTGGCGCGAACTGCGCGTGTTGTCTAGTCCGCCTCCGGCGCGGCGCTGGTCCCAATTTTCACCATGAAGCTCACGAAGGCCGGACATTTGAAAGGTAAGGCGAATCCTACATTCGTGTGAATTCGCGTCCATTCGTGGGCAAAATTTCTTCTCGTCGTCCACCTGTCGGACCCTTTGCGCTCTTGGCGGTTCAATCCTTTGACTGAGCCTTCGCCAACGCCGCGATCGCCTCGAACGCCGCCGGGTTGTCGATGCTCGTGAGGTCGCCGGCGGGCTGGCCGAGGAACACGCGGGTGATCGCGGCGCGGACGATCTTGCCGCTGCGGGTCTTGGGCAGCGCGGGCAGGACGAGGACCTGCTTCGGGGCGAGCGGCTTGCCGAGCTGCTGGGCCACCTGGGCAACGAGTTCGCCCTCCGTTGGGACTGCGATGCCGGGCTTCAGGACCACGAAGCACACCAGCGCCGTGCCCTTCAGGTCATCGGGCACGCCGATGACCGCGGCCTCGCTCACCGCCGGATGCGCGGTCAGCGCGCTTTCCACCTCGCCCGGGCCGACGCGCTTGCCCGCCACCTTCATCGTGTCGTCCGTGCGGCCAAACAGGAACCACCGGCCGTTCTCGTCCACCTTCGCCCAGTCGCCGTGATACCACACGCCGGGAAATTTCTGGAAGTACGTCTCAAGGTAGCGCGCGTCGTCGTGGAGAAAGCTCTTCGTCATCGAAGGCGCGGGCTGACGGCAAACGAGGTGCCCCATTGTGCCGCGCGGCGCCGGCTGGCCCTCGTCGGTGTACACCGCGACGTCCATGCCGAGGCTCGGTCCGCCGACGGTGCAGGCCTTGAGCGGCGTGAGCGGCGTCGGGCAGACATGGCTGCCCACGATCTCGGTGCCGCCGGAGATGTTGATGATCGGGCAGCGGCGTCCGCCGACATTTTCAAAGTACCACAGGTAACTCGCCTCATCCCAAACCTCGCCCGTCGAGCCGAGCACGCGCAGCCGCGACAAGTCGTATTCCCGCGGACCCGTGCCGTCGGTTGCGCGCATCAAAAGTCGGATAAGCGTCGGTGAGCAGGCAAACGTCACCACCCCGAGCCGGGACACGGTTTCCCACAGCCGGTCGCTATTCGGGAAATCCGGCGCGCCGTCGAAGAGCACGATGGGCGTGCGGTACAGCAGGCACCCGATGATCTCCCACGGTCCCATCATCCAGCCGATGTCCGTGAACCAGAAGAACGGTTCACCCGGCTGCACATTGAAAGCATAGCGCAGCTCCTTGCCCATCTGCGCGAGACAGCCGGCATGCGTGTGGACGGTGCCCTTCGGCCGCCCGGTCGTGCCGCTGGTGTAGATCAGCAGCGCCGGTTCCTCGGCCGCGGTGTGTACGCAGTCGAGCGGTGTGCCATAGCCACCGCTGTAGACGAATTCCGGCCACTGCGGCGTATCGAACATGACCACAGCCCGGATGCTGGGCACCTTTGCCGCCGCCGCCCGGACGATCCCGCCGGTCGCGATGGCCTTGCCACGGCGGTGCAGCTGCTCGACGCCGAACAGCACCTTCGCCTCGCACGAGGCGAGCCGCTCCACCAGCGCCGTCTCGCCGTAGCCGCAGAAAATCGGGACAAACCGCGCGCCCAGCTTGCACGCCGCAAACAGGATCTCGACGGTCTGCACGCACATCGGCGCATACAGCGCGACGCTGTCACCCGGACCCACGCCCAGTTCGCGGAGTTTTCGCGCGCACGCATCGATCGTCCGGCTGAGCTGCGCATACGTAAAGGCATGCCGGCTGTCCGGCCGGCCCGAGTCGGCCTCGCAGTACAGCGCGACCTCGTCGCCATGGCCGTCGCGCACATGGCGGTCGATGCAGTTGTGCGTGATGTTCACCTCACCGCTGAGAAACCACTTCGTCCACGGAAACCCGCGGGACTCATCCTTCACCTGAGTGTAGGGCTTGAACCACTCGAGGCCCATGTCCTGCATCGCCGCGTCCCAGAACCACGCGGTGTCGCGGACCGAGGCCGCGTGGAGTTCGTCAAAGGTGACGAAGCCGTGTTTCGCCATGAACCGGGCGACATGGGAGTCGCGCGTCCAGGCATGATCGTCGGGGTGCCAGATGAAGGGGGACATCTTGAGTTTACCACGAAGGTCACGAAGCCCACGAAGGACGAGCCGAAATCCGAGTTCGTGCTCTTCGTGCGCTTCGTGGTTAAACCAGCTCGACGCACACCGCCAAACCCTCGCCGCCGCCGATGCAGATGGCGGCGACACCGCGACGCAGGCCGCGTTCCTTCAGTGCCGCGAGCAATGTCACCACGATGCGTGCGCCACTCGCGCCGATCGGATGGCCCAGTGAGATCGCTCCGCCGCGGACGTTGAGCTTCTCGTGCGGGATTCCGAGTTCCTGCATGAACGCCATCGGCACGACGGCGAAGGCTTCGTTCACTTCCCACAGGTCGACATCGCCCACCTTCCAGCCGGCGCGGGCCAGTGCGTTCTGCGCGGCCTGCACCGGCGCCGTGGTGAACCACAGTGGATCCTGGGCGTAGCTGCCGAAGGCGACGATCCGGGCGAGGGGCTTCAGGGCTTTGGCTTTCGCGGTGTCAGCGGTTGCAAGCAGGAGGGCGGCGGCGCCGTCGTTCAGCGTGGAGGCGTTGGCCGCGGTGATGGTGCCCGTCTTTTCAAAAACGGGGCGCAGCGTCGGGAGTTTGTCGTACTTCACCTTTGCCGGGCCCTCGTCGAGCTCGACCCTCGTGACGTTGCCCTTGGCATCGGCGATCTCAACCGGTGTGATTTCCGCCGCGAACCGTCCGTCCTGCTGCGCGGCGTTGGCCCGCTGGAAACTCGCGATGGCGTAGGCATCCTGCTGCTCGCGTGTGAACGCGTACTTGGTGGCGCACTGTTCCGCGCAGCTGCCCATGTGGAGGTTGTTATATGGGTCCCACAGTCCGTCATTGATGATCGAGTCGACGACCTGCTGGTGGCCGAGCCGGTAGCCGTCGCGCGCCTTCGGCAGCAGGTAGGGCGCGAGCGACATGTTCTCCATGCCGCCGGCGACCGCGATCGTGCCCATCCCGCCGGCGAGAAAATGCGCCGCGCCCATGATGGTCTGCATCCCGGAGCCGCAGACCTTGTGCACCGTGATGCAGCGCACCGACGACGGCAGGCCGGCGTAAAGCGCCGCCTGACGCGCGGGCGCCTGGCCCTGACCGGCCTGAAGGACATTGCCCATCAGGCAATCCGTGATGTCTGCGGGACTGACGCCCGCCTGCGCAACCGCGCCCTTGATGGCCGTCGCGCCGAGCCGGGCTGCCGGGACGGAAGCGAGCGCACCTTGGAACGAGCCGAGCGGCGTGCGCGTGGCGGAAAGGATGACGATTTCAGGGGAGGACATGGGGTGCGGGAAGCTCGAAGGTCAAAGTTCGAAATCCGAATAAAGAACTATAGATGGAATCTTTGAAGAATTGAAGGTTGGTTGCTCAAATTTCTTTCGGATTTCGGGTTTGGATCTTCGAGCTTCCAGTTGCCGCTAGTCCGGCCGGATGAGGGAAAAAACGTCGCGCGTGGTCGTGTAATCCTCGCCGCCGAGACGTCCCACAAGATCCAGTTTGCGCGAGTCCGGCTTGCCGTCGGCTCCAAGCACGTCGTCGCGGATATGCGCAGCCAGAATGCGGCCAAAGATCACGTTGGCCGCCAGCGGACCCTCGCCGAGGTGGACGATCCGGTCCAGGCGGCACTCGAACGCCACCGGTGCGGCGGCCACCCGCAGCGGACGGACGTGATCCGATCGCGCGGACGCCACGCCAAACTTTTCAAACTCACTCTCGCCGTAGGGCAGCAAGGCCGAGGTGGCGTTCATCTCCTCCGCCAAGGCATGCGAGACGAGGTTCACGACAAACTCCGGGACCGCCTCGATGTTGCGCACCGTGTCCTTTTTCCCGCCCTGGCGGTTGTTGACCGGGACGAACATCAGCGTCGGCGGATTGGCGCAGATTCCCTGGAAGAAGCTGAAGGGCGCAAGGTTGGTCTTGCCGTCGGCCGAAATCGTCGAGACCCACGCAATGGGCCGCGGCAGGATCGTGGTCACCATCCATTGGTAGGCGTCGCGCGGGGCAAGGGAGGTGAAGTCGAGATGCATGGGTGGAGAAGCTCGAAGATCGAAGTTCGAAACTCGAAGGAAATCTTAGGAAGCAATATTCAGTTCATCACCCCGGGCAACCCTCGGGTGACAGGGGGATGATGCAGTAGGCTTTACTATCGCGAGCCAGATGGAGCCACGCGAGTCGCTCCAGTTCAAAGGCCGCCAAGGCCGGCAGATTTTACGGATTTCGAGCTTCGACCTTTGAGCTTCCGCCGTCAGGCGTGCACGGTTCCTTCGGATTTCGGGTTTCAATCTTCGAGCTTCAGTCCTCATCCCATCCAGCTCAGCGGGTAATCCGGATCATCGAGGGCGAGCGCCTCCTCCGTCAGCTGGAGCGGATACTGCGTGTCGAACATCACGGCGAGCTCCTCGGTCCGCTGGGCGTCGAAGCTCTTGAGCGTGGTGCCCGGATGCGGGCCGTGCGGGATGCCCTGCGGGTGCAGCGTGAACGAGCCGGGCTCGACGCCCTTGCGCGAGCCGAACTGGCCGCGCACATAGAACAGCACCTCGTCCGCCTCGGTGTTGTCGTGCGCCCACGGAACCTTCACCGCCTCGGGATGGTGGTCGAGCCAGCGCGGCGCGAACGTGCACACAACGTAACCGCGGATCTCGAAGGTCTGGTGGATCGGCGGCGGCAGATGGACGGTGCCGGTGATCGGCTCGAAATCATTCGCGTTGAACGTAAACGGGTAAAGATAGCCGTCCCAGCCGACGACGTCGAAGGGGTGGCTCGCCATCACGACTTTCGTCAGCCGCGCGCGGTCCTTCAGGAGGATCGCAAAGTCGCCTTCCTGCTCGTTGGGCGCGAGTTCGCTGGGACCGTGAAAATCGCGCTCGCTGTACGGCGCGCCCATCCGGATTTGCCCCTCGGGATGCAGGTACCGTGCGGGAATCCGTACGGGATGTGCCGACTCAAGGATGAGGTAGTCCTCCTTGGCGATGTCGTCGGGCACGAGCCGGTAAATCGTGCCGCGCGGGATGACGATGTAGTCATCCTGCCGGTAGCGGAGCCGGCCGAAATTCGTCTCGAGCCAGCCGCCGCCGCCCCAGACGAAGATGATGTCGTCGCTCTGGCCGTTGCGGTAGAAGTCATAGCCCGCTGCCATCGTCGTCGCCGGCCGGCAGCGCGAGCACGTGATATCCTGGTTGAACATCAGTGGCACGCGGCCCGTGTACGGATCGCCGCGGCGCGGCAGCTGGAAGGATTTCAGGTGATGATGCCGCAGCGGCGAGGGTGCGGCGGGCCGGGGCGCGAACTCGCGGACCAGCTCCACGCGTTTCACCCGGGTCGGCGGCTTCAGGTGGTAGAGGATCGAGTAGGCGCGATCAAAACCCTCCGTGGTGATGACGTGCTCATAGTGCAGCCCCTCATTCTTGAAACTCGCCGCTGGGTCCCGTGGGAACGTGATGTGATGCTTCCGCGGCGTCTCTCCGAGTTTGAGGTAGTGGGGCATGATGGAGCAAAATTCGAAGATTGAAGTTCGAAATCCGAAAGAAGCTTCAATCAGGGCGCAGATTCCAAAAAACCAGAAACGATTATTCCGTCCGTTCGTTGGGTTGCTTGAGGAATTCGGACTTCCTTCGGATTTCGAACTTCAACCTTCGAGCTTCAATAGTCGGGCTTCTCATAGCGATCCCCTCTTCGCCTGCTCGCGCTCGATCGCCTCGAACAGGGCGCGGAAGTTGCCCTCGCCGAACCCGCGGGCCCGGCCGCGGCGCTGGATCACCTCGAAGAACAGCGTGGGCCGCGCGAACACGCACTTCGTGAACAGCTGCAGCAGGTACCCGTCGTCGCCCTCGTCGCGGTCCACCAGGATGCGCAGCTGCTTCAGGAGCTCCTTGTCCTCCTCGATCTCGCCGACGCGCGCGTCGAACGCGGCGTCATAATAAGTCTCCGGCACGTCGAGGAACTCCTGCCCCATCCGGCGCATCTCCGCCACGGTCGAGACGATGTCGGGCGTGAGCAGCGCGATGTGCTGGACGCCGGGGCCGTTGTAGCGGTCGAGGAATTCCTGGATCTGCGAGTTGGCCGACGACGGCTCGTTGATCGGCATCTTCACCCAGCCGTCCGTCGAGCTGACCACCTTCGACATCAGCGCGCTGCGGCCGGTGTTGATGTCGAAGTGCATGAAGAGATCGAAGCCGAAGATGGCCGAGTAATATTTCACCCACGGCTCCATGTGCTCCACGTTGGCGACGACGTGGTCGATCATCGCGAAATGGATGTCGCCGTCCTCGAAACCGCCGGGCACCGGCTTGTAGCCGGGCGCGAAGTCGGTGTGCGGCTTGCGCTCGATGAACGTGTGCACCGTGTCACCGTACGCAGCGATCGTGCCGCCGATGAACTGGTCGTGCTCGTCCAGCGCGCGCACCACGGTCGCACCGCGGCGGGCCGCCTCGTCCAGCGCGTGGGCCGCGCTTTTCACGCGGAACGCCACATCGCGCACCCCGCAGCCGTGCTTCTCCAAGTGCCAGCGCAGGAAATCCGCCTCGGACCCGCGGCCCTGCGGCTCGGCCACGATGAAGTTGATCCGGCCCTGCCCCACCACATGCGCCCGCCGGCCGTGTACGCCGGTTGACTCATCCGCATAAAAACGTCCGGCCATGCCGTATTTCTGGACGAAGAAGTCGCGCCATTGGTCGGCGTCGTCGACGATGAACTCGATGTGGTCGATGCCTTTCACGCCCAGCGGATTCGCCACGGTCGTGCGCTCGGCCGGTTTTTCGAAGTATGTCGTGCTCATGGGGGAGGGCCCGCGGACGCGGGTGTTGGGGCGGGCGCCAATCTACTCCCCGCCCCGGCATGGGTCCATCGGCCAAATGGCGTAAACCGCCGCCTTGCCCCGCGGCGGCGGCCGCGTCAGGGTGCGCCATGCCCGGCCGCTCCCCGCCCCTGCCGTCCGACAGCGCCGCGCTCCTCGCCCACACCCTGGCCATGCTTGAGGAGGTGCCCGTCGGCCTGCTGCTGCTCGATGCCGCATTCCAGCCCCTATGGTGCAACGCCGAGGCCGCCCGCGCTTGCGCGGTCTGGAACCATGGCGAGCGCAAGGCCGCCGCGCTGCGCGCCCGCAGCGCCTTCCGCGTGCCGTTGCCGCTCGTCGAAGCCTGCCGCAGCCTACAGGCGGCCACCGCCGGCCGCGCCCTCCACCCGCAGGTGGTGAGCGATCATGCGCTCGGCCTGCACGCGCGGGTCCGGCTGCATACCCCCGGGGCCGGCCAGCCGCCGGCGTTTCACATCCACCTGGACTACCGCCGGCCGCGCGGCGACCGGCACCGCCCGCTTTCGCCGGGCGCCGTCGCCCTGCTCGCCCGGCTCACCGAGCGCGAGCGGGAGGTAGCGATGCGGGTCCGCGAGGGGCTGCGCACCACGGAGATCGCCGCCGAGCTGCGCCGCAGCCCGCTCACGATCAAGACCCAGCTCGCCGCCATTTTCGCCAAGCTCGGCGTGCGCGGACGCACCCGCGTCGCCGCCCTGCTCAACCGCTAGGCAGGTCGGGGCGCCGGCCCTGAAAATGAGGCGGCGCGGACGCTTTTGGACATTGCCCAAAGGGCTTTCGCCGGAGAAGTTCGCCGCAGCCTGATTTTACCCGCGCATCCCGCCCCATGGCCCGTATCCTGATCATCGACGACGACGACACCCTTCGCGGCATCATCGTGAAGAGCCTGACCTTCGCCGGCCATCAGGTCACCCACACGAACAACGGCCGGAAGGGCGTGGAACTCTTCCGGAGCGATCCCACCGACCTGGTCATCACCGACATGGTCATGCCGGAACAGGAAGGCATGGAAACGATCAAGATCCTCCACCGCGAATATCCGCAGCTGCGGATCATCGCCATGTCCGGCGGCCTGGAAGGTTCCGAACTCTACCTTGATCTGACCAAGCGTCTCGGCGCGGCGTACACGCTTTCAAAACCCTTCACACTGCAACAGCTGAAGGAAGCGATCGGCCTGGTGATGGCCGACTACGTCCCGCCGGCAGCGGGCGACACCCCGAAGCCAGCCGGCTGACCGGGGTGGAGCACGTTGTCCCCAACGCGCTGAAAGTCGCAGCCTTGATTGATTCGAGACCGGAGCCGACGCACGCATTGGGTGGCAATTCGTTCCACCAAGGACTTCAGACTTTCCGGCGAACTGCGTTAATAAGCCCCGAGATGAATCTCCATCCCGACCTGCGGGACTTTGATTCGTTTGGCGTATGGCGGCGCTTCGACACGGATGCTACATTCGCCTCATCGCAAATCCACCGGGCCCGCCACGCGCCGCGCGCGCCCCGGCCTCCGACCCCATGAACCAGGAGCCCCCATGCCTTCCACCCCCGCTACGACCTGCCCGGAAACCATCCCGCCGGACAGCAGTGACCCGCGCTGCATTCCCCACCGTCTGACTGCGCCGCTGCCCGTCGGCGATTCGTGCACCTACCCGGACTATTCCGCCGAGGAGCACGCGGTCTGGCGGACGCTTTCCACCCGCATGGCGGAGCTGCTGCCCGGCCGGGCGGCGGACGAATTCCTGACCGGGCTCGCCTCCCTCCAGCTCGACCGCGACAAGATTCCCGCGCTCGCCGCCGTCTCGCGCCGGCTTCAAGGAACCACCGGCTGGCAGATCGCCCGCACGCCCGGCCTGCTGGCGGCGCACGATTTCTTCGGCTATCTTGCCCGGCGCATTTTTCCCTGCACCGACTACATACGCGGCCGGCATGAGCTCGACTACACGCCCGCGCCCGACTGCTTCCACGACATCTTCGGCCACACGCCGATGATCACGCATCCGCGCTTCGCCGATTTTTACCAGAAGATCGGCCAGGCCGCGCTGGCCTGCCGGGATCCGCAGCTGGAGGAGGGCCTCACGCGGATCTACTGGTTCACGGTCGAGTTCGGCCTCGTGAAAAATCCCGGCGGCCTGCGGCTCTTCGGCAACGGCCTTCTCTCCAGCTCCGGCGAAACCCTGCATGCCCTCACGGACCGGGTGGAAAAGCGCCCCTTCGCGCCGGAGAAAGCCGCTGCCCAGCCCTACGATATCTGGCACTTTCAGGAAGTCCTCTGGGTGGTGGACTCGTTCGACCAGCTCGAATGTGAGTTCGTCCGCTGGGCCCGGGAGCACCGGCTGCTCTGAGTGCGGAACCCAAAAAAATTACGGCGACACGTCATCCTGAGCGAAGCCGAAGGACGACAAAAGGGAAGGGATTACCAATTGTAACCGTCCATCCGCGGCCCGAACTTGCCTCCGGCGCCGGAAGCGGCTGGCTTGGAATCCACCCATGAAAAACCCTCTTCCCCTCTTCATTGCGCTGCTGGGCGCCGGTCTCCTGACCGCGGTTTCCGCCAGCCCGGCGGCCGCGGAAAAAATTCTCCTCCCGGGCGATGGCGGCTGGGACTACCTCAGCGTGGATGCCGAAGCCCGGCGGCTCTACATCACCCACGGTGATCGCGTCAACGTGGTGAACCTCGACACCGACACCGCGGTCGGGGAAGTCGCCCCGCTCTCCGGCGCGCACGGCGTGGCCCTCGCCCCGGAACTGGGCCGCGGGTTCATCAGCAACGGCAAGACGGGTTTTATCACGGTCTTTGATCTCAAGACCCTGGCCATCCTCGCCCTGTGGCAGACCGGCGGGAACAAGCCCGATGCCGTCCTCTATGATCCGGCCACCCGGCAGCTCTTCTCCTTCAACGGCGAATCGGAAAACGCCACGGTTTTCGACGCCGTCACCGGCGCGCTGGCGGGCACTGTCAAGCTGGGGGGCGGGCCGGAGTTCGCCGCGACCGATGCCGCGGGGCACGTTTTTGTGAACATCGAGGACAAGGACGAAACCTTGCGGCTGGATGCCCGCTCGCTGGCGGTCACCGCGCGCTGGCCGCTGGCTTCCGCCCACGCGCCCAGCGCCCTCGCCATCGATCGCGCCCATCACCGCCTGTTTGTCGGCTGCCGCAGCCAGACCCTGGTCGTGCTGAATTCCGACACGGGTGCGATCGTCGCCACGCTGCCCATCGGCAAGGGCGTGGATGCGGCCACGTACGATCCGGTCCGCGCGCTCGTCCGGGTGTCGAATGGCGACGGCACGCTGAATGTCTTCCACCAAGCCGACGCCGACCATTACACCCTCGTGGAAACCGTGGCCACCGCACCGGGCGCGCGGACCCATGCCGTCGATCTGAAAACCGGCCGGGTTTTCCTGGCCTCAGCCCAGTTTGAAGCGGCGCCTCCGGCTGCACCCGGCCAACCGAAGGCGCGGCCCGCCATCAAGCCCGGCACGTTCGGCGTGCTCGTCGTGCAGCCATAGGCCTGCCGGCGGAGACCGCGGCCCGCAGGCTTGCGCGCCTTCGGCGGCTCTGGCTTGGTTCATCGCCGACGATGTCCGTTCGACGCGATTCAAGATTCCGGATTCAAGAACCAAGAGTGCCCGACGGCAAATTCCGCGGTGCGATTGCGTGCGGTTAATCCTCTTCCGTCTTGAATCTTGACTTCTCAATCCGCCGCCGGCTCCGCCTCACGCTGGCCGCCGCGCTGCTCGGCTGGATGTTTGACGGGCTTGAGATGGGGCTGTTTCCCCTCGTGGCGCGGCCGGCCCTGCAGCAAATGCAGACGGGCACGCAGGTGAGCGACGCCTTCATCGGCCATTGGATGGGGATCATCACCGCGGCGTTCCTGCTCGGGGCCGCTGCGGGCGGCCTGGCCTTCGGCTGGCTTGGCGACCGCGTGGGCCGCGTGCGGGCGCTGAGCCTGAGCGTGCTCACGTACTCGCTCTTCACCGGGCTCACCTACTTCGCCCAGACGCCCTGGCACCTCGCGCTCACGCGGTTCTGCGCGGCACTCGGCATGGGTGGCGAATGGTCGCTGGGTGTGGCGCTCGTGATGGAAGTCTGGCCGGAGCGTTTCCGCCCGATGCTCGCCGGCATCATTGGCGCGGCGGCCAACGTCGGTTTCGCCCTCATTGCGATCATCGGGCTGTTCTTCTCGGTGACCGTACACTCCTGGCGCTGGGTCGTGCTCGTGGGCACGCTGCCGGCGCTGCTCACACTGTTCATCCGGCAGTTTGTACCCGAGTCGGAACGCTGGCAGCATGCCGCCGCGGCCGCGCCGGCGCAGCCGATGCGGGAAATCTTCGCCCCGGGATTGCGCCGCCTCACGCTGCTGGCGACGGGGCTCACCGCCATTGTGCTGATCGGCACCTGGGGCACGGTGCAGTGGATCCCGCTCTGGGCCGACCAGCTCACCGGCGGCACGCAGCCGCAGGCCAAGGCGTGGACCGGCCTGCTTGCCGGGCTCGGCGCCATCGCGGGCTGTCTCGCCGGCGCCTGGGCGGGCGGGCGCTTCGGCCGGCGCCTCACCTATTTCGGCATGTGCCTGGGTTCGTTCCTCAGCTGCGCGTTGCTGTTTCGCGGCGGGCTCGGCTACGGCCCGGGATTCCTGGCGCTGACCTTCCTCGTCGGTGCGATGACCGCCTCCTTCTTCGGCTGGCTCCCGCTTTACCTGCCGGAGCTTTTCCCCACGCGCGTGCGCGCCACCGCGCAGGGCCTCGCCTACAACGCCGGCCGCGTGCTCGCGGCGATCGGCGCGCTGCAGATGGGCGCATTGATGCGCCAGTTCGACGGCAGTTACGCTCGAGCCGGCGCCGTCATAACGCTCGTCTACGCCGTCGGCCTGGTCCTCATCTGGTTCTCCCCCGAGACCAAGGGCCATCCCCTGCCGGAGTGAAGACAGATGCGTTCAAAGGTAGGGCAGATTATCCCTAATCCGCCGCGGTTGCTTCGACGGACCCAACCGGCGCATTAAGGATAATGCGCCCTACCCCAGCCCGATATCAGCCAAAAGGCGCTGGCGCACTTGGGCGCGCCCTGCACGCTGGTCCGCCCATGTCCGAGATTTCATCCCTTTCCTCCCCCGCACTCGAGGCCCCGTGGCGCGCGGGCTGGCGGGCCGGCCGGGCCAACCTGGTGCCGGGTCTCGTGCTGTGGCTGGTCGGCCTCGCCCTTGTCACCGCCTATTATTACCACGCCCCGACCCATGCGGCGCTGGAACGCCTGACCGCCCTGCGGGCCCGTTCGGGCCTGCTTTTTCCCATCGTCGGCACCCTGATCTGCGGCGGAGCCCTGCCCATTCTTTATCTGCGCACCGATCCTGCCGCCCGGGCTGATTATCAGCTGAAAAACTGCGTCTTTCTGCTGTTGTTCTGGGCCTACAAGGGCGTCGAGGTTGAACTGTGGTACCGCCTGCTCACGCATGTCGTCGGACCCGGCAATGACGTCCGGACCATCGCGCTCAAGGGCGCGCTGGATCAGTTCCTCTATTCCCCGCTGTTTGCGGTGCCTGTGACCGTGCTGGTCTTCGCCTTCAACCATGCCGGCCTGCGCTTCGCCCCGGTCCTCGCCGACCTGCGGGCCGGCGGCTGGTATCGCCGCCACATCCTGCCGACAGTCGTCGCCAACGCAGCCCTCTGGATCCCGACGGTCTGCCTGGTCTACGCCCTGCCCCTGGCGCTCCAGACCCTCCTCTTCGATCTCGTGCTCTGCTTCTGCATCCTGATGGTCGCGCATATCACGCGTCGGAAACCCTGAACCGGATTTTACAAGAGGTAACGAAGCGAACAGAGAAGAGGAGCAAACCTCGGAAGTTTTAACCACGGATTTCACGGATATACACGGATGGGAAATCAAACTCAAGGCATGGATCCGAGCCGCAGGTCTTATCCGGATCGCATCCATAAAATCCGTGGTTAAATATTCCAAACCCGGGTTTACCGCTCCGTTCTCTCCGTTACCTCCTGTAAAATAGGTTTGTAGTTCAGGGTTTGAATCGCGGACGGCCGCTTTCGCTCTTTCGGTCCATATCCCGCCGGCGCGGTTTCGCGTAATATCCTTCATTCCCGTTACCTTCGCCCGCTTGCCGGATTTCAACGGGAATCTTTGCGTTCCCTCCCGCCTCTTACACACTCCCCCTCCATGATGCTGTCCCGTTTTACGCTGAGCCGGCCGAACGCTTTCCTCGGCCTTTGCGCTCTCGCGCTCGCCGCGTTTCTGCCGGCGCAGGTGCGGGCCGCCTCCCATGTCCAGGCCTCGCTGGTGGCCGCCAGCGCGTCCATCCAGCCCGGCAAGCCGTTCACGGTCGCGCTCCGCTTCGTGCACGACCCACACTGGCATACCTACTGGACCAATCCCGGCACGGGTCTCGCCACGTCGCTCACTTGGACCCTGCCACCAGGTTTCACCGCCAGCGACATCCAGTGGCCCGCGCCGCACGTGCTCACGGACCACACCGGCACCGTCATCGGCAACGGCTACGAGGGTGAACTTTTCCTGCCCGTGACCATCACGCCCCCCGCCGACCTCAAGCCCGGCACGAGCGTCACGCTCGCCGCCGCCGCCGAGTGGCTGATGTGCGAGGAGGTCTGCATGCCCGGCGCCGCCAAGGTCTCACTCACCCTGCCCGTTTCCGCCGACACCCCCGCGCCCGATGCCGAATGGGGGGCCAAGGTCTCCGCCACGGTCGCTGCGCTGCCGCGCATGGATGCCGCGTGGAAGGTCTCGGCCACGCGCGACGCCAAGACGATCGCGCTCGCTGTGACGCCCACTGGTGCCGGCCGCCACGTCCCCGCCGAACTCCATTTCTTCGCCGACGACAATCTCGTCGCCTACGAACTGCCGCAGATCATCAAGGCCGACGGCCATGGTGGATTCGTCCTCACCTTGCCGATCTCCCCCGACGGCCCGGCCGACGCCAAAAAACTCCTCGGCGTGCTCACCGCCGAGAACGGCTGGCTCGCCGACGGTTCGTTTAGGGGCCTGCGCGTCGAGGTTCCCTTCGGCTCCGCGGCCCCCGCCGCCCCGCCTGCCTCCAACCCCGCGACCCAAGTCACGCCGCCCGGCCCCACCAGCCTGATCGGTACGCTCGCCCTCGCCTTCATCGGCGGGCTCATCCTCAACCTGATGCCCTGCGTCTTCCCCGTGCTCGGCATCAAGATCCTCGGTTTCGTGAACCAGTCCGGTCAGGACAAGAAGAAGGTCGTCGCGCACGGGCTGGTCTTCGCGCTTGGCGTACTGCTCTCGTTCTGGGCGCTCGCCAGCGTGCTCGCGGTGCTGCGCGCGGGCGGTGACAAGATCGGCTGGGGGTTCCAGCTGCAGTCGCCCGCCTTCGTGTTTTCCCTCGCGGCGCTCATGCTCGTCTTCGCCCTCAACATGAGCGGTCTGTTTGAGTTCGGTCTTTCGGCCACCGGCGTCGGCTCGAACCTTCAGTCCAAGTCCGGCCTGGCCGGCTCGTTCTTCACCGGCGTGCTTGCGACCGTCGTCGCCACGCCGTGCTCCGCGCCGTTCCTCGCGCCCGCACTCGGCGCCGCGCTGGCGCTGTCGGTCGGCGAGTCCTTCCTCATCTTCACCGCCATCGCCGTCGGCCTCGCGCTGCCCTACCTGCTGCTCTCGATCTTCCCGCAGGCGGTGAAGGTGCTGCCGCGGCCCGGCGCGTGGATGGAGACCTTCAAGCAGTTCATGGCCTTCCCGCTCTATGCAACCGTCGGCTACCTGGTGTGGGTCCTCGCCGGCCAGACCTCGGAGAGCGGCCTGCTCATGGCACTCTTCGGGCTCGTGCTCGTCGCGATGGGCGTGTGGTTCTACGGCCGCTGGAACGCCCCGGGCGCCTCCGCCGGCCGCGCCCGCTTCGGCCTCGTCGCCGGCGTGGCGGTGCTCGCACTCGGCGGCTGGACCGGCTGGCCGCAGGCGCCCGCCGCCAACGACATTACCTGGGAGAAATGGAGCCCCGAGACGGTCGCGCAGCTCCGCGCCGACGGCCGCATCGTGTACGTGGACTTCACCGCGCGCTGGTGCGCGACCTGCCAGGCCAACAAGAAACTCGTGTTCCACGACCAGGAAGTCCTGGGCTATTTCCGCGACCACCAGATCGCGACGCTGCGCGGCGACTGGACGAACCAGGACCCGCAGATCACCGCCGAGCTGGCCAAATACCAGCGCAGCGCCGTTCCCTTCAACGTGATCTGGCTGCCCGGCAAAGCCAACCCGGTGATCCTCCCCGAACTGCTCACGCCGGGCACGGTGCTCGACGCGCTGCGCAAGTGATCGACAGGATTCTGGACTCCTTCGCAGTAATCCTGGCCATGCACTAGAGTCTTCGGAGCGAACGGATGTTTTCTTCGGCGTTACTTTTCAGTGAGCTGACATAGGTTCTAGGGATGGACTCGGCCGCTGGGAGGATTGATTGCATTTGCCGCCCAATTGATCAGGGCCTCCGGATAGCCCGGGGCCGTTTTCGGCCAGGAAAAGGCCCTTCCTGCCTCTGTATGAATACGGAAAGTGTGATCGGCTCCGGGGAAGAATATTGCAGTGAACGCCGTGCCCTTTCCACTCAAGTAAGCATCCGCAATGCGTGCCGCGCTGGCGTGGGGTGGTATGCGCTCGTCTGCTTCCCCATACACCAGCAGTATCGGCGCGGAGACTTGGCGCCAGTAGAAGATGGGGTCGTAGGCCGCCGTTGTCCTTGCCAAGCTCCAGTAGTGATCCGACTGGGGAGGAAGGACAAATGCCCAAGGTCTGTCCCGGACTGCGAGCCAGGCCTTCATCGCAGTGTCGTACGGTTTGCCGTCATACGCAGTAGCGACAATGGCAGCTACAAAGGCTCGAGCTGCATTCGCATCTCCCGGGGGCAGGCTGTTTACGCCAATCGAGTTTTCGACGCTGTAAATCTCGGTCTCCCGCATCGATAGACCGGTGGCCGCGGAGGCGATGACAAATGCAGGATGACCAATACGGATCGCAACCATCGGCGCCAGCGTACCACCCTGACTGTGCCCATGAATGCCCACCTGATCGGCAGCCACATAGGGTTTCCGTGCCAATGCCGCGACCGCAGCCGCATCATCCAAGGCAAGCTCGTCAAACCCGGCGCTCCGCCAGTCTCCGCCGGATGCACCCACGCCGCGTTTATCGAATGTCATCGCCGCGAAGCCGTGGCGCGCAAAATGATCCGCCAGGTAATTTGAGGCCCAGCGTCCCTCGGCACCTGAGCCGTGCAGAAACACAATGCCGGGATGTTTGCCGGGCCCGGCGGGAATGAATATCGTCCCTGCTAGCTTAACACCGCCGCTCATAAAGGTGATATCCTCCGTAATCGGGGAGGGCTCTTGTTCGACGGAACGCGCGTAGGAAAAACTCCCCTTTGTCTCGCCCTGCACAAACTGGCCGGTCAAGGCCTCCCCTTGCAGCACTCCGGCGTAGGTCTGTGGGCCCGAATCACTGGCCACTTCCCAAGCAAGCTTCGGTGGGTTCCATGTGATTTTTTGCATCGGTATGCGAGTCACCCGCAAACCATCTGAGTCAAAACTGCCTTCATATCCGTTCCGGGATTTTCCTATCCGCATCGTGATATCGACGGTCGAACCTTCACGAACCCACTCGCCGCGCCAGATTCCCTCCGGCGAGGTCTCGGTTGCTCCGGCACGGTGAGCGGCGAAAATTGGAGTGAGACAAACCAGGGCAATTGCTGCGATTGATTTCATGCGCCTATAAACAGCGTGGCCCGCGTCTTGCCAATCTTTGCGGCTAGTCATTAGCGCGGGCGCGCACCTCTTTTCATCGACCGACCGACGCACCGTTCCGTCGAAAAGTATGCGTCGCGTGATGCGGCCGCAGGAATGCAAGGGCGAGGAGCGTGTGCGGTCGTGTACTTGCTCAGTTTGTTTTATCGGCCTCGCGCAGGGCAAACGTCACTGGCATCTCGAGGACCATGAATCGCTTGTCGGCAGCCGCGGCCGGCTCAAACACCCATTGGTAAACGGCGTCGGTCGCGAGCGGAATTAGGTCGGGGTAGCTGGAATACCTGGCCTCGGCTCGCTCCACCTTCCCGTCCGGGCGGACCCAGAGGCGCACGATGACTATCCCGGCAATCCGCTTCATTCTTAGGTAGGAGGGATATTCGGGAGGTACCATCACCAGAATTTTTCGAGAGCCGCCATTCGGCAATTTGGGTCCGCCATGGGTCTCGTCGATGTAGGTCACGCCATGGCTTGCACAGCCGGCAAGAAAGACAACGAGCAGCATGGAGGTGATGATCGATCGCTTCATTCTTTTCCCTGGTTTGAGGTGAAAGGTTGTAGCCTCCCGCTGGAATCCGCAGCGGGGGTTGCCAGGCTATGGGGGAGGCCAGACAATCATGGTGAGCCACCGTAACAGACTCTGCAAGTCCGCGCCTCGGGCTCCTCGGGCGGACCACTCTTAACGTACTTTCTTCGGGCCCTGGTTGGTTTGGCAGCAGGCCAAACTTTCGATCTGTGAGAGCAGGCAGTGATGCCCTATCCCACAGGAAGTGTCCGCGGTACATAATTTCTTCACGGCGAGTAGTTATAACTTCTGTCGGCTATTTTCCAAACGAGCGGGCAACTTGTCACGCCGTGCCAGTCGAAGGTGGATAATCCCGCCCGAAATTTTATTCGTGCGCCCAGGGCGCGTGGCGGGCATCCGGTTGAGCCGTGAAAAACCCTGATCACACGCGCGCCGTCGGCCAGTTGCTTGGCGCGGCGCTGTTGTGGAGCCTCGCCGGCGTGCTGATCAAGGGCATTGCCTGGCCGCCGCTGGCCGTCGCCGGCGGACGCGGGATCATTGCCGCGCTTTTTCTCCTCGCGACCAGCCGCGGCCTGAAATTCACGTGGTCGCGCGTGCAGCTCGGCGCCGCCCTCGCCTACGTGGCGTGCACCGTCACCTTCGTCGTCGCCAACCGCCTGACCACCGCCGCCAACGCCATCCTGCTCCAGTACACCGCGCCGGTCTGGGTCGCACTGGCCGGGGCGTGGTTTCTCGGCGAGCGTACCACCCGCGCCGATTGGTGGGCGATCGCCGCCACGTTCGTCGGCATGGGTATGTTTTTCGCGGACGAACTCCGCCTCACCAGCATTGTCGGCAACCTCATCGGCCTCCTGAGCGGCGTATGCTTTGCCGCGATGGCGCTCCTGATGCGGAAGCAAAAGGATTCGTCGGTGGTCGAGTCCATCATCCTCGGCAACCTCTTCGCCTTCGTGATCGGCCTGCCCTTCATGGCCACGGCTCCCGCCCTGCCGGGCCGCGGCTGGGTCATGCTGCTCGTGCTCGGCGTGGTGCAGCTCGGCCTCTCGTACCGGCTTTACAGCCGCGCCATCCGCCATGTCACCGCCCTCGAGGCCGTGCTCATCCCGGTCGTCGAGCCCATCCTCAATCCCGTCTGGGTCCTGCTGTTTGTCGGCGAACGCCCCGGTCCGCTCGCCTTGGTGGGCGGAGTGATTGTCCTCGGCGCCGTCACCCTGCGGGCCGTCACCTCGATCCGCGCGCCGCGCCCGGCATGAACTCCCCCGCCTTCGCACCCGCCTTCTTTCCCGCCGCCCTGCCCGTGGCCGACACCGTCGCGGGTGAGCCGGTCGTGCTGCTTCACGGCCTCGGCCTCCACCGCTGGGCCATGGCACGGCTCGCGCGCGACCTGCGCGCCGCCGGTTACCGGGTGGTCAACCTCAGCTATCCCTCGCGCACCCGGCCGCTCGAGGAGCTCGCCGCCGACTGGCTGCCGCGGCAACTGCAGGCCGCCGGGCTCGATACCGGGACCAGGGTCAACTTTGTCACGCACTCGATGGGCGGCATCCTGGTGCGCTTCTACCTGCGCGATCATCGGGCGCATCCACCCGGCCGCGTCGTCATGCTGGCCCCGCCCAACCAGGGCAGCGAGGTGGTCAACCACCTGCGGGATTTCCCGCCGTTCCGCTGGTTCACCGGCGTGAATGGCGGGCGGCTCGGCACGGATGCGGCGTCCGCCCCGCTGGCGCTGGGCCCGTGGCCCGCGGGCGCCGGCGAACTCGGCATCATCGCGGGCGACCGTTCCTTCAACCCGCTGTTCTCCGCCTGGATCGACGGGCCCAACGACGGCAAGGTTGCGGTGTCCCGCGCCCAGCTCGAGGGCATGACCGACTTCATCGTGCTCCCGCACTCACATACCTGGCTGGTCTGGTGCCGCGACACCTCCGCGCAGGTGCTGGCTTTCCTCCGCGAAGGGAAATTTGCGCGCGTCACTCCGCCGCCGGAGACTTCAGCTGGATGAGCACGTTCGCCGCAAGGATGAGCGCGCCGCCGATCACCAGCGCGGACGTCAGCGGCTGATTCGGATAGTCAATCCCCGCCCAGCGCGACAGCGGTGCCGGCAGGGCGATCTCCGCGAGCGCGGCGATGACCGGGCTGAAGCTGTAGAGCAGGCCCGCCTCGGCGGCCGGCACGAAGCGCTGCCACCGGTTCATGAAGATGAACGGCCCGACGGTGCCCAGCAGCGCCGCCGCCAGCATGATCCAAATCCAGCTGGGTGAGTGGTACGGGGCCAGCAGGTGCACCGGATCCCGGCAGGCCAGCACGCTGACCGCGGCAAAGAGCCCGCCCTCGACCAGGAACATGGCCGCGGACGTGCGCTCGGACCGGTTGTCGTGGAACGCCGGCCAGTTGAGCGAGCAGAGCAGCGCCGAAAAGAACACCGTCGCGAGCAGCACCTCCGCCTCGCCCCGCCCGATCCGGAACGTGTGCCAGTCCAGGCGGGCCAGGATCGCCACGCCCGCCACCACGAGCAGGCTCGCCAGCAGCATGAGCAGCGACGGTCGCTTCCGGTGCAGCAGCGCCCACCACAGGGGGATCAGGATCACATAGAACTGCGTGAGGAACGCCGTGGTCGCGGCCGTCGTGCGCTGCAGCCCATCGTTCTGCAGCAGGCAGCCGGCGAACGAGGTCACGGCCATGAAGACGGCCTGCGCCCATTCCCGGCGGGTCAGCTGCAGCACCCGGCCGCCCTGCAGCGCGACGAGCAGCAGCACCCCGACCGCGAACCGCGGCACGAGGTTGTGCGCCGAGATGAACCAGGTGCTCTCGCCGGCGGCAAAGGGCAGCTGGGCGAGCACCGACGCCTTGAACAGGACAAAGCCGGTCCCGGTGGCCAGCGTGCTGGCGGCCAGGATCGTGAAGGCGGTCCAGTGGCGGGCGCGGGGATTCATGACGGCACGGCGGCGGCCCGGGCCGGTTTCAGTTGCACGAGCACATTGGCCGCGGTGATGAGGCCGCCGCCGATCAGGAGATTCGCGCCCATGCGCTCGTTGGCATAGCCGACCGCGCTCCACGCCGCAAACCACGCCGGCAGAAACATCGCCATCACCGCGGTGAACACCGGCTCGGAGCAATAGAGCAGCCCCGCCTCCGTTGCCGACATCCGCGGCTGCCACACGTTCATGATCGTGAAGGACCCGAGCGTGCACAGGGTCGTGAGCACCAAGGTGTACGCGAGCCAGGAACCGTTGGCCAACAGCGGCCGCAGGTTAACCCCGGCCGGCGCGGTGAGGAGGCCCAGCCCCGCCGTCATCACGGCCATGGCGGCAAACATGATGATCGTGACGGGCAGCGCGCGGTTGCCGGAAAATTCGCCGCGCTCGAGCCACAGGATCTGGCCCATGAAGAAGACCGAGGCGACCAGCGTTTCCAGTTCGCCGCGACCGAGCTTCAGATCGTGCCAGTCCAGCCGCGCCAGCACCGCCACGCCGGCCAGTACGAGTCCGCAGCTGACCCACACCGTCCAAGGCGGCAGCCGCCGGGCGCGCAGGGCGAGCCAGACCGGGATCATGATCGCATAAAACTGCGTGAGGAACGCCGAGGTGGAGGCCGAGGTGCGCTGCAGCCCGTCATTCTGGAACGTCATGCCCGCCATGGCGAACAACCCCAGGCCGAGGCCCTGCCGCCATTCGCTCCGCGTCAGCCGGCGCAGCATCCGGTGGCACAGGACCGCCAGCACCAGCGCGCCGAGCGCGAAGCGCGGCAGCAGCGTGCAGGCGGTGATGAACCACGTGCCGCTGCCGGGTACCAGCCGCGCCTGCAGCAACGCCATGGTCTTGATCAGCGGGAAGCTCACGCCCCAGAGCAGGTTCGCCAGCAGCAGCATCCAGAGGGCCTGTCGGTGCTGCGCCGGAGTGGTGGGGTTCATCAAGAACCGTCCAGCGTGGTGGCCGCCCCGGGCGTCGCCAAGCGAATTGGCGCGCAGGGGATTGCACCGGCCGGCCGGTTCGGCAGCATCGGCTTCACCCCTCCATGAAAAAGCTGCTGGTCATCCTCGGCTTCTCGCTCGCGGCCAATGCCGCCCTTGTCGTCACGTTCATCCTCCGGCCTGCAGGGACTCCGGCCACAGCGAACGGGGCCGGCCTGACCCGCGCGGGATCCGCTTCGGCTTCGCTTCCCGATGTCCCGGGCACCGGGCTTTCACCGGCGGACGCCGGCGCCCTCAGGCGAAGTGGCGAACTCATCAGCGCCGGCGGCGACTTGCATACCCTCGTCGCCCGGCTGCGAGCCGCGGGATTTCCCCCGGCCATCGTCCGCGGCATCATCATGGCCCAGGTGTCCCAGCAATTCGGCCTGCGCCGCAAGGCCGCGGTCGCCCACCAGGAGGCGGTGCCTTATTGGAAATATTCGCCCAGCGGCTCGTTCCCCTATGACCCCAAGGCCGGCAACGAAATCGCCGCGTTGGGCCGGGAGCAGACGGCGTTGGTCAAGGAGCTGCTCGGACCCGACGCGGCGGCGCCCGACGCGTGGTCTCAACTGATCCGGCAACGCAAGTACGGTGATCTGGCCCAGGATAAGATCGACCGCTTGGAAAGCATCACCAGCGACTACACCGATCTGCGCAATCAGGTTGTGGGCGACGCCCGCGGCATTTTTCTTCGGGAGGACCAGCAGAAAATGGCCCTCCTTGAGCAGGAACAGCGCGCCGACATCGTCAAACTCTTCACCCCCGAAGAACTGGAGGACTACGATCTGCGGAACAGCCACACGGCCCAAGGTCTCCGTCGCCAACTCGCCGCCTTCAATCCGAGCGAGGAGGAATTTCGCGCCATCTTTGATCTGACGCAGGCCGCCCAAACCCAGAATGGCACCTCCGGGGGAGCCGTGGTGATCGGTCCCGGCAATACGAACCAGCAGAACCAACTCCAGGCCGCCATCGCTGCGGCTTTGGGGCCAGCCCGGGCCGCCGAGTACCAGCAGGCCATGAATCCCGCCTACCAGCAGGTCAACCAACTGCTGACCCGGCTCGAGCTTCCCGCCTCGATCGCACCCCAGATCGTGTCCGTCCAGCAGGACATCCAGCAGCGGGCCACGGTCATCCAGCAGGACCAGACGCTCTCCGCGGATGACCGCGCCAGCCAGCTGGCCGCCCTCGCCCAGGAAGCCCAGGCAACGCTGACCTCCTCCTTGGGGGCGCGTGGCTACGAGGCGTACAAGAGTTATGGCGGCTGGTGGCTGAACAACCTGGCGCGGCGCCCGGCTCCCAGGTTGCCGTCAAAAAATTAGCCTCACCCGCGGGCCCGGCGCGCGATCGCGAATTTTTCCAGCGCCACGCGCAGTTCCGGCATCGACACGGGCTTCACGAGGTAATCGTTCGCCCCCATCTCGATGGTGCGCTCCTTCTGGTCGTTGCGCGCGTCCGCCGTCAGGGCCGCGATCCAGATGTTCTTGCTGGCGTCACCGGCCCGACCCGCCCGGATCTGCTTGATGGCGGTCACGCCGTCCACTTCCGGCATGTAGAGGTCCATGAGCACGAGGTCGAACGGCTTGCGGGCGAGTTCCTGCAGGGCCACCCGGCCGTTTTCCGCCTTGGTCCAGCGGCAGCCGAGCGCGGTGAGCTGCTTCTGCATCAGCAGCCGGTTCACCGGATCGTCCTCCACGAGCAGCACGCTCAGGTCGGTCGAGCTCCGCTTGGGCTGAGCCACCACCGGCGCCTCCGCCACCGCGGCCAGCGCCGAGTACAGCGCGTCATGGTGGAGGGGCTTGTTGAGCAGCAGCCGGAAATGGGTCCGCAGCGCCGCGCGCGCCGCGCTCGGCATCGCGAGGGGCACCAGCCCGAACACCCGCTCCGGGGGCAGCTCCGGCGAGGGCTGCGTCTCGGCCGCCAGTTCAGCGATCCGCGCCTGGTCCAGATCCATCAGCGCGACATCCCAGTCGGGCGTGGCGGCCAGGAGTCCGGGAGTCGTCTCCACCAGCCTCGTGCCGAAGCGCTTGCCCAGCCGCGCCAGCTCGGCCCGCAGCGGGCCCTCGGGCGCGGCGACGGCCAGCCGCAGGCTCTCCAGCGGGGCAAGCGGCTTGCGGTCCGCCACCACGGGGTTCGGCTCCACGCCGATGGTGAATGAAAAGATGGAGCCCTGGCCCGGTTCGCTCTTCAGGAAAATCTGCCCGCCCATCAGCTCGACAATGTTCTTGCAGATCGCGAGGCCGAGCCCGGTGCCGCCGTGGCGGCGCGTCAGCGCATGGTCGAGCTGGGTGAAGGGCTTGAAGAGCTTGGCGTGCTGGTCGGCCGGGATGCCGATGCCGGTGTCGCGCACGGAGAAGATCAGGCGGGTGTGGCTGCGCGCATCGACGACTGGGCCGCGCTCGGCGCGGACCCGCACCTCGACCTCGCCCTGGGTCGTGAAGGTGACGGCGTTTTTCACCAGGTTGATCAGCACCTGCCGCAGCCGGTTGCCGTCCGCAAAGATCACCGCCGGCACCGAGTCGTCGACCCAGTGGAGCAGCTCGAGGCCCTTGGCCCCCGCCTTCGTCGCGACCAGGTCGAGCGCGTCCTCGACGCACTCGCGCGGGGAGCACGGCAGCGGATCGAGCTGGAGCTTGCCGGACTCGATGCGCGCAAAATCCAGGATGTCCCCGGTGAGCTGGATCAGGGCCTCGCTGCTGAGCTGGATGGTCTGGACGAATTCCCGCTGTTCCGGCGTGAGCGGCGTGTCGAGCAGGAGGCTGGTGAATCCGATGATGCCGTTGAGCGGTGTGCGCACCTCATGGCTCATCGTCGCGAGAAACTGGCTCTTCGCGGTCTCGCCCGCCTCGGCCCGGTCCTTCGACTCGCGCAGCACGGCTTCCGTCCGCTTGATCTCGGTCATGTCGTCGAACGTCGCGATGAAGCAGGCCAGCTTGCCGTTGCGCCGTTTCACCGGGGTGAACGCACCGCGCACCGGATAGATCTTCCCGTCCTTGCGGCGGTTGTACCACTCGCCGGACCAGGCGCGCCCGGTCTTGACCGCCATCACCAGGTCGGTGAGGTCCTGCGAGGTCGCATCCGCCACCTGGAAATTGCGCCAGCCGTGCCCGATGAGGTCGCGGCGCTTGCAGCCGATCTGCTCGCAGAGTCCGCGGTTCGCGTACTCGATGTCGCCGTTCAGGTCGATGATCATGACGGCGGCGCGGCTCTGCTCCACGGCCTCGGACAGGTTGCGGATCGCCTCGCCCTGCTCGGTCTCGCGGCGGACGATGAAGAAGCCCGCCAGCGGCAGGCCCAGCAGCACCCACACGAACACCATCGGAACGACCGTGGCCATGGCCAGGTCGCGGCGCCAGTGGGGCAGGATGAAATTCACCGCGAGAAAATCCCGCGGGACGGCCGCCAGCGGCTTCGATCCAATGAGGGCGAACCCGGTCAGCACGGTGCCCTGGTCCGTCCGGCCGGGTCCGTCGAGCGCCGCCTCGCCGGTGCGGAGCCGGGTCTGCAAATCCGGCCGCAGGTCCGGGAGTGTGAAGGCATCGCCCGGCCGCACCGGGGCAGCGACATCCTCCGGCGCGGAATCCGCGAGCATGACCGCCTTGTTCAGCGCCGGGAGATAGCGGAAGATCCAGACGGACGCCACCCGGCCGTCGGTTTCCCGGAACCGCCGCAGCCTGCTCCGGAGCGAGGCGTAGGGCGCCCCGCCCACATCACCGGGCGTGCCGGTCAACCCGGCCAAGTCCGCGGACTGAAACGCCACCGCGCTGTGCCGCGCGTCCTCGAGCACGCCGTCCAGGATGCCGTCCCGCGCCTGCTGGTAGCCCAGCCCACCCGCGGCCAGGCCCGCCAGCGCGATGATGGCCATCAGCAGGCGGTCTTTGATTTTTCTCAGGCGGCGCGAATGCATGCGGGGTTCAAAGGGACAATGGGCGCCACTAAACGAGCGCCCGCCGGGGCGCGCAACCCTGAAGGGGCCGGCCGGCCGCGCCCGCCGGGCACAAAAAAACCGCCGCGATCGCTCGCGGCGGTTTTGGAAAAGCAAACGACGTTTACGAAACGTGGCCCGAGACGAGCTTGGTCATCTCGAACATGCTGACCTTGGTCTTGCCGTTGAAGACGGCCTTGAGGGCGTCGTCGGCATTGATCTGCGTGCGGACCTTCTTGTCCTGCAGGCCGTTCTTCTTGATGTAGGCCCAGAGCTTCTTGGTGAGCTCCGTGCGGGGCAACGGCGACGAGCCGACCACAGCGGCGAGTTTGGCGTCGGGCGTGACGGGTTTCATGAACGCGGCGTTCGGTTTACGGGCGGATTTTTTAGCCATATGTGATTGTGGGTTTAGGGTGCTGTGCAGTTGATAGCAACGTCTTTCTAGAGGGAAAAACGGGGGTTTGCCTAGGAGAATTTTGAGAAATCTCGGGCGCGCCGCCCCTCACGCATTTTCATCCACCTGCACGAATTGCTCGTACAGCGCCGCATAATGGCCGCGCTGCGCGAGCAATTCCTGGTGGGTGCCGCGCTCGACGATGCGGCCCTGGTCGAGCACGAGCACGATGTCCGCGTGGCGGATCGTGCTCAGGCGGTGCGCCACCACGAAGCTGGTGCGCCCGCGCAGCAGCGCGATGAGCGCCTGCTGCAGCCGCGCCTCGGTGAGCGCGTCGATCGCGCTCGTGGCCTCGTCGAGGATGACGAGCCGCGGGTTCGCGAGCAGCGCCCGGGTGAAGCACACAAGCTGGCGCTGGCCGACCGAGAGGCCGGCGCCGCGTTCGCCGATCTCCGTCTGGAAGCCCTGGGGCAGCGCGTCGAACAGGTCGAGGCAGTCGAGCTGGCGCGCGGCGTCGCGCACCTCCGCCTCGGTCGCCCCGGGTTTGCTGAGGCGGATGTTCTCCATCACCGTGCCGGTGAAGAGGAAGTTCTGCTGCTGCACCATGCCCATCTGCCGGTGCAGCGAGTGGCTCGTGACCATGCGGATCTCGCGGCCGTCAACGAGCAGGGCGCCGCCGGTCGGCAGGTAGAACTTCGACACGAGGTTGATGATCGAGCTCTTGCCGCTGCCGGTGTGGCCGACGAGCGCGACGGTCTGCCCGGGGGCGACGGTGAAATTGATGTCCCGCAGCACCGGCCGGGCGGGATCGTAGCCGAACGTGATGTCGCGGAATTCCACGCGCAGGCCGGTGCCGGGCACGGCGGGCAGCGGCGTCGCGGCCGGGTCATCCTCCCAGTCGGGCTTCGCATCGATCAGGCGGAAGACGCGTTCCGCGCCGGCCATCGCGATCAGCGCCTGGTTGTACTGGTTGCCGATGGTAGCGATGGGCGAGAAGAACAGGTTGGCGAGAAAGAAGAACTGGATGAGGTCGCCGATCGTCATGGCGCCGTGCAGGGTCCGCCAGCCGCCGAGCATCAGCAGCACGGCGATGAAGAACTGGCTGTTCAGCTCCAGCAGCGGCGTAAGGATCGCCGAGGTGCGGGCCTGCTCGATGTTGTAGCGCGAGTGGTCGGCCAGGAGCGTGCGGAACAGGCCGAGGTTGGTTTCCTGCCGGACGAAGCCCTGCGTCACGCGCATGCCGTTCACCGACTCCGCCAGCGTGGAGGTCACGCGGCTGAAGCTCTCCTGCGCGGCGCGCGAGAGCCGGCTCAGCCGCATCCGGAAGTGGTTGTTCACCATCCACAGGATCGGCGCCATCGTGAGCACCACCAGGAACAGCACCCAGTCGCACCACGCCATCACGACCGCGGCGAAGACCATGTTGCCAAACTGGATGACGCTGACGAACAGCACGTCCTGGATGCCCGTGCGCACCGTCTCCACATCCGTCGTCACCCGGCCGATGATCCGGCCGAGCTTGGTGCGGTGGAAGAAACTCATCGGCATGCTTTGCATGCGCGCGAAGATCGCGGCGCGCAGCGCGCAGACGACCTCCTCGCCCAGCTCGAGCGCGTAGCGCTGGCGGAAATGGAACATGCCGTCCGTGGCGATCGCCAGCACCCCGTAGCCGAGCACCGCCCAGGCGAGGACATCGAGGCTGGGATTGCCGCCCTGGCCCGCGAGCCGCGTGATGGGACCGGCGATGATCCGGCTCATCGCCCAGGTGATGGCCGGAAGTTGCATCGCGCGGATCAGGCTCAGGACCATCAGCGCGTTCCGCTTCGCCGCGAACGGCCGCGTGTAGGTAAAGAGGCGGCGGATCAGGCCCCATTCCAGCGGCTTGAACTGCTCCTCATCCTCGTCGTCGTCGCGCTCGCGCTGGACGAGCGGGCCGAGGTGGCGGGACGGCTTGGACGGCTTCACGGCGCGCCCTCCTTCGGCTTGAGCTGCTCCAGCTCGCGGCCGTCGACCAGCTGCAGGCTCGCCACATGCCGGTACGGGCCCGGCACGCGCATGAGCTCCTCGTGCACGCCCCGTTGCACGATGCGGCCGTTCTCCATCACGATGATGAAGTCCGCGCGCCGCAGCGTGCTGAGCCGGTGCGCCACGATGAACGTCGTGCGGCCGGCGATGGCGCGGTCGAGCGCCTCAAAGATCTCGTGCTCCGTCTCGCTGTCGATTGCCGCGGTCGGATCGTCGAGCAGCAGGATGGCGGGCTCCAGCAGCACGGCGCGCGCGATCGCGAGGCGCTGCCGCTGGCCGCCCGAGAGGGTGTTGCCGCTTTCGCCGAGCACGGTCTCGTAGCCCTTCGGCAGCTGCATGATGAAATCGTGCGCCGCGGCGATGTGCGCCGCCTTCTCGATCTGCGCCTGCGTCGCGCTGGGGTGGCCGAAGGCGATGTTGGCCGCCACGGTGTTGGAGAAGAGAAAGCTTTCCTGGAACACCAGGCCGATGTTGCGGCGCAGGTCGTCGAGGTGCAGGTGCCGCACGTCGATGCCGTCCACCAGCAGGCGTCCGCCGGTGACGTCGTAAAACCGCGGGATGAGACTCATCAGGACACTCTTGCCCGCGCCGGTGGCGCCCAGAATGGCCACGCACTGGCCGGGCCGCACATCGAGGTTGATGTCATGCAGCACCGGATCGATGCCGCTGTAGGAAAACTCCACGCGTTCAAACCGGACCGCACCCTGCAGTTTCGGGCACGGCATGGCGTCGGGCGCGCTCCTCACCTCGACAGGGGCGTCCATCACCTCGAACACGCGGCGGGCCCCGATCAGCGCCTGCTGCACGGAGTTCACCACGCCGGCGATGTTGTTCACCTGGCCGGAAAACTGCTCGAGCAGGCCGGCGAACACGACCAGGCCCGTGCCGAGCGGCAGCCGGCCGTGGATCACCAGCCAGCCGCCATAACTCAGCAGCACGATCATGTTGATGCGGGTGAGGATGCCGACGGCGGGCGAGAACAGGCTCACGCGCCAGAAGATCCCGAGCTGCTGGTCGTAGACCGCGCGGTTGGCGGCGTCGAATTGCGCGCGGTTCTCCGCCTCGCGGCCGAAGCCCTTCGTCACGGCGATGCCCTGGATGCTCTCGGCGAGGAACTGCACCATCTTCTCCACCAGCGTGCGGTTCTGCGCGTAAGCCGGCTGGATTTTCTTGGAGAACCAGAAGGACATCGCGGCCAGCACGGGGGTCGTCGCGAGGCAGGCCAGCGTGAGGCCGGGGCTCAGGCTGGCCATGTAGACAATGTAGACCGTGAGCGAGACCAGCATGATCACGCTCTGGAATAGCACCTGGTCGAGAAACATGCGCACCGACTGCACGTCGCCGGTCACCCGGGTGATGATGGAGCCCGTCGAGTTGGCGTCGAAGAACCGGAAGCTGAGCTGCTGCAGCTTGTCGTAGATCACGGCGCGCAGGTCGACCACCAGCTCCTGCTGCAGGAGAATGTTGATCGAGATGAGGTAGGTGTAGTTCAGCAGCGCGCGGCAGAGCGCCAGCACCAGGATGACCCCGGCCAGCATCGCGATCACCTGCATCGGCGGCCAGTCCGCGGGCAGCGCGAGGCCGAACTTAGCCTGCGGGAACGCGCCGCCCTGCACGTGGTAGCGGATGTAATCAATGCCGAGGCCTGTGAGGCTCAGGCCCAGCAAGCCCATCGTCAGCAGCACGAGCTGGATGCTCAGCACCTTGATGCAGCCGAACCGGTAGCGCCACGTCAGGCCGAGCAGCCGCCGGATCAGCACGCCATTGGACAGCGGTGCGGCGGTGGGCGGTGTGGCGGTGGACATACGCCGCTCACGCTAGGGCCGGCCGGCGCAAATACACGAAATTTTTCAACTGTGCGGTCCGCCTTATTTTGGTGCGGGCGGCGGCGTCTTGGCGGCCTGCTCGCGCAAAGCGCGGCGGCGGGCGATTTCCTCCTTCACCCGGTTGAAGCGCGCCACCTCGTCGGCCGGCGTGGGGTTCAGCACCGCCGGCCCGTTCAGCCCGGACCCGCCGGCCGTCGGCCCGGGTCCGGCCGGCGCCACCGCCGTGACCTTGGCCGTGCGCAGCGACACCGTCAGGATGCGGCCCTGGTAATCCAGAGTGATCAAATCGCGCGTGGTGTCGTAGGCCTTGATGACAAAATCATGCCCGGTTTCGTTGAGGCGCGCCCACGTGCCGGTGTGCCGCACCGGGTCAAACACGCTGAAGCGGTAGCCCCCCTCGTCGACGAGGATCCCGCGCAGCTCCAGCGGGGTGTTTTCCGTGGCGGCGGCCCCGACCGCGGACGGCGGCAGGAACGGGGATGTGGGCGCCAGGGCGTTCGCCGCGCGCGCCTCGCGCCCCAAGGCGAGGCAGCACAGGAGGGACAGGCCGGCGGATCGGAGGAAACGGCGCATGACGGAACAGGATTTGATAAGACGGCAAAACCCGCGTCAAGTGACGCCGCAACGGCGCCCTACCCGAATTTAGAGCATCGTCTCCCGCATGATCAGGAGCGCCACGCCGAAATGACGCGGCCCGTCACACCGACCAGCGTGGCGGTGAAATGCGCGCCGCCGGGCCGGCGTTTCCGGCTTGCGCATGGAAACTTTTAATACCCTTGTAGTTTCCGGAGATTACGACCATGCCGGCCACCCTGTCCACGCTCGCTTCCCCGCCGGAAGAATCCGCCACCGCGCGCATCCTTGCGACCGCGGGCCGCCACCTCTTCACCTACGGCTACAATGCCCTGACGATGGACGACCTCGCGCATGAGCTCGGCATGAGCAAGAAGACGCTCTACCTCCACTTTCCGGGCAAGGATGCGATCATCGGCACCATCATCGACGGGATCGGCCGGACCATCCGCGCGGAAATGGAGGCCGTATTGAACGATCCCGGCCTCTCCTTCGTGCAGAAGCTGCGCGCGGTCATCGATGTGGTCGCCCCGCGGCTCGCCCAGACCAGCCCCGCCATGCTGCGCGAACTCCAGCGCTATGCGCCCCGGATCCACCGGAAGATCGACGAGCTGCGCCAGAAGAACATCCCGTATGTCTTCGGCCGGCTCTTCCGCGCCGGCATCGCCGAGGGCGCGGTGCGCGCCGACCTCGACCCGGACTTCGCCGCGCAGTTCTGGCTGCAGGCGATCCGGGGGCTCACCCATCCCGACACCCTGGCCGCGACCCATCTCACGCCCAGGCAAACCTTCGAACAGGCCCTCGCCCTTTTTTCCGGCGGCCTGCTGACCTCCGCCGGCCGCAAAGACTATGAAAAACTATTCTCCCGCTAGGCTCCTGATCGCGATCGCCAGCCTGCTGACCATCGCGGGCTGCACCCGCCCGGCCCCGGCCGGCTGGCAGGGCTATCTGGAGGGTGACTTTGTATACGTCGCCTCACCCCTCGCCGGGCAGCTGGAAACCCTCGCGGTGCAGAAGGGCGACCGGGTGCAGGCCGGCACCGTGCTCTTCACGCTGGAACGCAGCGCCGAGCTGGCCGCCCGGCACCAGGCCGCCGACCAGCTCGCCGCCACCCAAGCCCGGCTCGAGGACCTGAAGAAGGGCTCGCGGCCCAGCGAACTCGCCGCGCTGGAGGCCCGGCGCGACCAGGCCCGCGCCGCGGCGGAGCTTTCCCGCCTCGACTTCACGCGGCAGGAAAACCTGTTCAAGACCCAGGTCATTTCGGTCAGCGATTTCGACCGCGCCCGGCTCGCCTACGACGAGAGCGTCCGCGCCGTCGAGGATCTCGACAGCCAGCTGGCCACCGCCCGCCTCGGCGGCCGCGCGGACGCCATCGCCGCCGCCGCCGCCGATGTAAGCGCCGCCGCCGCCGCCCTGGCGCGCGCCGACTGGAACGTGGACCAGAAAACCCAGGCCGCACCCAAGGCCGGGCTCGTCTTCGACACGCTCTACCGCGCGGGGGAATTTGTCGCCGCCGGCAATCCCGTCGCGGTCCTGCTGCCGCCGGAAAACGTGAAGGTGCGGTTCTTCGTGCCCGAGGCGGATTTTGCCGCGCTCAAGGCCGGCGAAACCCTGCGGGTCAGCCTCACCGGGCGCGCCGCGCCGCTCACGGCACACATCAGCTACCTCTCGCCGCAGCCGGAATACACGCCGCCCGTGCTCTACAACCGCGAGAACCGGTCCAAGCTCATGTTCCTCGTCGAGGCCGAGTTCGCGGCCGGCGACGCGCGCGACCTTCATCCCGGCCAGCCGGTGGACGTCACCGTCGCCAACTAGGAAGTGCCACAGACCCGGATGGTCATTCTGAACGCAGTGAAGAATCCAGTTCATCGGCATCGAAGCCCGCGGCGGAATCTTGCCGGATTCTTCGCTACGCCCAGAATGACAAACGCGGAAAACACCGGGCTGGAAAGCCTCCTTGATTCCCCATGAGCGCGACCGACCTCGTCATCGACGTCACGGGCGTGACCAAGCGCTTCGGCGACAAGACCGTGGTCAACGCCATCGACCTCTCGGTGCGGCGCGGCGAGATCTACGGCTTCCTCGGGCCGAACGGCTCCGGCAAGACCACCTTCATCCGCATGCTCTGCGGCCTGCTGACGCCGGATGCCGGCACCGGGACCTGCCTGGGTTACGACGTCCTGACGCAGCAGGCCGAGATCAAGTGCCAGGTCGGCTACATGACGCAGCGGTTCAGCTACTACGAGGACCTCAGCATCCGGGAAAACCTCGATTTCATCGCGCGCATCTACGCCGTGCCCGACCGCGCCGCGGCGGTGGAGCGCAGCCTCGTGCGGCTGGGCCTGCAGAATCGCAGCCGCCAGCTCGCGGGCCAGCTTTCCGGCGGCTGGAAGCAGCGCCTCGCGCTCGCCGCCTGCCTCATTCATTCGCCCAAGCTCCTGCTGCTCGACGAGCCCACGGCGGGGGTCGACCCGAAGGCCCGCCGGGAATTCTGGGATGAGATCCACCAGCTCGCCGCCGACGGGCTCACCGTGCTCATCACCACGCATTACATGGACGAGGCCGAGCGCTGCCACCGGCTCGCCTACCTGGCCTACGGCAACCTGCTCACGCGCGGCACGCTCGCCGAGGTGCTGGCCGCCGCCAAACTGAGCACCTGGACCGTGACCGGCCCCGCGTTGCTCGAGTTGGCCGCGGCCCTGCGCGGGCGCCCGGGCGTCGAGCAGGTGGTGGCCTTCGGCAACACCCTGCACGTGAGCGGACGCGATGCCGCCAAGCTCGAGGCCGCCATCGCCGCCTGCCGCGACCCGCGACACGAATGGACCCGGGCGCGCTCAAGCCTCGAGGACGTGTTCATCAGCCTGATGGACGGCGCCAAGGACAATTTCGCATGAGCCTTCCGCCCCGAGCTCCAGGTTCCATTTGTGACCTATTGCCTGCCCCGGGGCGGGCTGGAAAAAGGAGGGACGCGTGAGGCGGTTCACCTTTCACCGGCTCTGGGCGATGGTGCTGAAGGAGTTCATCCAGATGAAGCGCGACCGCGTGACCTTCGCGATGATGGTCGGCATCCCGCTGCTGCAGCTGATGATGTTCGGCTTCGCCATCAACTCCGACCCGCGCCACCTGCCGACCGCGCTGCGTTGTGCCGACCAGGGGCCGTTCGCCCGCACGTTCATCCAGGCGATGCGCACCAGCGACTATTTCGTCATTGTGCGGGAAACCGCGGCGGAGGCCGAGACGCAGCGCCTGCTCCAGCTGGGCGACGTGCAGTTCGTCATCAACATCCCCGTGGATTTCTCCCATCAACTGCTCCGCGGCGAGCGCCCGACGGTGCTGATCGAGGCGGACGCCACCGATCCGGCGGCGACCGGCCCCGCGCTCGCCGCCGTGAATGCGCTCGCCGGCAGCGTGTTCAATCACGACCTGCCCGGACCGCTCGCCCGGCTGCAGGGCAAGGCCGGGCCCGTGGACTTCGAGATCCACGCGCAGTACAATCCGGAGAACATCACGCAGTATAACGTCGTGCCGGGCCTGATGGGCGTCGTGCTCACGATGACCATGGTCATCATCACCGCGCTCGCCATCACCCGCGAACGCGAGCGCGGCACGATGGAAAATCTCCTGGCCACGCCGGTGCGGCCGTTCGAGGTGATCGTCGGCAAGATCCTTCCCTACATCGCCGTGGGCTACATCCAGGTCACCCTGATCCTCGTCGCCGCGCGCTTTGTCTTCAACGTGCCCATGGTCGGGAGCCTCCTGCTGCTCTACGTCGTCGCGCTGCTCTTCATCGGCGCCAACCTGGCGGTGGGCATCACGTTCTCGACGCTCGCGAAGAACCAGCTGCAGGCCGTGCAGATGGCGTTTTTCTTCTTCCTGCCGTCGATCCTGCTCTCGGGCTTCATGTTCCCGTTCCGCGGCATGCCGGACTGGGCGCAGGCCGTGGGCTCGTGCCTGCCCAACACCCATTTCCTGCGCATCGTCCGCGGCATCCTGCTGAAGGGAAACGGCCTCGCCGAAATCACGCCCGAGCTCTGGCCGCTGCTGCTCTTCCTCGCCGTGGCCATGACGATTGGCGTGAAGCGGTACCGGCAGACGCTGGATTGAGCCGGGGATCCGGCCTCCCGCCTAGCCGCTTTTCGCCGCCGGACCCATGAGCTGCACGGTCTGGGTCGGGAACGCGAACGCGAGGCCCCGCGCGTTCACCGCCCGCATGAACGCCAGATTCAGCCGCTCCTTGAGCTTCAGCGAGGCCGGCGCGTCCGGGCTGACGGTCGCATAGACGATGAAGATATCCAGCGAGGAGGAGGAAAGGGCGGTGAACGTCACGATGACCGAGGCCGGATCGACCTCCGGCTCCCGGCCGATGAGCTCGCGAAAATCGCCGAGGATCGCCTCCATCTGCTCCGGCGTGGTGTCGTAGGTGAGCCCGAGGGTCTGCTCGACGCGGCGCTGCGTGAACCGCGACAGGTTGACGATCGCCTCGGCGGCCACGGTCTTGTTGGGGATGATCGCCAGCGACCGGTCGATGAGGCGGAGCTTCGTGGAGCGCAGGCCGATGTCCTCGACCGTGCCGGTCTGGGCGCCGATCCTCACCGTCTCGCCCAGCTTGAAGGGCTGGTCAATGGCCACGACGATCGAGCCGAACACATTCGCGATCGTGTCCTGCGCCGCCAGGGCGAAGGCCAGGCCGCCGATGCCGAGGCCGGCGAGGAAGGCCTTCACGTCGGCCCCCATGCTCTGGGCGGTGAGCAGCACGCCGAAGACCACGAAGATCACGACTAGCGACTTCTTGATCCACGGCATGAAGGCCGCGATCCCGAGCTGCTTCTGCACCGCAATCTCGTGCGCATGGTCGAGCACGGCGTTGAAGGCCCGCAGCAGGCCCCAGAACAGCACGAGGGAAAAGGCGACCGTCGAGCCGTAGCCGACGGCCTGGTCCGCGGTGGCCGAAAGCTTGAGCACCTTGAAGGCGGCAAAGATGCCCACGAGCATGACAAACGTGGCCACCGGCGCCTCGAGGGCGGGAAAGAGCTTGTCGTCCAGGGTCGTCTCCGTCTTCGCGGCGAGTTTCTTGAGCCGTTTGAAAATGATGCCCGTCACCACGCGCCGCAGCAGCAGCGCGCCGACGAGCAGCAGGATGCTGATGACGTAGTGCGTCGCCGTGTTGCCGCTGCTCCTGACATTGAAGAGCCCGAGAATCTCATCCACGAGGTGCTCCAGAAAATCGGGCGAGCGGACGGGCGCCCCCGCGGCCGTGGCGGTCACGGCCGCGGCATCCGTTTTCAGCACGGCGGTCTGGGCTTCATCCGCCGCCTCGCGGGCGGCCTCCTGTCTGGACGCATCCTGCGCGGCCGGCGCCGGGGCCGGTGACTGGGCCCGGCCCGCCGGACCCGCGAGCACGAGGGTGAGAAGGCAGGAAAAAAGGAGGAGTAATCGTTTCATGGCCGGCAGCGAACCCACACGCCGCGGCAAACGTTGTCAAAGCCTCCCGTCCGTGCGGGCCGGAGGAAATTTCGCGGGTCTTTCCACCGCGTCACTCCCCGCTTGCCCGCGGCGCGGCGGCCCCGCCATCCTGCGCGGAGATGACGCCGCCCCTCGCCCTGCTCGCCGCCATGCCACTGTGGGCGTGGGTGGCGTTTTTTGCCTTCATCATCGCCATGCTGGCGCTGGACCTAGGCGTGCTGCAGCGCGACTCGCATGTCGTGGCGATGAAAGAAGCGCTCGCGTGGTGCGCGGTCTGGTTCGTCCTCGCCCTCGGCTTCAACGGTCTCCTGCTCGCCTGGCGCGGCCCCGAGCCTGCGCAGGAATTTCTCGCCGCCTACCTAGTCGAGCTCTGCCTGAGCGTGGACAACGTCTTCGTCTTCATCCTGGTGTTCGCCTTTTTCAAGGTCGAGGCCCGGTACCAGCACCGCGTGCTGTTCTGGGGCATCATCGGGGCGGTGCTGATGCGCGCCGTGTTCATCCTCGTCGGCGTGGGCGTGATCCAGCGCTTCCACTGGGTGCTCTATCTGTTCGGTGTCTTCCTCATCTACACCGGCGTGAAGATGGCCCTCCCCACCAAGACGGAGGAGGAGCTAAACCCGGACCGGAACCTCGCGGTGCGCCTTTTCCGCCGCTTCTTCCCGGTCTCGGCGCAGGCTGGCACCGGCACGTTCTTCGTGCGGGAGGGCGGCCGGCGCGTGGCCACCCCGCTGTTCGTCGTGCTGCTCATCATCGAGACGACCGACCTCGTCTTCGCGCTCGATTCGCTGCCGGCCGTGCTGGCCATCACCAAGGACGGCTTCATCGCGCTCACGTCGAATATCTTCGCGATCCTCGGGCTGCGCTCGCTCTACTTTGCCCTCAACGGCGTCATGCTGCTCTTCCGCTATCTCAGGGTCGGCCTCGCCATCATCCTCGTTTTCATCGGGGTGAAGATGCTGATCGTGCATTGGGTCGTCATTTCGACGGCCATCTCCCTGGCGGTCATCGGCAGCGTGCTTACGATGTCAGTCCTGCTTTCGCTCCTCATCAAGGAGCCGGGGGCGGAGAAGATTCCCTGAGCCGGGAGCTAGCCGGGCCCTCAGTTGATTCGTCCGATCTTCGCGCTTATTTTCTATTGACAGCTGCGTCCAGCCCATGCCGGGACGGGACGGCCCACCCGCTTCACTCCGGCCTTCGCCCCTTCGCCCCTTCGCCCCTTCGCCCCTTCGCCCCTTCGCCCCTTCGCCCCTTCGCCCCTTCGCCCCTT
>CAIRTK010000063.1 GCA_903881475.1 uncultured Opitutia bacterium | reverse complement strand
GTCATCGGGGCGCCGGGAGAGAGCTCCAGATTGCCCTCGTAAAACACGCCGTACTGGAAAATGGGGGAGTTGAACGTCTGAAAGCGGCGGCCCACGCGCACATCCACGGAGTTGGCGAAAACATTGGTCGAAGGCAGCGTGACCTCGATCTCGACCGTGATGCTCGTGGTCGTGCCCTGCTTGGTGGTGCCAGGCACCTGGCCGAAAAACTTGTCCAGCGGATAGTTGTAGTAGGCCGAGCGTTTCACCGTCCAGCCAGCCGCCTGATAAACCGCCAAAAACGGCGTCCGGGACGTGGTGGGCGTGGAGGCGTTATCAACAATGTTGGCCGTGGCGAGCGCAGCCGGGACATTGGTAGGCGGCGTCGCCAGCAGAATCTGCGTCATGAACTGGTAGTACAGGTACTCCATCTCGCTGTCGGCCACCGCCCGGGCCTGGGCACGCAGTTCGTTACGGGTCGAAAGGCGATAAGAGCTGGAGGTGAGCTGCAAAATGGCGGCCGCGCCGGCAGAAAGCAGGATGAGGAACGACAGCGTCATGATCAACACGCTGCCTTTTTCGGATTTACGCTTCATGGCATGCCCTCCCATGGGATGAAGTCCGGGGTTAACCATCATAGTCGATGGAAGTCGTCGTCGAGGTCGTGGACGCCGAAGTACTCGTCGTGCTAACGGATGTCGAGGTCGAGGTGACAGTGCTGCTGGTCGAGGTGGTGGTCGTGGACGTCGTGGTCGAAGTCGAGGTCGTGGTCGTGCTGGTCGACGAGGTGGACGTGGAAGTCGAGGTCGACGTGGTCGAGGTACTTGTCGTGGTGGTACTGGTCGAAGTACTCGTCGTAGTGGTGCTCGTGGACGTCGTGGTGGTCGAGGTGGTGCTTTTCGATGTCGACGAGGTAGAAGTTGATGACGTGGAAGTCGACGAGGTCGTGCTCTTCGTCGAAGTCGAGGTGGACGTGGACGTCGTGGAGGTGGACGTGGACGTCGTGGTCTTGGTCGAAGTTGAAGTGGACGTGGTCGTCTTTGTGGTGCTGGTCGACGTCGTGGAGGTGGATGTCGTCGAGGTGCTGCTCTTCGTGGTGGTGGACGTGGAAGTTGAGGTCGAGGTCGTGGTCTTGGTCGTGCTGGTCGAGGTCGTCGACGTCGACGTCGTGGAGGTCGAGGTCGTCGTCTTGGTGGACGTGGTGGTGGTCTTGGTCGTGCTGGTCGAGGTCGTGGAGGTCGAGGTCGTCGTCTTGGTGGACGTGGAGGTGGACGTGGAGGTGGACGTGGACGTCGTGGTCTTGGTCGTGCTGGTTGAAGTCGTGCTGGTCGAGGTCGTCGACGTCGACGTCGAGGTCGTCGAGGTCGAGGTCGTCGACGTCGAGGTGGTGGTCTTGGTCGTGCTGGTCGAGGTCGTCGAAGTCGAGGTCGTCGATGAAGTCGTCGTGGTACTCGTGCTGGACGTCGTGGTGGACGTCGAAGTGGAAGTGGTGGAGGTCGAGGTGCTGGTCGAAGTCGAGGACGTCGAGGACGTCGTGGAGGTCGAGGTGGTCGAGGTGGAACTGGAGGAAGCGAGCAGCGAGGCCGCGGGCATCGGACTGCCGGACCGCGGCATGATTTCACCTTCGGAATGATTGGCCTGATAAAAGCCAGCCTGGCCGCCCAAGGTATTGACGCCGGTGGGTACCGCGTAAGTGAACTCCCAGCCCACGGCCGGCTGGGTGGCGGTGGGCGAATCCGGGATCTTGATGAAGGGATACTGGGCGGAAGCGGCCAGGTTGCTGGAAATCACCTGATAGGCCTCGTTGTCACCGTTCGTGGGCGGAGTGGTGTTGGGCGTCGAAGGATACCAGCGCATTTCATAGAGGCTGGGATACTTCGTCGAAGGCATGACCTGGAAGGCACGCTGGCGCTGGACAGACACCCGGACACCGTTCACGCCGCCGACCACGTCGGCAATGGTTCCAATCGTCGAAGCGGCAATCGTCTGGTCCAGTGTAAGTGTCACCGTGCGCAATGCGGGACGCGAATTGGGTGGGGATGGATCGTCGACTGCATCGATCAAGGCCCCCATGACTCCGGTTACCCCGCCGGTTTTCAGTTCGGGGGTGTCCATCATCAGATAATCCCCGGCTGCCGCCTCAAAATCGGGCGGGCAAGTGAGGGTAATTTGAGTTTGGGTGCTGGGAGTATTGGAAGTGACGTAAGCGACCCGGCCTACAATCACGCGATAGGTGACACGCGAATATCGCACGGGGGTAGTCGAGCTCGCACCGCTATAGTTCGGTCCCACGAGCTTGGTCGTGTCGATCGGCACCGTATCGACCACGGCGAGCGAAATTTCCTTGATGAGGGTTTCCTGAAAAAGCCGGGTCTGGGTGGCAGCGGTATCCGCCTGCTTGCCCTTTTCGATGATCTTCGCAGACATCACGACGATCGTCGCGATCGCCGCCATCACGAGGCAGGAGACCGCCAGCGAGGCCAGGATTTCGACCAAGGTGAAGGCCCGCCTTTTCCTAAGGCGGCGACCCTGGGACGAGGCATCTGGGACAACGGGGATCATTGAAAGGAGCGGGCCACCGTGATGCTTTGGCTGATCACACGTGCGTTTACCGTATACGTGACCGTGAATGTGCCCTGCAGCATGTAGCCCGCGGCGGTCAGGGGTGGCGAACTCTGGGTCGTGCCGGTGGACATGTTGATCGGCAGTACCGTGCGGAATACCCGGGCAGGGATGGCGGTGCTGTTAGAATCACCCAGGGTGATCGGGAGACCCGCCGTGTCCGCGGTGTTCGTGGTGTTCGAGACCGTATTGTTGTAAGAGTCGGTCCAGGACAGCCCGAAGCTCGTCGGCGCGGAGGCATTCTGAAAAAAGAAGATCAGGTTGCCGTTGGAATCCGTGGTTTGCAGACGGAGAAACTGATCGGCGTAGGTCAGCAATACGGCCCGGGCGTTGTCGCGGTGGCGGGCGAGATTTACCATCTGGTAGGACTTCACCAGCATCATGTAGACGCCGAGCATGCCAAGGGTGAACACAAACGTCGCCATCATCGCCTCGGCCAAGGTCATAGCCCGTTTCGAACCGAGCCTGAGCCGGCTGGCATAACCACCGGAAGGCTTCACGACCATGGAACGCGGGCTAGGCATGGGATCCGTTAAACTGGCCGGTTGACTCGTGGGCATGGAGACGGCCGAGAAGTTGCAAGTGGCAGATCTTTAAGGCGAACCAAAAAAACATCGCCCGATCTTTTGCGCCCATTTTTACATCCGGAAACCAGATGACTGGAGTGAGACCTGAAAGAGGGCAGGAAGGGATCATGGACGATGACAAACTCTATAGGAATTACCCGGATTCGCCTAGAGGCGTTCGAGGACTAAATGGTCCCTGTCCAATGGGGCCATTCGGCCCTAGTGCCGGTTTACCAGCCTACCGACTACTGGGAAGGCCCCCGCGCGATTCACGCACATACATCGCGGCCGCCTGCGAGCGGCGTGAGACATGCAGCTTTTCAAATACATTGCTGAGGTAGTTTTTCACGGTCTTTTCCGCGAGGCCAAGCTGGCTGCCCACTTCCTTGTTGGTCCGGCCCTCCGCGATCAGCGCCAGGACCTTCCGTTCCTGAGGGGAAAGAATCGCCAGTGCGTCCTGGGTGGCGCCTGAGCCGTCCTTGACCAGCTGGATCACCCGCGCGGTGACCGCGGGATCGAGGATAGATTTGCCCGCGGCGACATCCAAGATCGCCTGCAGCAGCCCGCGCCGGTCAATTTCCTTCAGCAAGTAGCCATGGGCGCCTGCACGGATGGCTTCATCCACCAGGGTCTCGTCCACCACTGAAGTCAGTATGAGAACCCGTGTGTCAGGCAGACGCTTGAGAATCTGCCGGCAGGCATCAAAGCCCGTGCCGTCGGGCAGACGGATGTCGAGCAGCACCACATCCGGTTTAAGCCGCAGGCAGGTCTCAACCGCGGCCACAACGGTACCAGCCTCACCGACGAGTGACAGGGTGGCTTCCGAGCCGAGTAAAGCGCGGAGTCCCATGCGGACCACCTCGCTGTCATCGACCAGCACCAGGCGGACACGTGATTTGGCGGCAGCGCTCATGAGGTCTGCCGCAACGGCAGGGTGAGAATGACGCGCGTGCCGCCGGCGGGATGGCTTTCAATCCGGACCGAGGCGCCGATCCGGCCGGCCCGGGCCCGCATGTTGTCCAGACCATGCCCAGCGCCGTCCTGACGAGTGGGATCAAATCCGGTGCCGTTGTCCTGCACCAGCAGGCAGACCTCGGCGTCGTTTTGGTGGAGCCGTACATTCACCAGCGAGGCCCCGCCATGCCGGAGGCTGTTGCTGATGGCCTCGCCGGCGACCTGCAGCGTTTCGGTGGTTTGCTGCGGCGTCAGCCTCGCCGTCGCCACCTCATCGATCTTGAGGTCGAAGTTGACCTCCCGCCCGGCGCGAAGCTCAAGGATGAGCGACTCGACCGCCCGGGCAAAACCGGCCTGCCGGAGGTTTTCCGGCGCCAGGCCTGTGATGTACGCACGCACGTCCCGGATCGTCGCGTTGAGGTTCTGCACGCACTGGCCCAGCCGCCGGTCGGATTCAACCGGGTCGTTCTTCGCCATGGCCCGGGCGGACTCGATGGTCAGGCCGCAGGCATAAAGCGACTGGATGATCCCGTCGTGCAGGTCGTGGCCGAGGCGGATTTTTCCCTCCAGCGACTGGTGCAGGAGACGCTGCTGGAGCCGGGCATCCTCCTCGGCCAACCGGCGGACGTCCCGCTCATGGCTCAGGGCGGCGGTCTGGGCGACGGAGGTTTCTGCCAGATGGGTGAGGCTGCCGATCTCGGCGCGAGTGGAATCGCGGCTGACCGGCTGTTCGGGATCGGAACCGGCGCTGCGCCGGTTGAGGACGGCGACGAAAATCCCGATGGCCAGCAGCGTGAAGCCGAAGAGCATCAGGCCCACGGTCACCCGCTGGTACGTCACCAGCAACCGGTTGATGGGCGAGGCCGCAAACACGACCCGTGCCGTCATGGGCGCCGTCGGCGAGTCCGACAGCTTCTGGTCGAAGTAAAGCACCGTGGGATCCCCGGGCGGCGGCGGGAGCCGATCGCCAAAAATCGACACCTTGCCGCCGCACATTGCGCCAAGCCGCTCCTCATAGCTGGAATTCCACCTCCCATCGGGTGGACCCACCGCTTTCGCAATGGCGGTGAACTGGGCCCGCTTGGCCTCCAGGGCCTCGCTCCGCAGCCGCTGCGTCTGCTGCCGCAGCCAGCTTTGCGCGCCGAGCGCTGCGACCAGGAAGGCGAGGAGCAAAAGCACCGAATAGCCGATGAGGCGGGTGAGGAAATTCATGCGCGGCGCTACGCCAGGACCAGGACGCTGCGCCAGTTGGGGGCGGGCGTCAAAACTTTCGACATTTTGTCTCCGACGGCTTTTGTTGTCCGGCTCCCGCATGAAACCGTTCTACATCACCACCGCCATCGACTATGTGAATGGCTCGCCGCACCTCGGTCACGCCTATGAGAAGGTGCTGGCGGACGTCATCGCCCGTTTCCGGCGGCAGATGGGGGACCAAGTCTACTTTCTCACGGGGGTGGATGAGCACGGCCAGAAGGTGCAGCAAAGCGCCAAGCTGCGCGGGATTCCGCCGCAGCAGTATGCCGACGAGGTCAGCCCGGAGTTCCGGGCCCTGCTCCCGCAGCTCAACATCTCGAATGACGACTTCATCCGGACCACCGAGGAGAGGCACAAGCGCGTCGTCCGCCGGCTGCTCCAGCAGCTCTTCGACAAGGGCGAGATCTACCGGGCGGAGTACAGGGGCTTCTACTCCACCCGGCAGGAGCAGTTCCTCCAGGAAAAGGACCGGCAGCCTGACGGGGCGTGGCCGGAGATCTTTGGCGAGGTGACCGAAATCACCGAGTCCAACTACTTCTTCAAGCTGAAGGGATATCAGGAATGGCTCGTGGAGTTCCTGACCACGCACGAGGACTTCATCTTCCCGCGGTACCGCCAGAAGCAGGTGCTTGAATTCCTGAAGGAGCCGCTCAACGACCTGTGCATCTCGCGGCCGCGCGAGCGGCTCGAGTGGGGGATTCCGCTGCCCTTCGACGAGAACTACGTCACGTACGTCTGGTTCGACGCCCTTGTGAACTATTATTCCGCCGTCGCAGAGACCGGCCAATGGCCCGCGGACTGCCACGTCATCGGCAAGGACATCCTCCTGCCGCCGCATGCGGTTTACTGGCCCATCATGCTGCGGGCGCTCGGGCTGCCGCTGCCGAAGTCGCTCCTCGTCCACGGCTGGTGGTCGGTGAACGGCGTAAAAATGTCGAAGAGCACGGGCAACTTCATCGTCCCGGCGGACTACACCGCCGAGTTCGGCATCGATGCGTTGCGCTATTTCCTCATCCGCGAGATGAACGTCGGCCAGGACAGCGATTTCACCCGCGCGCAGTTTCTTGTCCGCTACAACAGCGAACTCGCGAACAATCTGGGCAACCTCGTCAACCGCACGCTGAACATGACCACGCGGTTTGGCGGCGGTGTGGTTCCGGCGGCCGGGCCCGCGGCGGAGGCCGAGCTCGAGTTGCAGGCGCTCTGGGCCGCAACCCGCGATGCGGTCATTCCGCTCTGCGAGGGCTACCAGTTCCATGCTGCGCTGGAGAAAACCTTCGCCTTCGTCACCGCGACCAACGCCTACATCGAGCGGCGTGCGCCCTGGAAGTTAGGCAAATCCGCCATCGAGGCGGACCAAGCGCTGCTCCGCACCGCGCTCGCGACAATGGCCGAGGCGCTGCGCCTCGCCGTCGCCTTGCTGCAGGCGGTGATGCCGGCAACGGCGGAAAAGATCAACGCGGTGCTCGGCTATGCGCCGGGCCCCGCATGGCGCGACGAATTGCACTGGGGCGGCCGGCTCGCCGGCCGCAAAGTCGCCGGGTCGCTTGTGCTTTTCCCCCGGCCGCAGCCGGCGGACCACGCGGCCGCAAAGCCGTGACGATCCTCCCGCTGCATCCCGCGGAGCATGCGTCGCCGGACGCACTGCGCGCCTTCCTCGCGGACTGCCGCGCCGCGGCGGTGAAGGACGGCCACGCGAAACTGGCGAGCATCTCGCTGGCGGTCGAGGCACTCGATCCGCTGGCGGTGCTGGAGTCGATTTTCGATCCGGGCGAGCCGCATTTTTATGCGGAGCGTCCCACGCTCGAGACGGCAATCTCCGGCGCGGAAGTGGCGGTGGCGCACGAGGCACAGGGGGCGCGGCGGTTCACAAGTGTCCAGCACTTCATCGACGAGACGCTTGAGCACACGATTGCGGTGGGTGATGTCGACGCGCCGTTCGGCGGGCCGCATTTCTTCTCCGCCTTCGCGTTCCAGGCCGAGGCGGAGGCGGGCGACCCGTTCCCGGCGGCCCGCGTGTTCGTGCCCCGCTGGCAGGTGGCGCGGGCGGGCGCGACCACAACCGCTGTTGCCAACCTGCTGATCACCGCGGAATCGGAGCTTGGCGGGCTGGCGGAGCGCGTCTGGCGGGCCCACGGGAAGTTCTCCCGGTTCCGCTATCGCGAGCCCGCGGCCGCCGAGGAACCGGTACTGCCGAATTTTTCAACGCATGAAACCGGGGACTATCGGGCGGCGGTGGCCCAGGCGCTCGCGCGGATCCAGGCGGGCGAGTTCGAGAAGATCGTGCTGGCCCGGGCCATCGACCTGGCGACCCCGCAGCCGCTGCATCCGCTGCGGGTGCTCAACGGCCTGCGGCAGCGTTTTCCCGAGTGCTATGCCTTCTCGCTCGCGAACGGCCGCGGGCAGAGCTTCATCGGGGCCAGCCCGGAACGACTGGTGCGCGTGAGCAAGGGCGTGCTAGAGACGGAGGCGCTGGCCGGCTCGATCCGCCGGGGCGCGGGCGCGAGCGAGGATGCCGCACTCGGGGCATCCCTGCTGCGGAGCGAAAAGGACCGGCGCGAGCAGCGCCTCGTGCTCGAGACGATCACGGACCGGCTCACGACCCTGGGCCTCAAGCCCGAGTTCCCGGCCCTGGCCGGGCTCCGCAGGCTGGCGAATGTCCAGCACCTCCACACGCCGGTGCGGGCTGTGCTCGGCGACAAGGTCCGTTTGCTCACGGCGCTCGGCTGGCTGCACCCGACACCGGCCGTCGGCGGCACACCTGCGGACGTGGCGATCGCCCGGATCCGCGCCCTCGAGGGGTTTTCGCGCGGGCTCTACGGCGGGGCGATCGGGTGGGTGAACGCGCGGGGCGGCGGGGAGTTCTTTGTCGGGATCCGCTCGGCGCTGGTGGACGGCGCCCGCGCCCGGATGTATGCGGGTGCGGGCATTGTGGCCGGATCCAGCCCGGAGAAGGAGTTTGCCGAAACCGAGCTGAAGCTTAAGGCAATGCTCGACGCCCTCAGCGCCTGATGAGTTCCCCGCCCACACTCGATTTTCGCACCGCCAACACCCTGTGGGGCAGCGTGCTCGCGGAGACACTCGCCCGGTGCGGTCTGCGCCACGCGGTGATTTCCCCGGGTTCGCGATCGACGCCGCTGACGCTGGCGCTGGCCGCCCATCCGGAAATCGAGGCGATCCCGGTGCTGGATGAACGCTCCGCGGCCTTCCTGGCGCTGGGGCTGGCAAAGCAGCACGGGAGTCCGGCACTGCTGGTCTGCACCAGCGGCACGGCCGGCGCGAATTACCTGCCGGCGGTCATCGAGGCGCAGGAGGGCGGGGTGCCGCTGCTGGTCATCACGGCGGACCGGCCGCCGGAGATGCGCGCCTGCGCATCGGGGCAGACCATCGACCAGCAGAAACTTTTCGGCAGCCACGTCAATTTCTACCACGAGCTCGCGGTGCCCGAGGCAACGCTCCCGCTGCTGGCCTATCTGCGGCAGACCGTGGCGCAGGCCCACGCGCAGACCCTCGGCCTGATCGGCGGCCCGGTGCATCTCAACGCCCCGTTCCGCGATCCGCTGGTCGTGCCTGAAACTGGCCCCGGCACGGGACTGGAGCAGGCGGCAAACTGGGAGGAGTTTTTCCGCGAAACCGTCCCGCCGACACCGCAGGAGGTGTGGACGCCCGCTCCGCTTATACCCCTGGCGGTGCATGGCGTGATCGTGGCGGGACCGGCGCAACCGGCGGACGCGGCCGACTATGCGGAACTGGTCGCAACGCTGGCGCACAAGCTCGACTGGCCGGTGCTGGCGGACGGGCTTTCCCCGCTGCGCAACCACCCGGCCGGGCCGGCCGGCCTGATCAGCACCTACGATGTGATCCTGCGGAATCCGGCGGTGGCCGGGCGCCTCCGGCCGGAACGCGTGCTCTGCCTCGGCGGCTGGCCCATCAGCAAGGTGCTGCGGGCCTGGCTGGAGGAAAGCAACGCACCGATCCTGCTGCTGAGCGAAGGCGTGGCGAACCGCGACGCGCTCCATGGGCGGACGCAGCACCTGCGATGCTCGCTGCGCCTCTTCATCGAGCAGCTGCCCGCGACCGCAGATCCCAACGGCTATGCGCGAATGTGGCCGCTGCTGGAGGCCAAGGCCCGCGCCGCCCTTGACGGCCGCCTCGGGGCGATGACGGAAATGTTCGAGGGGCGCGCGGCCTGGTTGCTCGCGCAGCATCTGCCGGAAGGCACGCCGGTGTTTGTGGCCAACTCCATGCCGGTGCGCGATGTCGAGTATTTCTGGCCGCCCGGCGGCCGGAGGATCCGGCCGGTGTTCAACCGGGGCGCGAACGGCATCGATGGCACGCTTTCGACGGCATTGGGTCTGGCTCATGGCAACCGGCCGACGGTGTTGCTCACGGGAGACCTCGCATTGCTGCACGATACAAACGGATTCCTGAGCCGATCCAAATTGCGGGGCTCGCTGACGATTGTACTGATCAACAATCGTGGCGGCGGTATTTTCGAGCATTTGCCGGTGGCGAAGGTGGAGACGTCGTTCGAGGAGTTTTTTGCGACGCCGCAGGAGGCAGACTTTGCCCAGTTATGCGCCGCGTATGGCGTGGAGCATGTCGCCGTGCGCGACTGGACGCAGTTTACCGAATTGATCTCGCACTTGCCGCCAGCAGGAGTCCGCGTCCTGGAACTCCGTACAGACCGGAAGCGGGATGCGGCGACCCGGAAAGCCATGTTTGCGGAAATCGCGGCCGGTCTGAAGTGAGAGGCGGGTTTTTAGCCGCATGTCCGTCAGTCCGACTTTGGAAAACCCCCGGCGCTAAACAGTTCCGGTACCGTGCTGCATGACGAGAAGATCGTCACGAGCGACCCAAGTCTCGCGGAGCCAGAAGGCACGACCTGCAGTGTTGGTGGCGAAAAGAAAGATGTTACACTTGGGCACGCCTTGGGCTCGCAGGAGCGCAAGGCAGCTTTCCACGAGACGGCTGCCGTGGCCCTGACCGCGATAAGGATGACTGACCGCGAGATGATGCAAATAGCCGCGGCGGCCATCATGACCGCAAAGGACGGCACCGATAATCCGGCCGTCCGGCAGTTGCGTGACGAGGCTCAGACCGGGATTGCGGAAGAGAAAGGCGGCGATGGCCTCGGGCGTGTCCGATTCATTGAGGCCAACCCCTTCAGACTGTTCCCAGAGCTGACGGACGGGGTCGTAGTCGGCAATAACGAGAGCGCGAATCTTGGCGTCCGAAGCCATGGCTTACAACTGCAGCGGCAGGCCGATCTCGATGATCTGCGACGGCGTGATCTGGTAATAATCCTTCGCGGGACGGGCGTTGCGGCTGAGAAACGCGTACAGGCTCTTCTGCCATTCCCACATCCGGGCATTGCCGCCGCTGATGATCATTTCGCGATTAAAGAAATAAGTGGTGGCCTGCGGATTGATCGGCACCCCGAGATGCTTGATCCGCACCATGATCTCGGCGACATCCGGCGACTGCATGTAGCCATAGCGGCCGACGGCGCGCCAGATGCCCTCGCCGATCTCGATCAGGTTCAACTGCTCGCGGGCCGGAACACTGGGCACCTCCTCGGTGAGGATGCTGAGCAGCACCACGGTCTGGTGCAGGCAGCGGTTGGACTTCACGTGATGGAGCAGGGCGACGGGCGTGCCCTGCGGCGAGCCGACCATGAACACGGCGCTGCCACTGACGCGCGTGACATGCTTGCTGCGTGCGATGGTGGTGAGCTCGGACTCGGTGACGTTGTTGCCGTAGACCCGCTCGAAAATCTCGGTGCGGCCAATTTTCCAGGTGTGCATGACAGCCAGGACGGCCGCCCCGATCGCGAGCGGAAACCAGCCGCCATCGGCGATCTTGTGCGCGTTGGAGAGCAGGAAGGCGACATCGACCACCAGAAAGGCGCCGCAGATCGGCGCCGCGAGCCAGACGGGCCACCCGCGGTTGCGCCGGGCAACGAGATAATAGGCCATCGTCGTGATGGCCATCGTTCCGGTGACCGCGATGCCGTAGGCCGAGGCCAGATGGTCGCTGGAGCCAAAGAAGATCACGGTAAGGATGCAGCCGAGGGCCAGCAGCGTGTTGACGAACGGCACATAAATCTGCCCGGAATGCTCGGCGTTCGTGTAGTTGATCTTGAGGCGCGGGAAATAGCCGAGCTGGATGGCCTGCCGCGTCAGCGAGTAGGCGCCGGAGATGAGGGCCTGGCTGGCGATGACCGCGGCGACGATGGACAGGCCGGTGAGGACCGCCCGCGCCAATCCGGGCGGGGCCATGGCGAAGAAGGGGTTCTCGAGCGTGGCCGGACGGGAAAGAATGAAGGCGCCCTGCCCGAAGTAATTCAGCACCAGCGCGGGAAAGGCCACGCCATACCAGGCGAAGGCGATGTAGCGGCGGCTGAAGTGGCCCATGTCAGCGTAGAGTGCCTCGGCGCCGGTGATGGCAAGGACGATGGACCCCAGCAGGGCGGCGACAACGGCCGGCGAGTGATGGAGCAGGGCGAGGCCCCAGGCGGGATTCAGGGCACGGAGGACGGAGGGATATCTGAGCAGGTGCCAGATGCCGAGGGCGCCCAGCGTCCCGAACCACACGAGCATGACCGGGCCGAAGATGCCGCCGATCTCCTTGGTTCCGCGGTGCTGGAACCAGAAGAGTCCGGCCAGGATCACGCAGGCGATCCAGACCACGTAGGGCGTGAAGGCGGGGCTGATCGCATTGAAACCCTCGGCGGCGCCGAGCACGGAGATCGCCGGGGTGATGATGCCGTCGCCGTACAGGAGCGCGGCCCCGATCAGGATCATCACGACCGCCGGTCCGAGCCCCTTGCGGACGCGGTCGCCCGCCGATTGCTTTTCCCGGTTGCTGTGGATGAGCGCGAGCAGGGCAAAGATGCCGCCCTCGCCATGGTTGTCGGCCTTCATGACGAACCAGATGTATTTGACGCTGACCACGAGCACCAACGACCAGAAGATCAGCGAGAGCACTCCGAGCACGCCGTCGACGCGGTCCACCGGCGGCAGGTGGGCGATACATTCCCGCATCGTGTAGAGCGGGCTGGTGCCGATGTCACCGAAAACCACGCCGAGCGCACCGAGGGAAAGGCTGGCCTTGGCCGCGGTGCTGATCGTCAGGGGAGGGCGGGTGCTCATCGAGGGAGGGGATGTTCGTGAACTGAACACTTACTCCAAGCAGTTTCGCGGCCAATTGAAATACAGCTTGCTAGCCGGTGCCCGCTCCTCGACAAGCCGCCGAATCCGTCTATTTTCTGTCTATGACTCCCGCCTGGAAGCCCGCCAAAACCTACAGCGATATCCTCTATCACAAGGCCGACGGCATCGCCAAGGTCACGATCAACCGGCCCGCGAAGCGGAATGCGTTCCGCCCCGAGACGGTCGCGCAAATGTATGAGGCCTTCAGCGATGCACGGGAGGATCCGGCCATCGGCGTCGTGCTGTTGACGGGCGCCGGTCCGCACAACGACGGAAAATATGCCTTCTGCGCGGGCGGCGACCAGAGCGTGCGCGGCCCGGCGGGTTACGTGGGTGGTGACGGCGTGGCGCGGCTCAATGTGCTCGACCTCCAGAAACTCATCCGCTCGATGCCGAAGGTCGTGATCGCGCTCGTGGCGGGCTACGCCATCGGCGGCGGCCATGTGCTTCATCTGGTGTGCGACCTCACTATCGCGGCGGACAACGGCATCTTCGGCCAGGTCGGCCCGAAGATGGGCAGTTTCGACGGCGGCTTCGGCGCCAGTTACCTGGCCCGCATTGTCGGGCAGAAGAAGGCGCGCGAGATCTGGTTCCTCTGCCGGCAGTACGGCGCGAAGGAAGCGCTGGAGATGGGCCTGGTCAATGCGGTCGTGCCCGTCGCTGATCTCGAGACGGAGGGCGTGAAGTGGGCGCGGGAAATCCTGGGGAACAGCCCGCTGGCGATCCGGCTGCTGAAGAGCGGCTTCAACGCCGAGCTCGACGGCCAGGCCGGCATCCAGGAACTCGCGGGCAACGCCACGCTGCTTTACTACATGAGCGAGGAGGCGAAGGAATTCCACTCGGCCCAGCGCGAGAAGCGCAAGCCGGACGCGAGGAAGTTTCCGTGGCGGCCGTGAGTGAAGCTGCGCCGATTGTGATCCGCCAGGCGCGCGAGGCCGACATTGGCGCGCTGATGCGCTTGGCCGGAGAACTCGGCTACCCCGCGGACGAGGCCGGGATGCGGCAGCGGTTTGCAAGCGTGGCGGCCGATGAGAATCAGCAGGTATTTGTGGCCGAGGAATCCAGTGGCGCCGTGGTGGGCTGGGTGCACGTGAATTTCGGTCGCTGGCTGGTGGTGGATCCGCGCGGCGAAGTCATGGGCCTGATTGTTTCTGACGCGCGGCGCGGCCGCGGAATCGGCCGCCGCCTGATGCAGGCCGCGGAGGCCTGGACCCGGCAGCAGGGTGGCGCCCTGCTCACCCTACGGAGCAATAGCGTGCGCAAGGAGGCGCATGCCTTCTACGAGCGGCTTGGGTATGGGGTCACCAAGACCTCGCTGAATTTCAGCAAGGCGCTTTGACGGGATGAAGGGCGGGGTCAGCGACCCCGCCTACGTCCTGAAAGGAAGACCGCGGGAATTTATTTCCCGAGGCTCTTCCGCAGATCGGCGAGCTGGTTGGCGCTGCCGAGCAGGACGTTGCGGCTGGCGATGAACTTCGCGTACTCCTCGATGAAGATCTTGCCGGCGGGGCGGAAGTCGAAGTCACCGGGATTGTCGCGGAAATACTCGCGGTGCACGCGCGTCCAGACCAGGCGGCCGTCGGTGTCGATGTTGACCTTCGTTACGCCGCGCTTGGCCGCGGGCAGATACTCGTTGACGTCGACGCCCATGGAGCCGGCGATCTTGCCGCCGGCGGCGTTGATGCGCGCGACCTCCTCCTGCGGGACCGAGGAGGAGCCGTGCATGACGAGCGGGAAGCCGGGGAGGCGGGCCTTGATCTTCTCGAGGACGTCGAAATGGAGGGACTGCTTGCCCTTGAACTTGAACGCACCGTGCGAAGTGCCGATGGCGCAGGCGAGGGAGTCGCAGCCGGTCTGCTTCACGAAGGCCTCGGCCTCGACGGGATCGGTGAGGCAGGCATTGCCCTCCTCAACCTTGATGTCCTCCTCGACGCCGCCGAGCATGCCGAGCTCGGCCTCGACGGAGATGCCCTTGGCGTGGGCCTTGTCG
>CAIRTK010000062.1 GCA_903881475.1 uncultured Opitutia bacterium | reverse complement strand
CGTCGCCAACGAACCGCCCGTGGTGCAGGCGAAGTAAGGCCAGAGGCGCGTCTCAAGGGCAACGCCGGACACCCATTGCTGCGCCTTCAGCGCCACGGCGTGGTGCTCCTTCGTCGCGGCTTGAGCCGATACGTCAGCTCGCTGAGTGTGTTTGTAACCATTCCAAAATCTTGCAGCTGACGTGGAGTCATCGCTGCTTTCTGAGCTTCGTCATCTCTGCACCAGTCCCACAGCAGATTTTTTTGCCTCTGAGATTTGAGATAAGTTTTTTGAGCAACGGGTCAGTGGCTGGCTTCGTGGATATTTTCTTTTTCATGGATGGTTCCTTTTCAGGATAAATATCCTCCGCGAAAATATTTGGATGACTTTAGCTCACGTCATTCGCTTCAACCTCTGGAGGTTTTTATTCTGATTGTGGAGAGAGCGGCATAAATCCATCCAGTAGAGGAAAGAAGTATGCCGCGACCCGGTTTCATAAACTGATTCTGTGTCGGCGTGGGATTGTGATCCGCTCAAACTTATCTTCTAGGAAAAGGGACATCCAGCGTGTCCAAAACCTGTAAACTCAGATAAGTAATCTGCTCCTTGCGGAACAATTAGTAAGCCCCCCGCAATGGAAACTAGGGCAGGCGTTTTTATGGAATAGCAATAAGTGGCCAAGAGGCCGGATTTACTTAGGCATTGGGAGCACTTAGACTATTACGCTACGGCTCTAGGTGATTATCCTGATTTCTGAGAGAGATGCGTGTCAGACCCTTATGTCGGTTCATTCGTTCAATTCGTAATTTTGTGTCCACTTGAACCATTGAGCGGTTGCTGACGGACATAAAAAATCCGGATGGTTCGCTCATCCGGATTCTTCGTAACTGACAAAGGATTTTGGAGGAGCGACCCACCTGTTTCTCTGGCAATAACTATGACAGAACGAGTGAAAGCCTCAACTTATAAGAACGATTTTGAGGATATAAGAAGGCAGGTGTGCAAGACCCCTTACACTTGGCCTATAAGCGTAGTGCAGACCATTTTTGCCCTATTCCTGACCTCTGGAAGGGTTTTTCTAGCTTCACCCCCTGCCACGTCCTGGTCTCTTCCATCAAGAGGTCAGGGAACGATGGAAAACCACCGCTTGCCGTCCTCCACGCTGACCACGTTCCGATAGTGGGAGAAGACCATGGTGGGTGACCCGCCGTGCCCCATGTAAGAGATCACGTCGGCGAGTGACCACCCCACCGCCAAAGCGTAGGAGCAAAACGAATGCCGGATGCAGTTCTTCTGATAGTCGACGTCGCAAAAGCGAATGGCGGAGCGTAGCAGCGTCCTCCAATTCTTGCCGATGATCGGACCTGTCCGGCGTTTATCTTCCACCGTCCTCAACCATTCCATCGCGTTCGGTGGAATCACGTTGTTTCGGAAGGCTGATTTTTTGGCGACGGTGTCGGGCACCTCAGCTACTTTGCGGTGTAGTTGGAGGTTCGACCATCTCAGCTTGGACGCTTCCTCAACTCTGATTCCACAGAACCCCACGAGGACGAAGAGAACGAGCCGGTCGTGCCAATTCTTCACGAAGCATTTTTGGAGGAGCTTTTCAAAGTCGGAAGGGGAGAGGACGTGGGGTTTCACGAACGGAACCGTGGGTCGGTCGATCTTCACCAAGGGGTTTTCAACCACGTAGTCCCTCCGAACGGCGAAGTTGAACAACACGCTGAGATTCGTGAGGAGGTTCCGCTTGGTGATGGGTCGGACGTGCTTGTTTTGGACGTAGATGTAATCCGAGATTTCTTGCCGCGAGATGTCACCCATCCGGCGTTCTCCTCCGATGTATTTGATGAAGTGACCGAAGGAATATCTCATCGTTGAGTCGTAGAGGTGGGACCGTCCGATTTGCTTCTTCTCGGCCAAGAACTCCGTCGCCACGTCGGTCAACGACGTTTTCACGGGCCGAAGCCGTTCAAGGTTGTAAAGGATCTCAGCCTTCCGGTCCCATAGTTCACCGATGGGGAGGGGCGTCTTGTTTCGTTCCTCCACGAACTTCTCAGCGTCCGAACGCTGGACGAAGAATCGTCGTTGTCTCCGCTGGTCTCCTTGTTTCCCGAGATACACGGAGTATCCGACGACAATTCCGTTACGTTTTTGAGCTGAGAGGGATGGCACAGACACTGGACCAGATTTCCCCGTCGGGGAGTCAATGGCGTTCGTGCCAACCCTCGTGCCAACCTGTGACCGGCGTGGGCCGGATACTTAGCCGCCAAACCACCAAGCCAACCGGCTCCGTTTCACCTCTGAAAACTTATAAAATGGGGCGGCCAACGGGACTCGAACCCGCGACCCCAAGATTCACAATCTTGTGCTCTAACCAACTGAGCTATGACCGCCGTAAAGAGTCGGCGAACTTCGCGAGCCCGTCCAGTGCTGTCAATCCCATCCTCGGGACGGACCTAGAACATGGCGCCCCCCACCGCTACTTGCGGCGAGAACGCCATAGATCGCTTGCTGTGGACTGGCGATAATTTGACACCCTTCACCCGAATTCGGCAGCATCCAGCACCCCAATGTGAGTGCCGGCGCCCCGAAGACGACCCCGAATGCCGATTTTATGCCACGCGTTTCCGGACGGCTCTGGCTCTACCGTCTGATTGCGGTCGCAGGCTTGCCAGCCTTGCTGATCCTTGGTCTGGAAGGCGGCCTGCGCCTGGCGGGATTCGGGCGCGACGCCCGGTTTCTGATCCCGGACGATCAGCCCGGATATTTCCGCACCAATCCGGATTTTGTGAATTTGTTCATGCCGGGCAGTTTTGACCTTCGACCGCTGAATTACCGGGTGGCGCTGATCAAGCCGGTCGGCACGGTCCGGGTCGTGGTGCTGGGTGAATCGGCGGCGCAGGGAATTCCCGCGCCGCCGTTTGGGTTCGCGCCGCAGTTGCGCGCCCAGTTGCGCGCGCGCTATCCCGGCCGGCGCATCGAGGTCATCAACACCGGCATCGTCGCGATCAATTCCCACGTCGTTTATCAGGTGGCGCGGGATCTCGCGCGGTTTGCTCCGGACCTGTTTGTGATTTACATGGGCAACAATGAGGTTGTCGGCCCGTATGGGCCCGGATGCGCCTACTTGTCGAAGATGCCCCCGCTCTGGATCATCCGGCTGAGCGTATTCGTCCGAACCACCCGCACCGGACAGCTCATCGGTGCCCTGATGGAACGGCTGGGCCGGTCCGGCGCGGCCCCGGCGGATTGGGGCGGCATGAGCATGTTTGTGAACAACGCCGTGGGCGGCGACGATCCCCGCCTGGAGGCGGTTTACCATAACTTCGAGGCGAACCTGGCGGATATCATCCGCGTGGCGGCGAACGTCGGCGCCAAGACGCTGCTCTGCACCGTCGTCTCAAACCTGAAGGACTGCGCCCCGCTGCTGTCGCAGCATCGCGGCGGGCTCACGGCGGCCGAACTGGCGGAGTGGCAACGGGCGTTTGACCGGGGGACGATCGGGTGGCGGCTGGGCGAGGCCGCCGCGGCGCGCGCCGATCTGGCAACGGCGCTGCGCCTCGATCCGCAGTATGCCGATGCGGCGTAGGCCGAGGCAAGGCAAGCGCCCGCGAACCGGACGAATCCCGGCGAATCCGAACCGGAATTTCGTGAGACCAGATTGATGACCGTCCGGATTCGCGCGTAAGAATCAGGGTTTCGGCCAGGAAAGCTGCTCGTCGAAATCGGGCAGCACGGCGTCGCGGAAACCCTCCCCGTGGATCAACCGACGCGGCGTGGCCGGCCGGGCGAGGAGCGAGTAGAGCTTGCGGGCGGAGAACACGATCAGGTCCGCGGGCGAACCTGGCGCGACCAGGCCGTAGCCGGGCAGGCCCATGATCGCGGCGGGTCCGGTCGTGACGACGGCGGGAGAATAGGCCAGCCGGGTATCGAGGTGCGCGAGGCGCACGCTTTCGATGTAAACCTCGACCAGGTCGAAATCGCCCCAGCCGATGAAGGCGTCGCGGACATTGTCGCCGCCGCAGGCCACCGTGACCCCGGCCTCGATCAATTCGTGCAGCAGCGTCAGCCCGCGCCACTGCGGCGTGCGCGGATCGCCAAAGCCCGCGGCGTCCAGCACGGGACCGCGGGTCCGGCCCTGCAGGTGAAGGTTGGTGAGGGGCAGCGAGATGATGCCGATGCCGGCCTCCTTCACGAGGGCGATGGTCTCGCGGGCCCGTTCCGGGGCCTGCACGGAGAGCGAGCAGTTGTGGCCGCAGGCGACGGGATGGGGAAATTCGTTCCGGAGCACCGCCTCGGCCGTGGCCCGGAGGCACTCGGCGTGGGCGAGGCCGCTCTCGTCGACATGCAAGTCGAGGCCGATGCCGAGTTCCCGCGCCGCGGCCATGAGAGCATCGAGCTGCTTCGGCAGGTCGGAGTTCGGCTGGGGAAACCCGCCCATGGCGGTGGCATGGTGCCGGGCGGAAAGCTCGATGATGCGGTCCGCCCCGCCGGAGAAGAATTCCGTGAAGCTGCAGAGCGACACCGTCTGGAGCTCCACGCGTCCCCGCCACTCGGCCCGCAGCCGCTCAAGCGCGGCATGGCTGCCGGCGCCAACCTTGCGCCCGGTGTCGAGATGGGTGCGGAGCGCATTCGTGCCATGCGCCCAGGTGGTGCGCAGGGCGAACTCGGCCCGGCGGTAGACATCCTCCTCCGTCCAGCGCGCGCTGTCGGCCCCGAGGATGGCGAGCGATTCCCAGAAATCGCTGTGGCGGCCGGGCGAGCGGTCCCACGTGTGGCACTTGTCGAGGTGCGTGTGGACTTCGAGGACGCCGGGGAAAACCAGGACGCCGCCGAGGTCGGTGACGGGACCGGCGAAATCGCCGGCGCCTGCCGCTGCCGCCGAATCACGCACCGCGACGATGCGGGTGCCGTCGACGGTCACATCGCATTCCCGCCATGGCTCCAGGGCGGCCTCGGCCGACCCGGTCGGCTGGTTGAGCGGGGCGGGAAGGCAGGCGAGGGGAATGCGGGCGCGGCGGAAGAGGTGCATGGCGGTGGAGAAGGATGGGCGGGGGGGGAAGTGCGGGGACGGTGCGATGCGCGCGGCCGGGCCGGATTATTTTTTCGCCGCGGCAGGATCCGCGGGCACAAATTCGAAGCGAGCGAAGTCCTCGAGCGGCACGGGCGCGGGCAAGGCCTGCAGCTGGACGAGGGTCTGGACCATGCCCGTCAGGCGGGCGGGCGTGATCAGGCCGATGCGCTCCCCCTTGGCCGGGTCGCCCTCGACGAGCCGGTAGCTTTTCATGGCCGCGATGGAAAAGGCGATCAGCGGCGGGGTCTGGGTGGGGGACTCCCGCTGGATCCGGGCGCCCGCCTCGGTGGAGTCACCGTGAAGAAATTCCAGCCAGCCGCGGGCTGACGCGGCCAGAAAGGCCCGGACGGCCTCGGGATGCTCGCGGGCAAAGGTCTGGCTCGTGAAGATGACGCGGTACGGATCGTAGCCGCCGTCGGCGATGAGCAGCGCCCGGGTCTTCACCCCCTGCAGGCCCACATAATACGGCTCGTTGGAAATGAAGCACTGCTGGATGAAATTCTTGTCCGCCATGAACCGGGCCAGGCCGAAATCGAGCGGGAAGATGCCGAAATGGATCCCGTAGCGGGCCTGCAGAAACGCGATCCAGTTCGAGCCGGGGGCGGCCATCACGGATTTCCCGTCCAGGTCCCGGAAGGTCTTCACCGGGCTTTCCTCGTGCAGGAGGATCGCCTGCGGATCGTGCTGCATCTGCGCGCCGACAATCAGCAGGGGCAGGCCATGCTGCACGGCGAGGATGACATCGTCGCTGCGGCCCATGGCGAATTCGATCTGGCCGAGGGCGACCTTCTGCATGCCGGAGGCGCCGGGACCGCCGGGGACAATCGTGACGTCGAGTCCCGCATCGCGGTAATAATTCTTCACCAAGGCCTCGAAGTGGCCGCCGTGCTCGGCCGAGGGAAACCAATCCAGCTGGAAGCCGACCTTCAGCAGCGGCTTTCCGGACGCGGAGGCCGGCTCAACCGCGGGTTTCGCCGGCTCGGACGACCGGCTGCAGCCGGCCGCCAGGATCAGCGCCAACTGCAGGCAGCGCAGACCCAGGCAAGCGAGGAGCTTTTTGCGCATGGCGGGGGAACGGTACGGGAGTTGGGATGGCGTGTTCAAAAATGAAATTCTGTGCCGACCTTAGGATAGCAACATTCATGCTAACATATTTCGCAAGGGGCGGGCCAAAAAGAGCCGTTGCACCGCGGCGGGTTTGTCCTTGAGTTGGCCGTTCCCATGACCCGACTCGCCGAGACATTCTCCCGTGCCCGTGCCCAGCAGCGCGCGGCCTTCATCGGCTATGTCTGTGCCGGGGACCCGGATTTTGAAACGTCCCTCGCCGTCTGCCGCACCTTGCTCCAGAGCGGCGTCGATATCCTCGAGCTTGGCGTGCCGTTTTCCGATCCGCTGGCCGATGGCCCGACCAACCAGCTGGCCGCCCAGCGCGCCTTGGAGGGCGGCATGACGGCGGCGCGGGTACTCGAGCTGGTACGCCGGATCCGGGCGGAATTTCCCGCCGCGCCGCTGGTTTTCTACACCTATTACAACCTGGTGTTTGCGAACGGCGTCGATGCGAGCGTCGCCGCGGCGAAGGCCGCCGGCCTCGATGGGTTGTTGACGCTCGACCTTCCGCCCGAGGAGGCGGGCGAAGTCACGGCGGCCTGCCGGCGGCACGGGCTCGACACGGTCTTCATCGTGGCGCCGACCACGCCGGACGCGCGGATCGCCACGATCGCTGCGGCGACGACCGGGTTTATCTATTATGTCTCGCGCGAGGGTGTGACGGGCGTGCGGAAAGACGCCGCGACCAACATTCCCGAGGCGGTTGAGCGCATCCGGGCCCGGACAAAGCTGCCGGTGGCCGTGGGCTTCGGCATTTCCACGCGCGCCCAGGTGGCGCAGGTCGCCGAGCATGCCGACGGCGTGGTGGTCGGCAGCGCCCTGGTCAACTGCATCCGGGACAACCTGGGGTCTCCGGCAAAAATCGTTGAGCGGCTGGCCGCGGTGACGGTCGAGCTGATGGCCGGCGTGCACCGCCCCTGAGCGGCGGCGCAGTCCCGCCGGTTACGTGCTGGCTTGCCCCGCTCCCCGCCCCCCACCTAGCATCCACCATGGCCAAGATTCTTGTCACCGGTGCCGCCGGTTTCATCGGCAGTCACACGACTGACTTTCTCCTGGCCGAGGGTCAGACCGTGGTGGGTGTCGATAATCTCCGTACCGGCCGCCGGGAAAACCTGGATTCCGCCCTGCAGTCGCCCCGGTTTGCCCTGCACCTGCTCGACGTGGCGGCTCCCGGCGCCCTCGCGGCACTGGTGGCGGCGGAACGGCCGGACGCGATCGTCCATCTGGCGGCGCTGGTCAGCGTCCAGGAGAGCATGGCGAATCCGGCGCTGAATTTCTCCCTCAACCTGCACGCCACCCAGCTCGTGGCCGAGGCAGCGCGGGTCACGGGCGTCGGCCGGGTCGTGTTTGCCTCGTCCGCCGCGATCTATGGCGACGGGGCGGAGCAGCCCATCCGCGAGTCGGCGGAGAAACGCCCGGTGAGCCCGTATGGCGCCGCGAAGCTCGCCTCGGAAGATTTGTTGCTGGGGCACGGCGCTTGCTACGGCTTCACAGTGCGCTGCCAGCGGTATTTCAATGTCTATGGTCCCCGGCAGGACCCGGCGTCGCCTTATTCAGGAGTCATCTCGATTTTTGCGCGGCGCTACGGCGAGGGGAAGGGAGTGACGATTTACGGCGATGGCCGGCAGACCCGTGATTTTGTCGCGGTGCGCGACGTTGCGCGGGCCAACGCGCTGGCCGCGACCCGGCCCGGCCTCGTGGCCGGCTCGGTCAACATCTGCACGGGCCGGGCGACCTCGCTGGGTGAGCTGGCGGGCATCTTTTCCGCCCGCCACCCGGACGTGCCGGCACCGGCGCACGCTCCGGCGCGGCCCGGGGACATCCGGCATTCCCTGGGCGACCCGGCGGCGGCCGCCGCGGAACTTGGGTTTACCGCGCGCACGACCGTGGCCGAGGGCCTCGCGGAATTGATCGCCGGGTCCCCGGTGTCCCTCCTCTCATGAGCCGAAAAATCCTGATGATTGATGACGACCGGATGCAGTACCGGCTCACGCAGGCGCACTTCAAAAATTTCCGGGGCGAGGATTTCACGCTCGACTGGGCCGCCACCTATGAGGAGGGGCTGGCGCGGCTGCTGGAAGGAAGCTATGCCGCGTGCCTGCTGGACTACCAGCTCGGCGAGCGCAACGGGCTCGAGCTGATCCGGGCGGCGGTGGCCGGCGGATCCCATACGCCGATTGTTTTTCTCACGGCCGAGGCGTCGGAGCGCGTGGACATCGAGGCGATGAACGCCGGGGCGCTCGACTACCTCGTCAAGGGGGAAATCTCCTCGCGCACGCTGGAACGTTCGCTGCGCTACGCGCTGAAGCTCGGGGACACCCTGGAAGCCCTGCGCAAGCTGGCGACGCATGACCAGCTCACAAGCCTCCTGAACCGCCGGGAGTTCGACCGCATCCTCGCCGAGGAAAAGGAGCGCTCGCGGCGCTTCGGCCATCCCTTCGCGCTGGTGCTGGTGGACATCGATCATTTCAAGTCGGTCAACGACACCTACGGCCATCCGGTGGGCGATGCGGTGCTGCAGGAAGTCGCGATCCGGCTGACGCGGGGGCTGCGCGATGTGGACCGGGCGGCGCGGTTTGGCGGCGAGGAATTTGCCCTCATCATCATGCAGGCCGACCGGAAGGTCGCGCTCGAGGCGGCCCAGCGCGCCTGCGCGTCGGTCCAAAGCTCCCCCATCCTCATCGATGGCGGTCCGGAATTGCGCATCACGGTGAGCGCCGGGTCGGCTGCGATGCCGGCGGACGCGGCCTCCGGGGCCGAACTCGTGTCCGCCGCCGACAAGGCGTTGTACGCCGCGAAGTCGCGCGGCCGGAACCGCGCGGTGGCCTTCAGCGAACTGTAGCCGCGGCCGGGACCAGCACGCGCAGGCTGCGCGGCTGGATCGTAAACTCGACGCGTTCTCCCGCCGGATGCGTTTCCCCGTCAGTGTGGATCAGTCCCGCCGCGCCGCGGACGACGACAAACCTCGGGGCCTGCAGCCGCAGCACGCCCGGGGCGCGATCAATGGAACCGGCAAACAACCGCCCCAGGAGGGGCAGTGCATTGGCTGCGGTCACCCGCGGCACGGCGGTCAGTTCGAGCAGGCCGTCGTCCACCTCTGCGCCGGGTGCGATGCGCGCGCGATTGCCGTATTGGTCGCTGTTGGCGACGGCCAGCGTGAAGGCCTTCAGCTGGATGCGGTGCAAACCATCATCGATGCAGCAGTCCTGGGGCGCCCAGGTGCGCCAGAGCCGGGTGCTGGTGGTGATATACCGGAGAAATCCGCGGTGGGTAAGCTGGTTAAACCGGGCGGCGACCTCGGCCTCGAAACCCAAGCCGGCAACGGTGAAGAAGGGATGGCCGTCGGCGAAGCCGGCATCGATCATCCGCGCGCGGCCGGTGCGGAGGATCTCCAGCGAACGCTCCACCGGGCCGAAGATTCCCAGATGCCGGCCCAGGCCATTGCCCGAGCCGCAAGGAATCAGCCCGAGCGTTGCCGGCGTGTCGATCAGCCGGCCCGCCACCTCGTTCAGCGTGCCGTCACCGCCCACGGCGACGATGAGTTCGCAACCCTCCTCGATCGCGCGGGTGGCCAGCTCCGAGGCGTGACGGGGATGCGTGGTCACGAAGACTTTGGCGCCCAGCGTGGCGGCCAGGGCCTGCACGCGACCGAGGACGCGGCGGGCTCCGCTGGAGTGCGGGTTGACGATGAAGCGTGTCCTCACGAATCCAGAGCAAGACAAGCGTTGGGGCGGAGGGCGAGGGCCGAGGCTACGGATCGCGGCGTTCATCCCGGATTCTTCGCCTCGCGCGCGACGGCAAAGGTGTCTTGATGGGAGCGATGAAACCCCCGATCCACGTCCTCACCGGCTGCACGGCCACGGGCAAGACGGAGTGGGCCTTGCGCTGGGCGGAGGCGAAGGGTGCGGAGATCGTGTCGTGCGATTCGCTGCTGTTTTACCGGGGGATGGACCTCGGCACGGCCAAGCCGACGAAGGCCGAGCAGGCCCGCGTGCCGCACCACCTGGTCGACATCCTGGGCGTGGACGGACGGATGGATGTCACGCACTATGTGGCCCTGGCCCGGGCGGCGGTGACCGACATCCAGGCGCGGGGCCGCGCGGTGCTGGTGGTCGGCGGGAGCGGATTTTACCTAAGGAGTTTCTTTGCGCCGGTGGCGGACGAGGTGGCGGTGCCGGCGGTGCTGCGCGCCGAGGTGAGGGCCTTGACGAAGGACCAGGCGGTGGCGCGGCTGCGGGCGCTTAACCCCGCCGGACTCGGGGCGCTGGATCTGGCGAATCCACGCCGGGTGGCGCGCGCGTTGGAGCGGTGCCTGGCTTCTGGCCGGACCCTGGCGGAGCTGGCGGCCGATTTTGCCCGGCTGCCCGGGCCGTTTGCGGATTGGCCCACTGAGCTGACTCAACTCGATCGGCCGGCCGCAGAACTCGGGTCGCGGATTGAAACCCGCGTCGCTGAAATGCTGGGCGCCGGGCTGGTGGCCGAGGTGAGGCAATTGCTGGCCGCCGGGCTGAGGGAGAACCCGAGTGCCTCCCGGGCGATCGGCTACCGGGAGGTAATCGCTTGCCTGGATGGAAAGCTGCCGGAGAAGGAACTGGCGGCGGAGATTGTCCGGAATACCCGGGCGCTGGTGAAGAAACAGCGCACGTGGTTCCGCACCCAGCTGCCGCCGCATCGGATCATCCCGGCGGCGGACCTGACGGTCGACCGGTTATTTGTCGGCTGACGGTCCGGGTTGCGGGCCACGCGGCCTCGCCGGAGCTTACTTCCCGGCGAGCATGACGTGATAGACGTCGAGCGAAGTGCCCTCGAGGAAACGGAGGTTGGCGAGCGCGTTGCGCAGGTTGACCTCGGCCTGCAATTGGGTCACGCGGGCGGTCTCCAGCGCGTTTTGCGCCTGCAGCACGTCATAGCTGGTCGCCAGGCCGGCGTCGAATTTCGCCTTCTGCAGCTCGTACTGCTTCTGGGTAAGGGTCGTGGTCAGCGTGGCGGCCGCCACGCCCTCCTGGTTCGAGAGCACGGCGCGCACGGCGGCCCGGACCTGCACCATGAGGGTCTGGTCGGTCTGGTCGTAGGTGGTCTGCTCGCTCTGCAGGTTGGCGAGGGCCTGCCGGTACTGCGCGCGGGTGGCCCGCATGCCGATGGGAATGCTGAGGGTGAGGCCCACGTTCCAGTTGTAACCGGGGCCGGACCACACGGAGGAGTTGGCGTCCTGATACGTGTGCTCGGCGCTGGTGTAGCCGGCGCCGGCGACGGCATTCAGCTGGGGCAGGTTGCTGCGCTTGGCGCGCAGAGCGTCGAGCTTGTATTGCTCAATGGTGGCCTGGACCACGGCGAGATTCGGGCCGTTGTCGCGCGCGAGCTTGTAGGAATACGCAAAGGAGGGGTTGACCGTGGGCAGGGCGGGAAACTCCACCTGGCCGATGGGATCCTTGAATTCGCGCTCACCGAGGGCCTGCAGCAGCGTGTCCTCGGCGTTGTCCATCGCCTGTTTGAAGCCGATCAGCGCGCTCTGCGCGGTGGCGACGCCGGCCTGGGCCTGGACGACATCGAGGTCGGTGAGCACTCCCGTGTTGCGCTTGGAGGTGTTTTCATCGAGCAGCTGCTGGGCGAGCTTCAGGCTGTCCTGGCCGACGACGTACTGTTTGCGGGTATAGATCAGGTTCGAATACGCGGTCTCGACGTTGTAAATCGTGGTGAGCACGGAGCTCTTCAGGTTCAGGTTCGCGATTTTCTCGCCGAGCTGGGCGATCTCGATGGTAGCACGGTTGTAATCAATCCCGGCGCCCTGCAGGAGGGGTTGCGTGATGTTCAGGGAGACCGCGCCGTCGTAGGCGGGGTTGAGCAGGGTCTGCACGGTATTGCTGTAGTCCCGGGAAAGCCCGTAACTGGCCGTCACGGTGCCGCCCGTGATGACCGGCTGGATGAGCGACAGGGTCGTGCTCTGGTCGTTGGTCTGGGGGTTGGCCCCGCCGAGCGTGGTGGAGATGCTGCTCAGCTCGACCGGGCTCTCCACCACCGCCTTCTGCCAGGTGACGCCGAAGGTCGGGTCATACCCGGCCTTGGTGATGATCACCTGGTCCCGGGCGAAGCTGACGGCGAAATTCTGGATGCGCACCGCAAAGTTCTTCTCGAGGGCCCGCGCGACGCAGTCCTCGAGTGAGAGCGGGGGAACGGCGGCGACGGGGGCGGTGCTGATCGCCGGCGTGGCCGGGGCCTCGGCACGGGCGGGGTTGAATGCGGCCAGACTAAGGGACAGGAGCAGGGCGCGGACGATTAGGCGTGGCATGATGGAAGGGACGTGGGCGGGAAGTGAAAGTGAGAACACGGTGGCTGTCGAAAAGTTACTGGGTTTCAAGCCCCCGGATAAAAAACCGGCCGCCGAGCCCGGAACCCGGGCCGATCCTGCGCCTATGACGGGTTGATCCGGCAAAAATTTCATGGCGTCCGGTACTCAAGCGATGGGGCGCGGACCCGGCGCGCCGGGGACGAACGGGAAACTGTAAGGCGGCATGACCCGGCGACCTTCGCCGCGGCGGAGCGCCGATTCGAGGCGAAACGAGTCAAGCGGTCTGCGCGGGGGATGAACGGTTGGAGCCCGGCGGCCCGGTTCATTTGACCGCGGGTTCTGACCTCTTCAGCTCCTGCTCCACAAGGGCGTTGAGCTGGGCGCTTGCGCCGATGCGGCCATTGACGATGGCCAGCTGGGAGCGCATGGCCGTGTAGGCCGGGCCGGCCTCGTTGAAGTCGGGCAGTTTCTTGTCGATGACGTACACGAAGAGACCCTGGTCCTTGGTGACGAGCATGTCCGAGACCTGGCCTTTTTTCAGCTGCTCCAAGGCGCCGGCGACGGAATAGTCGAGGTCCTTCGGGGGCGTGCGGCGGGTAAAGGGGGCGAGGGTCTTGGCCGTGATCCGGACGGAGGTGGCGCTGGCGGCGGTGGCGATGGCCTTGTCGAAGGATTCGCCCGCCTTCAGGCGGTTCTCGATGAGGCTGCGGAGGGTCTTGCCAAACTCGGCGAAGCGCTTCCGCCGCTCGTTGTCGGCATAGTCCGCGGCCACCTTGGCGTGCACCTCGGAAAACAAGGGCTGGCGGGAGGGAATCGATTCCTTCCAGAAAAGCACCACGGCGCCGCCCGGCGCGGGAAGGGCATCCGAGTAGCTGCGTGAGGCGTCGAGCTTAAAGGCCTCGTTTGCGATTTCGGCCGACCCGCCCAGCTCGGCGGGGCCGGCTTCACGACTAAACGGCGCGAGCGGCTTCAGGGTGATGTGCTGGGCGGCAAGGAGGCTGTCGAAGGCGGGCGAGCCGGGGGTGATCTTGCCGTCGTAAAGCGCGAACGTAAGGTCCGAGGCAGCCTTGGAGGCCAACCGCTGGGCGCGCTCCAGCTTGAGCGCCGCCTCGACCTGGGGGCGAACCGCAGCGTAGTCCGCGGCGGGATCGGGCTTGGTCCCGGCGGGTTTGAGCGCCGCAGTGGGGAAACGGCCGGGGTTGGCGTCATAGTAGGCGCGCACGTCGGCCTCTGTCACGCTCACCAGGCCGGTGTAGGCCGCGGCGGGGAAGTAGGCCATCGCGGTGGAGACGCTGGGGGCGATGGTATACCGGAAGGAGTTATCGGCAAAAAACTTGGCCAGGGCGGCGTCGGAGGCCGGTACGGACGGATTGAAGCTCGCGTAGTCGGCCGTGGCGGTGGCGAGGGTCCAGACGGAGTCGGAGCGGTCGAGCTGGGACTTCACATCGGAGGGGAGGACGTAGCCCGGGCCGGCGATGATCTTCTGGACCTGGTTGGCGCGGACATCGTCGGAAATCACCCGGCTGACCTCGGCCTCGGTGACCCGGGGGTTGGACTTCAGCGAGTCGCGAAAATTGCCGTAGCGCTTCGCGTCGAACTGGCCGTCCTCGCCCGCGAAAATCCGGAGGCTCTTGATATAATCGGCCACTTCCTGCGAGGTCGGGGCCGGGAGATGGAGCTGGTCGGCGAGGGCGAGGGCGGCGACGCGCTGGAAGGCGTAGTTCTGGAGGTCGGCGCCCTCGAGGGAATTGTAGCCGGTCTGGAGGTTGGCACTGAGGCTGGCATCGCCGATGAGGCGGGCCTGGTCTTCCTGGGAGCCGAGGTTGTAGCCAAAGAAGTCGCGGCTGACCGTCTGGCGTTCCGCCCGGCCGAGATTGGAGCCCGGGCCGAACGCGATGATGAACGAGATGATGGTGCTGATCAGGATCAGCGCAAAAATGACGCGGAAGTGATGCTGAAAGGTTTTCTGGATCCAGGAAATCATGGAGGGAAAAACGGCGACGCTAGGTCGCCGGTGGTGTGAGGCAAGGGCGAAGTGGGGGACTAGCGCCGTGGCGCCTCACCCATCGCAAACGGCGGCTGGGAGCCCTCAAACACGTGTTCGGCAAAGAGCTGCTCGAAGCTTTTCTGGAAGAGTTCCTGCTCGCCCATCCGAGCGAGGGCGGCGCGGTAATGCTCGAGGATCGGATCGATGCTCTCCAGGGCCTGGCCGGAGGGGTCGTCCCCCAGGGTGCGGTCGAGGCGCTTGAATTCGAGGAGGGTGATATGGCTCAGCGGGCGGGCGGGCTGGTAGAAATAATCCATAGGCGCGCCCCCGGGCGGCGGCGGGATGGGCGTGATGAGCTTCATGTCCACGAGGCGGTTGAGGCACTCGTTGAGGATCTGGGTGGGGACATTGAGCATGTCGCCGAGATGGGAGGCCGTGATGGCCGGCAAGCACTCCCGGAACCGCCGGCAGATGGTCAGCAGCACGACGAGCGACAGGCGCTCGCGCGTGGACTCGCTGAGGCGGCCCCAGGCGGCTTGGCTGCCGTGGAAGTGGGCGTTCTGGACGGCATAGCTGAGCTGGCCGCCAATCAGGACGAAGAGCCAGAAGACATACAGGCCGAGCATGAGGATCGGCAGGAGGCCGAGCGAACCATAGAGGCTCTTCTCCAGGTAAACCCGCCGCAGGTAGAGGAAGGCGAGGAAGTTGTTCAGGAGGAGGAGGGCGGCGACGACGACGGCGCCGATGACGGCGGCCCGCCAGAAGACCCGCGTGTTCGGGATGAAGCGGTAGAAAAGGGTGAGCAGCAGGACGAGCGCGAGGCCGGAGAAGAGCGGCAGGGACCAGCGCAGCGCCCCGAGGAGTTCGCGGCCGTAGGGCAGGCGCTCGAGGAAGACATTGATGAAGGCGCCGGCGCCGAGGAGGGTGAGCGAGGCGAAGAACAGGACGGCTCCCAGCGTGAGGACGGTCCAGTAGAACACCACGCGCATGAGCAGCGAGCGGCCGTTGCGCACGCCCCAGATTTCGTTGAACGTGTCCTCGATCGTCTTGAACAGGAACAGGACGATCAGGATGAGCGTGAGGGCGCCGAGCGCCCCGGCGGTGCCGGACCGGGAGCCGGCGATGATGCCCCGGATGAGTTCCGTCAGGCCGGTATGGGGCGAGGCCGTGCTGGCGGGGGAGGTCATGCTTTCCAGCTGCTGCAGCTGCGGGGCGACGCTCTTGATTACGCTGCTGAACTCGCTGGCGAGCACGGCGGGGTCGCTGTCCTGCCCGAGCATGAAGCCGCCGACGAGCACGGCGACCCCGATCATCGGGCCGAGCCCGAGCAGCGAGCTGAAGCTGAGCGCGGCGGCCCGGCTGGCGGCCTTGGTTTCCCTGAAGACCGTGCACGTGATCGTGATCACGCGCAGCACGGCGTAGGCGCGGCCGCGCAGGGAATGATCCTTCAGGTAGGCCGTCTGCCAGATTTCCCGATGGAAAAGATCGACGATTTTTTTCCCGCGCTCAACGAGGCTGGCCATGGGCGCGCGGCGGCAATCAGGACATCAGGTACCAAGAGACCGCCCCGATCCCGCAGAGGCCGAGCGCGGCGGAAATGAAGACGGGCAGGTAGCTGACGAAGATGGTGCAGAGATACAATCCCAGCGAACCGCCGGCCAGGGCGAGCAGCGGCATCGGGTGGCCGCCGGTCCAGAAGAAGAATCCCACGAAGCCGAAGCCCGCGGCCGCCCGGAAGCGGATGAAGGGATAGAAACTCACGACCCCAAGCCCCAGCATGGTGGCGAGGAAGAGGTCGAACGCGCCGAGCACCACCAGTGGATAACCGAGCAGCTTGGGGTAATCCACCGCCATGATCGCATCCACGGCGGGCAGGGCTTCGCCGGCGGCGGCGAGCAGCAGGATCACGATGATGGCCCAGCGGCCGATGCCGGCGGCCCGCGCCATCGCGATGCTGGGATCCTGCTTGCCGGACGTCTCGGCGGTGCGGCCCTCGGCCGCGGCGAGCATCTCGTCCACGGTGATGGGCGCCGCGCTGTCGTTCTCCTGGTTCAGCAGGTCGAGCTTCGCCTTGCTCTTGATCTTGAGTTTTTTCCGCTGGGGGAAAACCTGCGCCATCAGGTCGGGGTTCGAGCCGATCGCGGCCCATTGCTCGGTGGTGGCGTCGTAAAACAGGGTCTCGGCGGTCACTTGGCCGGTATCCGCGAGGGAGACGAGCTGCTCGAGGTTGAACGGCCCGCGGGCCTCCGTCTCCGACTCGCTACGGATGTAAATTTCCTCCAGTGCCATAGCCGCGGAATGTGGCCGCGCCCCCGGGACGCAGCAAGAGTTTATTGGCTGCGCCGGAACGTGTTCTTCACATGCGCGTCAACGTGCGCAGGCCGAGCAGATTCAGCCCGGTCTCCAGGATCAGCAGGGTCCGGCCGCAGAGCAGCAGCCGGCGGGCGCGGATCGCTGGATCATCGACCGCGACTTTGTCCGCGGCGTAGAAGGCGCTGAATTCGCCGGCGAGTTCGTAGAGATAAAGGGAGAGGAAGTGCGGCCGCAGGGTGTCGGTTGCGAGCCGGATGGCGTCGGCAAACTTCACGAGCTTGCGGGCCAGCGCGAGTTCGGTCGGGGTCTCGGGCGCACCGGCCAGCCCCGACGGATCCGGGCTTGCCGCTGTCACGCCGGCCTCCGCGGCGCCGAGCTTTCGGAAGATCGAATGAATGCGCGCGCCGGCGTAAAGCAGGTAGGCGGCGGTGTTGCCCTCGAGGGAAATGATCTTGTCCCACGCGAAGACATAGTCACTGGAACGATTTTGAGAAAGGTCGGAGTACTGGATCGAGGCCACGCCCACGACAGCGGCGATCTTCTGTCGTTCGTCGGGCGGAATGTCCGCGCTGCGTTCGCTGACGAGAGCGAAGGCCCGGGCTTCGGCTTCGGTGAGCAGCTCCTTGAGCTTGATGGTTCCGCCATCGCGCGTGCGGAGCGCCTTGCCATCCTCGCCAGTTATGACCCCGAAGGTCACATGGTGCAGCTCGGGCAGCCGGTAGTGTTTCGCAGCGAACCATTTTCTTACCGTGAGGAAGAGCTGTTCAAAATGGTCGGCCTGGCGGAAATCCGTGACGACGACGATGCCGTCGGCGTGGAAGTGCTCGGTGCGGTAGAGGGCGGTGGCGAGGTCCGTGGTGGCGTAGTTGCTGGCCCCATCGGCCTTCCGCATGATGAACGGCTGCGTCTTGAAACGCGGGTGCTCGGGGTGAAACACGACCAGCGCGCCCTGGCTTTCCTGCGCCAGGCCGGTCTCGCCGAGTTCCCGGTAGATGCGCCCGACCTGGTCATTGTAGAAACTTTCGCCGAGCGTGACGTCGAACGTGATGCCGAGCTGGTCGTAGATCTGCTGGAAGGCGCCGAGGCTGGCGTCGTTGATCCTTTTCCAGATCGCGAGATTGGCGGGATCGCCCGCCTGCAGCTTCACGAGCTCCTGGCGCGCCTGTTCGAGGACCGCGGAGTCGGCTTCGGCGGCGGCATTGCCGACCTTATAGAGGCGCTCGAACTCCTCGAGCGGATCGGAGGCGAGCGCGGCGGCGTCAAGGTGGCGCTGATAAGCCCAGATGAGCTTGCCGAACTGCGTGCCCCAGTCGCCGATATGGTTGTCGCGAATGACCTTTGCTCCGCTGAATTCCAGCAAACGGCAGATGGCCTCTCCAATGACGGCCGAGCGCAGATGACCGACATGCATCTGCTTCGCGGTGTTGGGTGAAGAATAATCGACGATCCAAGTCTGGCCCTGTCGGGCGGTGGCCGCGCTGGCTTTCAGGTGGGCGGCGGAATCGTGGATGCGCAGCCATGCGAACAGGGCGGAAGGCTTGAGCGTGAAATTGATGAAACCGGGGCCGGCGATGACGACATCGTAGGCCGCCGGCACCTCGGCGGGCAGGGCGGCGACGAGCTTTTCCGCGACAGCGCGCGGGTTGAGTTTGCGGGCCTTGGCATAGCCGAGCACTCCGTTGGCCTGAAAATCGCCGTGGCGGGCGTCCGCCGTTCGCACTTCGGGGACGAAGGCGGCGGCTTCGAGCCCCGCGCTGGTCGCGGCGGATTTGAGCGCCGTATCCAAGGCATCGGCGAGATTGAACGTAACAGGCATCCGCTCACTTCACAGCCGAGCGCCGGGATCGCGCAAGCGTGGAGTTGGACCGGGTTTAGGCATCAGTGGGATTTGCCATGCTCCGGGGCGGGCAAGGCTGCAGGCGCCGGCCGAAGCGGGACCGGTGGGGTACAGCCAGAGGCAGGCCCGGATTATCTGCCGGATGCCCGCCTGAGGGTCGTTTTCGCGGGTAGGATTCGGGCTCTTCGGAGCCCTCACGCCGGGTAGTTTCGGCTCGACAAATTCGCTGGAGCGAGTGTGATGGCAAACTTTTCCGCGCCGCGGCCCCTACCGTGGCCCCCCTCTTATCCACATGAGCAAACGCAATATTCCTACTCGCCGGTTCATTAAACCGACCTTCGAGTTCCTGATCGAAAAGAAGCGCGACGGCGGCGAGTTCACCCAAGAGGAAATTCGCTACATCATTGACAGTACGCTGGATGGCGAAATGCCCCAGCACCAGTTGTCCGCGCTGATGATGGCGATTTACTTCTCCAACATGTCCGCTCAGGAAACGGCCGACCTGACCGAGGAAATGATGCTTTCCGGAGAGGTGATTGATCTCTCGCACATCGCCAAGCCCAAGATCGACAAGTATTCCACCGGGGGTGTTGGCGACAAGACGTCCCTGGTGCTCGTGCCCTTGGCGATGGCCAGCGGGGTCGTGGTCCCGATGATGTGCGGCGTGGAGCATGACTATGTCATCAACACGCTCGACAAGCTGGGCTGCTTCCAGGGTTTCAAGAGCCAGCAGACGATCGAGCAGTTTTCCTCCCAACTCGCCCGCATTGGCGGTGCGATCGTTGCCCAGAGCGAGGCCCTCGCTCCGGCCGATGCCAAGTTTTACGCCCTGCGCAAAGAGACCGGGACCATCCCAAGCCTTCCGCTGATCACTGGGAGTGTGCTGTCCAAGAAGCTGGCCGAGGGTTCAGAAGGTCTCGTGATCGACGTGAAATGGGGCAACGGCTCCTTCATCAAGGACCTTGAGCAGGCCAAGCAGCTTGCCCGCTCCATGACCCGGGTCGGCCGCTCGATGAAGCGCCGCTGCGTCGCGCTGGTGACCGACATGAACCAACCGCTCGGCGACACCGTTGGCACTTCCCTGGAGGTCAAGGAAGCCATCGCCCTCCTCAAGGGCGAGGGTCCGGAGGACATGAAAGAACTCGTGCTGAAACTCGGCATGGAAATCGTCCGTCTGGCCGGCGTGGCGGGCTCGACCCTGTCCGCAAAGCAGACCGTGCAGCGGCACCTGACCGACGGCTCCGCGCTCGCGAAGTTCAAGGACCTCGTCAAGGCGCAGGGTGGCGACACGACCTTCATTGACCATCCGGAGAAATTCCCGGCGGCGAAACACATCCGCAAGCTCCCGGCCCCGAAGCGCGGCTACGTGCACACGATCAACGCGGCGATGATTGCCCGCGGCGTGCACCTGCTCGGCGCTGGCCGGGAGAATCCGCAGGACAAGCTGGATTACTCCGTCGGTGTTTCTGAAATCAAGAAGGTCGGCACGCAGGTCAAGCAGGGCGAGCCGCTGATGATGATCCACTATAACGACGAGGCGAAGCTCGAGCAGGCGCTCGACCACTTCAAGAATGCCTACCGGCTCGCGCCGAAGCGCCCGACGCCTCCGCCGCTCATTGTTGAGCGCGTGGCTTAAGGCCGGCGCGAATGTTTACAAAAAAGCCCCAGCCGCAAGGCCGGGGCTTTTTGTTGGGTTACATCCAATAACCGCGGACGAAGACATACCCGCCGCCACGGTTTTCCCAGTGGGCGGCGACATAGCTTTGGCTGGTCGGGGGCGGAATTTCCCAGTGGCCCGGGGCCCAAGTATAGCCGGCCCCGTTGTAGTCCCAGTAACCCGGGATCCACAGCGCGTTCGGCGCCGGCGCCGGGCCGACGGTCTCAGCCGTCTGCGGCGGAGGCGGCGGAGCGGGGGGCGTCTGCTGCACGACGACCGTGCGATAGGCCACGGGCCGCTGGGCGGCATAGCCGCCATAGAGCGTGCCGTTTTCGTTGTCCTTGGCGTTGCCGAGCGTGCCGCCGGCAATGGCGCCGGCCGCCGCGCCGATCAGGGCGCCCGCCGCACCATTGTGACCGCCGCTGTTATTGCCGATGATCGCTCCGGCCAGCGCGCCCAAGGCACCGCCGGTCACGGCACCCTGCTGGGTGTTGGGGCCGGTGCCGACGCAGCCGGTCAAAAGTGTACCCAAGGCCAGTGCGGGGATGAACAGATGTTTTGCGTTCATGGGAGTAAAGTGGCGAACGAGCGGGGATGATTACCAACGGCCATGGCCATGGTAGAAGCCGCCGCCATGATAATAGCCGCCGTGGAAGCCAAAGCCCAAGCCGATGCCCACTGCGAGCGGACCATAGAAACCCCACGGGGAATAATACGGGTCGGCGGCATAGTAATAAGAGTAGGGATAGGGCTGCGTGTAAACCACGGCCGGGGCCGCCTGGGTGTAGACAACGGCGGGCGCGGGCGAGGCGGGCACTGCGACGGTGCCGGCCGCCACGGTGCTTTGGCCCGGCGAGGCGGCAGTCGGGAGCAGCTGGTAAGCGACGGTGTTAAGCTGCCCGTTGGCCAATTTGTAGGTGACGGTGATCTGGGTCGCCGTCTGGTCGATTTTCTCGACACCGATGCCTTGGGCGGCGGCGACGTTGGTCAGTTCAACCGGAGAAGGCAGGCGGGGGGCATAAATGATCCGGCTGGGAGCCGGGGCGACGGCATCTGCCGCCGGCGCAGCGGTCTGGGCTTGGGCACCGAGGGCCAGAAGACCGGCGGTGAGCAGGAAAGCGGAGATAAGTTTATTTTTCATAGTCGGGAAGTGGTTAACGTTGGCTGGAAACTATGACTCCGGAATACCACCGGAGGTTTCGCAATTTTTAATAATGATTCGATTCGAAGGTTCCTGCGGGCGCCCCGTCGGATCTGATCGGCGTGCAACCTGCGGATGAATCAAACCTATCATTGCTTCGGTCGGTTTTCAACCCGGACACCTGTTTCCCAACGATCATGGAAGGGGCTGCCTCTGATCCCCGTTTGGCGGGTGAACAGCGGGCGGTTACCCAAGTCGAGGTAGGGTTCCAACCCGGACAAAGTCTCGGACCCGCCACCGGCATTAATCGAGCGGCCGTACGGCTCGTCCCAACGCAGCCAGTTGAGGGCGGAAGTTTTCGTCAATCAGGCCGGTAGAAGTCAGCGGCACGTCCCACGTCACGGCGCCACCCTTGCCATTGATGAACTTGGTGTAACCGATGGTCAGCTCATCGGGGAAACGCACCGGCCCCTTGCCCCACCATTCGCCCATGAGGGTGAGCACATGGAGCTGCGCGCCATTCAGGAAGCGTTCGTAGTTCATTAACCGCGAGTAGTCCGGCGTGTTGCCCGGTGCGACGGTCATGTCGCGCTCGATCTCACCGGGAGTATAGTCCTCGTACTCGGTGATGGAGTAGAGCGGCGTGCGCAGCCCGTTGTTGAAGGCGACGAGGGAATCGGGATTCCCCGCCTTGAGGGCCTCGGCGAAACTCCGGTAATTGGGCGTGTCGGGGTGCTGGTATTTCGCGGCATCGTAGGGCCCGTCGATCCACCAGCCGCTCACGGCTTTGCCCCAGCGCAGTGACCATTCGCGCACGACAGCCTCCCAGTTGCGCTGGAGCTCCGTCATGCGGCCGTCGGGCACCCCTTCAAGGCGGGCCTTGGCAATGGCATCACTGGCGGGCGCTCCTCCGGGCAGGTAGGCCATGAGACGGATGCCATATTGGGCGAGGGCGTGCGCCAGGTCGGCGACGAGATCGCGGTGCGAGCACTTACTGGGCGTGATGCCGACGATGCCGTCATAGGTCCGGTTCGGCGAAAGATAGAAACCCGAATTTTGCCCCAGCGTGAAAATGAAATAAGGCACGCCGGCCTCGGCCAGCTGCCGGGCGAGGGCATTTACGTCGAACGCGTCGATGCGGCGGTTCCATTCGCTCACCGGCAGCGCGGTCGGTTGCAGATTGCTGGCCGTGTCGGCAAGGTAGCAGCTGAAGACGCCCCAGCGGCATTTCATTAGCCAGTCGGGGTTGGCGCGCTGCCAGGATTCACGATTCAAACACTGCGTCATGGGGGCAGGCATGAACGTGCCGTCTCGCCGTTTCAATCATGCAGCAAGCGGAATGGGTAATAACCCCCGCCTTCCGCCTTGGGTCCGCTGGTTTTTCTTGGGAACCACCCCGGGTGAAGGGACACGATAGATAGCATGAACAACGGGCTTAATTACTTCCTCTCCATCCTTTGGTTCGTGCTGTGGATCGTGGCGATCGTCGATTGCGTGAAGTGTGTCGGCACCGGTTGTCTGGACACAAGACAAAGGTTAATCAGGCGGCTAAGAGGGTAGATTTCTGGTGGTCGCGGCGGGCTTCGAGCGGGCTCCTGTAGCGGAGCTTTTCGAGGCGCCAGTCGCGGTTGTATATTTCG
>CAIRTK010000061.1 GCA_903881475.1 uncultured Opitutia bacterium | reverse complement strand
CACCGGCTCGAGCCGGCGCGGCTGCGCGCGAAGATCCTGGAAATCCGCGCGGCGGGCTCCGACGGTTTCTTCATCCACGCGCGCGAGGGCCTGGCGACGCCCTACCTCTCGGAGGAGTGGTTTGCGGCGGTGCAGTGCTGCCTGGAGGTGGCGCGCGAACTCGGGATGCAGGCCTGGTTCTACGACGAGATGCCCTACCCCAGCGGCGTCGCGGGCGGCGAGGTGCTGCGGCGGCGGCCCGAGTTCATCGAGCAATCCCTGCAGGTGCAGCGGAAGGTGGTCGCGGGCGGCGGCCGCGTCGAATGGCGCCTGGGCGGCGGCGAAGTGCTGGCCTGCTACGCGCGCCAGCGCGCCGGCCGGCGGAAGATCCTCGACCTGCGGAGCAGTATCGGTCCCGTCGCGAACACCTGGAGGAAAACCTACGGGGTCGACAGCAGCCTGTATTATCCCTCGGGGCCGGCGGAGGTTTTTGAATGTCCGCGCGCGATCTGCGTGCTGCCGGAAAACGTCCTGGCCGCGCCACTGCCGCCGGGGATATGGGAACTTGTAACCGTCACCATGAAGACCGGCGGCGACCTGCTGGAGCCGTTCGGGAATTACATCGACGTCTCCAACCCGGAGGCCACCAAGCTGTTCCTGGACCTGACCCACGAGGCCTATTGGGGCCGCTTCGCGAAGGATTTCGGACGGACGGCGCCCGGCTTTTTTGCCGACGAACCGAAGTTCCGAAACCCGCTGCCCTGGGGCCGGGGCGTCGCAAGGAAGATCGGCCGGATTTCCCCGGCCCTCGCGTTCGCCCTCGCCGGCGACACCGGCCCGGCGGCGAACGAGGAGCGGCGGAATTACCGGCGGATCGCCGCGCGGGCGTTTCTCGAGCACTGGACCACCCCGATCAGCGAGTGGTGCGGCAAGCACCGCGTGGCCCTCACCGGCCACATCAGCCCGGAGGAGGAGTGGTGGTACGAGTCCCGCCACGTCGGCAGCGTGCTGGCCAACCTGCGGAAATTCCAGGTGCCGGGCTGCGACGTGATCATCCCGGCGGCGGGCGACCGGAAGAATGCGATCCTCAACCTGACCGCGAGCCTTGCCGTGTCGGCGGCGGCGCAGGCCGGCCGGCCCCAGGCGCTGTGCGAGACGTATGGCGCCTGCGATTTCACCCTGGACCTCCGCACGCTGAAGCGCATGAGCGACTGGCTCGCCGCGGCCGGCATCAACCTGATGGTGCCGCACGGCTTCCTTTACTCGCTGGACGGCTACCGGAAACTCGACGCGCCGCCGGACTTTTCCCCGCCCGCCTTCGCCAGCGCGGATCTCGCGGCGTGGGCCGGCGAGTTCCGGCGCGCGGCGGAAGGGCTGGGGCCCGGCGTGCCGCCGGACGTCCTCGCGGTCCGACCGATAGATTTCCTGCGCGGCCTGCCCGACAGCGACCAGCCCAAGGGCAACCGGCTGCTCACACGGGCGGCCTATCTGGCGACGGAAATGGCGCGGCGCGGATTGCGCCTGCACTGGATCGACGACGACGAACTGCCGGCGGTGAAGGCGGCCGGCGGGCAGTTCACCTTCGGGGCGTGCCGCTACCGGCACCTGGTGTTTTTCCGGGACTTCACCGATCGCGGCACCGCCGCTCGGTTCGCAGCACTCGGCAAAAAGGGTTCGGTCATGGATGACCGGAAAGCTTTCAAGTCACTACGCGGCCCGCTTCAGACCAACGGCGACATCCACGCCACGCGCTGCCGGGACGGCCGCTGGTTCTGCGTGAACGTCGGGACCAAGCCGGCGAATTTTTCCCTCGGGAATGTGCGCGGCGCGCTGCAGGGCGGCGAGAGCCGGTTCATCGACGAACACGCTCCCGTCGCAGTGCCGGCCAAGCCGTTTCGCACCTTGGTCCAACTGCCCGATCGCTGGCAGGTGACACTGCCCAAACCAAACACCGTTTACCTCAACGAGTGGACGCTGAACGGCCGCAAGGTGGACCTCCGGCCGGCCTTTGACCTTGAGCCCGGCTGGTCGCCCGTCGTGGGACAGACACTGTTCGGGCCGGTCCCGCTGCACCCCGAACTGGCCGTCCCCCAGAAATGGGTTTATCGCGCGCACTTTTCCATGCGGGGCCGGGCGGCGCTGAAGCTCGTGTGCGGCCTCGGCGACATGCGCGGCGAATGGACGGCGCGGCTCAACGGCCACGCGCTGGCCAAGTGGCGCGAGGAAGGCGATTTCACGGCGACCCATACGTTGGAGGGATTTCTCCGTTCGGGCGTCAACGAGCTGGAATTCCACTTCACGCTCCGGCGCTCAACCGACGGGATGATCGACGCCTGCCGCCTGGAAGGCGACGTGGTCGTGCTGCCGGACGGCAGGCTTGGAGCCAGCCCGAAGGCCGGAACCACGGCCACCTCCGCCACCACGCGGGCCAAACTGGGCCTGCCGTTTTACTGCGGCGCGGTGCGCTACAGCCAGCGATTCCATGTGGATGACGTGGCGGGGAAACAGTTTCTGCTGCGCTGCCAAGGGATTTGCGGCCACGGCGCGGCCGTGCGGATCAACGGGGCGTCCTGCGGTTCGATCCGCTGGGCGCCCGACGAGGTCGATGTGACGGCCGCCCTCCGGTCCGGCGCCAACCTCGTCGAACTCGATGTGCGCGGCTCAGCCGTCGGCCTCACCGGCCGCGTGGATCCCAGCCGGCTGGGCTGCCGCGTGCAGCTCGTCGCCCGCCAAAGGTAGGGCGCGTTATCCTTAACGCGCCGCTCTTGGCGCCGCTTTTCTGTTGTCACTCCCGGCGGTTGCCCGATGTTTCGCCCCGCGTCCCAGGTCTTCTGATCCATGGCTACCTCTCCTTCTCCCGCCAGATCCTTCCGCGCCGACCAATTGGCGGTCCGCATCTTTGCCACCATTCCCGAGCTGGCCGCCGCGGCCGCCGACGAGGCCGCCGCGATCCTGATCGCCGCCATCGCGGCCCGCGGACGCGCCCGGGCGATCATCGCCACGGGCAACTCGCAGATCGAGTTCCTCGGTCAGCTGATCCAGCGGACCGGCATCGACTGGTCGAAGGTCGAGTTTTTCCACATGGACGAATACCTCGGCATGCCGATCACCCATCCGGCCTCGTTCCGTGGTTACCTGAAGCAACGGGTCTTCGACCGCGTGCACCCGGGCGCCGCCCATTATGTCGACGGCGATGCCCTCGAACCGCTCAAGGCCATGCGCGATTACGCGGCGCAGCTCGCGGCGGCGCCGGTTGACCTCTGCTGCCTGGGCATCGGCGAAAACGGCCACCTCGCGTTCAACGACCCGCCGGTCGCCGATTTTTCCGACCCCGAGGTCATCAAGCTCGTGAAGCTCGACGAGCAATGCCGCCGTCAGCAGGTGGGCGAAGGCCACTTCCCGACCCTCGACGCCGTGCCCATGTACGCGATCACGCTGACCATCCCCGCACTCTGCCACGTCGGCCGCATGATCGCCGTGGTGCCGGAGCAGCGCAAGGCCGGGGCCGTCAGGGCCTCGCTCGAAGGCCCCGTCACGACCGCCTGCCCCGGCAGTTACCTGCGGCGCCAGGCGCACGCCACGCTGTACCTCGACGCCGATTCGTCGTCGCTGCTCGCCCGCTGAGCAGCCGCCCTCCGCCCATGACCGCCCCGGCCTGCGCCGCCCTTGACCACCGCACCGGCCGGGCGGTGCGCCTGACCTGCGCGGACGGGCGGATCGCCTCGATCGAGCCGCTCGCCGGCGGCGGTGCCGGGCTGCCGGTGCTGCTGCCGCCGCTCGTGGACATCCAGATCAACGGCTTTGCCGGTGTGGATTTTCAGAACGACCGCGGCACACGCGCCGACCTCGAGCAGGCGGCGAACGGGCTCGCGGCCGCCGCCTGCAGCCGCTTTTTCCTCACGCTGATCACCGACCGGTGGGATCGTCTGCTCGCCCGCCTGCAGCGCGACCGCGCGCTGCGGGCCTCGTCGCCCTTGCTGACGCGCCGCATCGCCGGCTGGCACATGGAAGGGCCGTTCATGAGCCCGATCCCGGGATTCCATGGCGCACATCCGCCGGAATTCATGGTGCCGCCCACGCCGGAACGCTTGCGCGAACTTAAAGCGGTGGCCGGCGACGATCCCGTGCTGATCACGCTCGCGCCGGAATGGCCGGAGGCGCCCGAGGCGATCCGCTGCGCCCGCAAGCTCGGGTTTCATGTCTGGCTCGGCCACACCAACGCGACGCCCGCCCAACTCGCCGCCGCCGTGGACGCGGGCGCCGAGGGACTCACGCACTTGGGCAACGGCTGTCCCACGGAATGGAACCGTCACGACAACATCACATTTCGCGCGCTCGATGAGCCGCGCCTGCGCGTCAGCATCATCCCCGACGGCATCCACGTTTCGCCGATGCTGTTCCGGCTGTTTCATCGCGGCCTCGATGAGGCGCGGATCTGCTACACCACCGATGCCATGTCGGCCGGCGGCGCGGGTCCCGGCATTTATCCGCTGGCGGGCATGCAGGTCGAGGTCGGCGCCGACGGTGTGGTGCGCCAGCCGGGCAAGTCCAACTACGCCGGCTCCAGCCTCGCCCCGCTCGAGGGCGTCCGCCGCGCCGCCGGAATGCTGCGCCGCTCCCCGTCGAGCGTGTGGCCGTTTTTCTCCACCCAGCTCGAGAACTTCATGGGACTCCCGCCGGCACTTGTCGCGGGCGCCCCGGCCGATTACTGCCTGCTCCATGAAACCGCCGCCGGCTCCCGGATCGAAATCCACTTCGCGGGCGAACCGATGCGCGAGGTGCTTTGGACATCATGAAACCTTCCCCGCCTACCCTGATCGGCGCCTATGGCGCCTGGGCCGCCACGCTGCTGCCGGAAAAGCCAGGCCCGCTTTCCTTGCAGCACTGTCCATCGGGTGAATTCGCCGCCCGCCGGGCCGCGGCCCGCGCCCGGGTCGCGGCGTGCATGGCTCCGCCGCCAATGCCGGCCGGTATCACGGCCCGAATCGACCGGAGTTATGTGCACGACGGCCTGGCCATCGAGGAAATCAGCTGGCAGCTGCCCTACGGCCCGCCAACCCAAGCGGTGGTCCTAAAGCCCGCCGGCGCCATGGGCCGGCTGCCCGCAGTGCTGGCGCTGCATGACCACGGCCGGTTCAAGTTTTTCGGCAAGGAGAAGATCGCGCAGACGGGGCCCGCCGTGCATCCGGTCGTCGTCCAGCACCGCGCCGACGCCTACGAGGGTCTCGCCTGGGCCAACGAGCTCGCGCACCGCGGCTATGTCGTGCTCGTGCACGACGCATATGCCTTCGGCAGCCGGAAGGTGCGCCTCGCCGAGGTGCCGCCGGAATTGCGCGGGAGCGTGCAGGACGATGCCGACGATTCGCCGGCGGGTGTCGCCGCGTACAACGACTGGGCCGCCGAGCATGAGCACGTGATGGCGAAGTCCCTGTTCAGCGCCGGGACGACGTGGCCCGGGGTGTTTGCGGTCGAGGACCGCGTGGCGCTTGACGTCCTGTGCGCGCGGCCCGACGTCGATCCTGGCCGCGTGGGCTGCGCGGGGTTGTCCGGCGGCGGCCTGCGCACGGTGTTTCTCGCGGGGCTCGACGACCGCATCAAGTGTACGGTGTGCATCGGCATGATGACGACCTGGCGCGACCATCTCCTCTACAAGAGTTACACGCATACCTGGATGTGCTTTGTCCCGCTGCTGCCGCGCGACCTCGACTTCCCGGAAATCATCGGCCTGCGCGCGCCGCTGCCGACACTGGTGATCAACGCCCGCGAGGACCCGTTGTTCACGTGCACCGAAATGGAGCGCGCCGCCGCGATCCTCGCCAACGTCTATGCCGCCAGCGGCCAGCCGGGAAAATTCGCCTGTTCCTGGTACCCCGGCCACCACCAGTTCAACCGCGCCATGCAGGCCGAGGCCTTCGCGTGGTTCGGCCGTTGGCTGGGGTGAGCAGGCAGGTTCAATCCGGTTGCCCGCTAATCTTCGCAAATGTCGGCGAATCCGAACTTCGGAGCAGTTCGCGACTCGGGAACCTACCGCTTGTCGCCCAAAGGCTATGGCGGGGCAACGCCGGCCGCCCTTCACGCCGGCCGGATCGCCACACGAATCGTCGCCGACCTGTGACGTGATTCCGGAAATTCGAGCCGCTTGAAGAGTTGGTCTGGGCCAATAAAAAGGACCCAGATCATGAAAGGAAAAAGATTCAGTACGGAGGAGAAAGTCCGCATCCTGCGGGAGGTGGACGGGGGCAAGAGCATCGT
>CAIRTK010000060.1 GCA_903881475.1 uncultured Opitutia bacterium | reverse complement strand
TACTCTTCGTCGCTGCCGGCATGCCTCTCTGACTCCGAATGAGCGAAGCCCCGGTCATCTCCGTCCAAAACGTCAGCAAGGCCTACCGCATCTGGGAAAGCCCCGCCGCCCGGCTGACCGCGCCGTTGCAGGAATCGCTGGGCCGAACCATGCCGAAGGCGTCAGCCGGCCGCCGCTGGTTGAGCGATCGCGCTCAGGCGAGCTACCGGGACTTCTGGGCGCTGCGGGATGTGTCGTTCGAGGTTCAGCGGGGCGAGAGTATCGGCATCATCGGCCGCAACGGTTCCGGCAAGTCCACCCTGCTCCAGATCATCGCCGGCACGCTGCAGCCGACTGAAGGAAAGGTCAGCGTGAAGGGGAGAGTGGCGGCGTTGCTGGAGCTCGGCAGCGGGTTCAACCAGGACTTCACCGGCCGCGAAAATGTCTACCTCAACGGCGCGGTGCTGGGCCTTTCCCGGCAGGAAATCGACCACCGCTTCGACCAGATCGCCGCCTTCGCCGACATCGGCGACTTCATCGAGCAACCCGTCAAGACCTACTCGAGCGGCATGTTCGTGCGCCTGGCGTTTGCCGTGCAGACCGCCGTCGAGCCGCAGGTGCTGATCGTGGACGAGGCCCTTTCCGTGGGTGACGTTTTTTTCCAACAGCGCTGTTACGAGCGGATGCGCCAGCTGCTCGATACCGGAGTCTGCGTCGTGCTGGCCTCCCATGACCTGGGCTCCGTGCAGCGCTTCTGCGCCAACACCCTGGTCTTTCGGCGCGGCACGGTCGCCTTCCGCGGCCCCTCCGCCGAGGCCACCAAGGTTTACTTCCAGCTGGAGCAGGAGGAAAAGGTCGCGGCCTTTGCGGCCGCACCCGGCAAGACCTCCGCCCCGACTCCGCCGCCCATGGTTTCCACAGGCAACGTTTCGATTCCGGGCTGGCCCAGCCAGATCACGCTGCCGGAGCTCATCGAGGGAAAGGCCATTGGCAATGGCTGGGCCCGCTGCACGGCGGTGGCGGTTTGCCGCGAAACCGGCGAACCCTGCGCGCTTTTCCAACAGGGCGAGACCATGGCAGTTTTCTACGAATTCGAGGTCCTGCGCGACATGGAATTCTGCATCGGGAATATCACGATCGCCGACCGGACCAGCCAGCCCGTCCATTCCAAGGTCACGCTGCAGGATGGCATCCGCGGTCCCGCCCACGTCACCCGCGGCACCCGCCTGAGATTCCGGCAGGACACGGAACTCAACGTCCGTTGCGGCGATTACACCCTGGATGTGTCGCTGGACATGATCACCGCCGACCTGCTGGCCCAGCCGGGCATCACCTACGCCGAATATATGGCGGCCCAGTTGCGCATCTGCGAGATGCACGCGATCGCCACCTTCTCCGTGCGGCTGCGCGAGGAGACGGCGCCGTTTCAGCTGCTGCATTTCGGCCTGACAGGCATGCCCAGCCGCTCCTTCATTGATGTCGTGCTGCCGGCACAAGGCTCATGAATCCCGATCCGGCCCAGAGTGATGGACCCGGGGTGGTCTATTCCGGCGACTATGCCAGCTTCGCGGAAGCCCGGGCCGGCACGACGGGCTATGAAGCCGGCACGATCCTCGAACGGACCCGCGCGGCCCTGCTGAAGGTGGTGCGCGGCGAAGCGGCCTACGAGCGCGACTCGGTCACCTTCGACCAACTGGAGCTGCCCTTCCCCTTGCTCGCCCTCCTGTCGCGGGCGGCCGCGGAAAATGCCGGCCGGCTCTCCGTGCTCGATTTTGGCGGCGCCCTGGGCACCAGCTATTTCCTGTGCCGGAATTTCCTGAGGGGTCTGCCGTTGCTCGAGTGGAGCATCGTGGAACAGCCCGCCCATGTCGCCTGCGGCCAGCGGGATTTTGCCAACGACAGCCTGAAGTTCTATCCGACCATCGAGGCCTGCCTGAAGGAACGCCGACCGACCGTCCTGCTGCTGTCCAGCGTGCTGCAATACCTGCCAGAGCCCTGGACCTTCCTGCGCGAAGTCGTGTGGCATGACTTCACCTATGTTATCCTCGACCGGACTGCGTTCATCCCGGCGGACCGGGACCGGCTCACGGTGGAAGTGGTCTCGCCCCGCATTTATCCCGCGTCGTATCCGGCCTGGTTCTTCAGCCGGCCGCGTCTGGCCGAACATCTCCCACCCGGGTGGGAGATGGAAGCTGAGTTTGACGCCCTGGACCGGCAGCTGCTCGACGGCGTCGAACTCACGTTCAAGGGCTTCCTACTTCGGCGGAGCCCGGGTTCGAGGCCGACGGGTTAATCGGGGCTCGGCCGAAAAGGTGGGCAGGCACGTCCCGTGACCGCATTACAAGAGGTCTTCAGGACAACCGGGGAAACAGAGCGCCCAGTCCACCATGCGGGCACAGGGACGTGTCCGCCCAACCCCCACAAGCCCCTCGCGACTCTTTCGTCGAGGCGAGTTAGCGGCGCCGCCAGCGGTCCGCGTTCGCCCGGATCTCGGTCTCGCTCCAGAAATGCCGGCAGAACCGGGAGTCGCTCATCCGCGCAATATACGACTCCGGCAGGATCGTCTGAGCGCAGAAATCACGGTAAAGCCCCGCATAGTCCTTGTCCTCCGCCCGGTTTGCCGGCACCCAGGCCCCGATCTTGTGGCCAAGAAAGTCCGAAATCACGGTCAGCTGCTCCTCCCGGCCCAGATCGCTGCGGTAGATCAGGATTCGCAGCGAATCCTTTTCGTGGATCACCCATTTCTGCTGCTGAGGAAATGGCTCCTGATAAATATCGAGGCCGGTCACCGGTCGGAAACTGAGGTCGAACCAATCCAGGCTTTCATCGTGGGGATACCGCTGAAGAAACAATTCGAGGAGCTCCGCCTGTCCCCAATGACGGTCCGAAAGCTCAAAGCCGGTGTCCCGCTTGAAGGTCTGGAAAAAGGCCGAAACGTTCCGGGCCAGCGGCTCCCGGATCGGCGTGATCACATGGATGGGCAGTCCTGCGCTCCGGCGGGAGGTCAGCAATTGCTGCTCCTCCGGGGACATTTCCTCATAGCAATGCGCATGCACGATCCTGTTCCCAAGGTATTCGGCCAGGGTAATTTGGAGGGAATACGAGCCCACCTTGCCCATTTGAAAGATGTAGATGGGCCCAAGGGCCTCCAACTCGGGCGTCAGTTTGGTGGTTTGCACGATTTCGACTGTGAGTCATCTGCGTTTGAAATCCCAAACCGGGCAAGTCGATCAAAATTGTGGCAGTGGTACCGTTTTGGCCGGGACTGCTCAGCCCAAGGTGGGCGGGGTGCCCTCACCCCGCTGGAACGAAGGCGGGTGAGGGCACCCGCCCCACCTAAGTTCGTCCAATCTGATACACTGCCGGCTGGATACATTGCTTCCGCCTCCGCCCAGGCTAAGGCGGAATAGTCGTCGCCCGCTTCGCGCTCTGCTGGTCAGCAGGGTCGCAAAGACAAACCGTGCCACGGCCCCAAATCACTCTAGACAGGCAACTCCAACCCGGCTCTTTTAGCAGCCATCAATCACCTGACCGTGGGGCATATGCTCTCTCCCAGCCTTTCTCCAATCACCAACATGCGCACCTCGCCTTCCCTTTCCTGCCGCGAGCGCAATGACCGGCCGCCGGGCGAGGCCCACCTCTGAGTCTCTCCCTTGGCGTGGCCAACCGGCGATGCTCATGAGATATTTTTGTACCGACTTTGACTCCAACGACCTGTCCCGGGGCCTGGCCCTGTACCAGTCCCTGCAGGCCCACGCCGGCAACTTTGAGTTGGTCGTGCTCTGTCTGGATGTGGCGGCCGAAAAGCAGCTCCGGGCACGTGCCCTGCCCAAGGTCAGGTTGCTACCTCTCGCCGAGCTGATCGCGCACTCTCCCGGTCTGGCCGCGGCGCAGTCCGACCGCACGGCGGCGGAGTTCGCCCTCACCTGCACGTCGTGGCTGCTGCGTTACCAACTGCCGCAGGTCCCGGGCGGCGAGCTGCTCACCTACCTCGCGGCGGACCTATTTTTCTTCAGCTCGCCGCAGCCGGCCTTCGACGAGATCGGAACGGCCTCGGTGGCGATCACCCCGCACCGTTTCCCCGCCGCGCTTGCTCATCTCGAGCGTTACGGGAGGTACGATGCCGGCTGGGTCACCTTGCGTCACGACACCACGGGCCTGGCCTGCGCCGCCGACTGGGCGGATAAATGCGCCGCCTGGTGCTTCACCCTCCTGGAGCCGGCACGCTACGCCGAGGGCAAATACCTCGACGCGTGGCCCGCGCTGTTCCCGGGTACCGTCAGTCTTTCTCACCCCGGAGTGAACGCCGCCCCGTGGAATATCGCGGATGCCGTCATCACTTCGTCGCCGGCCGGACCTCTCGTCGGGCGGCAGCCGCTGATCTGCTATCACTTTCATTCCCTGCACCACCTCACCCGGCAGCTCTACGATCCCGGCTTGCATCGGTACGATGCCACACCGTCGGATGCGCTGCGCGAGCAGATCTATCGGCCCTACCTGCGCGTGCTCGCGGATCCCGGGGCCGACGCCGACTCCCCGGACATCATCCCCCCGGCCCGCGCTGACGATCCGCGCGCCGGGGAGGCGATTGCCGTCCTCGCGGAGCAGTTAAGCGCGGTCCAACGGGATGCCGCGGCGCATCAGATTGCCCGGGAAAGGAGCGAGGCCGCCGCCGGGCAGTCGCTCGCGGAGAGCCGCGACACGCTGGCTCTCACGCTCCTGCGCCTGAAGGAGGTCGAGGAGGATCGCGCCGCCCAGCGGCACCGGCTGCTCAAGGTGGAGCAGGACCTCAAGCAGGCGTATTTCGACCTCGAAGGAAATGCCGCCTATATCAAGAAACTCCTCGCCGAGACCGAGGCCGAGCGCGCTGGCAAGGATGCCCAGATCGCCAGCCTCTCGGGCGAACTCTCGCGCCGGGCGGTTACCGCCGCGCAGGCCGAGCAGGAGGACGTGCGGGCCATCCTGGAGCCCTACAGCCGGCAGGTCCGCCGGCTGCTGGTCGCCAAGTTTCACCCGCGGCTGCTGCCCGAGATCCTCTGGTTTTCGCTTTTCGGCGTCATCGTGGACGTGCTCGGTTGCCCGCCGGAGTATGCCGCGGCCCCGCGCGGCAACGTTCATTTCCACCCGGAGCCCATGATGGATTGGCTCGGACAGCTCGACAGCCTGTTCGACGAGCGGGCCTACCGTGCAGCGCATCCCGATGTGCGGACCGCGATCGAGCAAGGCGCGCTCACGAGCGGCTGGGATCATTATCTGCGATTCGGCCAGCAGGAGGGACGGAGCCCCGGGTCGCCGGCCTACCGCGCGGGTCTGGCGGAGTACGATGCCGTGGCCTTCGACGGGGCGGATGCAGGCGCGCTTGCGCCGTTCCTCGCCGGCCGGATGCAGCCGCACCAACAACTTTTCATCAGCGGCTTCACTCCGCCGACCGACTTGTTGCCATCAGGCGACGGCCGCACCTACCTCCTCGGCCATACCCTCCATTGTGCGCGGCCACCCACGATCTGGCTGGGACCCCGCCAACCCGCGGGCCGTCTGGCCGGCGCGCTGCCGCCCGTGAGCGCAGAGGAAGTCTATCCCGAGAAACCGGCGCAGCAGGCGGACTGGCCGCGGATCACCGTGGTTACGATCAGCTACAATCAAGCTGCTCTCCTGGAGGCGACACTTCGCTCCGTGCTGGACCAGCGCTATCCCAACCTCGAGTACATCGTCATCGACGGCGGCTCGACCGACGGTTCGGCGGAGATTATCCAGCGCTATGCCGACCGGCTCGTGTGGCGGGTCGGGGAACCCGCGGACCACCATGCCCGCGCGTTGAACCGGGGCCTGGCCCAGGCCAGCGGCCGCATCCTGACCTGGCTCGACAGCGGAGACCGCCTGGCCCCGGGCAGCCTTTTCACCGTGGGCCAGACCCTGCTGCTGCATTCCGCCGACATGGTGTCCGGCCGCTGCGCCCTCGAAACAGACGCAGAGCCGCAGCCGCATCACCTGCACCGCAACCACCTGCCGCTGGACCGCATCCTGCCGCTCGGGCTTGGCGAACTGCTCGACCTCGATCGTGGGTGGCTGCAGCGGCCGTTCTTCCGGCAACCCGAGGTCTTCTTCACCCGCGACATCTTCGAGCGGGCAGGCGGCAGCCTGCGCGAGGACCTCCGCTTCAGCACGGACTACGACCTTTGGGTGCGCCTGGCCAAGACCGGCGCCCGCCTCTTTGCCCTGCCCGAGGTTCTGGCGATCGCGCGCGAGCTCCCCGGCGGGCCGGCCGACGGCGGGCGCGTCGCCGAGTTGCGCGCCGTGAGCACAGCCCATCAGGCCACCCGCTGATCCCCCTTCCCACTCCGCACCGCATGAGCACCATCACCGAGTCCTTCACCGCCTGGGTTTACCGCCTCCCGAAGTGGCGCGGCTGGCTGCAGCTCTCGCCGGCCCGGCCGTACATGCACACGGAGGAGGACTACAACACCCAGTATCGCCTGACCGCCCCCGACCCGACAGAGGGCGAGGGATTGTGCGCGCTGCTCCAGACCCACCGGATCGACACCGCGGGCCCGGCGCTGGAGATCGGTTGCGGCACCGGCTATCTCTCCTACGGCCTGGCGCGGCATTATCCCGGCCCTGATTTCCTGGTCACCGACCCCTCCCCTGCCTTCCTTCGCCTGACCCAGAACCAGCTCGAGACGCTGGGTGCGACCTCCGCCCGGCGTCACTACGCCGTGTTGAACGCGGATGATCTCGGGGACCTTCCGGAGGGGATGTTCTCGGTCATCGCCCTGCGCTCCACCCTGCACCACATCCTCAAGGTGGAGGACTTCATCGCCGCCTGTTCCCGGATCCTCCGGCCGGGCGGAGCGCTGATGATGGGCGCGGAACCCTGCGAGAGCGGCTACCTGCTGATGGCGGCCGTGGCACAGTCCATCCCGGCGGCGCTGAAGGCGGCCGGCATCGAGATGCGCCCGAAGTGGACCGAGCGGCTCAACGACTTCACGGACACGGTGAAGTTCTGCTGCCTGCGCGACCTCAACAAGACGTACGCCGAGGACAAGCACTTCTTCAGCCCCCACCAGCTGTCGGAGATCGGCGGGGCGCACGGGTTGCAGCTGAAATTCCATCCCACCTCGTCCTTCCGCGATTTCGCCCCGCCCTATGTCCGGAGTTTCCATAGCTTCAGCCATTTCTTCCTCATCTACCTGCAGGTCTGCATGAGCTTTGACGCGGAGTTCATGGAGCTGATCCGCACGCACCTGAAGGATCAGCTCCGGTTCATCGACGAGTGCCATCGCAGCCACGCCGGGCCGGAAGTCACCGGGGTTTTCATCCTGAAGAAAACAGCACCGGGTGCCGCCGGCGAGGGCTGACGAAGGGCGGGTCACGCCATCGCCCGCCCCGCCCGCGCTTTTCGCTGGCCTGTCCTGCGCAACTCCTTCTTTTTGACCTGATTTTCCCCGCCGGCTTGCAGAGGCCAAACACCTGGGTGTGCTTAACCTCCGGCCGACGCGTTCGAGTCCTGCATGCATTATTTCTGCACCTATTTTGATCAAAACTACCTGACTCGCGGCCTCGCGCTGCACCGGTCGCTGGTAGACCATGCCGGCGACTTCGAGCTGGTGGTGCTGTGCATGGACGAGGCGGTGGAAAAGGCATTGCGGGCGAAGGCGCTTCCCCGCGTCCGCCTGCTGCCGGTGGCCGAGCTGACCCAACACTATCCCGCCCTGGCGGCCGCGCGGGCGGACCGGGCGAAGCTGGAATTCTATTTCACCTGCACGTCGTGGCTGATGAGGCACCTGCTGCCGCAGCTGCCCGCGGGGGAACTCCTGACCTACCTGGACGCCGACCTGTATTTCTTCAGCCCGCCCGGGCCGGTCTACGCCGAGATCGGCCGCGCCTCGGTCGCGATCACCCCGCACCGGTTTCCCGCTTCCCTGGCCCATCTGGAGCGCTACGGCCGGTACAATGTCGGCTGGGTCTCCCTGCGTCACGATGCCACGGGGCAGGCCTGCGCCGCCGACTGGGCCACGAAGTGCGCCGGGTGGTGCTTCAACCGCCTCGAGGCGGAGCGGTACGCGGACCAGAAATACCTCGACGCCTGGACCAGCAATTTTCCCGGAACCGTCAGCCTGATGCATCCGGGGGTCAATGCCGCGCCCTGGAACATCAAGGACTGCACCCTCACCGGCGGCCCGCAGGGCGTCCGCCTCAACGGGCAGCCGCTGATCTTCTATCATTTCCACGCCTTGGTGCATCTCGGCCGGCAGCTCTACGACCCAAGCCTGCACAAGTACGATGCCGTCCTGAGTGCCGGCCTGCGCGAGCACGTTTACCGTCCCTATCTGGGGCTCCTGCAGGAAACCCCCGCCGCCCATGGCGAGACCCCGGAACTGCTGCCGCTCCCCCGCGCCGATGATCCACGCGGCGGTCTCGCCGTGGATTATCTGATCGGGCTGCTGCAGGCCTCGGAGCTCGACCGGGCGATCCGCCTGCTGGCCGTCCAGGAGGCGCAGGCCGCAACAAAGCAGACTGTGGACTACCTGCGCGTCGTCGAACGGGATCGCGACCAAGCCCGCGCCGACCAGGAGCAGACCATCGCCTTCATGCGGGCCGTGGAAAAGGACCGCGATGCCTCGCAGCAGGCCATCCGGGAAACCCAGGCCGCCACCCAAAAGACCATCGAGTACCTGCACATCGTCGAGCAGGACCGCGACCAGGCCCGCGCCGATCAGGAACAGACGATCGCCTACCTGCGCACCGTGGAAAAGGACAGCGCGGACCGCCTCGCCTCCATCCAATTCTACCAGGACAAGCTCAAGACCGCCTACGCCGACCTGGAACGCAATGTCGCCTATCTGAAAACCCTCGAGAGCGAGATCGCCGCCCACCTCAAGGTCGGGGCCGACAAGGACGCCATCATCGCCCGCCTCAACGCCCAGCTCCGTGCCGTCACCGAACGTCCGTCCGCCGCTTCATGAGATATTTCTGCACCGCCCTTGATTCCAAGCGACTGGCGCAGGGACTGGCCCTCCACCACTCCCTGCGCACCCATGCGGGCACGTTCGAGCTGGTGATCCTCTGTCTGGACCCGGCGGTGCACCCCACGCTGGAAGCAAGCACGCCCGCCCACGTTCGCCTGCTGACCGTAGCCGGACTGGCCGCGGCCCATTCCCGCCTGGCCGGCGCACGGGGAGACCGGACCGAGGCGGAATACCATGCCACCTGCATACCTTGGCTGATGCACCACCTGCTCCCGCAGCTGCCGGCGGGTGAGCTCCTTACTTACCTTGACCCCCGCCTGTTTTTCTTTGCCTCGCCGGAGCCGGTGTTCCACGAGATCGGCGCCGCCTCCGTGGCGCTCACGCCGCAACGGTTTGGCCCGGCGCACGTCCACTTGCAACGCCATGGCCGGTTCAACGCCGGCTGGGTTTCACTCCGCCACGACGCCACCGGCCTGGCCGGCGCGGCCGATTGGGCCGGAAAATGCGCCGACTGGTGCTTCGAGCTCGTCGAGCCCACCCGTTACTCCCATCAGAAATACCTCGACGCCTGGCCGGAGCGGTTTCCCGGGACGGTCAGCCTGTCCCATCCCGGCGTCAACGCCGCGCCCTGGAACCTCCGGGGCGCGACGATCACCGCGGGCAAGGCGGGGCTCCGCGTCAGCCGGCAGCCGCTGATTTGCTATCACTTTCACGGCCTCGCCCATCTGGGCCGGCAGCTGTACGACCCCGGCCTGTACCGGTACGACGTCGAAGTCACCCCTGTGCTGCGCGAACAGGTCTACCGGCCCTATCTGCGGTTGCTGCAGGGCGGCGCCAACGCCGGGGATACTCCGGAGATCCTTCCGCCCACGCGGGTCGACGATCCCCGCACCGGTCCGGCCGTGGCGCATCTGCTCGAACAGCTGCGCGCGTCGGAAGCGGACAGCGGAGCCCGGCTGCAGGCGCTCGAGCGCACGCGGCAGTCGGCCCGGCAGGCCATCGAGGAAGCGCACATCCTGGCCCGCGAGGCCAAGAGCGGGACCAAGCAGACCATCGGCTACATGCGCGAGGTGGAACAGGAGCGCACCGAGCAGATCCAGGAGCTCACCGCGGCCCTGACAAAAACCATCGGCTACCTGAAGGAAGTGGAGGCCGACAGTGCGGAGCGCCTGAAGTCGATCGTGTTTCTCCAGGACAAGCTCAAGTCCGCCTACGCCGACCACGAGCACAACGTCGGCTACATGAAGCGGTGCGAAGCCGAACTCCAGGCGCACCGGAAGGTGGCGGAGGAGCTCAACCAGATCCTCACAGACCAGAATCAGCAGCTCCGCGCGGCCCGCGAGGAACTGAACCGGAAGTCCCTGGAGGCCAGCCGGCCTGACTATGCCGGTACCCGGGCCGCCCTCGAGCCCTACGCCCGCAATCTGCGCCGCGTGGTCGTGGCGAAATTCCACCCGCACCTGCTGCCGCACATCCTGTGGCTGTCTGCCCTGGGCGCCATCGTGGAGGTCTTTGGCAGCCCGCCGGAGTACGTGCGGGACCGCGTCGGGAATCTGCGCTACTGGACCGAGTCGTTCTGGGAATGGCTCGGGCTGATTGACAGCCTCTTCAATGAAAAGGCCTACCTGCTCGCCAATCCCGACGTGGGAGCCGCCGTGGCCAAGGGCGATCTCCCCAGCGGCTGGCACCACTACCAGCTTTTCGGCCAGCGCGAGGCGCGAAAGGTCGGCACCGAGACCTACTGCACCGGCGTGGCCGGGTTCGACGCGGTGCTGTTCGACGGCTCCGACCGCGACACCGTGCTGCCCTGCATCGCGGGCCGCCTGCAGCCGCACCAGAAACTCCTGATCAGCAGCTGCGACCAGGCCGCGGAATGGCTCCCGCCGGACCCCGCCCGCCGGCAGATCATGGGCGATACCCTCCTCTGCTTCCGCCCGCCGCAGCGCTGGCTGGGCCCGCGCCAGCCAAGCCATGAGCTTGCGATCACCTGGCCGCAGGTCCGCGCCGTGGACATCTACCCCGCCCGGCCGGCCCAGCCGACGGAATGGCCCGCGATCTCGGTCGTCACGGTCAGCTACAACCAGGCCGCGTACCTTGAGGACACCATCCGGTCCGTGCTCGACCAGAATTATCCCAACCTGGAGTACATCATTGTGGACGGCGGTTCGACCGACGGCTCGGTGGACATCATCCGCCAGTACGCGGACCGCCTGGCCTGGTGGGTCAGCGAAAAGGACGGCGGGCAGTCGGAAGCCCTCAACAAGGGCTTCGCCCGGGCCACCGGCCGCATCCTCACCTGGCTGAACAGCGACGACCGCCTCGCCCCCGGCAGCCTGTTCACGGTGGGCCAAAACTTCCTCCTGCATGACACGGACATGGTGGTCGGCCGCTGCGCCCGCGTCATGGACCTGCAGCCGTTGCCCCGGCACATCCACCGCTGCACCCTGCCCCTCGACCGCATCGTGCCGCTGGCGCTGCACGAGCTCCTCGACCTCGACGGCTGCTGGCTGAAGGGGGATTTCTTCCACCAACCCGAGGTGTTCTTCACGCGTGACCTTTTCATCCGCTGTGGCGGCAAGCTCCGCGAGGACCTCTACTACAGCATGGACTACGACCTGTGGGTGCGGATGGCGAAGGCGGGAGCCCGCATCTTCGCCGTGCCCGAGATCCTCGCCCTCTTCCGCGAACACGAGAAACAAAAAACCGGCGGGGCTCATGTCCCGTATCTGCCCGAACTGCGCGCGGTGAACGCCGCGCACCGGACCACCAGCTAAGCCGCCCTCCCCGTCATGAGTCCTGCCCCTGTTTCATTCCAAGACTGGATCTCCACCCTGCCGAAATGGCACGGCCTGCTCCAGCTGTCACCGGAACGCCCCTACGCCCACGCCGAGGAGGCCTACGACACCCAGTACGGCGTCACCGCCGGCGAGCCCGAGGAAGGCCAGGGCCTCTGCGCGCTGCTCCAGACCCATGGGGTGGACACCACCGGCCCGGCATTGGAGATCGGCTGCGGCACCGGCCGGCTCACCTTCGGGCTGGCGCAGCACTACCCCGGCCCGGATTTCCTCATCACGGACCCCTCGCAGGCCTTCCTCCGCCTCACCCAGGGCCAGTTCGGCAGCGGGGAGGGCTACCCGACCCGGCTGCATTTCGCCGTGCTCAACGCCGACGACATGGGCTCGCTGCCGCCGGGATTGTTTTCGCTGATCACGATGCGCTCCACCCTCCATCATATCCTCGGGGTGGGAGGCTTCGTGGCCGCGTGTGCACGCGCACTGCGGCCCGGCGGTGCCCTCGTCATGGGCGCGGAACCCTGCGAATACGGCTACGTGCTGATGGGCGCCGTGGGCCAGACCATCGCCCCCGCGCTCGCGGCGGCCGGCGTCGAGGTGCCGCCGGCTTGGAAGGAGAAACTCGCGAGTTTCACCGACACCATCCGGTTCTACTGCCGGCGCGACATCGACAAAACGACGGCGGAGGACAAGCACCTGTTCAGCCCGCATGAGATGGCCGACCTCGGCGAAGCGCACGGCCTGCGGCTGAGGTTCCTCGCGAACGCGACGTTCAGCGACTATGCCCCGCCGTACCAGGCCGAGTTCGTCAGCTTCTCGGTGTTCTTCATGAACTACCTGAAGTACTGCATGCTCTTCGATGAGGAATTCCTGAAGCTGATCCGGCGCCACCTCCGGACGCAGCTGCGCTATATCGACGACTGCTACCGCAGCCACACCGGACCCGCGATCACCGGGGTGTACCTGCTGAGAAAGACACCGGCCACCCCGTGATGAATTCCGCTCCCGACCATCGCCGCACGCCCGACCTGCCGAGGCGCGTCCTGTTTCTCAACGACGTCGGCTTCCAGTACGGTGCGGGCGTCGCCCAGTCCCGCCAGCTGGAGTGCATCATGGGACTCGGCATCGAGGCCGGCGTGCTCACCTGGGCCCACGGCAACATCCGGCTCGAGGATGTCGTCACCCGCGTGATCGTGCCCGACCTCTGGCTCGGCATCCACCAGGTCAACCACCTCGAGGGCGGCAAGCTCCTCTCGGACGAGGCCCTCGTGGCCGGCCTGCTCATGGAGGTCGCGCGGTTCAGCCCCGAGGTCATCATCGTGGGCAACCTGCATGCCGCCCGCTGGCCCTTCCGGCTGCTGCCCGCCCTGCGGGACCTCGGCTGCCGCGTGGTGACGTTCCTGCACGACGCGTATCTCTACACCGGCCGCTGCGCCTACCCGGGCAGCTGCCAGCTCTATCTCACCGGCTGCAATGAGACTTGTCCCACCGCCACCCAGTATCCGGCGCTCGAGCCGGACCAGATTGCGGGCGCGTGGCAGCTCCGGCGCGAGATCTTCGGCGGCCCGGACGGCATCGAGGTGGTCGCGAACAGCCAGTGGAACAAGCGGATGTTCCTTACCGCGCTCCCCGCCGGCCGGCCGGTCGAGACCATCGAGCTCAGCGCGAACGAGGACATCTTCAAGCCCGGCGACCCGGCCGCGGCCCGTGCGCACCTCGGGCTGCCCGGCGACCGTCCGATCGTGCTGTGCGCCGCGGTCAATTTCCGGGAGCAACGCAAGGGCGGCCAGCAGCTGCGCGACATCGTCGCAGCCCTGCAGGACGAGGTGACGTTCGCCGCGTTCGGGCACAATGCGCAGGAAATCTCCGGCCTGATCGGGCTCGGCTATCACCTCAACCCGTACCAGCTCGCGCTCTGCTACCAGGCGGCGGATGTCTTCCTCAGCACCGCCACCGAGGAGGCCTTCGGCCAGACCGTCATGGAGGCCCAGCTGTGCGGCCTGCCGGCCGTGGCCTTCCACGCGGGGGGCGTGGAGGAGATCATCCGGAACGAGATCACAGGCAAGCTCGTGCGCAACGGCGACGTCGGCGAGACGGTCGCGGCCATCCGCACCCTGCTCGGCGATGCCCGCTTCCGGAAGGTCGCCGGACCATGGGCCCGGGTCTACGGCGTGGCACGCTTCTCCATGTGGGCGCAGGAGGCGCGCTGGCACCGGTACCTCACCGGCCACCTGCTGGCCGGCACAGGGTTCAACCCGCCGACCCTCGACCTGCCGCGCGACGAGCAGGAGGACGAGAACCGCACGGAGCTGCACCGGCCCTCCTGGCCCTGCCCCGAGGCGGACGCTCCCTTCCTCTCCGCGGAACACCGGGCCATCTTCGACCAAACCGCGGAGCTGCCCGGATGGCAGACCCCGGGAGACTCCTTCAAGCTTTATGAAATGGGCTACCACGCCGGCGACGTGATCCTGGAGATCGGCACGTTCGGCGGACGGTCCGCCACGGTCGCGCTGCGCGGTGCCCTCGCGAACCCCGCCCGCACGCAGCCCCCGCAATTTTATGGGATCGACATCATGGACGACTCGATCACCCGGACCCGGCAGATCCTGGCGGGTGGAATCCTCGGCCAGTACTGCCACCTGTATCACGGCGTGCTGCGGGACTTCGTGCAGCGCTGGCACATCACACCAACGATGGTCTTTCTCGACGGCGACCACAGTTACGAGGGGTGCAAGGCGGACTTGGAAATCCTCAGCACCTACCTCCGCCCGGGCACCCCAATCCTCGTGCACGACTACCTCAACGACGAGAACAAGTCCGGTGCCATCGGCGTCAATCGGGCCGCCGAGGAATGGGCCGGCCGCGGCGGAGGCCGCCTTGTCGGCTGTTTCGGCTGCTGCGCGCTCTTTCTCGTGGCGCCCGGAGGTAGCTAGCCCGCGGGCCAAATTCCGCCGGACGGGCGGAGTTTGGCGAGGAAGACGCCGGACTTCGGTGGCCCGCTGCAGTCCGGAACACCGTGGCCGCCGGCAGGGTTGGCCGGCCAGCCGCGGCGCGCAGAGGGGCCGCGCATAGTTTGGCCGAACTTCACAGTCCAATGTGGGCGGGGTGCCCTCACCCCGCTGGAGCGAAGGCAGGTGAGGGCACCCGCCCACACCCAATTATCCAGGCCGATACACCACCGGGAAAGCCCATGATTCTTCTATTGCTTCACTTGTCCGGGCCCTCCTTAACTTTTTTGTTCCCTAGCCGTTTAGCATGACCCTTTTGATCGTCCATTTCGCACTGCTGGCGTTGATTTCCCACGCCATTGCCACCCATTTGGTGCGGGACAAGTGCGACCGGATTCTGGCCACCGCGATGCTGCTGTGGGGCCATATCGTGCTGCTTTGCCTGCTGCTTTCGGTCATCGGCAAGCTGGGTGAAACCGAGTGGTTTTTCCGCAGTTCGCTGCTGCTGGGCCTCGCCTCCGTCCTGGTGGTCCGGCGGTTCGTTTCTCCGCCACCCGAACCGGCCTTGGAATCACCCCGCAGTGAGATCAGCTGGACCCTGGCCGGGGCGGTGGGAATAAGCCTCTTCGTCATTTTGCTGGTCCATGTCCGCATCGCCGCGGCCTATCGGCCCAATAACTACGACTCGCTGACCTACCACCTGTCGCGGGTGATGTACTACCTCGGCCACAACACGCTGGCCCAGTTTCAGAGCGAGGACATCCGGCAGGTCTACTTTCCCTTCAACTACAACCTGCTCCAGCTGTTCTGCTTCATCTACAGCCCGCCGCAGGAGGTCATCAATTACATCAATGTCATTGCCTGGGTGGTGGCCGGGATTGGTCTCTACCGGGTTTCCAGGCTGTGCGGCTGCAGCGCCAATGGCTCGCTGATCGCCACCTGGCTGGCGCTGACGGCGATGGAGGTCCTCGCCCAGGCCACCAGCACCACCCTGGATCTGGCCACCGCAGCGGCGCTGTTTGCCGCCATCGCGTTCGGCCTGTGCTGGCGGCGGGACCGGCAGGACCGATACGCCCTGCTCGCTGGCATGGCCGCCGGCGTGGCCGGGGGAGCCAAGCTGACCGTGGTGTTCTTCGGCCCCACCCTCGTATTGCTGCTCCTGGTATTCTGGTACCGGCAGCGGCGTCAGCCGCAGGGCCGGCCGCTCTCCGCGGAAATCCGGCCGTGGATCGTCCCGGGCGCACTCGCCCTGATCCTGACCCTGCCGTTCATCGTCTACAACCTGGCGGCCACGGGGCATTGGATGACCGATAAGCTCGACTTCACCCTGAACAAGCCGTTCAGCCTGGGTTGCGCCCTCCAGACGGGGAAGGGTTATCTTTTCCAGTTATTCTGCGAACCGCTGGGCCGCTTCTCCTTTGACTACGATCTGATCGGCCGCCTGAACGACTGGTTCAGCCAGACCTTCTTCCGGAACTGGAATCAGGACTACGCCTATTCGGGGTTCTACGTGATCCCACCGGACCTGAACGAGGATCATGTCTGGTACAGTTTCGCGGGGCCGCTTTTTCTGGTGTCCGCGCTGATCTGCCTGTGGCGGGACCGCCGGCTCCAGGGCCCGCTGTCCTGGCTGGCGCTGCTAGGCTTGGGATGGTTCGCAACCTATTTCGCGATGAACAAATGGTCGCTCTACATCCAGCGCTATTTTCTCCTCGCGATCATGCTCATGGGCCCCTGCGCCGCGGCGGTGTGGGATGGTGCCCGGAACGGATCGGCTTCGCGACCCACGGCCCGGCGGTTCGTGTTCGCGATCGTCGCCGCCACCTCGCTCTGGCTGGCGATCGTTTACCTGGGTGAAAATCGCAACCGGCCGTTTTCGCTGCCGTACAGCTCTTTCGTCCCGCCCAAGATTCTGCCGGATATCCCGCCGCTGCTCCGCCAGCGCCTCGCGGCGCATACCCGGATCAACATCATCTCGGAGGGCACCAACGAGCGCGTTTACCTCCTGATGACCTTTGCGAAAAACCAGCGCTTCACCTCCAGCCAGCAGGTCGCGCCGGAAAAATACAACGTGTTTTCGTACTGGGGATTCACGCGCAACAACATCTACAGCAACATCGCGCACACGGCGTCCTACACCCTCGTCGCCGTGCCTTTCAAGAAAACCGCCGGCGTCGAGTTCCTGGGTACGGTCGGCGAGGGCGTGAATGCCTTCGATTATGTGGGTCTCGACCCTGAGGCCAACACCCGTGCGCCCGCTCCCGAGAACCAGAACATCACCGTGTTCGTTCATTACGGACCGGCGGACCCCAACCGGTTCGAGCACTGCCGCATCCGGGTCGACGGCCTGAATGCCGGCGATCACGCCCGCGTGGAAATCACGGCCGAAATGTCCGACGGCACCACGCAGCCGGTCATGGCGCAGACGCATTCCGGCGAGGTTAAATTTTCGCTGCGGAAGCCCTTCAAGCGCCTGGCCATCCAGGTCGTCGACGTGGCCACCGGCGCAAAGATCGGTTCCGGCGAACTACCCTACACCACGAAGCCCACCGATGCAGACATCCTGCCGCCGGTCAGCGCCACCACCCTGTTCCGCACGGAAGTGATCGAATCCGGCAATGCCCGCAACCTCTCGGTCAACGGTCTGGCCGACCTGGAAGGGCCGTATGCGCAATGGCAGCTGCCCCAGTTCCGCTGGGCGAAGCAGCCGGTCGTCCGGATCGAGGTGCCCGCCAATCCCCGGCTCAAGCGACTCCGGATCACCTTCAACGTCCGACTCCAGGTGCGCGACGAGGCCGGCTTGCGCGTGATCCACAATGGCCGGGTCGTGCAGGATTTCTCGCTGCGCGGGCGCTCCGATTGGCACAATGAAACCGTCGAGGTGGCCGCGGCGCCCGGCGAAAACGTCATCGAACTCCGGGACTATCTCAATGACGAGGTGCCCGACTGGCTTGCCTATCTCGAACAAAATCCCGATGTGAAGGCCAATGTGCTCGCCCAGCACCAGGACTTGGAGGCGGGAGCCCGGCTGCACTATGAACTCTTCGGCCGGAAGGAGCACCGGCCTCCCCTCCGCATGAAACCGAATCCGCATCCCCCCGCACCGCCGCCCGAATCCCTCTATTTCCTCTACCGGACCCTGGTGATCGAAGGCCTGAACGATTGATGAACGCGACCTCTCCCCAGCCGCCCGCGCCCGCCCGCCCGCGGAATGCCTACATCGACACCCTGCGCGGGGTATCGATCTTCGGGGTCGCCTGCATTCATTTCGGGGGCAGCTTCGTCAACCTTGGCAACGTCTGGTCCCCCTCGTTCTATCTCGGCCTGATCTTCGGCCAGTTCTTTAATTTTGCGGTGCCGCTCTTCCTCTTCCTGTCCGGCGTGCTGGCGGGAATGGGCTCCAGCAAACCGGCCCCGTCCCTATGGTCCTACTATTCCGGCCGGCTGTGGCGGATCGGAGTGCCATACCTGGCCGCCAGCGTCGCGTCGTTTTTCCTCCTGAACCACCTCACCGAGTGGCTGGCCCTGCCCGACGCGGAGGCCCGGCTCGGCTGGCTGGCCCGGCGCCTGTGCTATTTGGGAGTGGAACCGACCCTGTATTTCATCCCGCTCATCCTGCAGATGTACCTGATGCAACCCCTGCTGAAGGCACTGCCCGGCTGGATCCACTCGCTGCTCCGCCGATTCGCGGGTGAAACGGTCAAGCCAGAACACGCGGTCCTGGGGCTGGCCCTCCTTTTCCTGGCCGGGCACGTCCTCCTCGGGGTCCTGTGTTTCCGCAGTGTCCTCAGTTATTACACTTGGTGCCGGCCCTGCTCGCTCTTTTGGCTGCCCTACTTCTTCTGCGGACTGCATTACCGGGCGCTGGGCACCTTCTTCAACCGCCGGCGCTGGCTGATCCTGGCCGCCGTGGCCTTGGTCGTCGCCGCCGGCGCCCTGGCCTCCGATTTCCGTTACCTGACCGACCGCTCCCAAGTGGGCGCCAACTTCGAGTTCAACAACACCGACTTCGCCTACTGCCGGCCCCAGCTCCTGATCTATGATCTCGCCGCGGTCGTGGTGCTTTCCGTCGGCATCGCCCTGGGCTGGTCGTGGCGCCCCAACCTCCTTTCCTTCCTCGGTCCGTACACCCTGGAAATCTACCTCTGGCACATCCTACTCCTTTACGAGGGCGCGTGGCGGTGGGCCGAGGTGCTGGACACCTGCCGGCAGATGCCCGAGGTCATCCTGTTCATCGCGGCCGCCGCCTGCTTCCTCATCGCGGGCGCCAAGCACTATTACACCGCCGCGATCGGAACCTTCCGGCAATATCGTCTCGTCTTGGTCCGCGACCCGTGGTGAACAGGACTCCGCCCTGACGCCCGACGCCCCACCCCCTTTCCCATCGTATGGAAATCGCGATCATCCTTCCCGCCTACAACGAGGCCGCCACCATCGGGTCAACGCTCCGTGATTTCCACGGCGCGCTGCCCCAGGCCTTCTTCTGCGTCGTGGACAACAATTCCTCGGACGGCACGGCCCGGATTGCGACCGAAACCTGCCAATCCCTCCCCGGCTGCCGCTTCGAGGTCCTGCACGAGAAGCGCCAGGGCAAGGCCTGCGCCGTGCGCCGCGCCTTTGCGGTGATCGAGGCCGATGTCTATGTGATGAGCGATGCGGACACAACGTACCGCGCCGCCGACCTCCCGGCGTTGCTGGCCCCCATACTGGCGGATGAAGCCGACATGGTGGTCGGGGACCGGCACTCTCAGGGCCATTATCTGCGCGAGAACAAGCGCCCGATGCATAATTTCGGCAACAATCTCGTCCGCTCCCTGATCAATCGGCTCTTCGGGGTGAACCTCCACGATATCCTCTCGGGCTACCGGGTTTTCACCCGCACGTTTGTGAAGTCGTTTCCGGTGCTGACCGCGGGCTTCGAGCTGGAGACGGAGATCACGCTGCACGCCGTGGACAAGCGCTTTCGGATCCGGGAACTGCCGATCGCCTACCAGGACCGCCCGGCGGGCAATTTCTCGAAGCTGTCCACCTTTCGCGACGGCCGAAAGGTGCTAATGGCACTGTTCTCGATCCTGCGCTACAACCGGCCCCTGTTTTTTTTCGGGAGCATCGCGATCCTGTTTGCCGCCTTCGGCATGGCCATCGGCTCGCTGCCGGTGGTGGAATTCTACCACACCGGCCTGGTCCTGCACATCCCCTCGGCCATCCTCGCCTCGGGGCTGATGGTCTCCGCCTTTGTCACGCTGGCCATCGCCCTCGTCCTGGACAGCGTCGTGCATTTCCACCGCTACGACGCCGAGCTTCGCCTGATCGAGATGGAGGCGGCGCGTCATCGCCGGAACTGAGTCCGGCGTTCCGCCATGCTGCAGCACCTCAAGCCCACCGACGCTGCCATCAAGGAACTGGCCCTGGCCGAAACGGATCCGGCGCAGCAAGCCCGTTTCACTCCGCTGCGCTGGGGATTCGCCGGCAATCTCATCCTCATCGTCCTCGCCGCCGGCGCGGGCTTTGTGCACGCGCTGCTCGCCGCCCTCTGGCGCCGGGTCTTTTCCCCTCCCCGCGATGGCACCGGATGACGTGATCGTCATCGGCTCGGGCCCCACCGGGGCCATGGCCGCGGCCGAACTGGTCGCCCGCGGTGTCCGCGTGACGCTCGTGGACTACGGCGACGACGACCCGGCCATGCGCGCGCGCGTGCCCGACCAGCCGTTCAGCCGGTTTCACCGCGAAGATCCGGCCCAGCGCGGCTATCTCCTTGGCGACCAACTCGAGGGCGTGCCCCGCAGCGGCGTGCGCGTCGGCGCCCAGCTGACTCCGCCACGTCAGTTTGCCAGCCGCGCCGCCGAACGCCTGCTCCCCGTTCACAGCGAGAATTTCCATCCGATGCAGTCGCTCGCCCTCGGCGGGCTGGGCGCGGCGTGGGGCACGGCGTGTTTCACGTACACCGCCGAGGAGTGTCGCCGCATCGGCCTCGATACCGCGGCCCTCGCCGCCCACTATCCCCGGGTCATCGCGGAGGCCGGCATCAGCGGCCCCGGGGAGGACCCGAACGGGGGCCTCTGGTGGGACGGAGCCCCGGGCGCGCAGCCCCCGCTCGAAATCGACACCAACAGCGCGAGCCTCCTCGCGGCCTACCAGCGCAAGGCGTCCGATTGGATGAAGCGCGGCTTTGCCCTCGGCCGGATCCCGCTCGCCGTCAATTCGCGCCCGCATGCCGGACGGGGGGCAAACCCGTATTTCGACACCGATTTCTACGGCGACGTCCGCCGTTCGGCCTACCGGCCGCGCTATACCGTCGAGCGGCTGCAGCGGGAGGCGAACTTCCGCTACGCCCCCGGGTGCCTGGTGCTGGGTTTCCGCGAGGATCAGCAGGGGGTCGAAGTGACCTGCCTGCGCGGCGGGGAACGGACCGCCTTTCGCGCCCGCCGCGTGATCCTCTGCGCCGGCGCCCTCAACTCCGCGCGCCTGGCACTCGCCTCGCTGGCCCTGGAGGACCGCGTCACGACGCTTCTGTCCAGCGCCTACGTCTATTATCCCACGCTGAACCTGCGCATGCTGGGCCGGCCCACGGCGGACCGCCGGCACAGCATGGCCCAGCTGACCGCCCTCTACGGCACGCTCAACCAGCCGGAGCGCACCTGCAGCCTGCAGCTCTATTCCTACCGCTCCCTGCTGCTCTTCAAGCTGACCAAGGAAATGCCGCTCGCCCCATGGGCCGGACTCCTGATGTCGCGTGCCATGGTCGATGCCCTCGCCATCTTCGGTGTCTTTTTTCCCGACGAAAGCGGACCGACGAAAACCCTGCGCCTGGGCGCCAGCACGACGTCCGCAGTCCCCGACCTGCACATCGACTACGCCCGCCCGGCGCCCCAGCAGGCGCTTCAGGCCGGACTCGAAGCCGGGCTGCGCCATTGCTTCTGGCGCCTGGGCTGCGCGCCCCTCGGCCGGGTTGATCCCGGCCAGGCGGGCAGCATCCACTACGCCGGTACCATCCCGCAGGCCAATCCGGTCAACCCCCGGTTCCATACCCTGGCGGATGGACGCTTGGGCGGCTGCGAACGGGTCTATGTGGGAGACAGCTCCAGCTGGAATTGGCTGCCCTGCAAGGGACCTACCTTCACCGCCATGGCGGGAGCGCGGCTGGTGGCCGGACACGTCGCCGCGAGCCTGGGGGATCGCCGGTGAAACCGCGTGTCGCGATCACCGGAGCCGGCGGATTTCTCGGGACCGCGCTCACGCGAGCCCTCATCGCCTCGGGCGTGGACGTTCACGCCCTGGCCCGCCGGCCAATTTCACTGCCGGGGATTGCCTGGCAGCCCTATGAGCTGGGGGGGCCGCTGCCCGAATCGTCTTTCTTTGCACAGGTGGATGCGGTCGTTCACCTGGCCTTCTCCATGGAGTCCTCCGGTCAGGCCATGGAGGCGCGGAACGTTGCGGCCGCCCGGGAGCTGCACGCGGCCGTGCGACGCGCCGGCCGGCCCTTTGTTTTTGTTTCCTCCATGTCCGCCCACGCCGGGGCGGCCTCGTCCTATGGGCGGGCCAAATGGGCCATCGAACAGTCCCTGGATCCCGCAGTGGACACGATTGTGCGCCCGGGGCTGATCGTCGGGCCCGGCGGGGTGTATGCCCGCATGCTGGCGGCCTTGCGGCGCGCCCCGGTGGTGCCGGTTTTCTACGGCGGCACCCAGTTGATCCAGCCCAGCGGGATCGACGATGACGTCGCGGCCTTGCAGCGGATCCTCAACCAGTCGCTGACGGGGACCTTCAATCTCGGCTCCCTGCAGCCCATCTCCATCCGCGAACTCTACAGCCGCATGCTGGCGGCGGCCCGGTTGAAACGGCCGCTGGTCCCGCTCCCCGGCAACCTCACCGTCCGCGTCCTCCGCGCGACCGAACTTCTCGGACTCCCCCTGCCCTTGACAGCCGAGAATCTTCTGGGGCAAAAACACCTCCGCGTGTTCGAGACGGCAGCCTCCTTTGCGCGGCTCGGACTCACCCCAACGCCCTTGGATCAGCTTCCCTGGGTCCTTCCGCCTTCGACTGCATGAGTTTTCTCCATGAGCCTCGTCTTCAGAGCATCGCCGTTGGATCACCGGAATTCTTCCGGATTCAGAACGAGCTGATCGCGGAACGTCCGGCACTTCGCCACTGCTATGACGTGTGGTACCGCACCCTGCTGGACGATCCGGCCGTGCGGAATGCGCCCCCCGACGCCCGCTTCCTGGAACTGGGCAGCGGCGGGAGCCGCCTCAAGGAGTTCGACGCGCGGATCATCACCTCCGATGTCGCGCCCGGAATCGCCGAACTCGTGGTGGATGCGCGCCAACTGCCCTTCCCTGACGCCAGCCTGCACGGCATTTTTCTCACGCATGTCTTTCATCACATTCCCGATGTCAGCCGGTTCCTCCGCGAGGCCGAGCGGGTGCTGGTGCCAGGCGGCGTGATCGGGATGATCGAAGTGGCGGCGACGCCGTTCGCCCGCTTTTTCTTCAAGCACTTCCACCCCGAGCCGTTCGTCCCCGGGCTCGACTGGACGTTTGAGCAGAACGACTCGATGATGGATTCCAACCAGGCGTTGAGCTGGATCGTCTTTGAACGCGATCTGGCCCGGTTCCAGCGGGAGCACCCGGGTTTGGTCCTGGAGGAAAAGCACTGGCTGCCCTGGCTGCCCTACCTGCTCAGCGGCGGCGTCACCCGCCGCGACATCCTGCCGAAGGCGGTTGTGCCCGCGATCATCGGGACAGACCGGGCGCTGCGCGGCCTGTATCCCCTTTTTGCCCTGCACTGGTTCATCCGCCTGCGCAAACCGCCCCGCTCCGCCGGCCCTGGTTAACCGCGTTCGGACGGTATCATGGATCGCTTTCTCCTTCATTGCCTCCTCCTCGCGTGGGCGTCGCTCGCCGCCGCGTGGCGGCTGACCCCGCGGAGAGCAGACCGCTTTCTGGCGACCACGCTGCTGGCCTGGGCCAACGTCGTGGTGACCGCCCTGGTGCTGGGTACCCTGCACCGGCTGAATGAACCGCGCGGGTTCTTTCTCGTTTCCGCCCTGCTTGCGGCACTGACCTGCCTGCTGGCAGTGCGGCGGAGGGAACGCCCGGCCGCCGCGGAGGGGGAGGACTCGCCCGGCCGCTGGCTCCAGCTCGCTTGCATCCTCGCCCTCGCACCGTTGGCCGCAGCCAACGTGATGGCGGCTGATCATTACGGCCCGGGCAACCCCGAGTCGATGACCCAGTATCTGCCGCGCGCGCTCTTTTATCTTGGGCAGGGACATCTCGGCCACTTCGACAGCGGAGATCCCCGGCAAGTGTTGCTGCCTTTCAACTATAACCTGCTGCAGGTCTTCGGCCTAGTCTACAGCCCGCCGGCGCAATGCCTCAATTTTTTCAATCTCCTGGCATGGCTGGCCGCCGGTGCCGTCTTCGCCGTGATGGTTGCCTCCGGCGTTTTCCAGGTGCGGAGCTATCGCCAGAATCCATATTTCGACAGCGGATTGAGCCCGGCCGGAAACTGGCGCGCCCTCAGCGCCGGACTGGTCCGCCTGCTCCGGCCCGGTGATGTGGTCCTGACCCAGGATTTTCTGCACGCTTGGACGCTGACCTTTACCCGGTCCCTTCCCAATCAAGTCCTGCCCCTCAAGAACCTGACCCCCGGCCCTTATGCGCGGGTGGACCGGTTGGTCTATCTGGAGTCCGACAGCAGCCTCTCCGCCCGCAGCGAGATTGTCGCGCGCCTGGCCAGCCTCGGTTTCGGCGCCGTACAGGTGGCGGAACTGCGAACCGCGGACGCGGCGGAAAGCATCCCCGATTGGCACGTCCTGATTTTCCAGCGCCCCTAGGCCGGCCGGATCCGGCGCTCCGGCAAAGGTTGATTTTACCAGGCCGGTGCAGGATAAAAACCCGAATGCAGCTCTCGATTATCGTGCCGGTTTATAAGGAAGAGAAAAACATCCCGGAGTTCCTCCGGCGGCTGCAGCCCATCCTTGGCCCGATCACAGGGGATTATGAGATCATCTTCGCCCTGGATCCCTCCCCCGACCGTACCGAGGACGTCATTCTGGAATACCGGGCCGGCGACGAACGCATCAAGCTCTTGAAATTCTCCCGCCGTTTCGGCCAGCCCATGGCCACCCTCGCGGGCATGGAGTACTCGCGGGGCGACGCGGTTATCGTCATGGACGTGGACCTGCAGGACCCGCCGGAACTCGTGCAGGAAATGGTCGCCCGATGGCGCGAGGGTTTCGATGTCGTGCTGCCCCAGCGCCGGGCCCGCACCGGCGAGCCTTGGATCAAGAAGCTCGTGGCTGAAACCGGCTACAAGGTGATCAACAAGATCGCGGACGTGACGATCCCCCCGAATACGGGCGACTTCCGTCTGATGTCGCGGCGCGTGGTGAACGAGGTCGTGAGACTCAGGGAATCCCATGGATTTCTCCGCGGCATGGTCGCCATCGTCGGATTCAAGCAGATCATCATCCCGTTCGACCGACCGCAGCGCCATGCCGGCGAGACGAACTACAACCGTTTCCTCGGTTCGCTCCGCATCGGTTTCAACGGCATCTTCTGCTTCTCGACGTACGCCCTCACCCTCAGCACCCAGCTCGGCTTTCTGATCGCCGCGAGTTCTTTCCTGATTGCGACCGCCTACCTGGTCATGAAGCTCTGCGGGTTCCCGTTCCCCATCGGCAATCCCACGATGGTGATCCTGATCCTGTTTCTCGGCGGCATCCAGCTGATCAGTGTCGGCATCCTGGGCGAATACATCGGCCGGATCTATGAGGAAGTGCGCGCCAGGCCGAAATTCATCGTCGACCGCGCCGAG
>CAIRTK010000059.1 GCA_903881475.1 uncultured Opitutia bacterium | reverse complement strand
TCTCCGTGTTCTCCGCTGTTTGGTCGCTTGCTGCGGCAAGCCTTATGGCTCCTGTCCTCGCAAGCGACCAAACAGCTACCCGTCAACGCGGTTGTCTGTGTCCACTAATTCGAGGCAATCTCAGAGTACATGAAAGTCCAACCTCGTCAGGGGCCGAAAGGTAATGGCGGCGTGCTCAGGCATGAATCGGTAATCGGGAACTTAATTTCTAAATCTGAGCCCATCCGCCCGCCGGAAACAAGTATCGCGCCGCGGAATCGACATTTCCCCGGAAGCGGTTCAAGTGTTGCTCAACTTTGACCCATGTCCACCGCCGCCCCCGCCCCCGCCAAATCCATCAGCAAGAGCCAGTTTGTTGACTCCACCGAGTTGCTCGCCGATCCCGCGGCCCTGCAGGCGCGCGCGGCCGAGGATGGCTATTTGTTTTTCAAGCAGCGGCTGCCCAAGGACGAAGTGCTCGCGATGCGCGCGGAGATGCTCGCCATCGTCGAGAAGCACGGCTGGCGCCAGCCCGGACAGGATGCCCTCGGCGGCCTCATCGACTACGACGCCATCAACCGCCTCACCGAGGAGGAAATGCACCGCACCGATGTCGGCGTCACCGCCGATGCGTACCACGACGTGCAGAAGATCGAGCGCTTTCATCGCCTGCCGCACCACCCGCGCCTGCTGGAGATCTATCGCACGCTGTTCGGCCGCGAGGTGCTGGTGCATCCGCGCCACATCGCCCGCATGGTCACGCCGCATACCTGCATGGTGCCGACGCCGCCGCACCAAGACTTTCCCTACATCCAGGGTTCCGCCCAGACCTGGACCTGCTGGTTTCCCGTGGGCGACTGCCCCAAGCCGCTCGGCGGCCTCATGGTGCTGCGCGGCTCACACACCCAGGGCTACCTCCCGGTCCAGCCGGCCCGTGGCGCGGGCGGTTTCGCCGTGCCGCTCTGCCCGTCCGAGACCGAGTGGATGGAGGGCGAATACGAGGCCGGCGATGTGCTGACGTTCCCCAGCCACACCGTGCACAAGGCCGCGCGCTGCCAGTTCAAGGACCGCATCCGCCTCTCGATGGACGTGCGCTACCAACCAATCGATGAGGTCGTGGACAACAGCTCGCTCAACCCGCACTGCACGCTGAAGTGGGACGAGATCTACGCCAACTGGCAGTCGGACGACCTGAAATACTACTGGCGCAAACTCCCGCTCAAGCTGAGCGCGTGGGACGACGGCTACCTCAAGCCCCGGCAGCGGATCTGCTAAGCGGCCGAGCCGCTCATCAATGATCGAAGTTCGCCGTTCGCAGCTCGGTGACTTCGTCCGGAAAGATGGCACCGTGGATTTGCGGCCTGACACAGGCAGCCGGCTCGTTGGACGGGTATTCCCGATCTTCCATCTGCGAACTCCGATCTCCGCCGCGACCCGCGGCTAGCACCAGAGATTTTCCGCGTTCCGGATTTTGCGGCGGTAGACGCAGCGGCCGTCAGTCAGGTAGAGCCGGTCCTGTTCCTTTCCGCCCAGCGCCACCCCGTCGACCCGTTTGCCCCGCCGCGGATAGAGAATGCCGGCGATCAGGCCGTTGCGGTCGGAGATTTTCAGGCCGAGCTCCGTCGCGAACACGATCCAGCCGTGCCGGCTAACGGCCAGTTCGCCGCTCGTCGGGCCGGTCACTTCGTCACCGGGACGATGCAGGGAAAAGAACGGGGCGCCGTGGGCCAGTCCGCCATCCGGCAAAATCATGAACAGATGCGCGACCAGTCCCAGCTCGTCGGTCACGATGAGCTGTGATTGGTCCGCCCAGAGCCCCACGCCCGCCGGCCGGCCAAAATTTTGGGCCACCACGCGCCGCCCGCCCGTGGGCGGAATGAGCCAGATGCAGCGGTTGACCAGGTCGGTCACATAGGCGTTGCCGTTCGCCGCGAATGCTACGCTGTGCGCATCAATGTCCTCCAGCCAGGCCTCGGTCCGGCCGTCCCGATCACAGGCCAGGATCCTTCGGGCCGAGGGCTGGCAGGCATAGAGCTTTCCATCGGACCCGCAGCTGAGGCCCTGCGCGCCCTCGAATCCTTCGGCAAATTTCACCGCCGCTCCGTCATTTTCCATGCGGTAAACGCACTTTTCATACGGGCTGAAAACAAACACCTCGCCCGCCGGGCCTGCCGTCAGCGCCGTCGCCGCCATGTATTCGCCCGCCACCAGCTCCCATCCCTCGCCCGGCACCGTCACGCGCGCGAGGGCCTGCCTGGAATTCACCCCGGCCCGCACCAGCTGCGGGTAATCCCGCCAGAGCCAGCGCAGGGCCTCGGGAAAAATCATCGAGCCGTGGAAATCGTCGTGGCCCGCGTTCTCCGCCCAGGCATGGTTGACCTCGTAGCCCGCGTACTCGAGCGACGTGAGCATCGCCAGGTTGGCCGTCCACCAGTCGCCGCAAAACATCTTAAAATCCCGGGCGCCGCTCTCCAAAAACACCCGCAGCGGCTTCGGCTCCGTCACCCGGATCAACGGCGCCAGGGTATCGGCACCGCGCATGGGCGTGTAGGAACCAACGATGCTGAGGACGCGCGAGAACGCGTCGGGACGCTCCCAGGCGGCGTTGAACGCGCACATCGCGCCACTGCTTCCGCCCATGATCGCGCGACTGTTGGCGTCCTGCGCCAGTGCGTAGCGGCGGCCCACCTCGGGCAGGATCTCCTCGGTCAGGAAGCGCGCATAGCGGTCGCCCAGGCTGTCGTATTCGAAACTGCGGTTGATGCGCCCGGGCGCACCCTCGACCGACGCCGGGATTATCCCGGGATTGATAAAGATCCCGATCATGACCGGGATCGCCCGCTGGTGGATCAGGTTGTCGAGAATCGTCGGGAGCCGCCAGCGCCGCTCCTGTTGCCAGTGCGCCTCGCCATCCTGTACCACGAACACACACGCCGGCTTCGCCGCGTCGTAGTGCGCTGGCACATAAACCCAGTAGTCGCGCACGGTGCCGGGAAAAATCCGGCTCGTGCTCCACGTGAATTTCTCGAGCCGGCCCCGCGGCACGCCGGGCTGGGGCCGCGAATCGGGACCGAGCGGGAATTCCGCTTCAAGCTCTTGGGGTGTCATCCCCTCCAGTCATCCCGCGTTCCTCCACCCAACTCAATCCAACAAACCGCGCCTGGCCAGTTTGGCAATGGGCGATCGGCGACGGCCCGCCAGCGCATAAAACCGGTCGGCTAGGATCTCGATCAGGCCGGGATGATCGCCGAGGAGTTTGGTCCGCACCGTCCGCAATCGCGGATTTTTTTCCCGCGCCCGCCGGCAGATCGCCGCGAGGTCACCCGCCGGTCCCGCATGCCGGCCGGGCAGCAGAAAAAGCTGGGCCACGATGACCGGCCCGGCGTTCCACGGTGGCGTCGCCAGGAGGTTTTCCAGCAATGGTTCGGTGAAGGCATACGCGGAGCCCGGCCGGCGCTCCATGCTGCCCGCCGCCACGCGCGCGACACTGCGGCCCAACCGGCGGCGGAGCTGGCCGGCGAGCCGGTTGCGCACCTGTGTCACGGCTTTCACCGGGCTGCCGTGATCCACCAGCGCAACCCGCGCCTTTTCCCCCCGCAGGAATGCGGGCGTGAGTGTGGCCCGCACCTGTTCCTCAAGGAGTCGCGCCAACCGGTCATCACCCGCCGCCGCGAGCGGCGCAGCCAGTCGAACGCGCAGGTCTGGATGGGTTTTCTGCCACAGCGCCAGCCGCTCGGGAATGTACTCTGTCAGCGCCCGGCTGCGGCCGAAGAAGAGGGGCACGATCACGAAATCCCGCACCCCGGCCTGCGCCCGGCGCAACACCGCGGGCTCAAGAATCTCGGCCTTGCGGCCGCCCAGCTTGCTTGCCGGCACTGCACTCGAATGCAGCAACGACACCGGTTCGACCTTACTGCCCAGGCTCCGGCCCAGTGCCGCCGCCAAACCGCGCAACTTCCGGATCGCCGCCGGCCGCAGAGAACCATTGTCCATCAGCAGCACGCACGGAAGGACGGGCTTCCGTGGCATTTTCCCTCGAGGCCGGGGCGCGCGGCCCTTGCCCGTCATACCGGCAGGGTTTCCAGCCGGGCGCGTGCCTGTGTAAGCACCTCTGCAAGCCGAACGACTTCGCCCACGATGATCAGGGCGGGTTGACCCGCGAGCGCGGCCACCAAGGTCGAAGCGGAATCAAGGTCGCCTGTCAGCACCGTCTGCTGCGGCAACGTCGCATGCGTAACCACAGCCATGGGCGTTGAGCCGCTCAATCCGCCGGCCCGCAGCTCCGCCGCGATCACCGGCAACCGCCGTACGCCCATATAAATGCACAATGTGGCGCGCGTGCGGGCCAGCGCCCGCCAGTCCACCGCCGTCTCATCCGGTTTATCCCGGCATTCGTGCCCGGTCACAAACACCACCGCCGAGGCCTGCCCGCGCTGGGTCAGCGGAATCCCCGCCACCGCACCCGCCGCCGAGGCCGCCGTCACGCCCGGGACGATTTCAAAGGGTATCCCCGCCTCCGCAAGCACCTGCGCCTCTTCGCCGACCCGGCCAAACACCAGTGGATCACCGCCTTTGAGCCGGACCACATGCCGGTCCAGCCGGGCCTCCCGCACGAGAATCGACCCGATTTCCTCCTGCGGCGTATAATGGCGGCCGGCGCGCTTGCCCACGTAGATCCGCGTTGCCTGCGCCGGACAGAATTCCAGCAGATCCGCGTTGGCCAAGTCGTCGTAAACCACCACATCCGCCTCCGCCAGCGCCCGTTGACCCCGCAGTGTGATCAAATCCGCCGCCCCCGGGCCGGCACCCACGAGGGTAACGCGCCCAACCGGGCTGAGGCTGTCATAGGCTTGGTTTCCTGCTTTACTGGCCATCGATTCTTAACTTGAGTTCTTGAGTCAGTTAATCAACTATAAACTTTTTCATGTCCGTTCCTGCCGCCACTTCCCTCACCAAGAACGAGCTCGTTAAGCTCGGCGATCCCACCCTCGGCGGCACCATTGCCGGGGTCCTGACCAATCCCGCGGCGGATCGCTTCGCCGAGGACGACGAACAATTTCTCAAGTTTCACGGCATCTACCAGCAGGATGATCGCGATCTGCGCAAGACCGCGAAGAAGTATATGATGATGATCCGCGGACGCATTCCCGGCGGCGTCATGACCCCGGCGCAGTGGATCACCTTCGACGATCTCGCAACCAAATACGGCAACAACACCTTGCGCATCACTACGCGCCAGAGCATTCAGTTCCACGGCGTCCTCAAATCCGGCCTCGGCACCTTGGTCAGGAAGATCAACGAGTCCCTGCTTTCCACGCTCGCGGCCTGCGGCGACGTCAACCGCAACATCACCGCCTCGCCCACGCCCGCCTACACCAAGGTCCGCGAGCAGGTGTACGCCGACAGCGTGCGCGTCATGCACGCCCTCGCGCCCCAGACCCGGGCCTACCACTCGATCTGGATCGACCACGTTCAGCTCAATCTCGACGAGCCCGCGAACAAGGCCTTCGTCGATCCGCTCTACGGCCCGAATTACCTGCCCCGCAAGTTCAAGGCGTCCTTCGTCATCCCGCCGGTCAACGACATGGATGTTTATACGAACGACCTCGGCTTCATCGCCGTCGTGGAGAACGAGCAGCTCGTCGGCTACAATGTCGCCGTCGGCGGCGGCATGGGCCGCAGCCATGGCAACGTCCAGACTTACCCGCGCCTCGCCGACGTGATCGGTTTCATCACACCCGAACACCTCATCGACGTCGCCAAGGCCGTGCTCACGATCCACCGCGATTTCGGCGACCGCACCAACCGCAAGCATGCCCGCCTCAAGTATGTCGTCGAGGAGCGCGGCACCGCCTGGGTGCACGCCGAGGTCAACCGCCGCGCGGGCAACATCCTTTCCGGCGTGCGCCGCTTCGAATTCACCACCACTGGCGATCTCTACGGCTGGCATCGCGCTGTCGACGGCAGCCTGTTCCTGACACTTTTCGTCGAGACCGGCCGAATCAAGGACGTCGCCGGCCACACCCTGAAGACCGCCCTGCGTCAGGTCGCCGAGAAATTCCCGAACCTCGAATTCCGCCTCTCGGCCAACCAGAACGTCATCCTCGCCAATATCCCGGAACACGACCGCGCGGCTGTCACCGGCCTGCTCGCTGCGCACGGCGTCAAGGTGGACCATCAGGCCTCGATCCTGCACGCCGCCGCCATGGCCTGCCCCGCCCTGCCCACCTGCGGCCTGGCCCTCGCCGAATCCGAGCGCATGCTGCCCGGCCTCATCGACCGCATTGAAAAACTCGGCGGCGAGCTCGGACTCGGCGGCGAGGAAATCATCATCCGCTCGACCGGTTGCCCGAACGGCTGCGCGCGTCCCTACATGGCCGAGATTGCCTTCGTCGGCAAGGCGCCCGGCCGCTACCAGCTCTGGCTCGGCGGCAACGCCTCCGGTACCCGCCTCAATCGCGTCTACAAGGACGTCATCAAGGAGGCCGACGTTGAGGCCGAGCTGCGCCCGCTGCTCACCCGCTGGAAGACCACGCGCCAGCCTGGCGAACGCTTCGGCGACTTCGCCGCGCGCGTCCTCTGGCCTGAAGTTGAATTGGCCGCGGCGGCCGCGGCCGATTCGAAGATTGCAGCGGGGAGTTCGTAGTTCGAATTCCGCGCCCGAAGCTGCTGCCCGCGACCCGCCTTTCCATCTCCAAGCCTCCATCTCCTAACTCCGCCGCGCTCGGCGGCTCCCCATGTCCCCTGAAGAAATTTCCCGCTGGAACACCGAATTGCGCTCCCAGGGCCCGCTCGAAATCGTCCGCTGGGCCGTCGCCCAGGCCAGGGGCCGCGCGCTCGTCTCGACCAACTTCCGGCCCTACGAGGCCGCGATCCTGCACCTCGTCGTCCAGATCCAGCCCGACATTCCCGTCCTGTGGGTCGACCACGGCTACAATCGCGCCGCCACCTACCGTCACGCCGAGGCGTTGACCGCCCTCCTGAAACTCAACCTCAAGCCTTACCTGCCGACCCTGACTCCAGCGCACCGAGACGCTATCTACGGTCCGCTGCCCGACCTCGCGGACGAGGAGGGACTCAAGCGCTTCAGCCGGCAGATGAAGCTCGAGCCGTTCCAGCGCGGCATGCGCGAACTCGCCCCCACGGTCTGGATCACCGCCCTGCGCAAGGTGCAGAATCCCAACCGCGCCGGCCTCGATATCGTGTCCCATGACGCCAACTTTGGCGCGCTCAAGGTCAGCCCGTTCTTCCATTGGAGCGATGCCGACCTTGAGGCCTATCTGGCCCGGCATCGCCTGCCCAACGAGTGGGACTATTTTGATCCCGCCAAGGCCGACGAAAAGCGCGAGTGCGGCCTGCATGCGGCCTGGGGTGCCCAGGCTCGCTAAATTCGAGGATCAAAATCCGAAATTCGAAAGCCCGCGACTCGGACGCTGACATTTTTTGAATTTTGCGCCATCCTTATAACCCTAGTCTTACCCCTCTTTTCGAATTTCGGATTTCCGCCTTCGTGCTTCCAACGTCCGTGCCCACTTACCACCTAGATCACCTGCAGCACCTCGAGACCGAGGCCATCCACATCATGCGCGAGGTCGCCGGCGAATTCGAACGCCCGGCCCTGCTGTTCTCCGGCGGCAAGGACTCCATCTGCCTCCTGCGGCTGGCTGAAAAAGCCTTCCGGCCGTCGGAACTGCCGATGCCGCTGCTCAACGTGGACACGGGCCATCACTTCCCGGAACTGAACACGTTCCGCGATCACCGCGCCCGCGAACTCGGGGCCAAGCTCATCATCCGCACCGTTGACGATGCGATCACCCGCGGGATCGCGATTCCCGCCCCCGGCGAGATCAGCCGCAACCGCCTGCAGATTCCCACCCTCCTCGCCGCCATCGAGGAGTTCCGCTTCGACTGCTGCATCGGCGGCGCCCGCCGCGACGAGGAGAAGGCCCGCGCCAAGGAGCGCTTCTTCAGTTTCCGCGACAGCTTCGGCCAGTGGGATCCGAAGAACCAGCGCCCCGAGATCTGGAACCTCTACAACGCCCGCCTCAATCCCGGCGAAAACATGCGCGTGTTCCCGCTCAGCAACTGGACCGAGCAGGACGTGTGGGAGTACATCCGCCGCGAAAACCTCGAGGTGCCCGGCATCTATTTCAGCCACCGCCGCCGGTGCGTCCGCCGCCACGGCCAGTGGCTGCCGGCCAACGACCTCGTCCCGCCCAGGCCGCACGAGGAGGTGCGGGAACTCGTCGTCCGCGTCCGCACCATCGGCGACATCATCAGCACCGGCATGGTCGAGTCACCCGCCGACAGTGTGGACGACATCATCACCGAGATCGCCGCCGCCCGCGTGACCGAGCGCGGTTCCCGCGCCGACGACAAATCCTCCGAAGCCGCGATGGAAGACCGGAAAAAAGCCGGTTACTTCTAACCGGCGAAGATTGGAGATGGAAGATGGAAGATCGAACACACACTCTTAGGTGCATGGATAACAATCATTTGCAGTTTGAGGATCTCCATGGCTGGAAGGAAGCGCGTGCACTCACCAACGAAGTCTACGCTCTTTGCCGCCATGAACCGCTTTCACGTGACTTTGGACTCAGTGACCAGCTGCGGCGCGCCGCCGTGTCGGTGATGAATAACATAGCGGAGGGCTGGGAGAGTCGGCACTCGGCTGAAAAGGCCCAATTCTATAATATCGCCCGCCGCTCCTGCGGCGAAGTTCGTTCCATGAGCTACGTGCTTCTCGACAACCGTTACATTAGCGGCCCGGAACAGCTGGAGCTTCGCCATCGCTGCATCAACTCTGGCAAGCTGGTCACCGGCCTGCTTCGCACCGTCGTCACCAAAAACTGAATTATGTCCGTCGCCCCTTTCACACCCGCCCAGCCCGTCAAATCCGGGCTTACGGGTCTTCCATCTTCCATCTCCCATCTCCCACCTCCCACCGGGGAGTTTCGACCTGCCGTCGAAATTCTCCGCTTCAATACCTGCGGCAGCGTCGATGACGGCAAGTCGACCCTGATCGGCCGCCTGCTCTACGATTCCAAGTCCCTGATGGAGGACCAGCTCGAGGCGCTTGAGCGTTCCGCCGACATTACCGGCGGCGGCCAGGTCAATCTCGCTAACCTCACCGACGGCCTCCGCGCCGAGCGCGAGCAGGGCATCACCATCGATGTCGCCTACCGCTACTTCGCGACCCCGCGCCGGAAGTTCATCATCGCCGACACCCCGGGCCACATCCAGTACACGCGCAACATGGTCACCGGCGCCTCCGCCGCGAACCTGTCAATCGTCCTCGTCGACGCCCGCACCGGCGTCATCGAGCAGAGCCGCCGGCACACCTACCTCACCGCCCTCCTGCGCATCCCCCACCTTGTGGTGGCGGTCAACAAGATGGACCTCGTCGGCTGGAGCGAGCAGCGCTTCAACGAGATCCGCGCCGAGTTCGAGAGCTTCCTGCCGCGGCTCGACATCAAGGACGTGAAGTTCATCCCGATCAGCGCGCTGCTCGGCGACAATGTCGTCGATGCCTCGCTGCACACCCCGTGGTATCCCGGGCCGACGTTGCTGCAGCACCTCGAAACGGTCCACATCGGGAGCGACTGGAACCTCAACGCTTTCCGCCTGCCCGTGCAGTGGGTCAACCGTCCGAACAACCCCACGGATTCAAGGCTCCATGATTTCCGCGGGTTCAGCGGCCAGATTGCTGGCGGCATCGTGCGCGCGGGCCAGAAGGTCATGGTGCTCCCCGGCGGGCACATCACCAAGGTGAAGGAAATCCACACCTACGAAGGTCCGGTGGATGAGGCGTTCTGCCCGCAGTCCGTCACGCTGCAACTGGAGCACGACCTCGACGTCAGCCGCGGCAACATGATCGTCGCCTGGGACCACCATCTGCCCGGCACCGGCACCGAGCTCCGCGCGAACGTCTGCTGGATGCACCAGCGCCCGCTCCAGATCGGCAAGAAATACTGGCTCAAACACACCACCCAAAGCGTTCAGGCCATCGTGACCGCCATCGACCACCGCCTGAACATCAGCACCTTTGAGGAGGAGCCCACGCCCGCCGGGCTCGCGCTGAACGACATCGGGGAAATCTCCCTGCGCACCGCCCAACCCATATTTTATGACGGCTATGCGACCAACCGGCTCACCGGCTCGTTCATCCTCATCGAGCAGGGCACGCACGCCACCGTGGCCGCCGGCATGCTCTACCCGCCAACCGAGGTCGTCCGGCCCGAGAGCAGCGAGTTCGTCATCTAGCCGTGAAGATCTCCGTCAAAGTCGACTATGCCTGCCGCGTCCTAGCCGAAATGGCGCGGCTGCACGGCTCGGGCGAGTACACCCAGATCGATCCGCTCGCCAAGGCCGAGGCCGTGCCCGTCAACTTTCTCGCCCAGATCCTGTGCGAGCTGCGCGACGGCGGCCTGATCACCAGCAAGCGCGGCATCCAGGGCGGCTATGCCCTCGCCCGGCCGCCCGACCAGATCACGCTGTATGACATCATGAAGGTCATCGACGGCGAGCTGATCGGCTTCAGCGGCAACTACGAGGGCCGCACCGGCCAGCGCATGAAGGAGGTCTGGACCGACCTGCGCACCGTGCTGGAGGAAAAGGCCCGCGACTGCACCCTCGACAGCCTGATTACGAAGAGCGGCAGCGAGATGTACCATATTTGAAGCCCGTAGGTTGAAGCTCGAAATCCAAGCCGGATCCGGCGTTTTCCGGTCCAGCCCGGACGCGAGGGGATCCCGTCTTCCATTTACTGTTAGAATATTTCCGAAGTTTGGATTCACTTCGGATTTCGGATTTTATCCTTCGAACTTTTTCCAGTGAACCTCGACCCCATCAAACAGGCCTTGCTGGATTCCTACCAGCAGCACGGCGGCATCAACCACCTCGACGGGGTCAACCTCCCCGCCCAGGACTCGGTGCAGCGCCTCGCGTCGGATTACATGCACCTGATGTTTCCGGGGTTTTTCGAGGCTACCGCGCTAACCAAAAAGGACGTGCCGGCGCACGTCGACGCCCTCCTCTCCGGCCTGCAGGAGCGGCTGAAGACGGAGGTCGAGAAAAGCCTGCGCTTCTCCCGTGATCCCCACCCCGCGGACCGCGCCCGCGCGCTCACGGCCGAGGCGCTCGGCCAGCTGCCCGCGCTGCGCCAGGTCATCCAGACCGATGTCACGGCCGCCTACCGGGGCGATCCCGCCGCGCGCAGCGTCGAGGAAATCATCCTCGCCTACCCCTGCGTGCTCTCCATTTCCGTCCAGCGATTCGCCCAGGTGCTGTACCGGCTCGGCATCCCGCTCCTGCCCCGCATGCTCACCGAGTACGGCCACGAGCGTACCGGCACCGACATCCATCCGGGCGCCACCATCGGCACGCATTTTTTCATCGACCACGGCACGGGGGTCGTCATCGGCGAAACCGCCCGCATCGGCAATCACGTGAAGCTCTACCAAGGAGTCACCCTCGGCGCCAAGTCCTTCGAGACCGATCCCACCGGCGATCCCGTCAAGGGCACCAAGCGCCATCCCGACATCGGCGACCATGTCACGATCTATGCCCACGCCACGATCCTGGGCGGCGACACCCATGTCGGGGCAAACAGCGTGATCGGCTCCAATGTGTGGATCATGAAGTCGGTTCCCCCGGACTCCGTCGCGTATTTCAAGGGCGACCAGCTCGTGGTCCGGCCCCGCCGGGACAAGGGCGGTTCGCCCGTACTCGGCGATGAGTATGCCAACTGGGATATCTGAGAGCGGCCCGCTGCGCCAGCCGCAGCGCTAGGCTATGGGCGTTAAGCTATGTTTGCCTGGCAAGGCCAGCGTCGGGCAAAACGGCAAAAATGCCTGCCGGAGAAAATGTCAGGCCCAGCCCCTTGGCGCAGGCCGATGCCCTGACTTCAGCCCAAGGCTTAAAGCCTGCCGCCTTCCGCTTATTTGTGCTCTTCCGGTTTCCGGAAATCCTTGTGCCCGGATTTCATCAGGTCGCCGACTTCCGCCACCAGCTTGGTCGCGGTCGCCGTGTCACCGGCCTTCAGCGTGGCCTCCAGCGTGGAGAGCTTCTCGATGAGTTTTTTCATCTGCGCCACATAGTCCGCCTGAAACTTGGCTTGGTCCGCCGCGGGCTTTTCCGCCTCGAGCGCGGGCGTGAGCTTGGTCGCCGCCTCGGCGTTGGTCCGGATGGTGGCGACGAGATCGGCCGTGGCTGCGGTCAGTTTGCCGTCGCGCGCGGCCCGCCGGACCTGCTTCCAGGCCTTGCCCATCTTGCCCATGGTCTGTTCCAGCTCGGTTTCCGGCTTTTCCGCCGGGACGGCCGGCGCGGCCGGTTTGGCGTCCTGGGCCCGCAGGCCGGAAACAGGAACGAAGGCAACAGCGAGGGAGAGGAGCAGGAGGCGGATTTTCATGGGAAAGTGGACCGTGTTATTGGACAAAAGCCGGACGGCTGGCGATTTTTTTCAGCAGGGGCGGAAACGGTAATGCGGTCTATCCCCCTTGGAGTCCGCCCCCAGGCGCCTTATCGGCAGCAAAAGACCTTGGCCGGATCAACCGCCGGTAATTGCCACGACCCGGGGGACCCAAGGGGAATCGTCCGGGTATGGAAACTTTCACGCTTCACGTCGCGAGGCGGATCACCCGCAGCCATTTGCTGCGGCGGTGCTGCTTGCACGTGGCAGCGGAGGAGGCAGGTCCCGGACTGGTAATGCGAAACCTCCCGGATGATTCCCTTCACCTCCTGCGGCTTGATCTGGCGAAAGGCGGCCACCACGGTGCCGACATAATTTTCCGAGGTCACTTTGTCCGCGTCGGGTACATCGACGGCCAGCCCCTGCACCGTCCATCTGACGCCGGGCTTGTCCCGTGCCACCAGCACGTGTGCCACCAGGTTGTACGGGTTGTCCGGATCCTTGCGGTAGAGCGTGGTCATCCCGGGGACCATGTTCTCCCAGCGCAAGCGCCGCACGACCAGGACGGTTCCATCCGGGTAGAGCGGCTCCATGCTGCCACCGCGACCGATTACAACCATGCTCGACGGTACTTTTTCCGCCACCATGGCGGCTTCCTTCCAAGCCTGCTGGGTGACAAGCGCCACCGGCGGCGACCAGGTTGTATCCGGGGTGCAAAGGTCGCGGCAGCCTCCCATTGCGACCAGCCCGGCTCCCCAAAGGGCCCGGACCATGATGCGCCGGGGGCGCGCATGCCGCAGGACCGGGATCGCCATGCGGTCATCCTGCGAATTTGCCGGGCCGGCACAATCAGAAGTTGCGTCATCAACCGGCTGCAGTCGGGCCGGGGCCGGCTCAGCCGCCGAACCTTATCCCTTGCGCCAGCGGAAGCTCCTTCGAGTAGTTCACGGTCGCCGTCTGCCGCCGCATATAGGCCTTCCAGGCGTCGCTGCCGCTTTCGCGGCCGCCACCGGTCTCCTTCTCGCCGCCAAACGCCCCGCCGATCTCCGCGCCGCTGGTGCCCAGGTTCACGTTGGCGATGCCGCAGTCGCTGCCGCGCGCGGCGAGGAACGTCTCCGCCTCGCGCACATCGTTGGTGAAGATCGCCGAGCTCAGCCCCTGCGGCACACCGTTCTGCAGCGCGATCGCCTCGCCCAGCGTGTGGTAGCTCATCACGTACAGGATCGGGGCGAAGGTTTCGTGCTGCACCACGCTCCAGGCGTTTTCCGCCTCGATAATGCACGGGGTCACATAGAGCCCGCTGGCGTAGCCCGCGCCTGTCAGCCGCTTGCCGCCGGTGAGCACGCGACCGCCGTGCTGCTTTGCCGCCGTGAGGGTGTTCGTGAAGTTTTCCACCGCGGCAAAATCGATCAGCGGGCCCATCAGCGTCTCCGGGTCGAGCGGATTGCCGATGCGCACCTGCTTGTAGCCCTCCAGCAGAGCCTGCAGCAGCTTCGTTTCCACCGACTCGTGCACGATGACCCGGCGCGTGCTCGTGCAGCGCTGGCCGGCCGTGCCCACCGCGCCGAACAGGATGCCGCGTACCGCCAGCTTCAGGTCGGCCGAGTGCGTGACGATGATCGCGTTGTTGCCGCCCAGCTCCAGCAGCGGGCGCCCGAATCGCTTCGCCACCACCTCGCCCACGCGGCGCCCCATGCGCGTCGAGCCCGTCGCCGACACCAGCGGCAGCCGGTGGTCCGCGGCGAGCAGTTCGCCGACACTGGCACCGTCACCCGCCACGAGGGAAAAGATCGCGGGGTCCGCGCCGCACTCGCGGCAGACGCGCTCCGCGATCTTCACGCAGGCCACCGCGGTGAGCGGGGTCTTCTCCGAGGGCTTCCAGAGCGTCGCGTCGCCGCAGACCGCCGCCAGCGCGCTGTTCCAGGACCAGACGGCGACGGGAAAATTGAAGGCCGAGATGATCCCCACCACGCCCAGCGGGTGCCACTGCTCCATCATCCGGTGGCCGGGGCGCTCCGTGGCGATCGTCAGGCCGTACAGCTGGCGCGACAGGCCGACTGCGAAATCGCAGATGTCGATCATCTCCTGCACCTCGCCCTCGCCTTCCGCGAGGATCTTGCCGGTCTCGAGCGTGACCAGTTTGGCAAGGTCGCGCTTGTGCGCCCGCAGGGCCTCGCCGAGCTTGCGCACCACTTCGCCGCGCTTCGGCCCCGGCACTTCCCGCCAGGTCAGGAACGCCCGCTGCGCCGCCCCGGCCGCCCGGTCGTAGTCGGCATGCGTCGCGGTCGACACGTAGCCGAGCACGCTGCCGTCGATCGGCGAGTATTTCTCGATCGGCGTGCCCGACCCAAACCACTCGCCGGCAAAGACCCCGCGGTTGTGCACCTTCAGGCCGAGGCGGGGGAAAATCTCGGCCGCGGTTTTTTTGACGTTCGTGCTCATGACATTGGAGTTTCAACCACGAATGGACCCGAATGAACACGAATTCCGGCGCAAAACAAATTAGCCGCCGGCCCCGTGCGCCCGGGTTTTGGTCGTTGTCCGGATTCGTGGGAATTCGGGTGCATTTGTGGTCACGACAAATCCCGCCCGTGAATCCTCCGCGGGTCGGTCGCGGCGATGATCGCACTGACCGCCTTCTGGTTGAACCCCTTGAAGCCGCCCTTGCGCTGGAGGTTCTCCAAGTGGCTGCCGATGGCTCCGTCCCCGGCGAAACTGTCGGCCTGCGCCGGGGTGATGAGCCCGCGCCGGAGCAGGGCCGTGATTCGCCCGGTTGGCACGCGCCAGCGTTCGCCCTCGGTGAAGGCCTGCTTGAGAAACGCGAAATCCGAGAACGGCTTCATCGTCGCCACACCCTCGGCGCCCAGCTGGTCGCGCAGCCGCGCGAAATCAAACCGCGCCTCCAGGTGGTGCATGCCCGCCTGCAGGAAGCTGTCGCCATGCAGCGCACACCAGAGCCCGACCGTGCGCAGCGCGGGTAGCTCAGGCAGCCGCTGCGTCGCAAAGTCGATGTCGATCTCACCGGGCTTCAGGTCCACGTCGGCGAAAACCACGATGCCCGCCGCCGCCGATTCCATGATCTGCGCGCCCCAGCCCGCCTCCTCGCCCGCATAGTAGCGCTCGCGCTTGTCCAGCCCGAGCCGCGACAGGAACCCGATCAGGTCGGGGAACAGCCGCCGCGAGCAGCGGAACGTGTGATGATCGTGGTTGCCCCAGCCGAGTCCGAGCAGGTCCTGCCGGCGCTTCTGCACCCGGCCGGCCCGGTTGCGGGACTCCCAGTAGACCCGCTCCTCGGAGAAAAACAGTTCGCAGGCCACGTCGCGCGGCACCAACGCCAGCACCTGGTCCAGCACCGCCAAGGCGTGCCTCACCCCGTCCGCGTCGTCGGGAAAATCGCGCTTCCGCGTGCGCCACAGCTCGCGCGCCTTCACCACGGCATCGGCCCGTTCGGCGGGTCCGGCCGTGAAGCCACGCCAGCCCAGCCGCTCGACCGCCTCGAACCGCGTGCCGTTCTCCTCGGCCACCACGGCCCGGCGCAGGCGGGCCCCGAACTCACCCTCGATCACCGGGGCCAGGTCATGGCGGGCGAGAAAATCCACGACCGACTCCGGCCGCACCGCGAGCACGGAAGGCACCCCGCCGCTGCTGCCGCCGGCGCGCAGCAGGACGCGCGGCATCATCGCCTTCGGATGGTGCAGTACCGTCACGCCCGCCGGGCCGCCAGCCGGCTCCTCAACCAGGCCGGCGGCACACAGTTCCGCGGCGTGCTCGGGCCCCATCACGAGATGGTCGACCCACTCGTAGAAATCCGTCCCGGTCTCCTCCCGCATGCGGGCGGCCAGCCCGCGCGCAAAGCCGTTGTGGCGCAGGAAGGTCTCGACCCAGCGGCCCAGCAAGTGCTCGGCCTCATAGGCCAGCGGCCAGTCAAACTGGCCCGCGGCGTTCTCAGGAGGCGACGAGCGGGAAACCATGGGGATTGGGGTGGTCCTTGTTGCAACGTTCATGTCCCGTCCGGGTTTGCTGGAGAAGTTTAAACGGACGGACGCTGCCATGAAAAGACCGCGTTACTGGCCCACGAAGGCCTCCTTTCAAAGGGCTACGTGTTCTTCCGCGTCCTTTCCCACTTGGCCTCGCCGCGCTTTCCGCCTTCGCTTCCGGCATGAGCGACGCTCCCGCCGATCCGACCGAACCGGAGCCCCCGCCGCGTACCTTCCAGTTCAAGCCGACGGAATTCGAGCGCACCAACCGTCCGCTTGGCGAGCCGGGCGACACCGGGTCGATCGACCTGCGTAAACTTTACCAGCAGGCCAATGCCGCCAGAGCCGAGCCGCTCTTCCCGCCACCGCCGCCAGCGTTGAATGATGTCCATGCCATTCTCCGCGCCAACCTCGACCACGCCAACCAGGCGGGCTTCAACGACATCACGCTGAAGGAGAAGCGCATGTCGCGCCGGAATCGCGAGTACTGGACACTCTTGATCCTCGGCGATGCCTTCATCGCCATCCTCGTCCCAGCCCTGCACCTCGGCTTGACCAGCGTCGGCGCGCTCTTCTGCGGCGCCGGCATCATCTTCTACAGCATCTGCCTCACCTGGATCATGCGGTTCGTGATGGATGATTACTGAGCCGGGCTGAGCCCAGGCGGAGTTCGCTGCCTGCAGCTCGGAGTTCGAATACGGCCGCCCATCCTGGCGCGGCATCCCATCTCCCAGCTCCAATTTCCCAACTCACAGCGCGCAAATCAGGCCAATCTGCGCGCTATGGTCTGCGAAAAATCTCCCACATCAGCACCGCCGCCGCGACCGAGACGTTCAACGACTCGACCTTGCCGCTGCCGGGAATCGTCACGAGCCGCGTGCAGGCCGCAGTTACCTCGGGCGCGAGCCCCTGCTCCTCGTTGCCCAGAACCAGCGCGACAAGCTTGGCGGCCCCTTTCCCAGTTTCCGATGTGGGCGGGGTGCCCTCACCCCGCTTTGCCCCGAGCCGGCCGCCGCGCGTCGCCGCGCCGACCACCTCATAGCCCGCCGCCGTGAGTTCCCGGACAAACGCCGCCAAAACCGGCACGCGCCATACCTCCAGATGCTCGAATCCCCCCTCGGCCACGCGATAGGCCGCATCATTGGGCCGCGCCGCGGCGGGATCCTCGGGTATCACCAGCCGAGGCACGCCGAAAAACGCCGCCGTGCGCGCCACCGCCCCCAGGTTGTGCGCATTGCCGATCCGGTCGAGCACCAGCAGCGGCTCGCCGCGCTTCGCCCATGCCCGGATATCCTCGCCAGTCGGTGTCCGCAGCGGCGGGGCATAGACCACCGCGACAATGCCACCGTGGTGGAGCGAACCGGAGATTTTCTCCAACTCGGCCGGCTCCACCTGCCGGTAGATCTTCTTTTCCCGCGCGAGCACCTTGCAGATGATGCCGACCCGCTGCCCCGTGTCCTTGTCGAAAAACAGCCGCTTGATCGAAGCCGGATCGCGCGCAAAGCGCGCGCGCACCGCCGCCAGCCCGCAGAGCTTCAGTTCGTCATGGCGCGCCGGCCCGCTGCGGGAACCCGCCGGCTCGGCCCCAGCCGGCGCCTCGGCCCGTACCGCCGGCACTGCCGCGGGCTTGCCCCCCGGCACTTCCGAGGCGCCGCGCAGCCGCATGCCGCCGGCCGGCGCGACGAATTCACCGGCGTTTTCCGACGCACGCGGCACTGGACGGGAGCCCGGACCAAACTTGGAAAAGGAAGCCATGCCGCACGCTGGAGCAGTCGCCGCCCAAAACCAAACAAAAGCGCGCAGCGTCACGCCCGCTGGAATCTCTCGCTGAGTTTGTCACCTAAGGGGTGACAAACTCACTCCGACCTTCGCCGCTTCCATCCGCGGACCTTTGCCAATGTCACGTAATACGTGACATTGACGGAGGGACGGAATCAGCGATTTAGCCCCTCGGCACGCGAACGTTGCGCTCAGAAGCCTTTAAAATGCTTCGGGTCCGCGGGGTCCTGGTAGCGCGTTGTGTAGGTCTGCTTGCTCGCCGCGAGCTTGAGGAAGACATCGAGCGGCACGACCTCCGTCGGGCCCGTGAGCTGCTTCACGATCGTGATCAGGCTGTTGACGTCGTTCGACTCGCGCACGTGCACGAGCAGGAAATATGGCCGCTTGGCATTCAGCGCGATGAGCTCCTCGAGGTCGGCGGCGACTTCCTCGCGGGGGCGGCGGGGGTCGATGTAGTAATCATACGAAATCAGCGGCTGCGTGCCGCGCAGGTCGCGGGTGCGTGCCGGACCGTAGCCGTTGATGAAGCCGATCACGTTCGGGAACGCCTGGTAATACCGGTCCACCGTCTCCTTCGTCAGGTCGGCGTTGCCCAGGTTTCCGTCGGCGGCGGAGTTGTCCATGATCTCCAGCACGTGCTCGTCGAGCAGGCCCATGAGTTCATTCGCCTGCTTCATCAGCAGCGGGAATTTGTCCGCCGGGATGTGGTTCGGGTACATGTAACCCGGTCCGGACAGGCCGCCGATGAAGTAGTCGTTCGGCGTCGCGCTCTCGTGGAAATACTCCAGCGCTGCGGGCGAGAACTTCGTCCAGTTCATCGTGACCTGCCACGCGAAGGGCAGCTGGCCGCGGCCGGGCTTCGTCCACACGCCGATGCCGATGCTGTCGGACTGCACGAACGAAAGGTAGACCTTGTCCTGCGCCTCCAACTTAGCATCGAGCGCCACGTGCGCGTGGTTGGTGAACTTGAAGCCGGGCGTGAACGTGAACTGGCAGTTGAAGCTCAGGTTCGGGAGGTTATGCAGGCCCTCCATCTTGAGGCCGTGACTGGAGATCAGCGTCGTGTGCATCTCCTCCGTGTCCTTGCCGTAGGGATGCCAGCCGAAGACGGTCGCGCCGGGATTCAGTTCGGACAGCAGCCGTTTCTCCAGCGCCAGTTCGGCCGGGATCTCGGGATTCGCCGCAAGGTCGTGGAAGAACATCTTCTCGCGCACGCCCCAGTCGGCCATGCCGGGCATCATGATGGCGCCGCGCTGCCCGCCCATCATCATCACGGCGTCCCGGTTGCAGCGCGCCCAGTAGCGGTTCACCGCGTCCTGGTAGATCTGCGCATCGGTCCGGCCCGTGTAGCGGCCGCGCAGGTCGTCAACCGGCTTCAGCCCGTGCTGCTCCACCAGCGGGATCAGGTCCGCGGTGACCACCACCGCGTCCTCAAGGCCGGCGATCGTGAAGGCGACGTTGAGCGACGTAGGCACGGCCTTGTCCCACACCACGTAGCCCTTGAGCGCGGACCTGAACTGCGTGAGCGCGTCACCCGCCGTCTTCAGTTCGGTGAAGTGCACGCCATATTTGTGCTCATAGTATTCATAGAGCGGCAGCGTGATCTCCCATTGGTAATCCCGCGGGTGGATCACATAGAATTGCGGCGCGGCGCGGTTCGCGAGGCCCTGCAGGCTGATGAGCAGCGCCTTCTCCGGCAGGCCGCCGGCCACGCGCCAGTCCCCGTCGAAATGCATCACGTAGGCCTCGCGGGCCGGCACGGCCGGGGCGGGCTCTGCGGCGCGACCGCACACCGTCGCCGAAAGAATCAAAGCCAAGGTCAGGATCAGGCGTTTCATGGGATTATTTCTTCGCCGCCTCCGCCGGCACTTTCGTGAAGCGATACACCAGCGGCCGGCTGCGCGTGTTGTGGAGCTCGATCAGCACCAGGTCGCTGCCGCCCTCGAGCAGGCGGTATTCGTCGTAGAGCCGCAGAGTCGTATTGCCCTGCGAGGTTTCCACCGGCACCAGCGCCTCGACGCGGAGCGTACGGCCGCCGTCGATCCACGTCGCCGTGACATGCGCCGCCTCCTTGGGCCGCGCGTAAACCGCCATGTGCCGTTGATCGAGACGGAAGAAATTCCCGACCTCTGCCGGCGCCGTCGTATCGATCACATTCGTGGCGGTGGCCTTGGTCGAATGCCACGTCAGGTCGTGCAGCAGGCTGACCTTGCTGCCGTCCGTCTGGATGACGAGGTCGAGCGTGGACCAGCCGTCGAGCGCGGTGCTGCGCGCCACGTCGAGGCGCCAGCGGCCGTTGAAGGCCGGGTCGCCGGCCATCGCCGCCAGCGGCAGGAGCCACGCGACCAGGAGAAGTTTCAGGAGGATGCGTTTCATGGTGGAAAACTTCCCACATGAAGCACCGCCCCCGGGCGGATGACTAGGGCAAAAAAAGAAAATCTCTGCCAACTCGCCAGCGCCAGTAGCAGCCGACGTAAGGAGGCTGGGTTCGAAAGCAGGGCGGCGTCCCCAACCCGCCTGCTGCCCGCCGTGCCCGACACGTCGCCCTAACTTCGTTGGTTTGTCATTCTGAGCGCAGCGAAGAATCCAGTAAGATTCCGCGTCCGGCTTCGGCACCATCCAACTGGATTCTTCGCTGCGCTCGGAATGGCAAAAGGGAAACGCCCTGGCCTGGGTTCACCCGGATCCGCGTCAATCCGCGGCCATTCACGAGCCGGCTTCCCCCACCACCGTGAACTCCTCGCGGTCATGATATAAGTGCCGCACCCGGAATCCCGGGGCATGCAGGACGAACGGCGAGTCCGCGCCCCTCAGTTCTTGGAGCAGCGCGACGGCATCCACGCGGCCGAACTTCAGGTTGATCACGAACCGCCGGCACCAACCCTGCGCCAGCCACGGCGTCACCAGGTGCTGCAGCACGTGATGCGGCTCCTCCACCAGGTCGCAGAACAGCCAGTCAAAGCGCTCGTCCCTGGAGACGGTGAACTTGAACGCGTCCTCCAGCCGGTGCTCGATCAAGGGATGGTTCAACGCGCCGCCCTTCAGCGGGCCGTTGTCGATCGCGAGCACGCGCGCCCCGCGCTTCGCCGCGCTGTAACTCCAACCGCCCGGCGCGGCGCCGAGGTCGCACACCGTTTCGCCCCCGGCCGGTTCGCGGCCCAGCACGATGTAGGCCTCCTCAACCTTCAGGTACGAGCGCGACGGCGCCAGGTCGTCGTCCGCCATCCGGCGCTGGCCGTGCACGAAAGCCTCCCGCGCCACGAACACCCGCCCAAAGTCGGTGAAATACACGAACAGCCCGCGCGCCGGGCCCATGCCACGCGGCACGTCCGCCACCGCGAGCTTGGCCACCCGGGAGAGCCGCTTGCGGAGGAATTCGCCGCAGGCCGCCTCCACGCTGGAGATCCGCCGGCCGAGCCCGGTGATTTCCTGCGGCCCCAGCCACACATTGGGCCATGCCGCCTCGATCCGCTCCCCCTGCAGGCTCGTGAGGAAAAATTCCGCCACCCGCTGCGCCAGCGCGTTGACGGACTCGCCGCGCAGTTCCACCGGCGCCTTGAGCGTGAGCCACGGGAAAGCCAGCGCCTCGACCGGGACTTCCGTCTCCGTCCTCGCCCAACCCGGCCCCGACTCGGCCACAGCAATACCCGCCGCTGCCAGCTCACGCCCCAGCAATGATTCGAATCCGGCCTGGCAGGTCAGCAACATCCCGCGAACGTGAGCCATCGCCCGCGGGTCCGTCCACCCCAAAGCCCGCCCGGTTCCCGCTCACAGCAACTCGCACGCCCCGCCAGCGCAGGCGGCCGTCTGCTTGAGCTCGGTCTCGTCCGAGACCTCCCGCATCTGCGTGTAGTCCACGCGACCCGGCCGGAGCGCGTTCCACTTGAAGATGTCCGCCTCCGTCATGACCTCCTCCCGCGGCGCCTGCGCATAGGCCTTGTCCCCGGCGTCCTGGAACAACGAGATGCCGGTGAAGAACCTCCGGTTCGACCAGATGAACTCCGCCACTTCGTCCCACTCCGTCGGACTGACGGTGCAGGTGTTGGACACGTTGTGATGCAGGTCCGGCGCCCGCGACTGCGGGTCTCCGCCCGGGATCACCCAGCTCTGCTGGACCAGCTTCACCAGCTCGAGGAACTGCACCGCCGTGAGGTCCTTGCGGAGGATCGCCTTCTTCGGCGCCTCGACGGGAAACGTGATCACGTCGTCGGTGTCGGGGTTGTAGACCGACGGCTCCGTCATCTGCGGGTTCGCGGCCTTGAAGAACGCATAGACCGGCTCCTTGCGGTTTGCCTGGACGCGCCGGAAGTAGCGCCGGGCGTGGTGCGGGTGGATGCCCGACGCGGCGTTGAGGATGAGCGAGGCCGTGCCCTCGGGCTTGCAGGTCGCGAGCTTCGCCGCCGGGCGGATGCCGATGAGCGCGGCGACCAGGCGGTTCGCTGCGCGGCACAGCCGGGCGCCCTGCGTCAGGACTTCCGGGTCAAAGAGCACCGTCGGGTTGTCCATGAAGCCGCAGATCGAGACACCCAGGAGCGCGTCGTACTCGTTGATGACGCGGGTGACCGGCCCCAGGTAGGGCATGTCCGTGTACGCGGCCTGCAGGGTGCCGATCGCCGCCGCCGCCAGGCACGCCTTGTAGAAGGCCGGCTCGCTCACCGCGGCGTGGCCGTTGATCGTCGTGAGGTTGCAGTGCTGGAAGCCCGACAGGCGCGTCGTGCCCGGCAGGTCGCCCTTGTACCCGTGGCGGAACAGCGTCTCCTGCTCGGCCGCCGACAGCTCCCAGTCCACCACCGGCAGCAGGCTGATCTCGGCGCAGGGGTTGCACCCGGCGTCGGGCCGGTCGCAGAAATAGAAGCCGGGTTCGCCGAACTCCTTCTGCGCCTTGAACAGCTTCCGGAAATGCTCGGCGTTGCGGTCGCTGCGCGAGAGCACCGCCGAGTTGTTCGACGCCGCCCGCTGCGGGTTGTCCGCGAACCAGTTCCCGGTCTTCGCGTTCATCATCTCCTCGTCGTCCGGTGAAAACAGGCAGATCGTCGCCGACCGGCGGATGCCCCCGGCGAGCACGGCCTTCGCGACGTACATGTTGATGTCGTAGATCTCGATCGGCCGTAGCGACCGGCCGGCGGCGCGTTCCATGATTTCCGCGACGCGCTGCAGGGACTTGCGCAGGGGGAGATGGCCCGGGGCCTTGCCGCCCGACGTGCGCAGCGGCGCGCCCCGCGGCCGGATCGCCGAGTAATCGAACTCGATCATCCGGCCCTCGTAAAACGAGGCGATGAGCGCGTGTAGCGCGTCCGCCCAGCCCTCGATCGTGTCGGTCACGCGGTGGTGCTCGACCGGCAGGTCGTTCTCGGCCGCCCGCGCCGGCAGCGGCGGCAGCAGCGCGACATGGTGCTTCTGCACTGAGAAGCCCACCCCGCAGCCGCTGAGCAGGAGGAAGAAGTACTCCCGGAAAAACTCCACCCGGTCCACGTTCGAGAAGCTGCAGTTGAACATGCGGCTGTGGTTCCGGAGGATCGCCTCCCCGCCAAACTGCATCGAGCGCATGCTGGGCAGCACCTTCTTCGCCGCCACCTGGGCAAAGGCGTCGCCGATGAGCTCCCCGAGCGTCCGTCCCGCCCATGCGTGCGCCAGCAGCCCGGCCTGCGGGCCCGCCAGCTCCGCGATGTCCGGCGGCAACTCCGCGGGAATCCGGCTCTCCCGCTTCGCCGCGAAAAATCCCAGATGCATGTCGCGCACCCGTTCGACGCCTTCCGCGAAAAGCTCCCGCCGGCCCAGCTCCGGCCGGTAACGGGCGTATTTCGCCATCGCGATGTAGTCCGCCATCCCGTTGTTCGCGTACGCCGTCAGCCGGCGCTCCGCCCGCCGCGCCCGGTACAGCATGTAGGCCCGCGCCACCTCCCAATGGCCCGCCGCCGCGATCGCCTTCTCCACCGCATCTTGCACCTGCTCGATGGTCGGATGCCGGCCGTCACGGTAGTGCAGCTCAAGCATCTGCGCGACCGCGGCCGCGATCCCGGCCACCTCGCGGTAGGTCGCGCTTTCCAGGCCATAGCACGCCAGCGCGTCGTCCCGGCAGGGATTCGGCGCGCTGTCCGTGCGGACTTCGTGGAACGCCAGCGCGATCGCCCGCGTGATCTTGTTCAGGTCAAAGCGCACCTTGGCCCCGTCCCGCTTCACCACCATGCGCGCCTCGGCGGGAACCGCGCGGTTCAACAGTTGCGCGCCCTTGCGGCCGGGCGGCTGCGGGCGGGCAAGTTCGGTGGGGGACGGGGCGGGCAGCGTGAGGGTGTTCATGGAATCGGTGCTTCGCGCGGCTGCGGGAACGATCCCGACCGGGGCGAGCGGGCCACCATCGGTTGGGGTTCCGGCTCCGTCAATCCACCGCCGGTTGTGGTCGCGCAGTATTATCGCGCATGATAGCAATTGAAGCACACCGCGCATTTTTTCCCTGCATTTACGCCCGATCCGACCGTCTTCTATCCCGCACCGGGACAAAAAACACGCACCATATCCTCGCCGGATTGCGGACGGACGGCGCAAAAAAAGCCCGGGCATTTCGCCCGGGCTGCAAGATTCTGCGGTCGCGGACCGCTCAGCTGCCCTTCTCGGTCGGTGCGCCGGACTTTTTCCAGCCGGCGATGCCGGGCGCAAAGTGCTTCACATTGGTGTAGCCGAGCTTCACGGCCGCATCCGCCGCCATGGCGTAGGCGTGGCACGACGGGCTGGCGCAATAAGCCACCACCAGCGCGCTCTTGTTGGCCGGCAGCAGCGAGGCGAGCTGGTCCTTGTGGGCGATGTAGTCGATCGCGCCGGGAATGTGGCCGGCCTTGTAGGAATCAGAGCCGTTGACGTCGAGGATGACAGCCGACTTGGCCGCGATGGCCGCCGTCAGCTCGGTCTGCGAGATGTCGGCAACCGTGGCCGAGGCCGCAAAGGCAGCCAGGGCGAGGAACAGGGTGGAGCACAGGGCAACGATTTTTTTCATGACGCCCCAACCGTAGGGCCGGCCGCGCCTTTCGCAAGCGCCGTCCGGCCATCGTGGCCGGGCGGGGTCGGCGACGCCGCCTAGCCCGCCCGCCTTCCCGCAGCCGCTCAGAGCCGGTGCAGGTGAAACCCGCCGTCGACGTCGAACACCGCGCCGGTCGAAAACGGAAACCGGTCCTCCGCGATCGCCCGCACGGCCCGGCCGACATCCTCGGGTTTGCCCCAGCGCCGGATCGGCGTAATCCCGGGCTGGTCCTGGAGGATGAGCTTGTCGTACTTCTCCTTCACGCCGCCCGTCATGTCCGTGGCGATCACGCCCGGACGGATCTCGTAGACGTTGATGCCGTCGCGCGCGAGCCGGTCGGCGAACAGCTTGGTCATCATCGCAAGCCCCGCCTTCACCATGCAGTAGTCGCCGCGATTGATCGACGCCGTGTAGACCGACATCGACGTGATGTTCACGATGCGGCCGCGGAAACCCTCGGCGTCGGGCGCCTGCAGGAGCAGCTGCTTCGCCACGAGCTGCGTGAGGAAAAACGGCCCCTTGAGGTTGATCGCATACAGGCGGTCAAAGCTTTCCTCGCCCGCGTCGAGCAGGTCGGCACGCACCTTCGGCGCGACGCCGGCATTGTTCACCAGCAGGTCGATCCGTCCAAAGTGCCTGATCGTTTCCGTCACCAGCCGCTCGCGGTCCGCCGCCACCGCCACGTCGCCCTGCACGATGAACCCGTCGCCACCCGCCGCCTTGACAAGGGCGAGCGCCTCCGCGGCCGCCTCGGCGTTGCCGGCATAGTTGATCGCCACGCGGTAGCCCGCGCGGGCGAGTTCCAGGGCGATGCCGCGGCCGATGCCGCGCGATGCGCCGGTGACGAGTGCGGTTTTCGAAGCCATGGGGCCAGCGAAGCGATCCCCTTCGCGCCGGGCAATGTTGATTCTGCCGGCTGTCCGAAATTTCATCCGAACCACGAACCAACTCCCGATTCATGGGTCCATCGCTGCGAACCTATATTCCCTCATGAAAAAATCCCTCCTTGCCCTTTCGCTCCTCAGTCTCGTCCTCGCCGGCTGCGGCCAGAAGGACGATTCCCAGACCCTCGCCGACAAGACGAAGGACGCCGCACAGACCGCCGTCGACAAGACCAAGGCCGCGGCCATCGATGTGAAGAACGCCGTTTCCGACAAGCTCACCGAGTGGAAGCTCACACCGTCCGACATCAAGGCCGACCTGGAAAAGGGCGGCCGCATCGTACGCACGAAGACGGCCGCCGCCGGCGAGAAGATCGGCACCGTCACCGACAACGCCCGCATTGTCACTGTCATCAACGCCAAGCTGGTCGGCGACTCCGACCTCTCCGCGCTGAAGATCAACGTGGATGCCGACCAGGGCACCGTCACCCTCAAGGGCACCGTTTCCTCGCCCGACCTGATCGGCAAGGCAATCGCCCTCGCCCTCGACACCGACGGCGTGCACGAGGTCGACTCGCTCCTCACGGTCGAGACGAAGTAATCCGTCCGCGGCATCTCACCGCCGGGCCCTCCCGGGGCCTGGCTTTTTTGTGCCCACACGGCAGGGCCCGTCGCCCCGACGGGCCGCTTCCGGCCCCAGCCACGGCAAGTGTCACGTAATACGTGATATTCCCGCCGCAGCGCCGCCCGGCCATTTGTCACCCAATAGGGGACAAACTTAGCCGGCCCGCCGGTAGCGCAGCAGGGTCCGCGGGGCGACGCCATGCACCGACTTGAAGGCGCGGGAAAAGTGGTACGGGTCGGCAAACCCCAGCCGCTGCGCCGCCTCCTTCACCAGCCCGCCGTTCTCGACGAGATGCTCGGCCGCGAGGTTCATCTTCCGCCGCAGCAGGTACTGGTAGGGACTCGTGCCCTGGTACCGGCGGAACCAGCGGCACACGCTCGACGCCTCCACGCCGGCGACGCGGGCGATTTCCTCCAGCGAACCCAGCCGCTCGACCTGCGCGTCGATCACCGCCTTGCACCGCAGGAACGCCTCGCGTGCCGGCTCGCTCGCATGCGGCGCCAGCGTGGCCGTGTCCTCGATCTTCAGCAGCAGGACCTCCATCAGCGCCGCGCAAATGCGGCCCGCCAACGCCCCTGAGCGCTGCCCCTCGCGCACCAGGTCCTCCAGGACGCTCGTGATCTCGGCGTGGGCTGCCAGCTGGCGCGTGCGCCCGACCGCGGCCCCGCAGCGCCGCAACCGCCGCGGAGCATCGGCGCCGGCGAACGAGAGAAAATATTTCACCATCGGGTCGCGCGGGTCGGTGCGGATCTCGCAGCGGGTCGCGGGCGCGTAGGCAAACACCATGCCCGGCCCGAGGTTCTGCCAGCGGTCGCCGAGCTTCACCGTGCCGTGCCCCGCCGCGACATACTCCAAGCCATAGAAGGGAAAACTCGGCCGCCGCAGCGCGTAATCGGGGTTGCAGTGCTCCCGGCCGCCCATCACGAGCCCGAACGGACCGCTGCTCCGCGGCACGAGGTTGTGAAAGAAATACCGGGCGTGCGTGACTTGCTGTGACAGGAGACCCGAGGCAGTCTTTCGGTCGATTTTATCCATGTGAATGCCGGTTCTATCCATTCCTTCATGGGCATTTCGAGTGCATTCTGTTTCTTCATCCCGGTCGATTTTAACTAGGCAACCCCACCAGCACCCTTCCCCATGGCCAAATCCAAAACCATTCTCCTCGTCGCCAACGGCGACCTCCGCCAGTCCGCCAACGAAAAGACCTGGTCCGGCCAGGTCGCCATGGAGCAGCAGCTCACGGCCGCCGTGGCGAAGCTCGGCTACCAGCTCGTCCGCGCCCATCCCTACAAGCCCGAGGTGAAGCACGGCTTCATCAGCTCGCAGAAGGAGGGCATGGCGGTGTTCGCCACCATCGACCCCACGACCCCGATCATCGTCGCCGAGTCCGTCTGGCAGTATTCGCACCACGTCCTCCACGGCCTCGTCTCGCACCAGGCGCCGATCCTCACCGTCGCCAACTGGTCCGGCACCGCGCCCGGCCTCGTCGGCATGCTCAACCTTAACGGCTCCCTCACCAAGGCCGGCGTGAAATACTCCACGCTCTGGAGCGCCGACTTCACCGACGACTTCTTCCTGAAGAATCTCGCCGGCTGGCTGAAAAGTGGTGCGATCAAGCACCCGGTTCCCCACGTCCGCGCCCTCGGCAAGTCCAAGGTGCCGCCCAAGGCCCGCGCCCTCGCCAAGAAGATCGCCGACGATCTCCGGCGCAAAAAATCCATCATGGGTATCTTCGACGAAGGCTGCATGGGCATGTTCAACGCCATCATCCCCGACGAGCTGCTCTTCTCCACCGGAGTTTACAAGGAGCGCCTCTCCCAGTCCGCGCTCTACTATGGCGCCACGCAGGTCAGCGACACCGAGGCCCGCGGCGTCTTCACCTGGCTCAAGGCCAAGGGCATGAAGTTCCACCTTGGCACCGACGATGCCACCGAACTCACCGAGGCGCAGGTCCTCTGGCAGTGCAAGACGTACGTCGCCGCGCTCCGCATCGCCGACGAGTTCGGCTGCGAAACCATCGGCATCCAGTACCAGCAGGGCCTCAAGGACCTCCTGCCCGCCTCCGACCTCGTCGAGGGCCTCCTCAACAATTCCGACCGTCCGCCCGTCGCCAACGCCCGCGGCGAAATCATCCGCGACGGCCAGCCGCTCACCCATTTCAACGAGGTGGACGAATGCGCCGGTCTCGACGGCCTCTTCACCAACCGCGTGCATACCGCCCTCGGCCAGCCGGTCGAGAACACGCTTCACGATCTGCGCTGGGGTGATTACGACCAGAGCGGCACGACGAAGGAGTACGTCTGGGTGTTCCTCATCTCCGGAAGCGCGCCGCCGGCGCACCACGTGGACGGCTACCGCGGCACCGACTCGCTGCGCCAGCCCTACATGTATTTCCGCCTCGGCGGCGGGACCGTGCGCGGCATCGCCAAGCCCGGCGAGATCGTCTGGAGCCGCGTCTTCGTCGAGGGCGGCAAGCTCAAGATGGACCTCGGCCGCGCCAAGGCCATCGCCCTCCCGCGCGCCGAGACCGAACGCCGCTGGAAGGAGACGACCGTGCAATGGCCCATCATGCATGCCGTGACCTACGGCGTGAGCCGCGACCAGATGATGGCCCGTCACAAGGCCAACCACATCCAGGTCGCCTACGCGAATTCCGCCGCGGAAGCCGACCTCGCGATGTACACCAAGGCCGCCCTCGCCGCCGAACTCGGTCTCACCGTCTCGCTCTGCGGCACCAAGGCCGACGGCTCGAAGTTTTGAGCGCTGAGAACCCAGCCTAAACTGATCGCGGAAACGCGGAGGGGCGGAAGCACGGAGAATTCCTGGCTTCATTCCGCGCTTCCGCTCCTCGGCGTTTTCGCGATTAGGATAGCCATCCGATGACAGACTGGCCCGCCTATCCCGCAATCAACGATCCCGCTCGGCCCGTCTGGCACTTCGGTCCGCCGGCCCAGTGGATGAACGACCCCAACGGCACGCTCTGGCACGATGGGTGGTATCACGTGTTCTACCAGCATAACCCCAACGGCGAGGAATGGGCCGATATTCACTGGGGCCACGCCCGCAGCCGCGACCTCGTGCACTGGGAGCACCTGCCGCTGGCCCTGCGTCCGCAGCTCGCGCTCGGCGAGGGTCACTGCTATTCCGGCTGCGCCGCCCTCGATGCCGGCGGCACGCCGCGGATCCTGTACACCAGCGTGGCGCACGATCCCGTCGGACCCGGTGCTCAAGTCTTCGTCTCGCCGAACGATCCCGACCTGATCGGCTGGAAGCAGGACGTGGCCGCACCGTTCCTCGATCTCGCCACCCATAGCGGCCCGCATTTCGGCCGCGAATGGCGCGATCCCTACGTCTTCCGGACCGAGGGCCGCACGTTCCTCGTCCTCGGCGCGCGGCTGGGCGACGAAGCTGTGATCCCGATCTACGAAAACCCCGATGGCGGGCTGCGCCACTGGGTTTACCGCGGCATTGTTCACCGCGCACCGGTTTCCGAGACTATCTTCTTCGAGTGCCCCAATTTATTCCAACTCGGGGAAAAATGGCTGCTGATCACCTCGCCCGTCCGCGAGGTCGAATGGTGCAGCGGCACGCTCGACCTCGCCACATACACGTTTCACGTCGAGCGCCGCGGCCGGGTGGATGAAAGCGACAGCTATTACGCCACCCAGACCATCACCGATCCCTCGGGCCGCACGGTGCTGGTCGGCTGGGTCCAGCGCTTTCCTAAGGGCCACGGCTGGAACGGCCGCCTCAGCGCGCCGCGGCGCATCTGGCTCGATGCCGCCGGCGATCTCTGCGCCGCGCCCGTGGCCGAACTCGCCTCCTTGCGTACAGCGGAGACGACATTCCCCGCGCATGCCCTCGGCTCCGCGCCGATCAACCTCGCCCTGCCCGGCGACCACCTGCACGAGGCCGAGTTGACGTTCGAGCGCGCTCCGTCTGCCATGGTGCGCTGCGAAATTGCCGGCGTGCCGATCACCATCGGCCCGGACGGCGTGCGCTTCAACGACCGTCCGCCCGTCGCCCTGTCCGCCTCCGCGCCAATCCGCGTGCACTGGCTGCTCGATCGTTCGCTGATCGAGATCTTCGTGAACGACCGCGTAGTCTACACCGGGGTCGTGCCCTTTCCCTTCGCCTCCGTCACGCAACTTTCGGCCGGTGGCACTGTCCGCCTGCTCTCCGGCCGGGCTTGGGCCCTGCGCGCCGCGCCGCCCACGATGGGATTTCAACCCAACCAACCATGAGTTCACTGCCGCCTCTGCCCGCCGAGCCGCGCCCCGGTCTTTACCGCCACTACAAGGGCAACGACTACCGCGTCCTCCAACTCGCCCGTCATTCCGAGACGCTCGAGCCCCTCGTCGTCTACCAGGCACTCTACGGCGACCATGGGATCTGGGTGCGTCCCGCCGGGATGTGGAGCGAGATCGTCGAGGTGAATGGGCAGCGCGTCCCGCGCTTCGCCTATGCCGGACCGGGTTAGGAAATTCGAAGATCGAAACCCGAAATTCGAAAGAAAATAGAAGCCCGAAGAACACAGCGCGGGTGGCTGGAGCGTGATCGGAGGCTTCGCATTGGCGCTTCCTTCGAATTTCGGATTTTGACCTTCGAATTTCCCCACCTTCTGGTGGGGCCATGCGCGCGCTCCTCGCCTTCGACAAGTTCAAGGACTCTCTCGCCGCGTCCACGGCCTGCGAGGCGGCCGCGGCGGCCCTGCGCCAGCGGCATCCCGGCTGGTCGCTCGACCTCTGCCCGCTGGCCGACGGCGGCGAGGGCTTCGCCGAGATCCTCACGCGCTCCGCCGGCGGCACTCTCTCGGACTTATCCGTCACCGGCCCGCGCGGCTCGCCGGTCGCCGCTGCCTTCGGACTCGTGCCGTGGGCAAAAATTCCTGCGCCTGCCCGGCGGCTGCTACAACTGCCGGACACGACCCCCGGCGACGCCGAAATCGCCGTGATCGAGATGGCCGCGGCCAGCGGACTCGCCCTGCTGCCGCCGGAGCAGCGCGATCCCTGGCACACCACGACCCTCGGCACCGGCCAGCTCATCGCCGCGGCCGCGCAGGCCGGCGCGGCCGCCATCGTCCTTGGGGTCGGCGGCAGCGCCACCAACGATCTCGGGCTGGGCGCCCTTTCCGCCCTCGGGCTCGTGTGTCTCTCCCGCAGCGACGAAGCCATCCGGCCGCCCATTCCCGCCCGCTGGGACATGATCGAACGCATCGCAGGGAAAATTTCCTCCCTGCCGCCCGTCCGCATTGCGTGCGATGTCTCGAATCCCCTGCTCGGTCCCCGCGGGGCCGCCGCGGTTTACGGCCCGCAAAAGGGCCTCCAGCTGGCCGATCTCTCCAAGCTCGACCACGCCAGCGCCCGGCTCGGGCTGCTGCTGTGCGCCCAGAGCGGGCAGTCGGACAGCCTCATGGACCTACCCGGCGCGGGCGCCGCGGGCGGCATCGCGTTCGGCCTGATGACCGCCGCCCGTGCCACGCTTTTGCCCGGCTTCGAACTCGTCGCCGCCTGGCTCGACCTCGACGCCCGCATTGCCGCCGCGGATGTGATCATCACGGGCGAGGGCCGTTTCGACGACAGCTCGCTGAGCGGCAAGGGCCCCGGCGCCGTCGCCGCCCGGGCGCTGGCGCTCGGCAAGCCCGTGCACGTGTTTGCCGGCCAGGTCACCGCGGGGGATGCCCGCCCCGGCCTCACCCTGCACGTGATCACACCCCCCGGCCAACCGCTCGCCGCGGCACTGCTCAACGCCAAGGGCAACCTCGCTGCCGCCGTCGACCGTTTGGCCCAGTGATAGGTTTCTCGCCACGTCGCCTCGGAGGTGGGCGGGCATGTCCCGGTGCCCGCATTCCCCAACACGAGCCTATCTGCGGCGTGGCATGCGTGTTCGCTATCACCCTCGCCCATGCGGGCACCGGGACGTGCCCTCCCACCCTCGGTCTCACTCCCGAACAATTTGCCGGTAAAAAATCGTTGGGAAACATCCTCGACGGTGCCGCGTCACCCACCAAGGTTTCGGCCCGCATGCCTGGTTCTCACCGCCTGCTCCCTTTGAAGCACTTCTGCGCCTCCCTCCTCCTGTTGCTCGGCCTCTTCGGCTGCAGCGCCAGCCGCCCGCCCACCCGGCCCGCCGATTCGGCGCCCATCGCCCCGACGACGCCCAGGGCTCCGGCCGTGACCGTCCTGCACGTGACGCAAACCATCGCGTCCTCCGCGCCGATTTATCCCGTGATGCTCGGCATCGACGTCCTTGAGTCGGAGGGCTTCGCCGCGATCAAGGGCAAGCGCATCGGCCTCCTCACCCATCCCGCCGGCGTGAATCGCCGCGGGGAGCGGACCATTGACGTCCTGCGCCGCGCCCCCGGGGTGAAGCTGGTTGCACTCTACGGCCCTGAGCACGGCGTCAATGGCGACGCCCCGGCTGAGTTCCTGGTCCCCAACACCATCGACAAACGCACCGGCCTGCCCGCGTATTCGATCTATGCCATGCCCGGCCGCAAGCCGACCAAGGCCTCGCTCAAGGGCATCGATGCGATGGTCATCGACCTGCAGGACATCGGCTCGCGCAGCTATACCTTCATCAGCGCCATGCGCGTCACGATGGAGGCGTGCTTCGCGAACAACGTCGAAGTCATCGTGCTTGACCGCCCGAATCCCCTCGGCGGCCTCAAAGTGGACGGCCCGCCGCTCGACGCCAAGTGGAGCAGCTACGTCGGCGCATTTCGCGTGCCCTACGTCCACGGCCTGACGATCGGCGAACTCGCCCGCATGGCGAAGGAGGCCCCGGGCGTGCTCGCGGTGCCGGATGCAGTGCGCGAGCACGGCCGCCTCACCGTCATCCCGATGCGCGGCTGGCGCCGCTCAATGCGCTGGCCCGAGACCGGGCTGACTTGGATACCCACCTCCCAGTTTATGCCGGACTTTGCCGCCATCGAGGGCTACCCCATGGTCGGGCTCGGCGCCTTCTGGGACCCGCCCAAGATTGACACCGGATTCCGCCACGGCGTCGGCAAGTCCTACCCGTTCCGCGGCATCTCGCACAAGTTTGTGAAGATCGATGTCGTCGAGAAGGAACTCCGCGCCCTCAACCTGCACGGCCTGCAGTTCCGCCGCGTGAACGCCCTGGACCGCGAGGGCAAGCCGGCGGTCGGGCTCTTCATCGAGATCACCGACTACGATGAGTGGCAGCCGACCGAGCTGAACTTCTACCTGATGAAGCTGGCCTGTAAGTTTGACGCCAAGAATCCCTTCGCTCCCGGCCCCGGCCGGGACTTCAGCGGCTTCCTCCGCCACATGGGCTCGGAGGAATTTCTCCATGCGCTGCAGCACGACGGGGCCCGGGTGGATGTCGCCAAGTTCCTCGCCGACTGGCGGCAACGGGCGGCCATCTATCAGGAGCAGAGCAAGCGCTACTGGCTGTACCGGTAAGCGGGTACACCGCCCGTCTCCGCCGATCGCCGAACTGCGAATTCCGATCTGCGAATTCGGCGCGGAGCGCCGAATTTCCCTTGCCGCTCGCCGTCCGGCCGGCGAAATCTTCCGCCGGCCGTCACGCCCCGCGCCCGGCCGTTTTCCCCTCAACCCCAACCTCCGCGTTTTATGCCGAGACCCGTCACGCTCTTCACCGGCCAGTGGGCCGACCTGCCCCTCGAGAAACTTGCCCCGCTCGTCAAGAAAATGGGCTACGATGGCGTCGAACTCGCCTGCTGGGGCGACCACTTCGACCCCGACCAGGCCGCGTCCTCGAAAAAATACGCCGCCAACCACTGGGCGCTCCTGAAGGACCACGGCCTCTCCTGCTTCGCCGTGTCGAGCCACCTCGTCGGCCAGGCCGTCTGCGACCGCATCGACGAGCGCAACCAGGCCATCCTGCCGCCCGACGTCTGGGGCAACGGCGATCCCGAGGGCGTGCGCCAGCGCGCCGCGAAGAAACTCGCCCTCACCGCCAAGGCCGCCCGTGCCTTCTTCGACGCACAGCCCGGCCGCAAGGGCGGCGACGCCTTCCCGGCCGTCGTCAACGGCTTCACCGGGTCCAGCATCTGGCACTCGATCTACGCCTTCCCGCCGACTTCGCAGGCCTACTGGGACGCCGGTTTCGCCGACTTCGGCAAGCGCTTCGGCCCGATCCTCGACGCCTTCGACAAGGCCAACGTGAACTTCGGCCTCGAGGTTCACCCGACCGAGATCGCCTTCGACATCGCCTCGGCCCAGCGCGCCGTCGCCGCCGTCAAGGGCCACAAGCGCTTCGGCTTCAATTACGATCCGTCCCATCTCGGCTACCAAGGCGTCGACTACGTGAAGTTCATCCGCACGTTCAGCGACCGGATCTACCACGTCCACATGAAGGACGTGTGGTGGGGCCATGGCGACGGCACCGTCGGGACCTTTGGCGGACACGTGAGCTTCGGCGACGCCCGCCGCGCCTGGGATTTCCGCTCGCTCGGTCACGGCGACATCAAGTTCGAGGATATCATCGTCGCGCTGAACGACATTGGCTACCGCGGCCCGCTCTCCGTCGAGTGGGAAGATATCCGCATGGACCGCGTCCACGGCGGCACCGAAGCCGCCGCCTTCGTGCGCAAGGTCGACTTCCCCTCCAGCTCCCTCGCGTTCGACGCGGCGTTCGACAAAAAGAACCAGTAAACCCCGATTAAGCGCAAAGACGCGAAGTTTCGAAGGCCCACGCCAAGTGCCCCTTCCTTTGCTCCGGCCTTAGCGTCTTTGCGTCTTCGCGCTTCCCTCAAAATTCCCCTATGAATCGTAAACTTCGTTTTGGCATGATCGGCGGCGGACGCGGCGCGTTCATCGGCGCCGTCCACCGCATTGCCGCCATCATGGATGGCAAGGCCGAACTCGTCGCCGGCGCCTTTTCCTCCGACGCCGCGCGCTCCAAGGCCTCCGGCGCCGATCTCTTTCTCGATCCGGACCGCGTCTACGGCAGCTATCAGGAGATGGCGAAGGCCGAGGCCAAAAGGCCCGCCGCCGAGCGGCTCGACTTCGTCGTCATCGTCACGCCCAACCACCAGCATTTCCCGCCGGCCAAGCTGTTTCTTGAGTCCGGCTTCAACGTGGTCCTCGACAAGCCCGCCACCTTCAACCTCGCCGAGGCCAAGCTACTGCGCGCAGTCGTGAAGAAGACGAAGAAGATCCTCGTCCTCACCCACAATTACACCGGCAACGTCATGGTGAAGCAGGCGCGCGAGCTCGTGCAAAACGGCACCGTCGGCGACATCCGCAAGATCGTCGTCGAGTATCCGCAGGGCTGGCTGAGCACGTTCCTGGAAAAAACCGGCCAGAAGCAGGCCGGCTGGCGCACCGACCCGAAGCGCAGCGGCGCCGCCGGCTGCATGGGCGACATCGGCACCCACGCCGAGAATCTCGCCCGCTACATCACCGGGCTGCACATCGAGTCCCTCTGCGCCGACCTCACCACCTTTGTGAAGGGCCGCAAGCTCGACGACGACGGCAACGTCCTCGTCCGCTACCAGGGCGGCGCCAAGGGCGTGCTCCACTCTTCGCAGATTTCCATCGGCGATGAAAACATGCTCAACATTCGCGTCTACGGTACCAAGGCCGGGCTCGAATGGCGGCAGGAATTCCCCAACGAGCTCGTCGTAAAGTTCGGCGACCAGCCCCGGCAGGTCTGGCGCCGCGGCAATGGCTATCTCTCACCCAAGGTCGGCAAATTCACCCGCATCCCCGCCGGTCATCCGGAGGGTTACCTGGAGGCATTCGCCAACATCTACCTCGAGGCCTTCCGCGCAATTGCCGCGGAGGTCGAGGGCCAGCGCCCGCCAAAGGACCTCGATTTCCCGACGATCGACGACGGCGTTGAGGGCATGGCCTTCATCGAGACCGTGGTGAAGAGCTCGAAGCTCGGCGCGAAGTGGCTGAAATTTCCTAAAGCCTGAGCAGCTGCGCGACCCGGGCTTTAGGAAATCGGAGACGGGAACTTGGAGATAGGAGATGGAAGTCTTCGGCGAGTCGTCTTCCCTTCCACAAGGCTCGGGCATTCCATCTCCCAGCTACAATCTCCCTGCTCCCAAAAATCAGCCCGCTATTTAGCGGGCTGATTTTTCGCCACCCACGCCTCATACGCCTTGCGCGGCACGAAGCGCAGCGAGGCGCTGTTGATGCAGTAGCGCAGGCCGGTCGGCGCCGGGCCGTCCTCAAAGACGTGCCCGAGGTGCGCGCCGTCCACGTTGCAGTGCACTTCCGTGCGCTCCATGCCATAGCTCGTGTCCGTCGTCTCGCCGACAAACGCCTTCTCGATCGGCTTCGTGAAGCTCGGCCAGCCCGTGCCGCTCTCGAACTTGTCCCGGCTGTCGAAGAGCGGCGTGTCGCTGCAGACGGAGAAATAGACGCCGTCCGCGTGGTTGTCCCAGTACTCGTTCTGGAACGGCGGCTCGGTGCCCTGTTTCCGCGCGACCTGGAACTGGCGCGCATTGAGCAGCTGCTGCCACTCGGCGTCGGTGCGCTGCACCTTGGCCTTGCTCATGTCGATCACGACGTGGGACGGCAGGCCGCAGGCGGATTTTTCGTCGGGCTTGCACTCGAGGGCGTCTTTCGCGGGTTGGGTGGATTTCATCATGTCAGATTGGGCGCAGGCGGCGAGCGCCAGCGTGGCAAAGAGGGTTAACAGTCGGAGCTTCATCGTACCGGTAAGAGTACTCAGCCCGGCCAATTATTCCAGCGGGCCCGTCATTCAATTGTGCCCCGTTTGTCATTGCGAGGAGTCCCGCCCGGCGGGACGACGAGGCCATCCAGCTGGCTCGCCACGGCGCGCTTCGCGCCCCTCGCGATGACAATCCATTCTGGGTTCATTCCTCCGCCCGCACCTTGACCGATCCGTCGCTGAACTCCGCGCTCAGCCGCTGGCCGGCCTTGACCGCCGCGCGCCGCGCCACCGGCTGGCCGCGTTCGTCGCGCACGATCGCAAACCCGCGGTGGAGCACTGACGCCGGGCTCGCCGCCTGCAGCCGCTTGTAGAGCGAAAGCAATTGGTGCGAGCCAAGCTGCACGCGTGTTTCCGGGGAAGCCTGCATCAGCCGGGACCGGACGTCGCCCAATTGCTGGCGGCGCAGCTGCAGCGTTGACCGCAGGGCCGCGGCCAGGCGGTTGGAAAAATCGTCGAGCCGCAAAAATCCCTGCTCGATCTGGGCCGCCGGTGTCAGCAGCCGCAGCCGCGAGCGCGCATGATCGAGCCGTTCGCCCGCCCGCTCCACCGCGCCCCCGGCCGCCGCCAGCATCGCCTCGGACGCTTGCTCCGCCTGTTCCGCGCAGCGGACGAAGTTGCTCGAGATCAGCTCCGCCGCGCCGCTCGGCGTCTCCGCCCGCACATCCGCGGCGAAGTCGCACAGCGTGAAATCAATCTCGTGCCCCACCGCCGAGATGACCGGGATCGCGCAGCCCGCCACCGCGCGGACCAGCGGCTCCTCGTTGAAGGCCCATAGGTCCTCCAGGCTCCCGCCGCCGCGGCCGATCACCATCAGGTCGAAGATTTTCAGTTCCTGCGCCAGCTCCAGCATCGCGACCATCTCCGCCGCCGCGCCGTCGCCCTGCACTTTGGCCGGCAGCACCACCAGCCGCCCGCGCCAGCCGCGCCGCGTCAGGATTCGCATGAAATCCTGCACCGCCGCGCCCGTCGGCGACGTGATGAAACCCACCGTCGCCGGCATCGCCGGGATCGGCCGTTTCCTATCTGCGGCGAACAAGCCCTCGTCCGCGAGCCGTTGCTTCAGCCGCTCGAACTCCTGCTGCAGCCGGCCCACGCCGTCCTCGATCACCGCACGCACGACAAGCTGATACTGGCCGCGCGCCTCGTACACGCTCACCGCGCCAAAGACCACGACCTGCTGTCCGTCGCGCAGCTTCACCGTCTGCCGCGCCGCATCGCCCCGGAACAGCACCGCGCTCACCTGCGCCGTGGCGTCCCTCAGCGAGAAATAAACGTGCCCGCTCGCCTGTGCGCGCAGGTTGGACACCTCGCCGCGCACCCAGCCCGGGCGGATCCCGCTTTCCAGCAGGCTCTTCACCCGCCGCGTGAATTCACCTACGCTTTCCGCGCGGGCCCCGCTGTCGCCAAGATCGATTTCAGCCTTCACGCTTCGCGTACTTTTTCCGGAGCCATTGCACCGCGACCACGAGGACGACCAGGACGCCGAGCCCCTTCGCCGCGACGATGAAGTTGCCGTTGAGCAGTCCCTGGCCGAGCACGATGAAGCCCACCACCCAGGGCGCCTGGCACAGCCAAGAGGCGATCATGTAGAGTCCGAAGGGTACCTCCGCGATCCCGAGCACATAGCATTGGACCACGTACGGCGGGCCGGGCGTGAGCCGCATGACCAGCGTCACCGCCAGCGCATTGTCCGGCGTCACGCGCGGCACCGCATAGCCGTAACGCTGCAGCAGCCGCGTGAGCACCGGCCGCAGCGCGTAACGCGCCACCCAGTAGCTCAGCGCGAGATTCACCGCCAGCACCACCAGGGCGATGGCGATGACCGTGCCAAGCCCCAGCTGCGGCGCAAACGCCTCGCCCGCCGGGATGGTAAACAGGGAAAACGGCACCGCCGCCGTCGGCAGCACCGCCATCGCGAGGAAAAACGCCACCGGCCCGACCCGGCGGATCAGGTCCATGCCGCGGTTGATCAGCGCGGGCAAATCCACGCCGCGCATGACCAGCACCGCGGCCACGGCGAGCACCACGCCCGCAACGGCCAGCTTCACCCACGGGAGTTTTTTGACGGCAGGCGCTTCCGACGACATGCCCCAGCCTGTCCGCCCGCGCGCGCCACCGTCAAGCGCGCCCGTCCGAGGCCCGCGCCAGCTGGCGCCGACCTTCGCAAATGGGGATTCGCAGTTCGGAGTTCGGAGTTCGTCGAAGCACCGTCCGTTTATCCCTGCGGCCGCGATCTGCGATCTCCGAACTGCAATCTGCGATGTACGATTCGGTTTGAAGAGGCAGGCTTGCCCGTTCCGCCGCATCCGGCTCTGATCGCCGCCGATGACGCGTCCCGCCGACTCCGCTTCCCGCCTGGCCCCGCTGCTCGGCTTGGTCGGGGCCGCCGCCCTGCTGGTCATCACGCTCGCCAGTCCCGGCGCCACCCGGATGCACTCGTCACCGTGGTCCTGTATCTACGGGTTCGCGCTGCTGGCGCCGGCCGCCGTCCTGCTCCTGCGTGCCTTTGACTGCAATCGCCCCCTCATCCTGCCCGCCCGATCCTGGTGCTGGACGGCACTGGCCGGCGCGGTGGCCATCCTGGCGTCCGCCCTCACGAGTCCGTATCGCGGCCCCAGCCTGTTGTGGTCCGCGCCGCTGCTGTCGGGCCTCGCTTTTTTCTTTGTCGGGTTCGACGCAGTCCATGCCGGACCCATGGGCTCCGGCACCAGCGGCTCTTCGGTGCTGAAGCGCGCCGGATTTTTCCTCGCGATCATCGCGCTTACCAGCCTCGGCCTGTGGCTCGCCGGGTTGCCGGGAGCTTCGGTCCGGGAAATTTTCGAGGCGCGCAATCCCTACCCGCTCGGCCATTCCAACTACACCGCCGGGCTGGCGCTGCTCATGCTGCCCTGTTTCACGATGCTCGCGACCCGCGCCACCGGCGCGCCCCGCCTCGCCTGGGCCGGAGCAGGTCTGCTCGCCCTCGTTCTGCTGTTCACCAGCGGCAGTCGTGGCGGACTGCTCGGACTCGGCGCACTGATGGCCGGCGGGTTGCTGGCTCTGCGACTGGGCTGGCGAAAGACCCTCGGCTTCGCCGTGCTCGCCGTGATTGCGGCCCTGGCCCTCGCCCTCGCCCATCCGCGCACCCGGGCGATGTTTCACCGGCCGGATCCCGCCGCCGAGCCCAATATCAGCAACGTCCAGCGCACCGCCATGGCCCGGGCCGGCGGCCTGATGGGACTCGCGCGCCCGCTGTTCGGCTGGGGCCCGGGCACCACGCCGCTGGCCTACCCGCGCTTCCGCGCCCAACTCGATGGCGGCGTGGAAAACGTCCTCCAACTCCACAGCCTGCCCGTGCAGCTCTGGGCCGAACTCGGCGCCGCCGGCCTTGCCGGCCTGCTCGTTTTCGTGCTCCTGACCGCGCGCAACGCCACGCGCTGCCTGCCCGCCGCCGTCACGCTCGGCGGTTATGCCGCCTTCGCGCTCACCGACTATCAGCTCGACGTCCCCGTGTTCGCCTTCGCCGTCGCCGCCTGCGCCGCCCTCCTCGCCCCGCCCGCTCCCGCAGTTTGTCACCCAATAGGTGACAAACTGAGCCGGCGTGTCCTCGGTTTCCTTACCGTGACCGCACTCGGGGTGATGGCGTTGCTGGGCCGGCCCGATCCCACGCCGGAGCTCAATCTCCGCGCGCTCTCGTTCGCCAGTGATCCGGTGCAGCAGGAAACGGCCGTCTCACTGTTCAAGCAGTCACTCGCGCTTAATCCCGATCAGGAGATTGCGCACTTCAACCTGGCTTGGCTCCTCGTCGTGCGCGATCCCGCCGCGGCCGAAGCCCACTTTATCGCCGCCGCGCAGCTCGTACCCGACAAGGGCGGAGTTTATTTCGGCCTCGGACTTGCCCGGCTCAACCAGGGTCATCGCGCCGCCGCCGTGCGGGCCCTTGCTCTCGAATGCCTCAATGATCCGGTCTTCCTCGTGTCGCCGTGGTGGCACCAGCCGGCCCTGCAGCCGTTGCAACCGGCCGTTAGGGCCCTGACCCTGGCGATGATCCAAGATGCCCGGTCTCTTCGGCACAGCGAGGTTTCGCCTTTTGCCGATCGCGAGGCCGGCTACCTGACTGAGCTGATTCCCTGGCTCGCCGGCACCGCGTCGTCCGGCGAAGTCAGCGCCCGCGCCAACACGCCGGAACGCATGGACTATTTCAGCCGTCATCCGTCACCCTCCGTCTTCGCCGACGCCCCGGTGCAGCACTATCGCCGCGAACGCAGCGGCTATCCCGTGCTGATGCGCAACCTCGACCTGCCCGCGCCCACCGACCTGTTCGACGTGCAGGAAAACGCCCTCGCCACGGGTGAACTCCGCTTTCTTTTTCCCCACAAAGGCTGGCTCCCTGCCCGTCTGTTCCTTCCGCTATGGGCAGAACAGTCTTCGTAACCCGTGCCCCGCGCCTCCTCCCATTCCCTTCGTGAAACCGTCGTGCCGCTCGCGCTCCTAGCGGGCGACACGCTCGTGACGTTCGCGGGGCTGACCTTGGGCTGGTGGCTGCGTTATGCCTCTCCGCTGGCCCGCCTCGGCCTCGCCGTACCCGACGCCGCCTTTGCGCACTACCTGCCGCTGCTCCTGGTCGGCGTGGCCCTGCTCATCGGTGCGTTCGCGCAGTTCGGGCTCTACGATGCGCGCCTGCTGCTCCGCCGCTATCAGAGCCTGAGCGCCATTCTTAAAGGCACCGTCTTCTGGCTCGTCGCCTACCTCGGCGTCTCGCTGGTGCTGAAATTCGATCCACCCATCTCGCGGCTGTTCGTCATCGTGGCCTTCGTGTGCGTCGTCGCGCTGCTCTATGCGTGGCGCACCCTCGCCTATGTGCTGGTCGCCCGCAGCGCGCTGCTCGGGCGGCTGCGCCGGCGGGCCATCCTGCTCGGTTGGAACGAGGATGCCCGCACCCTCGCTGCTGAGATTACGCGCGACCCGGTCCATCCCTTCACCCTCGCCGGCTGCATCCGCCTGCCCGTGGACACCAATGTGCCTTTCGACCTGCCGCCGCGCGAAATCTGCCCCACCCTCGGCGAGGTGGCGGATCTGGAAAACATCCTGGTCCGGGAAAAGGCCGACCTGCTGATTGCCACGCGGCTCGACCTGCCCCGACCCGAGGTCCGCCGCATCGTCGAGACCTGTGAGCGTGTCTACGTCGAGTGGAAGATCGTCCCTGGCGCCTTCGATATTTTCCTGACCGGCCTCCGTCTGCAGACCATCGGTCGCGTTCCGGTGCTCGGCGTCGAGGAACTCGCCATCAACCGCCTCTTCAACCGCGCGCTCAAGCGTGCCTTCGACGTCGTCGCCGCGCTGATCGGCCTCGTCCTCGCCTCGCCCGTCGTGCTCGTCCTCGCCGTGCTCATCAAGCGCGAGTCGCCCGGCGGCCCGGTGTTTTTCCGCCAGACCCGCGTGGGCGCGGGCCACCGGCCGTTCACCCTCTGGAAGCTGCGCAGCATGGCCCCGGACGCCGGCCTGACCGACGACGTCCGGCAGAGCACCGCGCGCCGCGACCCGCGACTGCTCCATATCGGGGCCTTCATGCGCCGCTGGAACCTCGATGAGCTGCCGCAGTTTTGGAATATCCTGCGCGGAGATATGAGCCTCGTCGGTCCCCGCCCGGAACGGCCCCACCACGTCGACCAGCTCGCGGGATCGATCCCCCATTACCTGCCCCGCCATCTGGTGAAACCCGGCCTCACCGGCTGGGCGCAAGTCAACGGCCTCCGCGGTGACAGCGACCTCGGCCGGCGCGTGCAGCACGACATCTACTACATCGAGAACTGGTCCGTCTGGCTCGACGTGCAGATCGTGCTGCTGACGTTGGTGCGCTGGCGCGATACCAACGCCTACTGACGTCCCAGCAGCCAGCGCGCCATCCGGGAAAGCGGACCCATGGGACGCCCGGGCTGCAGCGACGGCGGCAGAGCGCCCTGCATGACGGGATCGTGCAGGACGGCGCGCACCGCGCCGAGATTCGGATGCGGGATGAGTAAGAGCGGCTGTCCGGCAAACACCGCCGCGTCGTCGCTGCGTTGGAATGCCACGGCCAGCCGCACTGGCGCCTCCCGGTCCCGCATCCGGGGCAGGACCAGGCCGCGCATCACTTCCGCGGACAACCCCAGCCAGCCCACGAGAAGGAAGACGCCCCAGGCTGCCGCGAGCAGCCGCATGGCCGGACGCCGCCGGACTGCGGCCTCGCGGAGCAATACGACGACACACCAGCTGTTCGCGAGCGGCACAAGCACAAGAAAATCAACATAGCGCGAGGGCACGCCGGCATCGAATTCGTGTCCGCCGCCCCGCGTCCACGCCATCGCGACGGACAGGGCCACTGCCCAGCCGGCCAGCAGCAGGATAAAATCCTCGCCTTCAGCCGCGCGGTGCCGGCCGCCCAGCCGGGCCAGCACCACCCAGACGAGCGGCAGGTTCAGCACCACCGCCGCCACCGGCTGGCCGACATGGGGCCACGCCAGCGCCCGCCCGAGCGCGTTGAAAAATTGCCCGGTATTTTCCGGATGCAGGGCCGCATGCGCCGGCACCGACACGTGAAACGTCCACGCCAGCCCAATCAATCCCAGCGCCGTTCCCAGCAGCCGCCCGGCTGATCGATAAATTCCCCCGCCTTCCACTGCGCGCACTCCCGCAAGTCCCAGCAACGCGACTGGCACGAGCAATCCGGGGCCCATCGCCAGCTGGGCCGCCACCGCCGCCGCGATGCCCCCGACGAGGCGCCCGCGGGATCGCTGCGCATCACTAAGCAGGGCGAACGCCGCCACGGAAAAACCGACGACTGGAAGCCCCACAGCGCGTTCTGCCACGCAAGGTGCGGCAGAAACAGCAGCGCCACCCCGGCCATCCCCCAGATCCGGCCCGCCGGGCCCGCGCCACGGACCAGCAGTCCGGCGAGCCCCGCCGCCACCGCCGCCCGCAGCACCGCACCGGCCGCCAGCTGCACCAGCGGATCCCACTGCCCGTTGGCCGCGAAGAGCACGAGGTCCAGGCCGTAGGTCCAGACGATCCGGTGTTCATTATGCGGCCGCAACAGGTCGGTCGCGTGCAAGTTTCCCTCCCGCCACGCCGGGTACAGCCAGCGGCCTTCGACATCCCACTGGTCCTGGAACGGTAAGTCCGTGCCGGTCCGCGCCACGAGCAGCAGCTGCAGGATGAGCACGAACCCAAAGACCGCCCAGACCAGCCGCCAAGGCGGGCCTGCGCGCCCGTGGGATTCGCCGTTCATGCGCGCGGGGTCGTCACAGCGGTCTCACCTGCCGGTGTCCCCGCAGCGCGGCTCGCAGCTGCGCCACCCTTTTCCAAGCGCCAAAGGCGAGGGCGTACTTCCAGCGGACCAGCGCCGATCCGCGCGGATTGAAATGCTTCAGGTAAACCTCGCGGTTCGCATCGAAGATCGCCTGCGACATCGCCCCATACTCTTTGGCGACACTCAGCCCCTTCAAATGCGTGAGCGTGACCCGGCCGTCATACATGATCTTCCAGCCCGCCCGGGCCACGCGGATGCAGAGATCCAGATCATCGCCGTACATGAAAAAGCTCTCGTCGAAAATTTTTCCGTCTGGCGCCACGGATGCCAGTATGCGCCGCGGGGCCAGCATGAAGGCCCCGTTGATCGCCCCGACCTCATAGGTGCCCTCGACGGGCAGGTAGGTCAGGTTGTAGCCCGCCAGCCACGCAGTACTCGGGAACATCGCCGCCAGGCCACTCGCCCGGCTGAAACCGTCCCACAACGTCGGGATGCTGCGCCGGCAGGCGAGATCCATCGACCCGTCGGCCAGCAGCAGCCGCGGCGAAATCAACCCGATCCGGTCATCCGACCGCAGTCGCGCGAGGCAGTGCTCCAGCGCCGGCCCATTGCTCACGGTGTCCGGGTTGAGGAACAGGATGAACTCACCCCGGGCCCGCGCATAGCCGAGGTTGTTCGCGCGCCCGAATCCCAGGTTGGCGGGCGGTGCCAGGTAAGCCGCCCGGGGAAATTGCGTCCGCACGATCTCTCCCGCGCCGTCATCCGGCGAATTGTCCACCACGATGATTTCCACCTCCCCTCCCTCCAGTTCCCGGGGGAGCGAGGCGAGGCACGCCGTGATTTCATCCCGGGACTTGTAGGCAACGATGATGACGGAAAGTAGCGGCGTGTTCGGCGTGGACACGCCCTGACGCTGTGCGATGCTCGTGACGAACGCAATGCCTCCCGATTCGCCGCCGCCCATCAGCGTGATTGTCGTCTGCAAGAATCCGGGCCCGCGTCTTGAGTCGGCCCTGCTGAGTGTCTGGGAGCAGCGCGAGCTCCGGCCCGAGCTCATCGTGATCGACGGCGGTTCAACCGACGGCACCCGCGAGTGGCTTGAGACCCAGCGCCCACGGATCGCCACGCTGGTCTCTGAATCCGACAAAGGGGTCTACGACGCAATGAACAAGGGACTCACCGCTGCGCGCGGAGAATGGGTGCTTTTTCTTGGGGCCGACGACGAGCTGTCCACTGATCTCGCTCTGTCCGCGATGCACCTGCAGCTGCAGCAGACCGCCGGAGGCGTCGGCGTCGGCGAAGCCGTCTACGCCGACGGCCGCAGCTACCGCCTCGCGGCGGCCCCGAATCCGCGCGCCCGCAATTTCGTGCACCATCAGGCCGCGTTCTACCGTCGCAGCCTCTTCGTGGAAAAGGGCGGGTTCGATCCGATGCTCGCCATCATGGCGGACTACGATTTCAACCTGCGCCTTTGGAAAAGCCACGTGCGCTTCAAGCCGTTTCCCCTGCTGGTCACGCGCTGCGGCACCCGCGGCCTGAGCGACCGGGGCAGCTGGCAGGGCTACCGCGAGGAGATCCGCGTGCGCCACCGGCACTTCGCCGCCTACCAGTGCTGGCCGTGGGACGTGGTTTCCGTGCTGCGTTACCTTCGCAAGAAAATCGTCCGCAGTCTCGCCAGAACCTGACCCGACCAGCGGCCGAGTCCTACGCGGAGATTGAAAAACATCCCGCCCAGGCGGAGCCAGTCGCCGCCGAAAACGGCCCGCAACGGCAGCGTCCGCCAGAAATCGCGGCCCAGCCGGACCGGCCGGCGGGAAAAATCGAAACCCACCCGCCACCCGGCGAGTTCAGACCGGGCTCGTCCGAGCGCCTGCCAGTAGGGACCATACAGGTTCTGGCGAAGGCGCCACGGCATGATGCCGTAGTCCAGCTGCCCGGACTGCCACCACCAGGTGCCGAGCAGCGGCCGGAAACGCGCGAAGTGAAACAGCACCACGGGCTGTCCATCCACGCGCACCGTGTGACCGGGCAAAATCTCGTACCGCCGGCCCGCCCAGTTCCACGGGGCGAGGTTTACGCCGGGATTTTCCAACACGATCAGGCGGGAGCCGAGTTTTTCCGGCCAGCCGTCGAGGTATTTCTGGTCGGCATATTTGCCGTCCTCCAACCGGTCATGGCACCAGTCCAGGCATTGGTCCCGCCACCCGGCGAGGCAGTCCAGTACCGCCGGGTCGTTGGCAAAGCACAGCAGGCCGACATTGAATTTTCCATGCCGCTCATAATGGCCCAGCCAGCTCGGAAACCGGTGTCCGGTCACCAGCACGCTGGCCCGGGCCGTCTCCATGGCCGCGAAGACTTCCGCGGGACTTCCCAGGAAAAACATATCCGCGTCCACATAGGTGATCCGCCGGATCTCCGGCCGCAACCGCAGCAGCCAGAGCGGCCAGCAGGGGGACAGGGTGAAGTAATATTCCACCCGCGAGCGGTTCCCTTTGGCGGCGAGGAGTTCCGCGTCCCCCGCCTCCAGTTCGGCCAGCGTCACGAGGTGCAGCCGCGGCCCGCCTACCGTGCGCAGGGCCTCCGCCGCATCGTCGTCCAGCGCGAGCACCCACAGCGAGGCCTCGGGGTCATGCGCTGCGAGGGAGCGCCAGAGCGCCAGGCCCTGGATCAGGAAACCGCGGTCAAAATAGGTGCAGTAGTGGTTCATCGCGCGGTCACTCACGGGTGAGCCGGCGCCAGAGCGCACGCGGCAGGCCGCGGACCATGGCCCAGCGCAGGCGCCGCACACTCGACCCCGCCATCGCCGGAAACAGCCTGTCGCCAAACCGCCGCGCACCTGTCTCGGCGATCGTCAACGCCTGGCCGTGCTGGCCGGTGATCGTGGCGAACACCCAGGCGAGCAGAAATTCGCGCCGGTCCAGCGAATCGGGCGCCAGGGTGACATCCCGCAGGAACCGCGCGTTGGCCCACGCCGGGGCGGCGGGCGCCAGCCGGCGCATCCAGGCCACGCCGCGCGGCCCCAGCCGGCCCGCCAGCAAATCCGGCCGGCCCCGCGGCGTCCGGCCCACCCGCAGCTCCGACAGCCAGAACGGCTCCCGGGACATCGCGGTCAAGACCTCGGCCAGCTTGTCCTCGCCCTCATACGCATCGATCAGCCCCGGTTCGAATTCCACCGCGAGCACCCGCGCCCGCCAAGCCGCCGGCAGGCTGAGGAAGAGTTGGGCGTCAAGGCCCTGCGTGTCGCACTTCAGCCAGTCCACGCGGCCGATGCCTTCCCGGGCCAGCGCCGCCTCGATGGTCGTCGCCGGGAAGGTCCGGGTTTCCGTCACCGCGAAAAAATCCGCGAACGCCCAGTCCCCCAGCACCGCGGGCCGCGGCCGCAGGGTGCTCGAGCACTGGGGCGACGCGGTGAGGTGCAGCGGGTGGGAACCGTCGGCCGTCGGCCGGGGCACGGCCAGGCCCGGGCAAAAAATCCAGCGCGCGAACATCCGCTGCGCCGGCCCCGCCGGCGGCGCCTCCCGCGGATCGGGCTCGAAGCCGATCCCGATCGCATGCCGCGCAATCCGCCGCCACGCCGGGTGGGCCCCGCCGGCCGCGCCGATGTCCACGAGCACGGGCGGCGCTGCCCGCAGCTCCGGCTCGGCCATGATGCGGTCAATCCAGTTCATCGCGCCTCCCTCCGCCGCAGCAGGAGGCCCGTCGACGGGTAAGTCCGCCAGCCCACCGGCCAGACCGCTTCCGAGGCGAACTCGCGGACAACTTCATAGCGGCCATCAAAGCGGGCCAGGAACCGTTCACGATTGAAAAACCACACCGGATAGCTTGCGGGATAAATATCCGGCGGCACATGCTGCACCGCGATGCGGTCGGGGGCGTCGCGATGCAACGGGAGGTTGTTGAAGAGCAGCCACGGAAAGCCGCGGTCCATCCAGGACGTGATCACCGCCGCGGGGTCCGCGAGGTATTGGACCGTGGTCGAGGCCAGCAGCACGTCATGCGCGCCCGCCACCGCCGCCTCCGCCACACTGGGAAAAAACCGGAGGGGCGTGCCATCAGCCAGGGCCGGGCCCCGGGCGGCAAACCGGGGCTGCTCGACGATGTTCCAGCCCACTTCACCCAGGGCCGCGAGTTCCCGCCGATGCCGCCAGTACGTCGTCCCGAGTGCCCCGCCGAAATCGAGCACCCGCAACAGTCCGCCGTTCGCCCCGGCCACCAGCCCCAGCGCCTCCATCAGCGCTTGCTCGGGCAACGGATCGGCAAAACTCACGCCGTCGCGCTCGTAAGCGGCGCGGCCGTCCCGGACCGACTGGGTGGCCGCGGCCACGCGCTCCACGATCAGCGCGTCATCATAACCGCCACTCGCCGCCTTGGCCGCGGCCCACGTGGCATAATTCCCTTCGAACCAGCGCCAGCCCAGCCACGCCCGCAGCAGCGTGCGGACTCCGGGCGGCACAGCCGCTTTCGCGGCGGCTTTCCATAAGCGGTTCATCCGGAATTCCCGGCCCAGGCCAGGGTCGCCCGCCGCCAGAGCCGCGTCCACCACCGGCGCGGCGGATTGGCCGCGCGCCAGAGCGGTCGGCACGCGGGATTCTCCACCGCCACCGGCCACTCCTCCGGAACGGGCGGGGCCGGCCGCAACGGCGGGTTCTCCCATTCCTTGGCACCCGCGGCGTGGGTTGCCGTGTGATCAAAACCCAGGTGCTCCACCATGCTCCACGGCGGACGCAGGCACAGGCCGCCGCGCGCCAGGTGATGATACAGCCACCGGACAGCCCAGATGTTCTTGCGGACTTCAACCCGCGCCATCGCCGGCAGGTCGGCCCCATAGGCGTCGGGCGCCACTCCCCAGACCTCTGCAGACCGCAGCTTCGCCGCGGCGGTCTCCTCCGCCATGCCGGACCAACTGCGCGACCAGGCACCCCAGACCCAGCATTCCGCCCGGCCGTCAAAATACGGGGCCAAACCGATCCCGGGCGGGGTCACCCGCGGATGCGTCCAGGCGGTGACGCTCATGACCCGGGGATCCTCCGCATAGTGCGCGAGGGCTGCGCACAGCCAGGCATACGTACCGGGCACCGCGACGAGGTCGTCCTCCCAGACCACAAAGGCCCCATGCCGCGCCGCCACCTCGCCCACGCCGGCCAGGACGTTGCGGCCAAGGCCCAGGTTTTCCTTCCGCTCCGTGAGCCGGAGTTCGCACCAGTCGACCGCCCGCAACCGGGCCCGGGTCTCCGCCACGGCGTCGGCATCGGCGGTACCCTTGGCTCCGTCGGCAAAGGCGTACACCAGCGGGACGCGGTTTTCGCGCAGGCTGTCCAGCACCCGCGCCAGGTGGGCGGGCCGGGCGTAGGCAAAGAGGATGACGGGGACGGGATTCACGCGCGGCGGAAATGGCGCCAGCCCAGCACGGGCACCAGCAGGGCGCGGGTTTGCATCCAGCCGGTCTCCCGCGTGCCGGCGAGGCAAAACGACGACAGCCATGACGCCAGCGCCTGCGACACCACGGTGGCCGCCGCTGCGCCCAAGCCGCCCCACCGCGGAATCGCAAAAAAGTTCAGCGCGATGTTGACCGCCGCGCCCGCCAGCGTCGCACCGAGATAGAACCGCTGCAGGCGTTCATTCACCAGCCACTGTCCACGGGCGACGCCGATAAAGACAAAAATGCTCGACCAGATATGCACGGCGACAATCGGACCCGCCGCCGCGAAAGCCTCGCCATAGGCCAGGCGCACGATCAGCGGAGCCGCCAGCGCGACGGGCACGGACAGCCCGTAGGCCAAGGCGGCGTTGAGATCATAGTAATGCTGCAGGCGCGACCGGTAATCGTGTTCACCGCGCTCGCGGGCGCGCAACAGGGCCGGCAGCAGGCTCGAGGCCAGCGCCAGGGGAATGAAGTACCAGATCTCGGTGAGCCGGCTGGCCGCCGAATAAATTCCCACCGCGGCGGGACCGACCAGCACGCGGAGCATCACTTCGTCGATCTTCATGTAGACGACCACCGCCAGGCCGGCAAACATCAGCGGCCACGCCTCGGCCGCGAGCCGGCGCATCGTGGCGGCCCGCGCGGCAAGCCAGGAAAATTCCAGGCCGGAACGCCGCGCCAGCAGGTGAATGCCCGCCGCCGCCAGCAGGCCTTCCACCACGACGGCCCAGGCAAACGCCGCCAGCGACGCCCCAGAATAGATCAGGTAAATCCTCAGGGCCGCACCGAGCGCCAGGGCCGCGGTCTGCGCGCCGACCGAGAGCTTCGCCCGCAGATGGGCTTGCAGCCAAAGGTCGGGGACAAGCAAGGCCGGCTGGAAGAGCGTCAGGCCCAGGATCGCGAGCAGCCGCGGCTCCTCGCCGGATCCGAGCACGCCGGAAAATCCCAGTGTGATCAGGCCGGCGAAGCAGGCTAGGCCGGCGCCCAGGCGCATGATTACGCTGCTGGCCAGCAGGTCCGCGGGGTCGGCCGGGTTTTGCAGGAGGTCCCGCTTGACCACGCCATCAAGCCCCAGCGACGCCACGCCGCTGATCAGCGAGACAATCGCGGCGCAGTAACTGAGCCCGCCCAGCCGGACCGGGCCCAGGTGACGGGCCACCAAAAAGCCGACCATCACACCCAGGACAAACCGCACGGCCCGCTCGGCAAAAAGCCAGCCGAGGTTGGCGGCGGCCTTTTGAAAACCCGGCTTTGCCAAAACGTCGGCCAGCTGCTGCATTCGGGTCACGATGAGTTCCGCCCCCAGCCCGGTCAAGGCCGCCACCGTCGCGGCCGGCGAACTGGTCTTCCTCACCGCGGCGCTCTGGGTGCTGCGGGGCTACGTGTGGCCGACGTTGAGCAACGTGGAGGTCGCAACCCTGCAGGCGGCCCTCGATCCCCGGCTGTTTCCGCACGATTTCGCCGTCCAGGAAGCGCTGCAGTTCAGCCCGCGCTTTTACTACAATGAACTCATCCTCCTGCCGGCCCGGGCCGGCCTGCCGCTGGCCTGGGCGTTTGCCGGCTGGCACCTGGTGGCGCTGGCCGCGTTGCTGTGGGGAATCCGGTCGCTCGCCCGGTCGCTGGGGCTGGGCACCTTCGCGACCGCCACCCTGGGCACCTGGCTGCTGACCGTCGGCATCGGCACTTTGGGCGGCGTGTATTTCTACACGCATGCCCCGGTGCCGGCGGTCTGGGCCGGGGCCGCGGTCATGGTGGGCGCGGCGCTCGCGGCCCGCGGACGCAGCGCGGCAGCGTACGCCTGCTTCGGCCTGGCCGCATTGCTGCAGTTCCTCGTCGGATTTTATGCCGGCCTGCTGGCGCTGCCCCTGCTGTACAAGGCCACCGGCCGGCAACGCCTCGCGGCGCTCGGCTGGTGGGCGCTTGGACTCGCCCTCGTCTATGTCCCGCTGCGCCTGGGTGCGGACACGGGATCCGGCGCGCTCGACAACCGGGCGTTCGTCGAGATCTACGCCCAGCTGCGCCTGCCCCACCATCTGGTACCCTCCGCCTGGGGCTGGGCGGTCTGGACCCAGGCCCTGGCTTTTTATGCGGGGACCGCCTGGTTCCTGTCTCGGACGTCCGCCGGACGCCCGGCGTTCGAGCGGCCTCTGCTCTGGTTCACGCTCGCCGTCACGGCCAGCGCCCTCGTCCTGAACTACCTGTTCATCGAATGGATGCCCCTGGCCTTGGTCGCCAAACTGCAGCCCGCGCGGATTACCCCGCTCGCCCAAGGCGTGATTTTGGTCCTGCTGGCGACCCGCATTCAGGCCCGCGCCGTCCGCCGGGACTGGCTCGGCGCCGTTCTGCTCGTCCTGATACCATTCTCGCTTTTCCCCGGATTCCTGCTGGCGCTCGCCGCCGTGCTAACCCGGCCGGCGGAGCCGGAGCGTCCGCCGTCGTGGACCACGTTCGTCCTCGCCGGGGCGGTGCTGCTGGCTTTCCAACCCTTTGACCACTCCCTCGCGGCCCGCGGGCTTCGCTACGGGATGTATGCGGCGATCTTCGCCGTGCAATGCGCGCCGGCCTGGCTCCGGCGTCAACCCCGGGTTCTGGCCTTCGTCGCCCTTCTGGCCGTGGTCGGCGCCGGCCTGTGCGTCCGTGCCTCGCTCCGGGGCGACTGGCCGCCGTTCCTCGCGGCGCGCTTTGCGGTCAATGCGGCCCCGTCCGACGCCCCCGGCCTGCTCGGGTGGCGTTTCGGGGAGAATTCGCCGACCGACGCCATGGTGCTGCTGCCGCCGGCGGGGGAAACCTGGAGCTTCAAACTGTATGCCCGCCGGGGCGCCGTGGGGGATGACAAGAATTCTCCCTTTTCCGAGCGCGGCCTGCGCGAATGGAAGGAGCGGATGGATGCCGTGCTGGGCAGTCCCCTCAACCGGGCGACCGATGCCACCGCCGCCTGGCGCGCCCACACCCCGAATGAACTCCGGGCACTCGCCACCCGTTACGGCGCAAAATTCATCCTGACGCGCGATGCCTGGCATCCTGTCCTGCCGGGGCGCCGCATCGACCAGGAACAGGGCTGGAGCCTTTGGCAGTTACCCTGAAAGGCGTCCTCGGTCGGATCGCAACCTGCGTCCGTTCCCGCGTCTTTCCGCCCGGCCGGAAAAAACTTCCGTCCCTTCCCCGCTCGGCTACGGTGGGCCGCCCGCATGAAGCTCACCATCGTCATCCCTTGCTATAACGAGGCCAAGACCATCCGTACCATCGTCGACCGCGTGCGGGCCGCCCCGGTCGCCAGCATGGAGATCATCATCGTGGACGACTGTTCGCGCGACGGCACCCGGGACCTGCTCCGCACGCAGATCGCCCCGCTGGTGGACAAGGTGATCTACCACGAGTTCAACCAGGGCAAGGGCTCCGCCCTGCGCACGGGCTTTGCCGCCGCCACCGGCGACGCCGTCATCGTGCAGGACGCCGACCTCGAGTATGATCCGCAGGAATATCCGCGGCTGCTCAAGCCCATCCTCGACGGCAAGGCCGACGTGGTGTTCGGCTCGCGCTTCATGGGCGCCGAGGCGCACCGCGTGGTTTATTTCTGGCACATGGTCGGCAACAAGTTTCTCACCCTGCTCTCCAACATGTTCACCGGGATCAACCTCACGGACATGGAGACCTGCTACAAGGTCTTCCGGCGCGACGTGCTGCAGAAGATCACGATCGAGGAGAACCGCTTCGGCTTCGAGCCGGAGATCACCGCCAAGGTGGCGAAGCTCAACTGCGTCATCTACGAGGTCGGCATCAGTTACTACGGCCGCACGTACGCCGAGGGGAAAAAGATCGGCTGGCGCGACGGCTTCCGCGCCCTCTGGGCCATCGTGAAATACAACGTGTTTCACTGACCGCCGTGCCCGCGCCCGCTGCACACCTCCCGGTGGCAATCGGGAACCCCCGGGTGAGCCAGCCGCGCGATGTCCCTTGATTTGCTGCACCTCCTCCGGTTCGTGGCGTTGCTGGCCGGCGGCCTCCTGCTGCCGGGCTGGCTGCTGGGCCGGGCGCTGGGCACTCCGGGCGGCCCGGCCGGGGCCCTGCTGGGTTCGGCGGCACTGCTGACGAATCTATTGCTGCTGCTCGATGCGATCGGCGTGCGGCTCGATGCCCCGCGGCTTTCGCTCGCGCTGGCCCTCTTTTGCGCCGGGCTCGTCCTCATCGCACGCCTGCGTCCGCGCCCAAACCTCCAGGCGGCTCCACGGCCGGAGCGGGCGCGCTGGCGATGGCAGTCATTTTATTGGCTGCTGCTTCCGGCCTCGGCCGGCCTGCTGGCAATCGTGGTTCGGACTTTGATCGAACCCCTGTCCGGTTGGGACTGCCCGTTCCGCTGGGACTTTCTCGCGCGCGAGATGATCCGCACCGGCAATCTGGGATTTTATCCCCCGTTCACCGCGGATGATTTTCTTCACTATGGCTGGTGCGATGGCATCGCCCCGCTCGTCTCCAGTCTCTATGCCTGGTCCTACCTCAGCCTCGGCCGCATGGAAACGTGGGCGACCACGCCGGTCGTCGGCGCCCAAGGGCTGCTGATTTTTTACGTCGTCGGTCGGCTCGCCGCCGCGCGTTCCGGACCCGCCGCCGGCTTCGCCGCGGCCGCGCTGCTGGCGACCAGCGCGGCGCTCCTCTGGGCCGTCGCCATGGGCCAGGAGACCGGGCTGACGGCGCTCTCGGTCGTCACGATGTTCTGGTTCATCGAGCGGGGCCGGACCGACCCGCGCACCGGCTGGATGATCTGGGCAGGGGTCGCCGCCGGCAGCGGTGCGCTCGCGCGGGAATACGGCCTCTGCTTCCCGGCGCTCGGCTTGCTCGCGCTGGTGTGGTGGCGCCGGCCGGTCCGCCAAGCCCTCGCTTTCCTCGCGGCCGCCGCCGCGGTGTCACTGCCATGGTACCTGCGCAACTGGATCAAGACCGGCCACCCGCTCTACTGCTTCGAGCTCGGCACGCTCTTTCCGGTCAATCCGGTCCACGCGGAGTACATGCACCTCGTCGCGAAGGCCTTCAATCTCGCTGCCAATCCGGACGTATTCGCGCCGCTCCCGGCCACCGTCGCACTGCTGGCCGGCCTGCCGCTGGTCCTGGGCTGCGCCGCCGGTCTCGCGCGCTGGCGCGAGTCCGGCCCATGGCTCGGCGCCTTGCTCGCGCTGTTTGTGCTGTGGCTGTGGCTCGCCGGGCTGACCTCGGGCGGCGTGGTTTACTCGACGCGCTCGCTCGCCCCCGCCATCGCGCTCGGCGCCGCCCTCGGCGGAGGCTGGCTCGCCCGCGCCGCCGCCCTTCGCCATGGCTGGCTCGTGACCCTTGCCCTCGGCGTGCTGGCGGTCCAGGCGGGCGCCACCTCGCTGTACCTTCCCCTCACGGTCCGGCCGGCGTGGTGGCGCGAACCCCCGCTGGCCTGGCATCTCTTCGGCGAACTGCGCCGGCAGTGGAGCGAGGACGCCCGCTGGCAGGCAATCGTCGACGCCGCGGAGGATCGCAAGATCCTCGTGTCCGACCCCATCGTGCACGCGCTGCTGGTCGATCACGGCGCCCACGCGGTGCCGCTCTTCAGTCCGGACGTGCGGTTTCTGTTCCGGCCGGACACGGGGTTCCAGGCCGGCGTCACCCGCCTGCGCGCCGCCGGATACCGCTTTGTTTTGATCACGCGCGAGAACCGGTTCATCGATACCCAGCTGGCCGCCTACCCGTTCTTTCCCGGGCTCGCGGCCACGCCGCCCGTCTTGTCCGCCCGGCTTTATTTCCTCTATGACCTCTATCCCGCCGGACAGCGCCGGGCGGCTCCGCCCGTTTATGTCCATTGAACCGACCGGACTCGCTGCGCTTTTTCCCGCACCGGTTATCGGACCGGCGGGAAGCCCGGTCGCTTGCGTCCGGCCTCGCGCCGGATCGGTCCCATGAGTCTGGCGGCCCGGACAGCGGTTTTTTTTCCGGCCGCGCTGGGCTGGGTTTTGCTGTTGCTGGCGACGGGCTGGAGCCTGCGCGCCGTGCGCGAGCCCGGGGCGGCCGCTTCCCTCGGTTGGAAATGGTGGGGCCTCGCCGCCGCGATCCTGGTGTGCTTCCGCTGGCCGCTCCTGTGGATCACGCACCCGCTGAATCCCGATGAAAGCCAGCTCATCGCCGGAGCCCTCACCCTGCGCCACGACCCCGTTTTCTGGCGATCCGTGGATGGCGCCACCGCCGGACCGCTCGACTATTATCCCCTGCTGCCGGCCGCGTGGGCCGACGGTTATGCGAGTTATGCCGTGTCGCGCCTGATCGCCCTGGCCGTCGTTTTTGCCTCGGTGGTCTTTGTCGGCGAGGCCCTCGCGCTTACGGCCGGCGCCGCGTTGGCCCGGGTCGCCCTGCTGCCCGCGCTCGCAGCCGCGGGATTCACGACCGATCCGGATTTCGCGCATTACTCAACCGAGCTCATGCCCGGACTGCTGCTCGCCGCGGCCGGCTATGCCGCCGTGCGCCAGGGCCGCGCACCGGCGCCGCGATGGCCGTGGCTGACCGGGCTGCTGCTGGGCGCAGTGCCCTGGGCCAAGCTCCAGGCGGCACCGATCGCCGCCGTACTGTGGGCGCTGGTGGCCGTGCGCGAATCTCGCGCCGGCCGGGCCCGCTCCCTCACTCCCCTGGTCATCGGTGCGCTGCTGCCTGCCCTGGCCTGCCTGAGCCTCGCCGTGCTCACCCGGCAGACCGAGCATTTGATCGTGCCCTATATCCTCCGGAACTTCGCGTATGTCGGGGCGCCGCAGTTTTCGTGGTGGGCGAGCGCGGCCGGGCAATGGCAGAATGCGCTCTCGGACGGCTATCTCGCGTTCTGGCTCGTGGGCACGGGGTTCTTTGTCGCCGGACTCGGCTTCCGGCGCAGTCGCACCGTCCCCACGGCCGCCCTCCTGGTGTTCGCCGTCGGTGTTTTCAGCGCCCTCGCCCCGCGCCGGCCCTCGGCGCATCACCTGCAGCTCATGGTGCTGCCGTTGCTCTGGCTGGCTGGAGCGGCCCTGACCTTGCGATGGCGGCCCGAGGCCACGCCGGCCGCGGCCCGAAACCGGTTGCTCATGGCCGGCCTCTTCCTTGGCTGCGGCCTTCTTCCCCAGATGGCATTGCGGGCGGGCGGATTCGACCCCTTCGCGGCCATCAATTCCGCCGGGGTCAATCCGGCCCGCCAGGAATTGGTGGCGCTCGTGCGCGCCTATTCCAACCCGGGCGAACCGCTCGCCGTCTGGGGCTGGCGGTGCGCGCTCTACGTGGAGGCCGGCCGGCCCCAGGCCACGCGCCAGGCGCAAACCGAGGCGCAGATTTACCCCAGCACGCTTCAGCCGTATTTTCTCCGGCGCTACCTCGAGGATTTTCAGGCCGCCAATCCGCCGGTGTTCGCCGATGCCGTGGGGCCGGGTAACTTTGCCTACGTGAACCGCGAGCGGGCGCACGAGTCGTTCCCCCCGCTGCGCGCCTGGGTGCGGGCCCGCTACACGCTGGTCGCCGACCTCGACGGCACCCGTCTCTTCGTGCGCAATGACCGGCTGGATGCCGTTAAATCCGTCCCTCCCGGCCAACCCTGATACCCATGCTGCTGTCCTTCACCGCCTGCCTGCTGTTGTTTTTCGGGGTCACGTTCGGCCTCGCGTGGCCGCTGGCCGCGCGGCTCGCCCTGGATCCGGCGGAAAAACTCTGCGCCTCGGTCCTGCTCTCCCTGCTGGGCGTTTATCTCGCCGCCTTCGCCATCTATGTGTTCCGGCTGCCGCTCGCGGCCTTCGGGGTGCTGCCGCTGCTGGCCGCCGCCGGCCTGCTCGCCCGGTTGCGCCCGCTCAGCGCCGTGCTCCGCGACAGCGATGCCCGGGGTCTGCTCATCGGGCTCCTGCTGGTCACGGGTTGGTGCCTGAGCTGGCTCCTGCTGGTCGTCTCCTACTCCGGAGGTGGCTGGGCCGGCGACTGGTTTGAGCACTGGGAGCGCCTGCGCTTTTTTATCGAACGCTGGCCGTACCAGGCGAAATTCCTCGGCTTCAATGCGCTGCCCGCGCGGCCGCCGCTAGCGAACCTGGTCACGGGCGCCCTGCTGGCGGTTCCGGGCGTGAGTTTTGCCGGCTACCAGCTCGTCACCACCCTGCTCAACTGCCTCGTCGTTTTGCCCGCCGGGTTGCTCGCCCGCCGTTTCCTCCCCCGGACGGGCGGCGGCGGGGCCGCCATCGCGGTGCTGACGGTGCTCCTCATGCTCAATCCGTCGTTCGTGGAAAACGCCACCTTCGCATGGACCAAGCTGATCGCGGCCTTCTTCATCCTGGCCGGGCTGTATTTTTTCCTGCGGGCGAACGATCCCGGAGCCCCGGCCTCGGCCGGACCGCTCTGCGCGGCGGGTCTCGCCGCCGGCCTGCTCGCGCATTATTCCGCCGGGCCCTATGTCGTCCTGCTCGCCGGCGCATGGCTCGGGCTGAACCACGCCCGCTGGCGTGATCCCGCCTGGTGGCGGCAGACCGGCCGGCTCGGGCTGATCGGCGGCCTGATCCTGGCCACGTGGTTCGGCTGGTCGCTCGCCGTCTATGGCGCGCACACGACCCTGTTCTCCAATTCGACCGTCGCCGTGCCGGAGGCGCGGCAGGGCAACCAGCTCCTCAAGATCGCGCTCAACCTGCGCGACACCCTCGTGCCGCACTTCCTGCGCACGTTGGATCCGGCGCTGATCACCCAGGGCAGCCCGTGGGGCTATGCCCGGGACTGGTTTTTCCAACTGTACCAGGTGAACCTGCTCTTTCTCTTCGGCAGCGTCGCCTGGCTCACCCTCGCGGTGCGGCTGTTCCGCGACGGACGCGCGGCGGACGCGCGACCGCGCGGCTTCTGGCTGTGGTTTGCCGGCGGGGCAATCCTGCTGGGCATCGCCGTCCATGGCGCGCGCGACCACTGGGGCCTCGCCCACATCTGCCTCCAGGCCGTGCTCGTGCTCGGCCTGGCCTACCTCGCTGCGCGCTGGCGGGTCCTGGGGCGCGGCTGGCAGCTCGCCGTGGCCGCGGGCGCAGCCGTGGATTTCTGCCTCGGGATGGCCCTGCAGTTTTACGCTCAGAGCCGGACCCCGGACCTGGCTTTCATTCTTGCCGGGGCTCCCGCCGGCCTGCCTTCCCGCTACAACTGGAGCGCCGATATGAATCTCGCCGGCAAACTTCTGCACGGGCTGGCATTTTTCGGCGACGTCGTGGCGGTGCCCGCTTGGTTCGTCCCGGTGCTGCTGGCCGGCCTGCTTGGGCTCGCCCTCCGTCGCCTCCGCGCGCTGCCGGAGTGACCGTCCGTTCGGGCCGCGGCACCCCGCTTGTGCTCGCCCTGTGACGGATAATCCCCAGTCTCAATCCTGTCCGCCTGCCTTACAGCGAATCACGCCATGTCCGCCACCACACCCAAGATCGCGATCGTCATCCCCGTGTTCAACGAGGAGGCCGTGCTGCCCGAGCTGCTTGCGCGGCTGACCGCGCTGTTTGCTGCGCAGCCGGGCTGCCGGTGGGAGGCCGTGCTCGTCGACGACGGCAGCCGCGACCAATCGGCCGGCCTGATCCGCGCGCAGGCGGCGCAGGACCCGCGGTTCCGGCTGGTCGAGCTGTCCCGCAACTTCGGGTTTCAAAGCGCCCTGTCCGCCGGGCTGGCGCGCACGGCTGATGCCGACGCGGTCGTGACGATGGACGCCGACCTGCAGGATCCGCCCGAGGTCATCCCGGAACTCGTGGCCGCCTGGCGCAACGGCGCCGACATCGTGCGGGCCTCGCGGCGCTCCCGCAGCGAAACCGGCCTGCGCCGCGCAGGCTTCGATTTGTTTCACTCGCTCTACGGCCGGCTCACCGACTATCCGATCGAGCCGAACACCGGGACCTTCGGCCTGCTCGGGCGCGCCGCGCTCGAGGCCTTCAACGGCCTGCCGGAGCGGCACCGGTTTTTTCCCGGCCTGCGGGCCTGGATCGGGTTCACGACCGCCGACGTGCCCTACGACCGAAAACCGCGGGCCGCCGGCCAGCCGCAGCAGAGCTTCCGCCGGCTCGTCCGCTATGCGATGGACGGGCTGTTCAGCTTTTCCTACCTGCCGCTCCGCCTGCTGAGCTATTGCGGGCTCTTTGTCGCCGGCATCGGTTTCGCCGCGGGCGTGTTCTTCGCCATCCGGCGCATCCTCGGCATTGAGACCGCGGCCACGGGTTTCACGACCCTCGTGACCCTGATCCTCTTCCTCGGCGGCATCCAGCTCATCGGCATCGGCGTGCTCGGCGAATACCTCGGCCGCATCTACGACGAGGTGAAGCACCGGCCGCAGTACATCGTCAAACGGACCCTTGGGCGCGACTAAGATCAGGCTGCCGTTTCTGCTGCTCGTGCTCGCGTCCGCCGCGCTGACCGTGGTGGCGGGCCTGTGGCTGTTCAGCTCGTTCATGTTCTACGACGACGAGGGCTACGTGCTGATCTCGCTGCGCAATTTCGCCGAGCACGGCCGGCTCTACCGCGAGGTCTACACGCAGTATGGCCCGTTCCCCTACGTGTTCTACTACGGGCTCAATCTGCTGGGGCTGCCGCTGACGCACACCGCCGGAAGGCTGCTGACGCTCGCCGCCTGGAGCGGGTCCGCCACGCTGTCCGCGTGGACCGTCTGGCGGGCGACGCGGAGTATCGCCAGCATGCTGGCCGTGCTCTCGGCGGTGTTCGCGTATCTCTGGATCATGATCAGCGAACCCAGCCATCCCGGCGGGTTGATTGCCCTTACCACGGCCATCATGGCCGTCCTCGGCGGCCGCTGGCTCGCCACCGGACGCTGGACCGCCTGGGCGGTGCTGGCCGGAGCCGGCAGCACCGTCCTGCTGCTGACCAAGATCAACATCGGAGCGTTTGCCACGCTGGCCTCGGTCGGACTGCTGCTCCTGCACGCCCGCAGCGAGCCGCTACGACGCTGGGCGCCGTGGCTGGTCGCCGGCGGGCTGCTCCTGCTGCCCTTCGCGCTGATGCGGCCGCTGCTCGGCACCGAGTGGGTGCAGACCTACGCCGCGATCTTCGCGCTCGCGGCGATTCCCGTGGCCGTCGCCCTCGGCCGCCAGACCGGTCCACAGGCCGGGCTCCGTTCCGGTCTGGCCGCCCTGGCCGCCGGGAGCGGCGTGGCCGTGGTGGTCCTCGGCGTGGTCTTTGCCCGCGGCACAACGCCCGGCGAGCTGCTGCAGGGCGTGATTCTCGGTCCTTTGCAGCACCCGGGGCATTTCAGCCTGACCTTTCCCTGGCCGGCCGGCTCGCGCGCCGCCGCCCTCGTCTCGTTCGGTCTGTTCGTCCTGGCCTGGGGGGGCCTGCGCTTTGGCTGGTGGAGCAAGGCGGTCGTGGACACCGGCGTGGCCGGGCTAAGGCTGGCCGCCGGCGTGGGGCTCGCCCTTGCGATCTGGCAATTCCCGGACAGCAGCCCGGACCATCCGGTCCTCGCCTTTTCCGTGTCGTGCCTGTGGTTTTTCATCTGGCCGCTGGAGGGCGAGGCGGCCTCCGTCGTCCTCGCGCGCAGCTGGCTCGCACTCGTGTTCCTCGGCCAGTGGCTCCATGCGTTTCCCGTGCCAGGCAGTCAGATCGCCTGGGGCACCTTCCTCGCCCTACCGCTCGGCACCATCGGCGCGTGGCAGGCGGCGACGTGGCTCGTCCCGCGGTACGGCCGGATTTTCCCACCGGCCCCGACCCGGATCCTCCGCCTCGGACTAGCCGGGCTGCTCGTGGTTTTCGCCGCATGGACCGGCCGCAGCCTGGGCCTGATTGGCCGGCGGTATCTCGACAGCCGTTCGCTCGACCTGCCCGGGGCCGAGAGCGTGCGTCTGCCCGACGGCACGACGGCGCTTTACCAGTTGCTCATGTTCAACGCGAACGCGCACAGCGACATGCTCTTTTCGCTGCCCGGTATGTTCAGCCTCAACCTCTGGTCCGGCCTGCCTTCGCCCACGCTGACGAATGTCACCCACTGGTTTTCGCTGCTCGATGCCACCCAGCAGCAGGCGATCATCCGCGCGCTCGAAAGCCATCCGCGCGCCTGTGTAATCGTGCAGCAGGACCATCTCGAGTACCTCCGGACGCATCATTTCGCTCCCGCCGGCCCGCTCTATGACTACGTCATGACCCGCTTCGAGACGGCCTTCGTGATCGACGGCTTCGAGTTCCGCGTGCGCCGCGGACGGACGGTGGCAGCCTTTCTCACCGGCGAGATTTTCCAGCAGAAGGCCGCGGACCCCTCCAAGAATCCCGGCCCCTATGCCTTGGTGAAATTCGAACTGCTCTTGCCGGTCGGCCAGACGGTCGCGAGTGTGGAGTTGGCGGAGATGGATGATCACCGAAACCCGCCGCTGGTTCTTTCGTCCGCCAATGCCCGCGTGGAAGTCACTCCGATCGACTTAGAGGGCAAGGCCCGGGGCCGGCCCGCGGCCGGCACGTGGCCCTTGGCGCTGCCCGGCCCGGCCGAGGTCGCGATCTACTTCAACCGCGGCGGGCGCGGGTTTTCGCCGCAGCGCACGTTCCTCATCGTGCGCAATGCCGCCGGGGCCGAGCTCGCGCTGGTCCGCCTGCGCCCGTAGGAAATTTACGAGGTTCGAGTTACGAGGGAAGAGGGCGACGGCCCGTGTAACACGCGATTATGCGAGCCGGAATCGAGGGAGGATTTTGGCGCAAGGCTGCGCTTGCGAAGTCGTCCCTCGTAAATCGATCCTCGTTCCTAGCTCCGGCGGCGCGCGACCAGCACCAGGCTGACGCCGAAATGAAACGGCACGTGCCATTTGGCCATGCCGACGAACACGGAGCGCAGCAGTCCGTTCAGCCAGCGCGGCGGCAACCGGTCCTCGGTCCGGGCGGCCGGCCCGGACCAGCCGAGCCGGCGGCGCAGCGCCCGCCATTTGCGCACGGCCCACACGGCGGGATAAACGAGCACGTTGGTGTAATTGACGTAGACGATCTCCCAGGCCTCCATGGGAAACAGGGCGGCCAGCTGGGCGCGGTGGTAGCGGCGGAAGTGATGCAGCGCGACGTCCCAGTCGCTCCACAGCGCCATTCCCGCCGGCACCGTCACCGCCGCGAGGCCGCCGGGCTTGAGCAGCCGGTGGAATCCCCGCACCACCGCCGCGTCGTCCGGCACATGCTCGAGCACGTCGAGCGCCGTGACATATTCCAGCGAGCCGTCCGGCAGCGGCACCGTGTCGCCCGACAAACTCAGGATCTGCTCCGGCTTGAACCGCGTGCGCAGCAGCCGCAGTGCCTCCTCATGGTCGTCCAGCACCAGCACGCGGCACAGCGGCTGCATTTCCAGCGCAAACCGCCCGGTCCCGGCCCCGCAGTCCAGCAGCACGTCCCCGGCCTGCGGCGGGCGCACCCGGCACAGCCAGTCCCGGACGAACCGGCGCTTGCCGGAATAATACCAATGCTCCCCTTCGACTCGGTCCAGGTTCGTGTATTCTTCCGCGTTCATGAATCAGGGTTCTGGCTTGTTGCAGCGTCGCGCGCACGCGATGCTGAGTCCACGTTTTTGTCTCGCTCCGCATGAATCCGCCTTCCGTCCCGCTGGCCCGACCGGCCGTCGTCCTGCACCGGACGCGCCCGGTGCTGCTCGCCGTGATGGCCACCCTGCTCGCGCTGCACTGGCTGCTGGCCGTCGGCAGCAAGCGCGGGGAGAGCGTGACCGCCGACGAGCTGGCGCACCTCACCGGGGGCTTCACGTACTGGCACTTCAATGACTACCGGATCCAGCCCGAAAACGGCAACCTGCCGCAGCGCTGGGCCGCCCTGCCGGCGTGGCTCGAGGGGGCGAAATTTCCCGCGCCGGCCGGCAATCCCTACTGGCGGACCTCCGATGCCTGGATCCTCGGCCACCAGTTTTTCTACGAAACCGGCGAGGATCATTTTCCGCGGCTGATGGCCGGCCGCGCGATGATCGCGCTGTTCAGCGTGGCCACCGGCCTGCTCGTCCTCGGCTGGTCGTGGCGGCTCTTTGGCCCCGCCGGCGGCCTCGTGTCGCTGGGCTTCTTTGCCTTCTGCCCCAACTTCCTCGCGCATGGCGCCCTGGTCACCTCCGACGTCTGCATGGTTTTTTTCTTCCTGGCCTCCGTCGGCGCGTACTGGCGGCACCTGCACGATCCGCGGGCCCGCTGGTGGGTGCTGAGCGCACTCCTGTTCGGCCTGGCGTGCGTGGCGAAATTCTCGGCGGTCCTGCTGCTCCCGATGATGATGATCATGGCGCTGGTGCGCGCCTGGGCCCCGGAGCCGCTCGCCCTGGCCGGGCGCACGTTCGCCACGCGGGCCGGCAAGTTCGGCGCCATTGCCCTCTCGACCGTGGGACAGGGGCTGGTGGCCGTGCTGGTGATCTGGGCGTTTTTCGGCTTCCGCTACACGGCGTTCAACCCCGCGCTGCCCGGGGCGGACCATTTTATCCGGCCATGGGAGACGACGCTCAGCAACATTGGCGCGCAAGGGGACTTCATCCGCCGGCTGGCCGCGTGGCACGTGCTGCCCGAGGCGTTTCTCTATGGCTTTTCCTTTGTCATCGAGATGTCGGAGTACCGCTCGGCCTTCCTCGACGGCGCCTACAGCGTGGTCGGCTGGGTCCGGTTCTTCCCGCTCGCGTTCCTCTACAAGAGCACGCTCCCCCTGCTGCTCGCGTGTGTCGCGGCGGTCGGCGCCGTCCTCGCACGCTGGCGGCGGAGCGCGGTCTGGGCCGCCGTGCGCGGCGACCTGTACCGCGTGACCCCGCTCCTCGCGCTCTTCGGCATCTACTGGATCGCCTCGCTCCGGCTCCACCTGAACATCGGCCACCGCCACATCCTGCCCGTCTATCCGGTGCTCTTCATCTTGGTCGGCATCCTGGGCCGCTGGCTGGACTGGCGGCGCCCGGTCGCGGCGTTGGTCGTGGCCGGGCTCCTCGGCTGGCAGGTCCGGGAAGCCGTGCACATTTATCCCGACTATCTCGCCTACTTCAACCCCATCGCCGGCGGGCCGGAGCAGGGCCACCGCCACTTGGTGGACAGCTCGCTCGACTGGGGCCAGGATCTGCCCGGGCTGAAGGCGTGGCTCGATGCCCACGCGGCAGGCGAACCGGTGTACCTTTCCTACTTCGGCTCCGGCGAACCGGATTACTACGGCATTCACGCCCGGCGGCTCCCGTTTATCAACGGGTTCAAGATTCCCCAGCCCTGGGTGCCGCTCCGGGCCGGCATTTACTGCATCAGCGCAACCGCGCTGGAGCATGTCGACAGCCCCATCCGCGGCGAATGGACCCCGGCCCTGGAAAAGGAATACCAGTGGATGCGCAGCTTCGAACCGATCTTTGAGGTCTATTTTCACGATCCCGCGCGCCAGGCCGAGCTGGACCGCGAGGCCAGCCCGGAAAAATGGAAGCGGGCCTGGACGCGTCACGACCAGCTGCGCTTTGCCCGGCTGTGCCACTACCTGCGCGTGCGCCGGCCCGACGCCCAGGTCGGCTACTCGATCCTGATCTACCGCCTGAGCACGGCGGAAATTGCCGCCGCGACCGCCGGTTCGCTGGACGACTGGCAGGCGCTGATCCGGCGCACGGTCACGGGCGGGGCACCCTGAGGGCGCGGGCCCGCCCCGCGGCCGCCAGGCGCGATTCGCCGGCCGCCGCGAATTGATCGGCCATGATTCCGAGGGTCACCGTTCGAGCGCGCGCGGAAAGGTGGCCGCCGCCGTGGGCCTCGGCCCAAAGATAGCAGCCCAAGGCCGCCCGCGGCTCGCCGAGCCGGAGGCAAACCAGCGCACGATTGTAGGCGGGCGCGTAGAAATCCGGCGAGCCGGCGCCGCGGCCAGCCCCAACTCCTGCTGCATGAGCACCGCCAGCGGGGTGGCCGGCGGGGCCCCGACGGAAATGAGCAGGACCCGCAGCGCTGCAGCCTGGCGCAGCAGGTCCGCCCGCTCGGCCCGCAGGGCGCGATTGTCCGGCAGCAAGGCCAGGCCCTGGTCGATCAGGGCCAGCGCACCCGGGACGTCGCCATTACGGAACCGCACCAGGGCGGGACGTTGGAAATACATCAGCGGCGAAGCCGCCGGGGACAAGCCGTCGGCGATGCGTTGAAACAGCGCTGGCGTGTCCCGCCAGATTTCCGTTTGCCGCACGCTGAGCACGCCCAAGCCACTGCCGGCCACCAAGCCGGCCGCCAGTGCGAGGCGCCGGTACGGGACCCGCTGCCATTGCACCAGCCCCATCACCAGTGCCGCGGTTAGCACGCCTTGGGGAAAGGCCGAGTATCGGTCGCAGGGATAATAGGGGTGCTCGACCAGGCCGATCAGGGGAGCGAGCACGCAGAGGTGCGCCAGCCAGAAGGGTCCCAGCGTGCGCCGTGCCGCCGGCCAGGCGCTGCAGAGCAGGGTGAATATCACCAGCGCGAGGACACTGGTGACGAAGGGAGCCGACCAGGGATCGAAATCCACGAGCACCGGGTTGACCGGTGTCAGTCGCACGGGCCAGAACGGTACCCAGATGTAATAGATCCAGGCATAGGCGGCCTGCATCACGCGGGCGGCGGGCGAAAACTCGGTGAGCGTCGGCACGCGGGCGAACGCGCCGTCGGCGCCCACTCGGGCCACGAGATTTGCCACCGTCGCCCCCGCGGCCAGCAGGATGAAGGGCCACGCGATCCGCCAACCGCGCCGGTTATCCTTCAAACGCCACGCCGCCAGCAGCGCGAACACCGGCGCAAACCCGATCGCGAGCGGGTAGCTCAGCAGCGACAGCGCGTAGGCCAGCAGCGCCCCCAGCCGCGAGGCAGGACCCACGGGCGACCCGACGAATATCACCAAGGCCAGCAGCAGGAAAAATTCCGCCTGCCCGTACAGCAGGCCCGATGACCATGCGACCGTCTCCACCCGCAACGGATGCCACGCCCAGAACATCGCGCCCAGAAAGGCGCAGCCCACGCTCCAATTGCGCGTCGCTTCGTCGACCGGGGAATCTCCCGCCGCAACCAGCCGGCAGAGCAGGACGAAAAACAACAGCGTGTTGACGGCATGCAGTCCAAGTCCGGCGAGGTGATAGCCGGCGGGATTCAGCCCGCCCACTGAAAAGACCGCGGAAAATCCCAGCCAGCCCAGCGGCATGCAGCGGCGCGCATAAGACCAGTCGCTGAACGCCCAGTGCATGCGCTCCAGTGAAAGCGGGCCCAGGTGCGGGTTGAAGAGCAGGTTGTAGTCGTCGTCGAACGCGACGAAATCAAACTCTCCCACCCGCCGGTAAATCATCAGGCAGCCGAGCACCAGCACGGCTCCCAGCAGCCAGGGCAAGGGACGGGGGGCCTGGGGCTTGGCGTCGGGCCGGATGGCAGGGTTCATGGTCGCCGGCGGTTCAGCCCGTCCTGGCCCGGAGAAGGTCAATCCCCCGGCGCGCAAACGCGGTCAGGAAAACGAGCAGGCCCAGGAAAAAAGCCCAGTCAATCGGCTGCCCGGCAAGAAAGAGACCGTCGGCGACCCGGACAATCATGCCACCCGGCATGACTCCAGTGAGCTGATTGATGACGAAGCAGCAGACGGGATCCCACCAGAGCGAGAGCAGCAGCAGCCATCGCAGGCCGCGCATCAGCCGTTGCACCGCACCCGGGGCCGCCGGGTCGGCCGGCAGTTTCCAAAGGAACGGGGCCATCCAGATCGAAAATATCCACCGGTACCCGTAGTTCATGCCCAGAAAAAAGCAGCCCGTCAGCAGGGCCGCGCCCAGCACGAAATGCAGCCAGTCGGACTGCTGCCCCGGCGCGGGCTGCCAGTCACGCAGCGTCCGCCGGAACCAGCACGCCGCCGCTCCGGCCGCTCCGGCCGCGAGTCCCACGGCCTTGGGCATCCACCCGCTCCAGCCCAGCGTGTTGAAAGCGGCCGCCGCGCCAAAGCTCATCAGTCCCTCGGGCTTCGGCCCAATCTGGCCGAAATGGGCCAGGTCGCCCGCCACGCCCCAGCCCGCCAGGGCCAGCAGTCCGAGGGTGATGGCCACCCGCGCGCGCACCTCCTGCCGCGGGGCGGCCGTGAGCAGCAGCAAGCCCGCCGCCGCCGGATAATACTTCAACATCGCGGCCGCGATCACCAGCAGCGGCGCCAGCAGCCGGACGGCGCCATGCCGGCTGAGCAGGCACGGCACCAGCGGCGTCAGCAGGATGAAAATCACGAGGTCGTTGTTGGCCCGGTCCACGCCGAGGATCACCGGCGACGAGCAGAGCACCGCCAGGTACCAGAGGAATTGTCCCGGCGAAGCCGGCCGCAGCCGCCACAAGGCCGTGAGCAAGAACCCGGCGCCCAAGCCCGCGCCCACCCAGACCACATCCGCCCGCGTCAGGCCCAGATCGTGCAAATGCAGCCACCAGTGCGAATACACGTGCGCCCGGTGGAAATAATCCAGCGGGTTCGGCGCATAGGGATCCAGGCCCAGCGCCGCGGCGTCACTGGAGGCAAGCAGGGCGAAGGCATCAAGGAACCAGCCCTTGTATTGGATGATGCCGACATGACGCAGCCAGACCGGATGCCAGAAAAACGCCGCCCAATAATACAGCGTGGTCATCCCCAGCAATCCGGTGCGGAGGGTCCAGGGCAACGGGGCGGGTTTGGCCGGTTCAAGCATGGGAAAGGCCTTCAGCTTGGGAAAGGTTGTCCGCAAAGACACGTCCGGATGATTTCATCGCGCATCATTCGGCTGGCGCCGGATCCGTCGCCAACCCGACTGCCGTCACCGGATCCAGGCTGAGCGACTGCACCACCAGCCCGCCGGATCCGGCGGGCTGGTGCGGTCCCGGTTCCACGTGCAGCGTGTAGCGGTTGAGCCCGCGGGAGAGGACGAGCTGAAACCGCAGCATGCGCGGGCCGGTCACCGTCGTGTGCTGACGGTGTCCGCCGGCATCGACCAGCTCGAGCTCGTAAGGGGCCGCCCCGGGCATCGGCGTGCCCACGAAATCCAGCCAGAGGGGCAGCAGCGCCGGATCCGCGGCAGGGCGGTCGATTTCCAGATCGAGCGCGGTTCGCGCCAGATAGTAACGCCCGATCGTGACCGTCCCCTCCTCCGCCGCGCCGCTCACCCGCAGGGTGCAGGCGGGCTGGTGGCTCGCGACCGGACCTTGGCGTTGGAGATCCAGCCACCACAGGACCGCGCCACCGGCCGGCAGCCGGCGGAAGGCATAAGTTTCGCTGGGCACCACGCGATCACCGAGATGGCGCCGGTCGAGATAGACCTCCGAGGCGCGGGCAAAATAGCAGAGCCACTGGGCAATCAGCGGATGGTCGCTGACGACCAGATACGCTCTTTCAGGATGCGCGCTGGCTTCCGCCCTGGCCCGGTGGATTCCGGCGGAATCCAACTCCGCGAGGGTCGCCTCCCGCCCGATCACCTGCACCTGCTGCCTCAACGCACTCACGGCGCCGGCCCCAAGAAAAGCCACGGCCAGTGCGATCCGGATTCCAGCAAGACGGCGGCCCGGTGTCGCCCAGCCAAGCACCGCCGTGCCCACCCACAGCGGGGCAAAGCCCGCACCCAGCTTGGCAAAGGGATATTTTGCCAGGACGGGCAGCAACAGGAGCCAGCCCAGCACTCCCACCGGCGCAATCAGGGTTGCCAGCAACATCCGGTTCCGGCGCCACAGGGCGGAGATCATCAGGGCTAGCATGAGCGCACCCGCCGCGACCACGGCGACATCCCCCAGGCGGCCGGCTGGCAGATCGAGAAACAGCCGGCCCCAGCCGGACCACGTGCCGCTTTCCGGCACCAGCGCCGCCAGCAGGTTGGGGTCGCGCATATGAACTCCCTGCTGGAGCAGAAACCGCGGTAACCGCGGCAGGTAGCCGGGATTCGCGAGCAAGGCACCGGCGAAAATCCAGCCCAGATCACGCCAGCGGCACAGCCACGGTACCTTCGCCATCAGCCGCAGCGAAACCACCAGTCCCGCTCCCACCACCGCGATCTCGGAATAGGCCCCGATCAGAAAGGCCAGCAACAGGCCCGCGACCAGCCGTTGCCAGGCCCGCAGCGGGCCGCGGGTGGCCAGCAGACCGGCCAGCGCCGGCAGGACGAAAAGCGTGCTGGCTTGGGAATAGTAGCAGTCGAGCTGCAGGGTCGTCACCGCCGGGCCGAGCGCCGCCCCAGCACCACCGGCGGCCGCCAGCCAGCGCGGCACCGCCCAGGCCCGCAGCCAGGCCACCACCGCCAGGCCGGCCAGGCCGATGAAAAAAACGCTGATGGCGCCGTAGGCCTGCTGGGCATCCGCGCCGCTTGCCACCGCGAGGGCGCCATGCGCCACCGACTGCGTGATGCGCTGCTCCTTGGTCTCGACGGCCTTCGCCAGCCAGGGATGCAGGCCGATATCGCTGCCCGCCGTGGAAAAGGGCCGTTCGACCAGGAACTGCGCGGTAACGACATAGTTGGCCTGGTCGTAGCGCCCCTTGCCATAATAGTCCGCCGGCCCCACCCAAAACAGCCCGATGGACTGCACCGCGATGACGATCAGGAAAACGCCCGCGTACCACCGGGCCTCACTCCATCCCTGCTCTGATCCCGTGCCGCGGCCCCGCCAACCGCGCCAGGCCGCCGTCGCCAGCCCGGCCCACGCCACCGCGAACGCCGGCCAGGCCGTGCGCGTGATCGGTACGTCGAGATAAACCAGACCCTGCAGGACCAGCGCGTGGGCGCAAAACCCGCCCAGTCCGCACCACAGCCAGGCGGTGCGGCGAAGCGGAGCCGGCCGGCCGGCGAAGTTCCACACCCAGACGCCCCACCCCGCCGCCGTGACCAGCAGGCAGAAAAATTGCCAGAGGAGCAGCGCCCGGCCGTCCATCACGGGGCCACGGGCTTGGCGGTCTCGGCCGGCATCGCGGGCTCCGGATCAACCGCCACCAGCCGGCTCACCCGGGCCATCCGGCCGCCGAAACGTTTCTCCGCCAAAGTCTCCAGCCGGAAACCGTCGGGCAGCAGATCGTCGGGATCCACGCCGAACTTTCCCTCGCGCGTGGTCGGGCGCAGCGCCTGGGCGACGAGGATCTCCCGGAACGTCCCCTGCGCCAGATGATAGCGCAGCTGCTCCGCCCGCAGGCGGGCGCTGCTGAGGTTGAGCGAGGGAGTCTGCCACAGGATCCACGGGATGCTGGATTTGTTGGAGATGAAAAGGTCGTACCCTTTCGGACGGGTCAGGAAAATCTCCCGTTCCCAATTCACCTCCTGCATCACCAGATTCTGCGAGGTATACAGCCGGCGCGCCATCGCCGGCAGGGCCGAGACGAGCAGGAACACCCCGACGCCCAAAAAGGCCGCGCGGCTCGCCGGCCAGCGGCGGTCCAGCCGGTGCACCAGCACGGCGGCCAGCAGCGCCAGCATCAGGCAGGCGGGCAGCGCGAACCGGGCGGCAATCGGCTCTGTCAGCTGGCTCCAATAATAAAACATCAGCAGCGCAAAATTTCCCGCGACCCCCACCCCGAACAGGACCGTCACCGTCGTTCCGGGGGAAACGGCTTCCCGCCGGCGGATCCGCCGCACCAGAACAAGCAGGCCGTAAGCCAGCCCCGCGCAGCCCAGCGCGGAAAGATACCAGGAATTCGCCAGCGCCGGACTGGTGTTAAAAAAGAATTCGACGGCCGCCTTCAGGTTGCCCGCGAGATAGCGCGTGCTGAAGCGCGACTGCTGCCCCTCCCCCAGCTGCCAGAGCGCGGGGGCCGCCGACACATACCGGTTGCGCCAGGCATACGGCACCAGCAGGAGCGGCGTGGCGATGGCCGCCCACGGGAGCAGCACGCGGCCCGCCCGCCACCAGCCGAGGACCACGATGACCGCGACCGGGCCCGCGAAGATCACGGACTCATAGCGGCTCTGCGCCAGCAGCACGGTGCCAAGGCAAAGGAGCGATAGCCGGTCGTCATCCGGCGCGCGCAGGTACAGCAGCGCGAGGCACATCACGAGGACGAGCATCATGAGGTTGTGCATCTCCATTCCGGCCCCGGTCGCATTCTGGCCGAACAAGGGCATGGTCACGAGCAGCGCAACCGCCAGCAGCCCGCCCGCCCGCCCGGCCAGGGCCCGGGCGAACCAGTACGTCAGGCCGAGGAACCCCGCGGTGCAGGCGGCGTTGAGGAAAAAAACGTTGGCGACCCGGAAGCCTGTCAGGTCATGCACGAGCGAAAGCAGGAACGTGAAAAAATAGGGCCGCTTGTCGAGGAAGGTGTCGATCGGCAGCCACGTGCCGTCGAAATCGTAGGCCCGGACCACCGTGCCGATTTCCTTCGTGGCGTGCATGTGGAAGGCCGTGGCCTGAAGGACATATTCATCGAACAGCACCTTGTGCAGGAACGGATCGGACCAGAGCGCGAACGCCGTGGCGGCGATGATCACCGCGGCCGGCCAGCCCGGGCGCCTCAGCCACGCCGACCACACTTCCCGCCGGGATTGCGCCACCCGGACCGCATACGCGACGAACAGGCCGAACAGCCCCAGCATGTAATAATAACCGCCGTACGTGATCAGCAGCTGCCCGTCCTGTGGACTGACCGCCACAAAGCCGAGTCCGACCGCCACGACGCCGCTCAGCCCGAACCAGAGCAGGCGTTTCCGGGCCGCGGCCCCGAAGCCAAACTTGCTCAGCCAGCTCATCACGCGATCAAGGCTGCCGGTGAGGTCATGGCAGTTGCTTGATGAAATTCTCGAGGTACGCCTTGCGCAGCTTCTCGATCTCGGCGCGATCCTTCGGGACCACCGGCGGCCTGCCCGGCGCGGACGCGGACAGGGAGACCGCCCCCAGCTTCACTTCCGTGATGCGGCTGATGCGCGTGAGCGTGAGGGTTTGCATGCGCTCCTCGCGCACCGGCTCGAGCACAAAACCGGGCCCGAGATCATCGCCTTCCCGCAGCGTCATGACGCCGGTCTTCGGATCGATGTTGTAACGCTGGAAAACATAGACGCCGGAGAACGTGCGGTTGCGCAGGTGGAAGGCGATCGCGTCGCGGCGGTGGATCGCCTCGGGCACGGTCGTCGCGGAGATCTGGTGCGCGATCCACAGGATGGAGTCGTTGTCGATCATCAGGTAGTCATGCCGCGGCTGATCGGCGATGAACTGGCGGCGCCATTCCGTCTCGCGGCCCGGCAGGTATTCCTGGCTGTAGGCGTGCGCCGCCATCGAGGGGATGCCGCTCGCAATCGCCCCGAAGGCCGCCACGCCGAGCAAAAAACGCTGGAATCCCGCCGCCGCAAACTGCGGCAGGACGGTCATCACGGCGACCACGAGCCAGAGCTGCGTCGGCAGGCTCAGCCGGCGGATGATGGGGTCGTCAAACTTGCCCCAGAAATAACACATCATCAGCAGGAACTGGCCGGCAAACCCGATTGAAAAGACCACGGAGGCCGCCACCGCCGGCGGTTCCGTGCTTAGGGTCCGCACCCGCTTCACGGCAAACAGCACGAAGAACGGGATGGCGATCCATCCCAGGATGGAGAGGGTCAGGGAAATCGGCTGGTCGGTCGCGCTGGCGAAGAAGAATTTCTCCGCGTGCGCGAGGTTGTCGGGGATGTAGGCAAACGCGAACGGCCGCGAAAACTCCGGCTTGCTCTCCAGCTGCCAGGCCGAGGTGCGCAGCTCGAAAATGCGGTGCTGGAGCGGATAGGGCAGCAGCAGCAGCGGGGCCAGGACCACCGGCCAGGAGAGGATCACCCGCCGCTCCTGCAGCCAGACCCACAGGATCAGGATCGCCGCCGGCAGCGCATAGATCAGCGACTCGTACCGCGTCTGGCCCAGCAGCAGCGCCGAGTAGCAGAAGGCCGTCAGCGTGACCGCGTCGCGCCTGGCCACCCACCGCGCCCCGAGCAGCAGCGTCGCAATGATCATCACCAGGTTGAGCAGCTCAAATCCGCCGCCGGTGGCGTTCTGCCCCAGGAGCGGCAGCCCGGCGAACAGCAGCACGCCCAGCCAGCCCGCCCGGCGGCCGGCCAGCATCCGGCCGCACTGGTTGACCAGCCCCAGAAAGACAAAGGTCAGCACCCCGTTCAGCACAAAGGCGTTGGCCGGACGGTAGCCGGTGATGTCATGCAGCAGTGACAGCAGAAAGGGGAAAAACAGCGGCCGCTTGTCCATCATGCCGTCGAGGATCACAAACGCCCCCTGGATATCGTTGCCCCGCAGCGGCGTGAGCACCGTCTTGTCGAAATGCATGCTCATCGAGGTGCCGAGCAGCATGATCTCATCCATCACGATCTTGAACCCAAACGACTCATGCACCAGCAGCACGAGACCGCTGAGACCGATGACGGCAAGCGAGGCCCAGTCCAGGGTCCGCCAGGATAGGCCGCGCAGGTCGTCGCGAAAGGCCTGCCACAGCGCCCACCCAAAGATCAGGAACGCCACCAGCTCGAACCAGTAGCCGGTGTCCGAGACCAGCAGGATGGCCATCGTCCCGGGAATGGCGAAGAACCCAAGCACGACCGCTAGGGCCCCGGAAAGCAGGAAAAGCCAGAGGCGTTTGTCGGAAAATAGAAACGAAAAGGCGGACTGGGTCATGCGGTGCAAGGAGACTGAATACTTCTGCTTAAAATTGAAAGCCCGTTGACGGCACGACGCTCAAGCCACGGAGGCCGGGCAAAAAAAAGCCGTCCGCTTTTGAAGGCGGACGGCTTGGGTAAAACCAGGACGGACTTGATTACGGGGCGTAGGTGATCGTGCGAACACCGGCGACGCCGCTGATCGTGATCGTAGTGCCCTGCGAGAAACCGGTCG
>CAIRTK010000058.1 GCA_903881475.1 uncultured Opitutia bacterium | reverse complement strand
CTACTTCCGCGGCCGCCTGAAGGAGGTCGCCCGCCGCAAGCTCGGCCCGCGCATCGACGAGGTGCTCGAGCTCTGCGACCTGAAACGGGTCCGCCACAAGATCATCGGCCAGCTTTCCAAGGGCTACCGCCAGCGCGTGGGCGTCGCCGAGGCCATCCTCGCCGAACCGCCCGTCATCATCATGGACGAGCCGACCATCGGCCTCGACCCCCACCAGATCCTCATCGTCCGCGACCTCATCGCCAGCCTCCGCGGCCGCATGACCGTCATCATCTCCTCGCACATCCTACCCGAGATCGAGGTGACATGCGACCGCGTACTCATCATCAACCAGGGCCGCGTCGTCGCGCAGGGCACCCCCGCCGACCTCCGCCGCGAGGTCCTCGGCAAGTCCACCTACCAGGTCGAGCTGGCCGGCGACCCCGGCACGCTGCCGCCGGTGCTCGCGGCCGTGGAACCCACGCTGCAGATCACCGCGCAGGGCGAGCCCGATGCCGACGGTTTCCGCCGGCTCACCCTGAGCACCGAGCGCGACGCCGAGCTCGGCGAGCCGCTGCTGCGCGCGCTCGCGGCCCCGACCTACCGGCTCCGCTCCCTCAGCCGCGCCCACCCGACGCTGGAGGACGTGTTCCTCGCCGCCACCCGCCGCAGCTGGGACGTGAAATCCTCCGACCTCCGCAAGAAATGAAAGCCGCGATCACGACGCCCGGTACGACAGGCCGCAAGGTGGGCGGGCACGTCCCGTGCCCGCATGGGAGAGCCCGAGTCGGAGCGCTTGAACCAGGCGGAACCAAAAATTGGCCGGGCCCCGGAATGCCGGCAAGGGACGTGCCCGCCCACCTTCCTCCAGCATGAAGCACTTTTTCACCCTCCTCAGCCACGAGATCCGGATGCTGCTGGTCAGCGCGAGCACCTACATCGCGGCCATGCTCTTCCTCGGGTTCATGGGCTTCGTCTTCACCAGCATCCTCGAGAACTACAGCAAGGTCGCGCAGGAGGTTTCGCCCGCGCAGACCTTCTTCCAGTTCTTCTGGTTTCCGGTGCTGTTCATGGTGCCGATGCTCACGATGAAGTGCCTCGCCGAGGAACGCCGGCTCGGCACCATCGAGACCCTGCTCACCACGCCCGTGACCACGACCGAGGTCGTCCTCGCGAAATACGGCGCGGCCTACTTCCTCTACCTCGCGCTCTGGGGCTCGACCGGCGCGTTCTTCTACATCCTGGGCAAGTTCTCCGGCGACACGCGCTTCCTCGACGCCGGCCCGCTGATCGGCGGCTATCTGTTCATCGCGGTCTCCGGCCTGCTGTTCATCGCCCTCGGCGTCTTCGCCAGCTCGCTTTCCCGCAACCAGGCCGTCGCCGCCATCCTTTGCGCCACCATGATCTTCGGGCTCATCTTCGGCCTGAGCTGGCTCGCCGGCTCCAGCGCGCTCAACCGCGAGGCGCTCCAGCCCGTCCGCGACGCCGTGGATTACGCTCAGGTCATCACCCACCGCGATGACTTCACGCGCGGCATCGTGGACACCCGCCAGCTGCTGTTCTACCTGAGCGGCACCGTCCTCGCCCTCATCTTCAGCATCCTCAGCGTCGAGGCGAAGCTGCTGCATTCTTGATGAAAAGTACCAAGTAACAGGTGCCAAGTAACAAGAAATTCATCCCGTAAAATGTCCCATCCTCCCCATCTTCGTTGGCCGTTGAAACATGGTCTTTCTGCCATGGCGCTTGGTGCCTCGCACCTCGTACCTCGCACCTCGTAAATCCAGATGTCCCCCTTCGACAGCTTCCGCACGGCCCGCTGGATCCGCACGTTCAACCTCGTGCTGCAGGCCGTCCTGTTCCTCACGCTGTTCGGCGGGCTGAACTACCTCGCGCGCAACCATCCCTCGCGCTACGACCTCACCGCCCGGCACCGCTACTCGCTTTCGCCGGAGACCAAGGCCTATCTGGGCAACCTGGCGCAGCCCACCCGCGTGGTCGTGACCATCACTCCCGATTCCGAAAACCCCGGGAACCTGCAGGCTTACCGCGACGTCAGCGGCCTGCTGCGCGAATACGCCTACGAAACCGAGAACAGCCCGAGTGGCCGCATCACCGTCGAATACCTCGATGTCTACAAGAACCGCCACAAGGCCGAGGAATACGGGATCGAGTCGCCCGAGATTGTCGTGGTGATTTGCGGCGAGAAACGCCGCGCGCTGACCGTCGACGACCTATACAGCATGAAGGACAAGCAGCGCGAGGCCTTCCAGGGCGAGCAGGCGCTGACCGCCGCGCTCCTCGAGGTTTCCAGCCAGGGCCGGAAAAAGATTTACTTCCTCACCGGCCACGGCGAACTCAACCCCGAGGACATCGACCCCGTCCGCGGGCTCTCCGCCCTGAAGGACCAGCTGCACGCGCGCAACTTCGACGTCGACCGCCTCGACCTCGCGACCGCCGGGAAAATCCCCGCCGACGCCGCCCTGATCGTCGCCGTCGCCCCCGAGGTCGGTTACACCGCCGCCGAGCAGGAAATGCTCCGCCAGTACCTCGGCGCCGGCGCAGGCCGCTTCATCGGCCTGCTGGCGCCCGCCCAGCCGCACGGCCTCGCCAGCCTCCTGCTCGACTGGGGCGTGCTGGTGGACGACGACGTCGTCTATGATCCCGCTGCCGGCTTCATGACCGAGGAGGGCGACCTCATCCTGAAGCTCTTCCAGCCGCACCCCATCACCCAGGCGCTGATCGACCGCGAGATGCCGCTGCGCATCGGCCAGGCCCGCAGCGTGCGGCCCGACCCCGGCCGCAAGCTCGGCGGCGGCCTGACCGTCACCACCCTCGCCGTCACTTCCAAGGAGGCCTGGGGCGAGGTGAGCTACCGCCTGCACAACGCGCCGGAATACAACCCCGGCTACGACATCAAGAACGACCGGCCCGGACTTGAGCCGCCCGACCACCTCGGCGTCATCATCGCCTCGGAGCGCGTCGCGGCGCGCGCCGGCCTCGACTTCAGCGTGCGCGGCGGGCGGATTGTCGTCTTCGGCACCGGCGACCTGATCGCCAACAACCGCATCGCGCTCCCCGGCAACCTCGACATCTTCCTCAGCGCGGTGAACTGGGCCGTCGACCGCGACACCCAGTTCAACATCCCCGTGCGCCCGATCGAGCGCTTCCAGCTCTCCCTCAGCGCCAGCGAACTCTCCCGCCTCCGCAGCGTCCTGCTGCTCGGCCTGCCCGGCGCCGTCCTGCTCCTCGGCCTCATCGTCTACTGGACGCGCCGGCGGTAGCGCCGCCGCCTTACGCCATGACTGTCATTCTGAACGCCGTGAAGCATCCGCTTGGATAGCATCGGAGCGCGCCGCGGGGTCCCGCCGGATTCTTCGCTGCGCTCACAATGAGCAACCCCTTCAACTTTCCTTCTCCCCTTTCAACCCACCCGGAACATGCGCACCAAAGTCACGCTCGTCCTCCTTTTCCTGAACGTCGCCCTGTTCTTCTTCATCTTCCAGTTCGAGCGCCGCTGGCGCACGGAGGAAAGCTGGAAGGAGGCGCGCCGCCGCGTCCTCGGCGCCGAGGCCGCCGACATCCGCTCGCTTGAAATCACCGGCGGCACCCATGTCCTCGCCCTCGAGAAGCGCGGCGACACCTGGTTCGTCACCTCGCCCCTGGAATGGCCCGCCAATCCCAACGCCGTCAACCGCATCCTCACCGAGCTCCAGTTTCTCGAGCATGAGACCAGCTTCAACGTCGCCGATCTCGCCAAGAGCGGCCTGACCCTTGCCAACTACGGCCTCGATCAGCCGCGGCTCACCATCACCATCTCGTCGGGCGATCCCGCCAGCCCATCCCTCGCCGCCAACCCCACCCGCGTCACCGTCCTCCGCATCGGCGACCTCACCAAGGACGGGCTCCGCCTCTATCTCCTCTCGCCCGACGGCGAACGCATCCACGTGGTCAGCCAGAGCCTCGCCCGCAGCCTCGGGCTCACGGTGGACGACCTGCGCTCCGACGCCCTCTTCACCATTCCCGTCTTCGAGGCCGTCTCGCTCAACCTCCAGACCGCCGCGCCCGCCAATCTCCGCATCCGCCTGCACCGCGCCGGCAGCCGCTGGTCGTTCGAGACGCCGATCACCGCCCGCGCCAGCAAGAACGCCGCCGAACTCGCCATCAACGGCCTCAACGCCCTCCGCGTGGACACCTTCATCACCGCCAACCCTCCTGCCACGCTGCCCGCCGACAAGCCTTCCCTGCGGATCAGCCTGGAGGGCAATAACCGCCGCGAAACCCTCATCCTCGGCGACCCGGTCTCCGCCGCCGGCCCGGCCAAAAAATCCGAGGCCCCCGCCTACTACGCCCAGCTCGAGGGCCGCAGTGCGCTCTTCACCGTCCGGATTCCCACCGCCCTGATGGACACGCTGCGCACCGCCCAGGTCTCGCTGCGCGAAAAGCGCGTGCTTGATTTTGACGCCGCCACGGTCAGCGCCATCACCCTCGCCGCCCCTAACCAGCCCGAACTCACGCTGCAGCGGCTGGAGTCGGGCACCCAGTCCGCCGACAGCCCGGCCTGGCAGATCATCCGCCGGGGCGGGACCGCCGCCGGGCCGCAGACCCCGGCCGACCGCACCACGGTGCAGCAGCTGCTGGACCAGCTCGCCCAGCTGACGGCGGTCGACCCGGACGCCTTCAAGAGCGACGCCCCGACCGCCGCCGACTTGGAGGCCTGGGGCTTCAACCGGCCCGAGCGCGAGGTCTCCCTCACCGTGGCCGGCAGCCCGGTCCCCATTTCCCTGCAGCTGGGAACCGACGCGAAGCATAATGTCTATGCCCGCCTCGGACCCAGCTCCAATCCGGGGCCGTCCATCTACGCCGTTGACGCCGCGATCCTGCGCGAGCTGCCCGTGGCGCCGCGGGCCTGGCGCGAGCGCCTGCTGGGCGAACTGCCCGCCGGCGCCCACCTCACTGCGCTCAAGCTGACCGACCTCGCCACGGGCAAGGTCGTGCTGGACACGACCCTCACCGAGGCCGGCCAGCCGCCCGCCGGCACGGCCAACGCGCCGGCCATCGCCGCCGTCGCGACCCAGCTGCGCAGCCTGCGCGCCCGCGAGTTCCTCCTCGACCAGTTCGCCGACAAGGTGACCGTGGCGGGCGAGGAGCGCCCCTGGCGCTACCGGCTCGAGGCCACCATCACGCTCGTCGGCGGCGCCGGCGAGCAGACCCGCGTGACCACGCTGTTCCTCACCGGCCGCGTCGGCGGCGACCTGCAGCTCGCCGGTTCGCCCGTGAAGGAGTACAACGCGGTGTTCGCGATCGGCCAGCCGCTGCTCGACGCCCTGTGGACCCTGACCGAGTCACCGCGCGACCCGGGCCCGCCGCCGCCGGCCGCCGACCCGAAGTCCTGATCCCGCCCGCCGGTCCCGATGAAACCCTGGCTGAACACCTGCTGGCGGGGCACGCGTCTTTGCGGCGCCTGCCTGCTGGGCCTCGCCCGGTGGACCCTCTGGCTCGCCCTGTGCCTGCTGCTGGCCCTGCAGGTGTGGGTCGCCACCTCGCAGGAACTCGCGGTGCCGGGCTTTGTGCTGCGCATGCTCGAGGCCCGCCTCGCGCTTTCCCGCGTGCAGGTGAAATTCGGCCACGCCCAGTTCGACCCGTCCGGGCGCATCCTGATCGACGGCCTGACGCTCTCGCTCCCGGCCTTTGCCGAGCCCATCGCGGTCACCCGCGCCGCCTATCTCGAGTTTGATCCCTGGCTCCTGCTCGCCGGCAAGTTCGAGCCACGCCGGCTGCATTTGTCCGGCACCAGTTTCGCCGTGCCCGCGATGCTCTCCCGCAGCGGCCGCTCCGAGGATGTGCTCCGCGATCTCGACGCGACGTTTCACCTCGGGGAAAACGAACTCGTCATCGAGCACCTGACCGCCCGGATCGCAGGGATCGCCGTGACGGCCCAGGGCGCCATCCACCTGACCCCGCAGCCCAACCCCGCCCAAGTCGGGCCGCTGCCCATCCCCGACTACCTCGGCGCGCATTATCCCGACCTCTGCCGCCAGCTCATCCGCGTGGCCGACCGGCTCACGGCGCTGGACCAGCCCGAGCTGCGGCTTGACCTGGCCCCCTCCAACACCCGCGGGGCGATCGCGACCGTCACCGTCATCGCCCGTGGCTTCACGCTGACGGAACCCTATCCGGTCCAAGCCCGCGGCCTCCGCCTGACCACGCGCTTTCCCCTGCAGGGTGATACGCCGGTCATGGCACCGCTCAACCTGACGGTGGATGACCTGAAGCTCGGCGGGGAGGTCTTGCTTCACGCCGTGACGGCCCAGCTGCGCGGCCCGCTCCGGCCCGAACAATACACCTACGAGCCGCGCGAGATGCTCCTGCGCGCCGACCGGGTCTCGGCGCACGGCCTGGTCCTGTCCCGGGTATCCGCGCGGATCTCCACCCGCGGATTCACCCTGCCCGCACCGGCGGCGGCCGCGCTGCCCCGGCTGCAGGGCGAGCTGGCCGCCGAGCTCGCCGGCCAGCCGCTGGCGATCCGCGGCCGGGCTGACCTCGCGCAACAGACCGCCCGCTTCCGCGTCGACGGCGCGCTGTCACCCGCGCTGCTCGAGCCGATCGGCGCCGCCATCGGCCACGACGTGCGGCCCTACATCGGGTTTGGCGCGCCCGTGCAGCTGGGCATCGACGTGACCTTCGCCCCCGGCTGGCAGTTTGCGGGGCTGGCGGGCCGGGTGCGCGCGAGCCAGGTCGATGCCTACCATGTGCCGATCGACGAGGGCGGCGGCGAGATCGAGTTCGACGGCCGCCACTTCATCGCCCGCCACGCGTTCGCCCGGCTCGGCGAGAATTTCGCCCGCGGCAGCTTCGAGCAGGATTTCTCCAACCTCCAGTTCCGCTTCCTGCTCGAGGGCCGGCTCCGGCCGCTCGAGATCTCGGGCTGGTTTGGGAAGTGGTGGCCGGCCTTCTTCGACGACTTCGTCTTTCCCCTGGTGCCGCCCGACGCGAGCGTGGACGTCGCCGGCCAGTGGAAGCAGGGCCGGCTCTCGACGGTCTTCGTCTACGCGGACAGCACCGCACCCGTCATCCACGACGTGAAGTTCGACCACATGCGGACGCTGATTTACATCCGGCCCAACTTCTTTGACGACCAGGAGCTGTTTGCCACGATCGGCGCCGGTTCCGCCCGGGGCTCGTTCACCCGGGAAATCGATCCCGGCACCTATGCGCTGGTCGGCATGAGCCTGAACTTCGACTCGACCCTGGGCCTGGACGTGCCCGGGAAGATCTTCGGCCCCGCGGTCACAGACCAGCTGTCCGCCTTCCGGTTTGAGCATCCTCCCGTGGTTAAATTCCAGGCGCAGTTCGACGGCCCGGCCTCGGCCCGCGGCGTGCACCAGGCGATGAAGATCGAGGCGCAGTCCAACGGCGGGTTCGCCTTCAATGGGTTTCCGCTGAGCAACCTGTCCTTCCGGGCCGACCTGCATGACGACGAGCTCAAGCTTGACGACGTCACGGTCAACTTCGCCGGCGGCACGGTCACCGGCAAGGCCCGGGTCTGGGGCCAGGACGCCGCCCGCCGCTTGGGCTTCGACTATGCCCTGCGCGACGGCAGCCTCGGGCAGGCCGTGCGCGTGCTCGAGGAGTTTGCCGCCCGCCAAAAGGGCCAGCCGCCCCCGCCGCCGGGAAAATTCGTCCAGGACAAGGCCGGCGTGAAGCTCGAGCTCGCCGCGTCCGCCGAGGGCCTGTACGCCGATCCCTACAGCTTCAAGGGCGAGGGCCATGCCACGCTGGACGGCGCCGCCCTCGGCGAGGTCCACCTGCTGGGGCTGCTGTCGGAACTGCTCCCCTTCACGTCCCTGCGCTTCACCTCGGCGCAGGCGAATTTCAGGGTCGAGGGCCCCCGCCTGGTGTTTTCCGAGGTGACCGCCACCGGCGCCAATTCCGCCATCGACGCCCACGGCAGCTATGCGCTCGACCAGCACACCCTCGACTTCAAGGCCCGCGTCAATCCCTTCCGCGAAAGCAAATTCCTGCCGACCGTCGTGATCGGCGCCGTGCTCACGCCCTTCGCCAGCGTCCTCGAGGTGAAGCTCACGGGCACCCTGGAGAAGCCGGCCTGGAGCTTCGTGAACGGCCCGACCAATTTCCTCCGCAACCTGACCCGGCCCGCGGCCACCCCCGCCGGTTCGGGCGCGGCGCCGGACCAGCAGCCGGATTACCTGCACCGCTGAGGCCGCCCGGCCCCGCCTTCCGCCAGGGATCCCGCGCGATTTCGCTCAAGCCCGCGGCCAACGGGCCGAAGGAATGGCCAGTGAGCGAGGGAACCCGCCGAAAGAGACCGCAACCAAAGGCCCTGAACCTGGGCCAGCGATCGCGCTCATGGGCCGATGCCCTCAGCCTGTTTTCGCAGCGGCAAAAGGCGGAAAACACGTTGCGCCTGCCGGCGAGGCCTGTAGTCAGGGAACCACTCTCCATGGCGATCCTGCTCACACTGCCACGCCGCCCCTGGCTTGAGCGCCTATCGCTGCTGCTGGCCGGGGCCTTGGTGCTGCTGGGGGCTTTCAGCTTGGCCGGCTGGTGGTTGCATTTCGACGCGCTGGTGCAGCCGTGGGTCCGGTTCGCCCCCATCACCGCCAACGAATCACTCTGCGTCCTGCTGCTCGGCGGGGCCCTCCTCGGCCTGGAGTTGAAGTGGTTTCCCCCGGTCTGGTGCTCCCTGCCGCCCGCCATCCTCACGGCGCTCACCCTCGGGGAATATGCCCTGAATGCGGATTTCAAGATCGATGAGCTGCTCGCGCATGATCACCTCCTCATCGACACCGCTCAATCCGGCCGCATGTCGCCGGCGGCGGCGGGCTGCCTGCTGCTCGTCGCGGCGGCCTTTGTCTGGCGCAGCCTGGCGCGCGGCGCGCGTTCGCAGGCGTTCGCCGGCGGCGTGGCCGGCTCGATCGTCGCCGCGGTGGGCCTATCCACCCTGCTGGGTTATCTCGCCGTCGTGCCGGCCGTCTACAGCTGGGGCACCGACACCGCGATCTCCCCGCTCAGCGGTCTCGCCCTCCTCCTGCTCGGCCTCGCCCTGCTCGGCCTCGCGTGGCGCGAGGCGGTCCAGGCCGAGGGCGGCACGCCCAGCTGGGCGCCGATCCCCGCCGCCACGGCCTGCCTCACCCTCTCCCCTCATCCTGTGGATCGGCCTCCGCGCCCGCGAGCACGGCTACATCGGCGCCAAGACCCAGACCTCGATGGAAGGCCTCGCCACGACCATCAACTACGAGCTCGACCACCAGAAGTCGCTCGTGGAGCGCCTGGCGGCCAACTGGGCCAACGGCCAGGAAAACGCCACGGCCATCTGGGAGACCGACGCGCATCTCCAGATGGACGAGTTCCGGCAGCTCGGCTGCGTGTCCCTCAGCTGGGTCAACCTCAGCCTGCGCAACACCTGGGTTTACCCGCAGCAGGACAACGAGGCCGCCCTCAACCTGGACCATCGCCGGGACGAGGTGCGCCTGCGCGCCTTGGAGACCGTGCGGACCGAGCGCAACACCGTGGTCTCCGGCACCACCGACATCGGCGACCGCGGGAAGGGGTTTGTCGTCTATGCCCCCGTCTCACGCAACGGCCAGCTCGCCGGCTTCGTCGCCGCCGAATTCCTCTACCGCCCCTTCTTCACCGGCATCGTCGACGAGCGCAAGCTGGCCGCCGATTATCATATCATCGCCGGGATCGGGCCCGAGCGGCTGTTCGACTCCGCGCCCGGCACCACGGACCACAACGCCGACCTCACCCTTGAGAAATCCTACCCCATCTTCGACCGCCGCATCCGGCTGAGCTTCACCCCCTCCGACGCCGCGCTCGCCAGCGACCGGCGCTTCCTGCCCGAGCTCGCGCTCGCCGCCGGCCTCGGCATCACCGTGCTGCTGGGGTTGAGCGTGCACCTTGCCCGCCGGGCCGGCTCCGGCCAGCGCGCCGCCGAGCTGTCCAACCGCAAGCTCATCGCCGAAAACGAGGAACGGCGCCGGATTGAGGAGCGCCTGAAGGTCTCCGACGAACGCCTGCGCCTCGCCCTCGACTCGACCCAGATCGGCATCTTCGAGTGGAATATCGCCGCCGGGCACGTGTACTACAGCCCCGGCCTGTGGGCCATGCTCGGCTACGAGTACCACCGCATGCCCGCCACCGTCGAGGTGCTGCAGTCGCTGATCCATCCCGAAGACCTGCCGCTCTACCGCGAGCGCGTCCAGGCCCAGCTCGAGGGCCGCACGCCGTTCATCGAGCCCGAATACCGGGTGCGGGCCGGCACCGGCGAGTGGCGCTGGGTCTACACCCGCTCCAAGGCCGTCGTCGGCCCGGCCGACAGCCGCCCCACCCGGATCATCGGCACCGTGCAGGACATCACCGCCCGCCGCGAGGCCGAGCTGGCCCTGCGCGAGAGCCAGGCCGAGACGCGCAAACTCTCCCTCGTCGCCTCGAAGACCGACAACCCCGTGCTCATCGGCTCGCCCAGCGGCATCATCGAGTGGGTCAACGAGAGCTTCTGCCGCGTGATGGAATACTCCCTCGCGGAGGTCGTCGGCCGGAATCCCGCCGAGTTCATGGTCGGGCCCGACACCGATCCGCGCATCGTCGTCCAGATCCGCGCCGCCATGTCGCGGGGCCAGGGACTCAGCACCGACGTGGTAAATTACTCCAAGTCGGGCCGCAAGTACCACCTCCACCTCGAGATCCAGCCCGTGCGCAACGAGGCCGGCCAGCTTGAGAACTTCATCGCGATCGAGTCCGACATCACCGCGCGCGTCGAGACCGAGGCCCAGCTCCGGCTCGCCAAGGCCGAGGCCGACGCCGCCTCCCGCGCCAAGAGCGAATTCCTCGCGTCCATGTCGCACGAGATCCGCACCCCGATGAACGGCGTCATCGGCATGACCAGCCTTCTCATGGAGTCGTCGCTCAGCACCGAGCAGCGCGACTTCGTCAACACGATCCGCATCTCGGGCGAGGCCCTCCTCACCATCATCAACGACATCCTCGACTTCTCCAAGATCGAGTCCGGCAAGATGGACCTTGAGCACATGCCGTTCGAGCTCGTCAGCTGCGTGGAGGAGACGCTCGACCTTTTCGCCCTCCAGGCCTCGGCCAAGAAGCTCGAGCTCGTCTACCACCTCGAGCCGGGCGTGCCGGCCTGGATCATCGGCGACATCACCCGCCTCCGCCAGATCCTCGTCAACCTCGTCAACAATGCCGTGAAGTTCACGCCGCGCGGCAACATCTCCATCGAGGTCCGGCCCGTCCCCTCGCCGGCCGCCGGCGGCACGCTGGACTTCACCGTGCGGGACACGGGCATCGGCATCCCGCCCGACCGCGTGGACCGGCTGTTCAAGGCGTTCAGCCAGATCGATTCTTCCACCACCCGGAAATACGGCGGCACCGGCCTCGGCCTCGTCATCTCGCAGAGCCTCGCCGCCCTCATGGGCGGCAGCATCACCGTCACCAGCACCGTGGGCCACGGCGCGGCGTTCACCTTCACCATCCAGACCGAGGCGGTCCCGCTGCCGGGCGAGGCCCCGGCCCCCGTCCTGGCCCCCGCCCTCCGCGCCGGGCCCGTGCTGTGCGTGGAGGACAACCCGGTGACGCAAAGGCGGCTCGGCACCGTTCTCTCGACGCTCGGCGCCACCTGCGTGTTCGCCCCGGATGCCGCCGCAGCCGTCGCACTCCTCCCGACCCTGGCGGTTCCGCCCGCCCTGCTCGTCCTGGACGGCGATGAAACCTCCGGAACCTCCCCGCTCGAACCGCTGCTCGGCCTCAAGGTCCCGCGGCTGCTGATGCTGCCGTTCGGGCAGACGGCGCCCGCCGCGCCGGACGACGGCCAGCCGTTCGCCGTCGTCTACAAGCCGCTCAAAGCGAATACACTCCTGCAGGCGTTCATCGCCCTGGGATCGCCGGTCGCGCAGCCGGTCGCGACCCAAGGCCTTGCCGCGGCCCCCAAACTCCAGCTGGCCGATGAATTCCCGCTCAACGTGCTGCTCGCCGAGGATAACAACGTGAACCAGAAGGTGGCCCTCCGCTTCCTGGAGCGGCTCGGCTACCGCGCCGATGCCGTCAGCAACGGGCTCGAGGTGATCACCGCACTCGAGACCCGCCAGTATGACCTCGTCCTGATGGACCTGCAGATGCCCGAGATGGACGGCCTGGAGGCCAGCCGCCAGATCCGCCGACTGTTGCCGCCGGACCGCCAGCCCAAGATCGTCGCACTCACCGCCAACGCGATGCAGGGCGACCGCGAACTCTGCCTCGATGCCGGCATGGACGACTACATCAGCAAGCCCGTGAAACTGCACGAAATCGGCGCCGCCATCCGCCGCCTCTTCGACAAACCCGTGCCCACGCCCATGGGCGAGCGGCTGATCGGGTGATCCGGCGTCATGCCGTTGACGGCCGATTCACCGCCGAACGGCGAGTGGATTGAAAGGTGGAACGCGTTGCCCCCAACGCGTTGAACAGCTCAGTCAGCGTTTAATCATCGGCGGAGCCAATCAACGCGTTGGGGGCAACGCGTTCCACCCCAGCTGCCCGGCACCCGCCGAATCGTGTCATTGCGAGAAGCGAGCGACGAAGCAATCCAGCTGGATCGCCACGGCGCGCTTCGCGCACCTCGCGATGACAAAGGGGTGGGTCGCCGGCTCACACCAGCCACCTCAGCTCCACCATTTCTTCCGCCCTCGCCGGATCGCCGGCGAGGTTTTTCATTTCCAGCGGGTCCTGCTCCAAGTCGAAGAACAGCCAGGGCGAGCCATCCGTGTTCAGCACCAGCTTTCGCGTCTTCGTCCGCACGCCCCGCCACTCCCGGTCGCACTGGTGCGGCAGCGCCACCACCGAAGGCATCGAAATCCTCGAATAGGTAGGGCGGATTATCCCTAATCCGCCGCCTTCGATTCCGTTAGCCGGCTCACCCTCCGCCCATCTCTCAGCCCAGCCCTTCAACTCCACCAGCGACACCGCCGCATCGTCCTTCCTCGCCGCCAAGCCCGGCACCCGCACCAGCAACGGCACCCGCACGCTCTCCTCGTGTGGCCACCCTTTCCGAAAAAGCCCGTGCGCCCCGTGCACGTCCCCATGCACGCTCGTAAACACCACGATCGTCTCCCGCCCCCTGCCTTCATTCCCTGCTCCCTGCTCCCTGCTCCTTGCTCCAGACGGCAAAGCCGCCAAGAGCCGCCCGATCGCCCGGTCCGTCGCCTCGATGTGCGCGTAATAGCCCGCGAGTTCCTTGCGTGCCTTCGCCTCCGCCTCGCCGCCGCGCGGGACATTCGCCGGCAGCACGATCGCCGCCGGATCGCGCGGCGCCACCCCCGCCGCCGGCGCATCATAGGGTGGATGCGGCGCCTCCAGGCTCACCACGCAGAACCAGTTTCCCGGCCCGCGCTTGGTCTCGCCCGCCATCCACTGCGCCGCCCGCTCCGCCAGGACATCGCTCTGGTATCCCGGAAACTTCACCGGCACCGGCAGCCGCGTGCCGTGCAGCCACGGGTCGTTCAGCAGGAATCCGCTTTCGAATCCTTCCCAAAAATCAAATCCCCCGCGCGCTTCGGGCGGCACCACGGTCCTGGCGTGCGCCTCGCCCACCAGCGCCGCCGCCGCCGCGCGCTTCCCCAGGTGCCACTTGCCGAAAAACGCCGTCGCATACCCCCGGTCGCGCAGGTCGTGCGCCGCCGTCCGTGCCGCCGGCGGCAAGGGGTCGAAATAATCGCGCACGCCGTTCTCCGGCGAGGGCACGCCGGTCAGCATCGCTGCACGCGCGAACGGCCCGAACGGATGCGGCGTCACGGCCTGGGTGTAGTTCACGCTCGCCGCCGCCAGCGCGTCGAGGTGCGGCGTCCGCGCATTCGGGTCGCCCGCATGGCCCAGGGCCGATGCACGCCACTGCGTGGTCACGATCCATAAAATATTCGGCGTGCGTGCGCTCATGCGTCGGTCTTAGGTAACACACCAAGTCTCCCCGTCCCATGACAATCCAAGACAACGAATTTATCGACCTCGCCACGCCCTCGGGCCCAATGCGGACGCATGTGTTCCGCCCCACTGCGCCGGGCAAATATCCCGGCCTCCTCCTCTACTCCGAGATCTTCCAAGTCACCGGCCCCATCCGGCGCACCGCGGCGTTCCTCGCCGGCCACGGCTTTGTCGTCGCCGTGCCGGAAATCTACCACGAGTTCGAACCCGCCGGCACCATCCTCGCCTATGACCAGCCCGGCGCCGAGCGCGGCAACGCCCTGAAGATCGCCAAGGAACTCTCCGCCTACGATGCCGATGCGCGCGCCGTGCTCGCCTACCTCGCCCAACACCCGCAGTGCACCGGCCGGCTCGGCGCCATTGGCATCTGCATCGGCGGCCACCTCGCCTTCCGCGCCGCGATGAATCCCGCGGTGCTCGCCAGCACCTGCTTCTACGCGACCGGCCTGCACAGCGGCGACCTCGGCCAGGGCAAAAACGCCGATTCGCTCGCCCGCATCCCCGAGATCAAGGGCGAGCTCCTCATGATCTGGGGCCGGCAGGACCCCCACGTCCCGCTCGAGGGCCGGGGCAAGGTCCACGCCGCCCTCTGCGCCGCGGGCTCGAATTTCACGTGGCATGAGTTCAACGGCGCCCACGCCTTCCTCCGGGACGAGGGTTTCCGCTACGATCCCGAGCTTGCTTATATTTGCCTCGGCCTCGCGGTGAGCCTCTTCCGCCGCAAACTCGGCGACGGCGACCTGCGCGCTGCCGCCTCCGGTCCGACCGAGACGAAACACTGAGCCCCAATCCATTTTAACCACGGATTGCACGGATGGGTACGGGTTGAGAATCCCCAAGCCATCGAACCCTTTTACAGGAGGTAATGGAGGAAACTGAGAGTTCCTGCCTATGGCTTCTCCGTTCTCTCCGTTACCTCCTGTAAGAATTCCGCGGTTCGAATCTCCAGCCATGAAGCCTTTCATCCCCGGCCGGCCTCACTGGTGGCAATGGCCGACCGTCCTGTCGCTGGATGCGCCGGTGGTGGCGCTGCTCTGGCAATGGCTGCTCGGCCGCGTCGCCGGGGTGGAACCGGGCTGGCCGCAGGGCTTCGTCCTCGGCACCTCCGTCTGGCTGGCCTACGCCGCCGACCGCTGGATCGAGGGCTGGCGGCTCGACCCCGGCCAGATCCAGACCCAGCGGCACGACTTTTACCAGCGCTGGCGCTGGCCGCTGTGCTTCGTGTGGTGCGCCGTCCTGGGTGCCGATCTCGCCGTCGCAGTCCTCTGCCTCACGTCGCGGGAATTCACCGCCGGGCTACTGCTGCTGCTCCCGGTCATTGCCTACCTGCTCTCGCACCAGCTCATTCACCGGCGCCATCCCTGGCGCGCACCCAAGGAGCTGTGCGTGGCCCTCCTGTTCGGCGGCGGCGTCTCGGTTTTCCTCCTCGCCCGGCCCGGCGCCACCGTGCGCCCGTTGCTCGGGCCCCTCGGACTGTTCACCCTGCTGTGCTTCGCGAACTGCGCCCTGATTTCCCTCTGGGAACAGGGCGTGGACGAAGCCCACGGACAAACCTCCCTCGTCCTGCAATTCCGCCGGGCCCGCCTGTTTGTCCGCGGCCTGCCGTGGGTGCTCGCGCTGGTCGCCCTGGGCTTTGCGCCGGCCGCCAGCGGCCCGGTGCGCACGGTGCTGGTGTGCGCCGTGCTGAGCGGCGGTCTGCTGGGCCTGCTTGACCTGGCGCAGTCCCGCCTGGGTCCGCGCGCGGCCCGGGTGCAGGCGGATGTCGCCCTGATGACCCCGCTCGCCGTCCTGCTCTTCGAGCGGCTGCTGTTTCCGTGAGCGCGGCCGCCGCCAACTTCGATTCCGTGGCGCGGGCCTATCGCACCTTGGAGCACCTCGCCCTGGGCGGCGACCTGGAACGGACGCGGTTCAGCCTGCTTGACCGCCTCGCCGGGCGCCGCTCCATCCTGATTCTCGGCGAAGGCGACGGCCGGTGCCTCGCGCGCCTGCTGCCGCTCGTGCCCGGCGCCCGGATCCACTGCCTCGACGCCAGTCCCGCGATGCTCGCCCTCGCCCGGGCCCGGATCGCCGGCACCACTGACGCGCACCGCGTGACCTTGGAATGCGCCGATGTCCTCACGTATGCGTTTCCGCCCGCCCGCTACGACGCGGTGATCACCCTGTTCCTGCTCGACTGCTTCGAGCCGGCGCAGGCCGCGGACCTCGTGACGCGCATACAGGCGGCCCTGCAGCCGGGCGCCGGCTGGCTGTTCGCGGATTTCCGGATGCCGGAGCGGGGACTGGCGCGGATCCGCGCACAGGCCTGGCTCGCACTCCTCTATGCCTTCTTCCGCTGGCAAACCGGCCTGCGCACACGGGCGCTGCCGCCCTCGGAGGAATTGATCCGGCAGGCCGGTTTCCGCTGCGCGGCCTCGCAGGATTTTCAATGGGGACTCCTGCGCAGCAGTTGGTTCGTGTCTGCAAACGGTAGGGCGGGTCTCTGACCTGCCCTGTTCCGGTCCGCAACACGACGCAGCGCGGTTTTACCCGCAGGCTCCTGAGGGCGGGTCAAAGACCCGCCCTACTCCAAACATTCTCCTCCGTTCTCTCCGTGACCTCCTGTTAAAATTCAGAAAGTTTGAATCCCCGCTCACTGCAGTTTTAACGGGAGCGCCATTTTCCGGGCGGTGAGCGCGCTCAGCAGGTCCGCGGTATGCTGCGCCGTCACGTTATCGCCGGTGCGGAGGGTCTTGTTCGGGAGAAAATTGTTCACCACGGCGCAATAGTCGCTGTTGACCATGATGCCGAGGAGTTCGCCGGTCTTGCTGAGCACGAGGTCGCCGCGGGACGGGGCGAACACGCCGAAGATCCGCTTGAAAAGCCGGTTGTCGACCTGCACGTAGCCCGGCTGCGAGGCGTCGAGCTTGAAGCCGACCTCGCCGTAGCCCTTGCCGCCACCGTTCACGAGCACCGCGTCGGGAAACTTGAACGGCTCCAGCGCCGTGGGATAGACCTTCACGCCCAGCGCCGCCGCCTGCGCGGCATCCACCGGAATCGCCACCACGCGCGGATCGAGCGAAAGGAAGTGGATCGTCCCGGCCGGCGACGGCCGCGCCGTGCCCCGGGAGAACGTCACGCCGACCTTGTCCCAGTCATACGGATTTTCGCCGAGCTCGAACGGCGTGTCCTCGATGTGGAGCAGGGCGTAGATCTTGTCGCCGTCGGTGACGAGCACCGTGTCGGCGGTCCTGACGGTGGTGGCCGGGCTGAGAAACCCGGGGCGGACCGCGGTGAAGGTGGCGGTGACGCGGTTGGCGAGAAAATCGCTGAAGAGCACGTTCGCGTTGATCGGGCGGTTGTCGCGGATCTCCTTCGTGAGTTCGCCGGATTTTTCCGCCAGCTGGCCGACGCCCTGCGCCAGCTGCGTGGCGGTTTCCTGCACCTTGAGCCGGTCCTGGCGCTCGGCCTCGACCTGCGTCTTGAGGGTGTCGGCGGTCTCCCGCAGGAGCTGCTTTTCCTGCTCGGCCACCTTCACGGCCACGGTGAGGCCCTCGATCTTCTGGCGTGCCTCGGCCTGCTGCTGCGCGAGCGCGGCCAGCGCCTGCGCCTGCCGCTCGGCCTCGGCGCGCTTGTCCTCCAGCATCCGCTGGATGCGGGCGAGCTGCTCCTTCGTCATCGTCGCATCCTGCGTGGCCGCGGCCACCTGCTCGCCCAGCGCGGCGGCCGTCTGCTGCGTCGCGTTCAGCGAGGCGGCCAGCTTGGCGCGGTCGGCCTGCAGCTGCGTGAGATTCTGCTCCCGCTGCGCCAGGGTGGACTCGGTGGAGGTCAGCTTCTGCGCCAGCTGCTCGCGCGTCGCGCGCTCGTCGGCGAGGGAAAGCTTCATGGCCTCGACCAGGTCCTGGTCCTTGGTCGCGGCATTGGCGGCGAGCTCGGGCACGGGCGGCTGCTTCGCGCGCGCCGGCTCCGCCTTCTCCCAGCGCGTGAGCGCGAGGAGGTTCAGCAGGAGAAAGTCGCAGAGGATGAGCAGCAGGGTCTTGTTCATGGCGTGGCCTTGAGGGGAACCGCGGCCTGGGACTCGAGGATCAGCTGGCGCTTGTACGGCCGGACGTGGCGGATCTTCACGAGCGCCACGCAGGTGATGCCGAACAGGTTGGAGGAATAGGCCGCCAGCAGGTTGGGCTCGATGACCCCGAGGACCTGCAGCACGAGGGCGGTGGCGGTGCCGCCGATGCCGACGTAGAGGCCGCCGTCAAAGAGGTTCTCCTCGTTCTCCATGAGGCGGAGCTTGACGAGCGGCGGCAGCGGCGTGCGCGCGACCTCGCGGATCTTGAGCAGGCAGGTGACGTACATGGCGATTTGCAGCGCGGCAAAAAAGCCGATGGAGATGAGGGTCGAGGCATCCATGGTGGGAGTGGGTTTGGCGTGGGGAGGAGTGGACGTGGTGGAAGTGGACAGGAGGACGGGCAGGACGAGCCGGAAGCGGAACTCCGAGGGTGGCGCGGCCTTCAGCAGGAAGGGCTCGGTTGCGACGATGAGGAGCGAGGCGAAGAGCAGCGCAAGCACGCCGCTCTTCATGTGCGGCAGCCCCGACGGCGAGCCGGCGCCCGGGGCGACGATCCAGCGGTCAAGCCCGCGGAAAAGCAAAAAGGCCCCGAGCACGTAGCCCAGGTATTTCAGCACGATCATCAGACGCGGGTGCAGCAGCACGAGTGTGGCGGCGGTGTCGAGGCCGGCGCCGGCCCCGCGGTTGACCGGGACCTGCCAGAGCAGCAGCTGGTTCACCGCCCCCTGCCCGTCCGCCAGCGCGAGGCGCAGATCCTCGAGGCCGGCCTTGCCGTACGTGATCAGGTACGTCGCCACCCGGTCGGCCGACCCGGAAAACAGGGCGGCCGTGTAGATCACGGGCAGCTGGTCGGGTGCGACCCGGGCCAGGTGCGCATACTCACCGACGGTCTTCGTAGTCTCGGTCCGCCGCAGGAGTTCGCCGAGCTGGGCCCAGTCGAGGCGCTTGCCGAGGGAAAGCACGTCGATGAAAAACGGCTCCAGTTCGCCGAGGTCCTTCTGGGCGAGGGCCGTCTCGGCCAGGGCGCGCAGGTCGCGCTGGAGCGGCGGCGCCAGGTGCTCCCCCTGGTAGAGGAGCGCGGTCAGCAAGATCACCGCGTCGAGCGGCTGGCCGCCCGGCTGGCCGACCGGCACAAACCGCCCCGTCGCGGAAACCTCCCGGGTGCGGAGGAGCGCCTGCACGCCGAGGGACCGGGATGCGGACAGATAGTCCCGGAGCGTCCCCCGGGCCTTTTCCGTGATGAAGAACGTGAGCACCGGCGTGCTCGCGACCCGGCCCTTGTTCTCATGGAGGTTGAACAGCGGATCGAGGAACGGATCCCAGCCGCCCCAGGCGACCAGCTCGGGGGCGTGGGCGGACAGCGCGGCCAGATCCTTTTCCAGCGCGGGGGCGCCCGTGTCGCCCACCGCGCGGGCCGCGGCCAGCGTCAGGGCCGCGGGGCCGATTTTCTCGGAGTCCACCAGCTGGCGGCCGAACTGTGCGAGCGTGGGCGTGCCCTCGCCGGCCACGCGCAGCAGCGCGGGGCTGACGGACTTGAGGTTCACCGGCAGCGACCAGGCTGCGAAGGCCAGCAGCAGCCCGGCCACCACGGCCAAAGGCGCGGTGAGCGGCTTTTTGAAGGCATTGGCCGGCAGGCTCATCGAAACGGAGTATTTATTTGCGGGCCGCGGATAGCAAACCCACGCTCGCGGCTCACCGACCGATGTCCCTTCCAATTGTTCACTACAACCACCCCGTTTTGCGGAAGAAAGGCGAGAAAGTCGCCGCGTTCGATGCGGCGCTGGCCCGGCTCGCGGGCGACATGATCGAGACCATGCATGCCGCCAACGGCATCGGGCTCGCCGCCCAGCAGATCGGCCGCGCGCTCCAGCTCTGCGTCTTAGACCTGCGCCGCGCCGACCCGGACTTTACGTGGGAGCTCGACGGCGCCAAGCCGCCGCTCGACCTGTTCATGCCGATGACCGTGGCCAATCCCAAGATCACCGTGGTGCGCGGGACGGACGAGCTCGTCTACGAGGAAGGCTGCCTCTCCTTCCCCCAGATCCATGGCGACGTGGTCCGGCCCGACGAGATCACCGTCCACTTCCAGGACGAGCGCAGCGTGCCGCACGTGCTGCGCTGCGACGGCCTCCTTTCGCGCTGCGTGCAGCACGAGGCCGATCATTTGAACGGCGTGCTGTTCATCGACCGCATGGAAAAGCAGGTTCGCGCCACGATCAACGATGCGGTCAAGGCCCTCGCGAAGGAGACGCGCGAGGCGGCAAAGTTATGAGTGAGACCCGCTCCATCGCCACGCGCACGGGCGACGACGGCACTACCAGCCTGCTCTATGGCCAGCGCGTGCCAAAGGACCACTTCCAGATCGAGGCTGTAGGCGCGTTCGACGAGCTCAACGCCGCCCTCGGCTTCGCCAAAGCCCAGTGCCCGGACGCGGAACGCAAGACCGGGCTGGAACTGATCCAAAAGGACCTCGTGGCGTTGATGGGCGAACTCGCCTGCGCCGAGGCCGACGCGGAGCGTTATGCCGCGTCCAAGTTTCAGAAAATCAGCGAACGCGAGCTCGCGCGACTCGATGCCGCCATCGCGGCGCTCGAGTCAAAGTCCCTGCGCTTCGACGGCTGGGCCACGCCCGGCGGAAACCTACCGGCCGCCGCCCTGGACCTGGCCCGCACCGCCGCGCGCCGGGCAGAGCGCCGGCTGACCGCGCTGCCCGCGCAGGGCCGCAGCGTCCGCCCCGTGCTGCGGCAGTTCGTCAACCGCGTGTCGGACCTGCTGTGGCTGATGGCCCGCGAGGCGGAGCAGTAAGGCCTGCCGGGGTTTTAGGTGGGCGGGCACGGGACGTGCCCGCCCACCCCAGTCTTGTCATCGCGCGTTTTCCCCGCCAAGTATCCCCCCATGCTCACCGCCATTGTCATGATCGTCCTCGCCGCCGGCTACCGCATCGCCGCGTTGTACGAACCCGCGATGTCCAATTTCGCTCCGCTGATGGCGCTGACGTTCTGCGGCGGCGTCTATTTCCGCGACCGCCGGCTCTGGCTCGTGCCGTTCGCCGCGCTGGTGCTGTCGGATCTCTACATCAACCACTACTACGCCACCCAATACGGCTATCTCTGGACCTTCAGCGGCGCGGCCATCCGCGCGCTGTGCTTCATCGTGGCGCTCGGGCTGGGCCGGTGGGTGGCGCAGCAAAAGACCTGGTTGAACCTCTTCTCCGGGACTCTCGGCGGGGCGGTGTTCTTCTATCTCGTGACCAATACGCAATCCTGGTGGACGGACCTGGGTTACGCCAAGACCGCCGCCGGCTGGTGGCAGGCGATGACCGTGGGTCATCCCGAGTATGCGCCCACCCTGCTGTTCTTCCGCAATTCCCTCGCGAGCGACTTTCTCTTCGTCGCCGCCTTCGTGCTGGTGATGGAATTCCGCGCCCTGCGCGCGGCGCAGCCGAGTTTGCTCAAGCGCCAGGCCGCTTGAGGGCGGCAGGCAGTAAGCGTTAAGCGGCAGGCTTTCCGCCTGCGCCGAAATCCGGCGCCACCTTGGGGCGGGGGATTCAAACCCCTTATCCCAACCGTTGTCATTCTTAGCGAAGTGAAGAATCCAGTGCGTTTGCACTGCGGACTTCGATTATCTCCAACTGGATGTCGAACCAGCCCCGAGCGGCTAGACTTCACTTCGTTCAGAATGACAATCGGGTTTGAAGACCTGCCTTCGGTCTGAAACCGCTTAACGCCTAAGGCCGCCTTAGCCGCCCGCGGCTACAGCAGATCCGCCGCCAGCTCCGCCAGCCTCGAGCGCTCACCCTTGGTGAGCTTCACGTGCGCGGCGATCGCCTGGCCCTTCATGCGGTTGTGGCAGTAGACGAGGCCGTTGCTGCGTGAGTCCACATAAGGATTGTCGATCTGCGCCGGGTCACCGATCAGGACGATCTTCGAGCCCTCGGAAATGCGCGTGATGACCGTCTTCACCTCGTGCGGCGTGAGCTGCTGCGCCTCGTCGAGGATGAAGAAGCGCCGGGCGATCGAGCGGCCGCGGATGAAGGCCAGCGCCTCGATCTCGACCAGGCCGCTTTTCAGTAGGCGCTCATAGGGTTTGGCCACCGGCGCACCGCCGTGGCCGCCGCCCTGGCTCACATGCGCGGGCTGGGACGAAGTCATGGCGGCGAGAAAGCCGTCGTGCTTCTTGTGCTTCTTCTTGGAAACCTTCTTGGCCGCGAACTGCGGATCCTTCTGCGGCTTGGAGGGAATCAGGACCTCCAGCGCGTCGTAGTACGGCTGCAGCCAGGGCTTCATCTTCTCCTCCAGCGTGCCGGGGAGAAAGCCGATGTCCTTGCCGAGGGCAATGACCGGACGGGAGATGGAGACGCCGTCGTAGCGCGACTGGTCGTCGTGCGTCTGGTGGAGCGCGCCGGCGATGGAGAGCAGCGTCTTGCCCGTGCCCGCCTTGCCGAAGCAGGTCAGCATGTGGATGCTGTCGTCGAGCAGCGCATCGAGGAAGAACTGCTGCTCGAGGTTGCGGGCCCGGATGGGGATGCCGCCGGGGGCCTTGACGAAATCGGGGATTTTCAGGCGGCGGACGATGCCCTCGCCGTAATAGCGGGCCGGCATCGTCTTGCCCTCGTCGGACCGGAGCAGGACGTATTCGTTGAGGTAAAGGGTCTTCGACGCATCGTCCCCGATGTCGAATTCGCCTTCGGAACAGAACCGCTGCAGCTCGTAGAGGTTGGTCGGGATTTCGCGGTAGCTGGCCTCCTCGGTATCCTCCGGGACCTTATCGTTGAGGTAATCCTCCGACTCGAGACCGACGGCCCGGGCCTTCAGCTGCACGTTGACGTCCTTGGTGACGAGGATGGTCGGCGGCGGAAACTGTTCCTGCACAAACAGGGCCGCGGCAATGATGCGGTTGTCCTTCTTCGAGAGATCCGGCAGGATGGCCCGCAGCCGGTCCATCGCGGGCGAGGTGCGCCCGCCCTCCATCAGGTAGGGATTGATGATGATCGAAAGGGTGCCGCCGGTGGGCAGTTCCACCCCTTCATGCATCGAGCGCGAGTCGGGCAGCAGCTCCTGCAAGATGCGGTGCACGCGGCGGGCATTGCGCCCGCGCTCGGTGGACTGCTCGCCCTTGATAGCGTCCAGTTCCTCCAGGACCTCGACCGGGATCGCGAGGTTGTTTTCCTGGAATTTATAGATCGATTGCGGATCGTGCAGGAGAACGTTCGTGTCGAGCACGAAGGTCTTCACTTTGGCCGAAACCCTGATCCGCGAATTTGGAGCTAACGCCCCGCGCAGGTTTTCCATCGTGTGGATATCTTGTGAACAACTCTGCAGGTACCGTGCCACTTGTCGATCATAGACTTGGGCGTTTCGAAAAAAGTCACCTCTCCGCCACACACCGGCTGCCGCGCGCATCCCAAAAGGAAGGCGGGCCGCCTACCCCTAGACGGCCCGCCCATTGCTTTCTTACTTACCCCAATTCTCCCACTAGGCGGGAGAGTGGAACGCAGCGGTAGACGTTGAAACGCGGCCAATGTTCCCGGCATAAAATCCCGGTGGTGGCATAGCTTGCCATGTCATCGCCACGCCCGGCGACGCTGGGCGTGGCGACCCAGCTTGAGGGATTGCTTCCGCCTTCGCCAAGGCTACGGCGCACAGGCCGTCGCCCGCTTTGCGCTTTGCTGGCCAGCAGAGTCGGAATGACAATCCATACCCTGGCCAACGGTCACTGGGCCGACGCCGCGGGCTTCTTCGGGCGCGGCGCGACCCACAGGCGGAGCAGGTGCTCCGCGAGGTTCTTCATGCTGGTGCGCTGCAGGCCCTCGTGCCGCGCCGCATCCTTGAAAACCGGGACCACGGCGCTCCGCTCCTGGTAATAGCGCCACAGTTCCCCTTCGAGCCGATGCGCCGCCGCATGAGGATCCGCGGAGTCGGCGGCGATAGTCTGAACCTTGCCCAGCCAGTAATGTCTCTCCTCCGCGTGACCTTGCAGGTAGTCGAACACCCGTTGTTCGCTGCGGTTAAGGCTCATGCCGCCAACCTGCTCCGTCAGAGGTAAAAAACAACCGCAAAGCCCGGTTACCGCATTATTGCATTCCGTCTGTATCTGCTTCACAACCATCACCCATCAACCCCTCACCGTCCATGTGGCCCAAACTTAAAGAGCAATTACCCACCGTCATCCTCACCGCGCTCATCATCACGGGCGCCGCCTTCTGGCTTCATCAAAAGACCGTCAATGACATGGCCGCCCGGGAGCAGGCCGAGCTCGCCCCGCTGCGCGAGCAGAACGATTCGCTCAAGGCCTCCGCCGAGGAAAACCGCCGCCAGATCGAGGCGACGAACAAGCTGCTCAAGGACGCCATCGCGAAGCGCCAGGCCGACATGTTCATGACCGACGAGGAGTTGAACAAGCTCAACGCCGACAAGATCAACGCCCTCGCCGAGGCCGTGGCCAAGAAGGTCCAGCCCTACAATCCGCTCCCGAAGACCCCCGAGGAGGCCGAGCGAATGCAGAACGAGCAGGTGGACAAGGTTTCGTCGCGCATGACGGACAAGATCAAGCCGATCCTCGCCGAGATGGCCAGCGACCAGCACCTCACCCGCGACTCCATCGCCGCCTACAGCCAAAAGATCTCCGACCAAGTCGGCAATGTGCTCACCTCCGAACTCGCGAAGAACCAGCAGCTGAACAACAACCTGGCCGCCACGCAGACCGTCGCCCAGGACTCGCTCAAGCTCTCCCACGAGATCACCGCGCTGTATCTCAGCTCGTTCAAGGACCAGGGCGTCATCACCCGCCTGCTCACGCTGCCGGCCAACATCGTCAAGGACGCCGCCAGCCTGAGCATCGTCTCCAGCAGCGACCGGAAGAAGGTCGAGGACGACCTCCTGAAACGGATGAACGAAATCGACCAGCGTCTCGCGCAGATCCAGGCCGAAGCCCCGAAGAAGTAAGGTTTTGGAGCAGTCAGCCACCGACCTTCTTTCAAAGCCACGCGTGACCCGCGTGGCTTTTTCATGCCCTCAAATTTCGGCGGCGCGCCCCGTTTCCCTCCGTCATCCCGAGCAATGCCGAAGGATCCCTGTTATCCATTCCTTCGTCCACGTGTAGCCTCTCACTGGGCCTGACCGTTGCCCGCTGATCGCTGCGCGCTCAACCTCCCGGTCGCGTGCTTTGTTGCCGGTGATCTTGGCTAGCCAGAAGGAGGCGTGGGTTTTGGGCTTGGTGCCGTGTCATGAGCAGCCGTCCACAAATACCGCTGTCTTGCCTTGGGATTAAAGGCCCGGCAGTTGTCTTGCAGTGGCGAATCTCATCCCAACAATGGTCGCATCGAGGGCTTGGTATGGGGCGTCGATAGCTGAGTTCAGGAGTGCAGATCCGGATGACTTTGGCTAAGTTGAAGCGCTATCCACTCGCCGTGACGCGCAACCTAGATTTGGCAAAAGAGTGGGTTCGGTCTAAAGCTCGAGGTAACGAACGTTACGGCCTGGTTGCGTCTTCCAAGGCTATTCATTTTTTCCGTATCGGCGTCCGCCCTCGATTGAGATACTGCCGTCCGCCCAGACGTCGACAGAAAGGACGAATTCGTCGGTGGTGATGACGTCGTCGAAGTCCCTTTCACCATTCAAGAATTGCTGGATACGGGTTAGCTGGTGGTCAGCAATCTCACGTTGGGCCTCTTGCTCTGTGGCAAAAACAACTGGGCAATCGCCCTCATAGCAGGCCGGCATAGTGCCTTGAAATACAGTAGCGCAGAAAATCGCATAGCCGGTGCGGGGGCATGGCTGAGAATGTGGCATCCGCAAACCTTAGCCAAATGGGTGCTATCAGACCACGGACTATGAGTCACAATTGGCGGTGAGATCGCTAATCCGCGGACAGAATCATAAGCTGGGACCGTTGCTCGAATTCGCGCAGAGCTAGCCGGTGGATGATTCCTCCACCAGAATTGGGCCGGAATGGGGCAAGATAAATTCACGCAGAGACGCGAAGGCGCGGAGATGAGAAACAGAAAATGAATGGAGGCATCAATGATCCGGGCCAAAGACTCATCCGGAACCCTCTGCGTCTCTGCGACTCTGCGTGAGTTCCTCAGGCAGCAAGGGTACCGACCTTCCAGTAGAGACCGGCCCTACTTTAGCGCGAGGTCGTTCCGCTTCACTTCCTTGATCGACCACTTCGTGACCGTCAGGCCCTTGGAGGTGCGGGTGCTGACGGGCACGGGCGTGAGGTCGAAGTCGAACTCCCGGACGCGGGCGCCGGAACGGCCGTCGAGGGAGATGTGCACGCTTTTCGGCATGTCCTTCTCCTTGTCGCTGACTTCGAGCCACAGGAGTTTCGAGCCTTCGGACTTGGCCAGCGGGTAGAGCTTGTCGCGGCTCAGGCCGCCGATCTGGAACTTCTTGGCGTACGACTTACCCTCCGGGCCGTCCCGGTAGATCATCGTGTAGAATTTCGTGTCACCGTCCTTCGGCCAGATCGCGACGTGCTTGATGTCGAGGCCCATGAAGGTCTTGTCGGCGACCTTCGTGACCTTGAGCGTGGCGTCACCCATGATCGTGAGGACGCTGTCGAGGATCGTGCACTCCGTGACGAATTCATGCTGGCGCCAGTTCAGGCCGATGAAGCCGTCCTCGCGGTTGACGTACAGGCGTTGGTTGGCCGAGACGACTTCCGACGCGTCGATCTGCTCGAT
>CAIRTK010000057.1 GCA_903881475.1 uncultured Opitutia bacterium | reverse complement strand
AGGAGCAGATCATCCACGGGCGGACCTACCTCAACCGCACCGAACTGGCCGCGGCCGTCGCGGCCTTCGTCGAAATATACAACCGCGACTGGCGCCTCGAAAAGCTCCGCTACAGGAGCCCGCTCGAAGCCCGCCGCGACCCCCAGAAATCTACCCTCTTAGCCGCCTGATTAACCTTTGTCTTGTGTCCAGACAACCGGTGCCGACACACCGCCACGAAACCTTTTCCGCCTGAACGCCATGAAACCCTCCCCCGAAGAGCTCGAAAGCCTGATTCACCAGACCCTGCGGTCGCTGCCGCCCCGGCGGGCCCCGCACTCGCTCGAGTCCCGCGTGCGCGCCGCCCTCGAGGCCCGGGCTGCGCTCCCGTGGTGGAAACAGTCGTTTGCCCGGTGGCCGCTGGCCGCCCGCGTGGCGTTCCTCATCGGCTCGGCCGGGGTCGCGAAGCTTGTGCTCATGGCGGCCATCTGGGTCATGGCGGGATTCGACGGTGCGCAGTTTGCCAGCGCGTTCAGCACCCAGTTCGCTTGGATCCAGACGGCCTCGGCCATCGTGGACGGCTTCGGCAATTTCTGCGGCATGGTCTACCGTGGCATCCCGCCGCTCTGGCTGTATGGCGGCCTGGCGTTTGTCGCAGCCATGTATGCCGCCCTCTTCGGGCTCACCGCCACCGCCTACCGCATGCTCTACGCCAATCGCTAAACCCCTTGCCCCATTCTCACATGAAAACCTCCCTCCGCCACTTTTCCCTCGGCGCCGTCCTTGCGTTTTTCCTCGCGCTGACCCTTGGCGCCCTTGGCCAGGAGCCGTCGTCTGTGCCGGCCGCTGCGCCCGCAGCTGCTCCTGAAGCAGCGCCGAAGCCCGACGCCCCGCCCAAACTGCGCCGCCTCGATGAACCGAAGGCGCCGGAGGAAAGTCCGTCGCCGCACAAGCCGGTGCACAGCCCGGGCCGCCATAACAGCGGCAACGAGGTGGTGAATATTGGCAGCGACTCCTTTCTCGCCAAGGACCACCAGTCGGAAGCCGTGGTGTCGGTCTTCGGTTCGTCCACGAGCGAAGGCGACGTGGGCGACTCGGTCGTCTCCGTGTTCGGCAACTCCAAGGCCAGCGGAACCGTCGGCAACGCCGTGGTCGCGGTGTTTGGCAACAACTATGTCAACGGCAAGGTGGGCGACTCGGTCGTCTCCGTGCTCGGCAATGTCGAACTCGGACCGGACGCGGAAGTCGGTGACGTTGTCGCGGTGGGCGGCCATGTGACCCAGGACCCGAAGGCGATCGTCCACGGCCAGGTTCACAACGTCTCGTTTGGCGGGGCGCTGTCCGATTTTGACTGGCTGCACAGCTGGATCGAGCATTGCGCGCTCCGCCTGCGCCTGCTCGCCTTTGCCCCGCACCTGATGTGGGCGTGGTGGATCGCGCTGGGGTTCCTGGCGGTCTATGTGGTGCTCGCGCTCCTGTTCGGCAAAGGCATCGAGAAATGCACGGAGACACTGGACCAGCGCCCGGGCTATTCCATCCTCACCGCGCTGCTGACCGTGCTGCTGGGGCCGGTCGTCACCATCCTGCTGGTGCTCACGGGCGTCGGCATTGCCGTCGTGCCGTTCCTGGCGGCGGCCCTCTTTTTTGCGGGTCTCTTTGGCAAGGCCGTGATGCTGGCCTGGCTCGGCCGCCGGATCACGCGGTTCATGGGCTTCAGCCATCCGGCGCTCGCCGTGCTGGTGGGCGGCGTGATCCTGCTGCTCCTCTACACCGTGCCCGTCCTCGGCCTTGTCCTCTACAAGCTGCTGGGCTGGGTCGGCCTCGGCGTCGTGGTCTATACGCTCCTGCTCAACCTCAAGCGGGAGAAACCCGTGACCCCCGCGACCGTGCCCCCGCCGGTCCCGCCGGCCGCTGCGGTCCCGGTGGACGCAATGGCGATGGGCGCGACCGCGCCGGCAGCGTCTACCCTGACTCCGCCCGTCATGGCCGCAGCCGTGCCGCCGATCGTGGCGGCGGCGACCCTGCCCCGCGCGGGTTTCTGGATCCGCCTGGCGGCGGTGCTGCTCGACCTGATCCTGGTCGGCATACTCTGGAGTGTCCTGTCCGGCGTGCTCCCGAATCGGGCGCATGACCGGGACCACGCGAACCTGCTCCTGCTGCTGGCGATTTACGGCGCGGCGCTGTGGAAACTCAAGGGCACGACCGTGGGCGGCATCGTCTGCGGATTGAAAGTCGTCCGGCTGGATGAACGTCCGTTGGACTGGGGTACCACCATTGCCCGGGCGCTGGCCTGCTTCCTTTCGCTCGTGGTGCTGGGCCTGGGCTTCATCTGGGTCGTCTTCGACGACCAGAAGCAGGCCTGGCACGACAAGATCGCCGGCACGACCGTGGTGCGGGTGCCGAAGGGCGTCTCGCTGGTGTGACGGTGGTGGGCATCCGAGCGATCGGTTTCAGGCCGGGCGGCGTTTTCCGCCCGGCCTTTTCGTTTGCTGAGCCCACGCCTTATAGCCTACAGCCTAGCGCATGGCGAAACCTCTGGTTGGAATCATCATGGGCAGCACCTCCGACTGGGAGACGATGCAGCACGCGGCCGCCCAACTGGCGGCGCTGGGCGTGCCCTATGAGCGGCGGGTGGTGTCGGCGCACCGCACCCCCAGGCTCATGCTGAGCTATGCCGAGGGAGCCGAGCGGCGCGGACTGAAGGTGATCATCGCCGGCGCCGGCGGCGCGGCGCATCTGCCGGGTATGACGGCATCATTCACGACCCTGCCGGTGCTGGGCGTGCCGGTGGAGTCGAAGGCCCTGAAGGGCCTCGATTCCCTGCTCTCGATCGCGCAGATGCCGGGTGGCGTGCCCGTGGCGACGTTCGCCATCGGCAAGGCCGGAGCCATCAACGCCGCGCTGTTTGCCGCATCGCTGCTGGCCCAGAGCGATGCGAAGACCCGGCGGGCGTGGCACGGCTTTCGCGCGGCGCAGACGAGGAAGGTCTTGAAGGCGAAACTCCCCTGAAGCGGGCCGCGAAGGACCCGAAGATCCCGCAGGGTGATTTTCAGGTTTGTCCTCCATGCGCTTCGCGAACTTCGTGGTCAATCCAATGATTTTGCCGGGTAAAACGATCGGGGTTTTGGGTGGCGGACAGCTGGGCCGGATGCTGGCGCAGGCGGCCACGCGGCTTGGTTACCGCGTGCATATCTATGAGCCGCAGGCGCACAGCCCGGCGGGCGCGGTGGCGCACCGGGAAGTCAACGCGGCGTACGATGACCTGGCGGCCCTGATGGCGTTCGCGCGGGGGTGCGACGTCGTCACCTACGAGTTTGAGAACGTACCCGCGGCGCCGCTGCAGGCGATCGCGGCGCTGACGCGGCTTCTGCCGGACTGGCGCGTGCTGGAGACGGCGCAGAACCGTTCGCGGGAGAAGCGCTGGCTGCGGGACCAGGGGTTGCCGCATGCGCAGTTTGCCGAGGTGGCGGCCGGCGGCGACGTGGCGGCGGCGATCCGCCAGGTGGGCGTGCCCTGTGTCGTGAAGACGGCGGACTTCGGCTACGACGGCAAAGGCCAGCTCAAGGTCATGGGAGAGGCCGGCCTGGCGGCGGCGCGGGAAAAATTCCGCGGCCAGCCGGCGGTCATTGAGCAGTTCATCGACTTTGCGTGCGAAGTCTCGGCGGTGGTGGCGCGCTCGGCGGCCGGCGAGGTGAGCGTGTTTCCGGTTTCCGAGAACATCCATGCGGACCATATCCTGGAATTTTCCATCGTGCCGGCCCGCGTGCCGGCGGACGTGAAAGCGCGGGCCGAGGCGCTGGCCCGGCTCATCGCCGGGAAGATCGGCCTGGTCGGCGTGATGGGCGTGGAGTTTTTCGTGACGAGATCCGGCGACGTGCTGGTCAACGAGCTGGCACCGCGCACCCACAACAGCGGGCATTACACGATGGATGCCTGCGTGACCTCGCAGTTCGAGCAGCAGGTGCGCGCGATCTGCGGGCTGCCGCTGGGCGACCCTGCGCTGCTATCACCGGTGGTGATGGTCAACATTCTCGGCGACGCCTGGGCGAAGGGCGAACCGAAGTGGGAAGCGCTGCTGGCCGACCCGGCGGTGCGGCTGCATCTTTATGGGAAAAGCGAAGCCAGGCCGGGCCGAAAGATGGGGCACTTCACGGTCCGGGCGGCCGACGTGGAAACAGCGCTGGCCAAGGCCCGTGAACTGAAGGAGAAACTATAGCGGAAACGCCGAGCCGCTTCACGCCGGCTTGGCGGCAGCCAGCGGGGCCGGCTGGTCCGGGGCGCCGGTGTCCATGACATATTTCCAGGAACCGTCGGGCTGGCGTTTCCAGATGGTAAGGAACCAGCCGGTATGAACGCTGACCTTCCCGTTTTGGCCGGCCCGCCGGGATTCGTAGCGGCCATAGTTGTAGCCCAGCGTGCCATCGTCCGAGACGTCGGTGAACAGGGCCGACCACGTCAGGGTGACGCCGGGCTGGTCCGGGCCGATACGGGCGCGCACGGCCTCGAGGCCGCGGAATTTGCGCGGGTCGGTGTCGATGAATGCGACGTCCGGCGCCGCAAAATGCACAAACGCGGCGAGGATGCCCTTGGACTGGGCCATGGCGCAGAAGGCGTCCTCCATCCGGGCGACTTCGATCTTGAGCTTTTCCTTGTCGGGCACCGCCGGGTGCAGGGCCGGGACCAGGACGAGGGCTGCCGTGAGGAGAAGCGCGGGGTATTTCATACGGGTGCGAAGCTGGTCGGTGTTGCCAAAATGGCGACAAATTCCCGATCATTAGGCGCAGGCACGGCGCGGTGAAGTTGCCAGCCCGGCGACTTCAGGGGCCGGCGGGCAGCACGATGCCGCGACATTCGCCCAGGCCGATGCGCCGGGTCCCGGCCCGCTCGGCGTAACCGCGCAGGATGACCTCGTCGCCGTCATGGAGAAAGCCGCGCCGCTCGCCGTTAGGCAGGCTCAGGGGTTCGGTGCCGCGCCAGCTAAGCTCCAGCAGGCAGCCCCGCGAATCCCGGTCCGGGCCGGACACCGTGCCGCTGCCGAGTACATCGCCGGGCTGCAGGTTGCAGCCGTTGCTGGCGTGGTGGGTGAGCAACTGAGCGAGGGTCCAGTACATGACGGAAAAATTACCGCGCGAGACCCGGTGGGGTGCGACACCGTCGGTGCGCATCTGCGCCGTGAGCAGGAAGACCTCGAGCGTGAGGTCGAGGCCGCCGAGCCGTTGATTGGCCGGGTCGGCGAGATAAGGGAGCGGGGCGGGATCACCCGCGGATCGGGCGAAGGCGGGCCGGCGAAACGGGGCGAGCGCCTCAAGCGGGATGACCCAGGGGGAAAGGGAAGTGGCGAAATTCTTGGCGAGGAAGGGCCCGAGCGGCTGATACTCCCATGACTGGAAGTCGCGTGCGGACCAATCGTTGAGCAGGCCCACGCCGAAGAGATGCTCCTCGGCGGCCCCGATCGGGATCGGGGTGCCGAGGGCGTTGCCTGGGCCGATGAAGGCGGCGAGCTCGAGCTCGTAGTCGAGCTGCCGGCTGGGGCCGAAGACAGGGGCCTCCGCTGCCGAATCCTTCAGCTGCCCTTGGGGCCGGCGAATGGCCGTGCCGCTGACGACGAGGGAGGAGGCGCGGCCGTGATAGCCGACCGGCACCCACTTGTAGTTGGGCAGGAGCGGACTTTCGGGGCGGAACATCGCGCCGACATGGGTGGCGTGGAAAATCGAGGCGTAAAAATCGGTGTATCCGCCGATGCGGGCGGGCAGGAGCATGGTCGTGAGCGGGGCGGGCACGAGGCAGCGCTCAACCGCGGTGCGGCGCGGGCCGGCCAGACAGGTGTCGGCACCCAGAAGTTCACTCAGGCGGGCGCGCAGGGCCGACCAGGCGGGCGCACCCAGGCCCATCAGGGCATTGAGCGCGGGCTCGCGGCAGGCGGCCGCGACTGCGGGGGGAAGCAGTCCAGCTTCGCCTGCGGCGGCCAGGTCGAGCACCTGGTCGCCGATGGCGGTGACGATCCGCGGCCCGGGCGCGGCCGGCACGAGGCCCACGCCATAAGGCAGGTTTTGGAGGGGAAAATCCCCCGTCGGCTCGTTGGCGGATTCGACCCAGCTGCGGCGGGAGGCCTCATGGGTGAAGTTCAGCTCAACGGTCATGGAAGACGGAGTGGCGGCGGGTGCGGACGGCGGGTGAACGATCCGGTGGTGGCGTTCAGGCCGGCTTCACTTCGCTTCGCAGGGCCAGCAGGTTGTTCTCGGGGTCGCGGAACGACGCCAGCCACAGGTCGAAGGCGGGCAGTTTGGCAATGAGGTGGGGTGCCTCCTCAAATTTCACTCCCCGGGCGAGCAGGCTGGCGTGGGCCGCCTGGATGTCGGCGACGTTGAAGTAAACCACGCTGTTCGGGTGATCGAATTCAGGCCGCTCGGCGGCCGTGAACATGAGCATGGTTCCGCCGCAGTCGAAAAAAGCGAGGCGGGGTCCGGCGGAGAAAAGGAATTTCAGTCCTAGGATGTCGCGGTAGAAGGCGGTCGCCGCGTCGATGTTCTTGAAGACGAGGGCCAGCTGGCCGATTTTTGCGATCATCGGTCAAGTCTGGAGGGGGTGGGCTAGAGCGTCAGCCCTTTTCTGAATGCCCGGTAAAGGTAATCCCGGCAGGACGGACAGGGTTGATTCCCGTGGCGGTCGCGGCCGGCGGCGGGACATTGAGTGATTGCTACGTTGCTTTGCCGGCGGGCGACCCGCAGCATTCCCCGGCCTGATCATGAGCCTGTCCCGCATTTTTTCCTCCATGCGCGCCCATGCTCCGAGCGCCGAGGAGATACGGGTGCTCAAAGTGCAGCTGCCCCTGATCTTCGGCGTTAGCGTCCTGTTGATCCTGGGTTATCATGGCGAGCGTGAACTGCGGACCAGCATGGTGGAGCGCGAGCATGTGCGGGCCATCATGCGCGGCTGGGATGGTTTCACCTGGTTGGTCTGGCTGCTGGCCGCCCCTGGCATCCTGCTGCTGATCCGGCGTTTTCCCCTCGGGCGCGGGCAGATTCGCCGCAGCCTGGCGGGGCTGCTGCTGGGCAGCGCGCTCATCTATCTGGCTGTTTCCAACCTGCGCTTTTGCCTGCGGATCCTGCCCAACCTGTGGGTGCCGGCGGCGACCGCGCTGCCAGTGGACTGGTCGCATTATCTGGTGACCACCTTGTTTCTCCTTCCGGCGGACTTCCTGGCCTATGCCTGTTTCTTCTCCGCGACGTTCGCCATCGACTACCACTTCAAGAACCGGCAGCGCACGGAGGAAGCCCTGAAGCTTCAACTGCTGACGGCCCAGTTGCAGTCCGACCTCGCCCGGGCGGAAATCGCAGCCCTGCGCGGGCAGCTGCATCCCCATTTTTTATTCAACAGTTTCAATGCGGTGGCCTCGCTGGTGCGCCAGGGGCGCAACGAGACGGCCGTGGAGATCATCGTTCAACTCAGTGCGTTTGACGTGATTCCGGAAATTCGAGCCGCTTGAAGAGTTGGTCTGGGCCAATAAAAAGGACCCAGATCATGAAAGGAAAAAGATTCAGTACGGAGGAGAAAGTCCGCATCCTGCGGGAGGTGGACGGGGGCAAGAGCATCGT
>CAIRTK010000056.1 GCA_903881475.1 uncultured Opitutia bacterium | reverse complement strand
GTCAAAAGCCCCGTCAACCGGCAATCTGTGGGGCGATCGGCCGTCGCCCGCCATGCACCCGGCGCCAGTCCAGGCCTTCCAGCAAAGCGCCGAGTTGCGCGGCCGTCAGGCGCATGACCCCGTCCTGGATGCCGGGCCACTTGAACCCGCCGGACTCCAGCTTCTTGGCCATCAGGCACAGGCCCGTGCCGTCCCACCACACCAGCTTGACCCGATCCGCGCGCTTCGCCCGGAACACATAGATCACGCCCGAAAAGGGATCGCCACCGTACTCCTTGCCGACCAGCGCCGCCAACGCGTCAGGCCCTTTGCGAAAATCCACCGGGCGCGTCGCGACCATCACGCGCGCGCCAGCGCCCGGTCCGATCATCGGGTTGCCCTGAGGGCTTCGATCACCGCGGCAATCACGCCAGCATCGGCACCCCGGCCGATCTTCACCGCCACACCGTCGATCTCCAGCTCGACCGCACTCGCCTTCGAATGGCGACGCTTGCGGGCGCGACGCACAGGAGCGGGATCCGGCGCTGAACCCACCTCGACTACGGCCGGAACGAACGCGGCAGCTTGCGGTCGTGCCGATGGTAGAGACATGCCCTCGGCTTCGAGCCGTTCCAGAAAATCTCGCCGCCACGCATAAACCTGAGAAGGATCAAGGCCATGCCGACGCGCCACGGCGCTGACGCCCTCGAGGCCAGAATAGCACTCCGCGACAATCGACGCCTTGACCTCAGGCGGCCAGTCACGGCGCTCGCCCGCACCCGTGAATACCTCGAACCGCTGCGCGCCCCTACTCACAGGATCATCACACGAGATTATCATAGTAGCAGCGCACTCCAGCCCGATCAGGGCCTGGAAACTCGGCGCTGCGCTTCAGGCACGCAAGGTGGCGGCGGGACAGCGCTTACAGTTCGGGGCGATTGTGGATTGGCTGAGCGGACGGGGAGTTGCTTGCGGCGCCGATGGGCGTCGCGGGCGAAATCCGCGAGTGTCCTTCAAGATGGTTGCGGGGGCAGGATTTGAACCTGCGACCTTCAGGTTATGAGCCTGACGAGCTACCGGGCTGCTCCACCCCGCGACACTGTTGGGCAGCGCGTGGCGGCCCGGAGGATGGATTTGCCGTGTCGCCTTGTGGCGCTTTGGCTGGGCGGCTCCACGCCCGTTGGGTATCGTTCGGGGGAGAGACCCCGGAGACGACGAAGGGCCCGCGGGGGGCCCTTGGCGCCGGGGTTGCCGGCTTGAGGCCCCTTGAGGGGGCGACATGTGAATGGGTTTTTTTCGTGCGCGCCGGCTTTAATGCCTGGCGACGACCTACTCTTCCGGGGCTTGAGCCACAGTACCATTGGCGCGGTCAGGTTTCACGGCCGAGTTCGAGAAGGGATCGGGTGGGTCACTGACGCTATGGTCACCAAGCAATAGAGCGGGCGCGCATGATTTTTGATCGATGATGTGTATCTGGCTGAGGTTAAAACCGTCCGTGCCGAGCCTTTATTCAAGGCTGTCATTGATGGTGGGACTCTCAAGCATGAACAGAGTGATTAGGACCGGTTAGCTCCATACGTTACCGCACTTCTACACCCGGCCTATCAACGTCGTGGTCTACGACGACTCGAAGATACCTTATCTTGAGGGAGGCTTCCCGCTTAGATGCTTTCAGCGGTTATCCCGTCCATGCATAGCTACCCTGCTGCGCTCCTGGC
>CAIRTK010000055.1 GCA_903881475.1 uncultured Opitutia bacterium | reverse complement strand
GGTAGGTTTCGCCCACGTGCGACAGAATTTCCTTCGAGATCGGAATGTCGTCGCGGAAGTCCTGTGAAGCGATCCACAGGCGGATGACATCGGCGCCGTGCTCGGCGATGTAGGCGTCGCTTGTCTGGGGCTTTTCGTAATCCGAGCTTTTCGAGATCTTCCGGCGCTCCTCGTCCACGATGAAGCCGTGGGTCAGCACCGCCCGGTAGGGGGGCAGCCCGTCGCGGGCGACGACGCTCGTCCAGAGGGAGGACTGGAACCAGCCGCGGTGCTGGTCGCTGCCCTCGAGGTAAAGGTCGGCGGGCCAGTGCGTGCCGCCCTGGCCGCGTTTCAGCACGGCGGCATGCGACGAACCGGAGTCGATCCACACGTCGAGCGTGTCCCGGCCACAGGTGAGTTCGGCAGGCGCGGGCCAGCCGGCGGGCAGCGTCACGCCGTCGAGGAGCTGGACGGGCGTGGCATCGTACCAAATGTTGCTGCCGTGCTGGGCGAACCGGTCCGCGATCGCGCGGGCGACGCCGGCATCGAGGTAGGCGTTTTTCTTCGCATCGAAAAATGCGGGGATGGGCACGCCCCAGGCCCGCTGGCGGCTGATGCACCAGTCGGGACGCGACTCGACGGCGCCGCGGATGCGGGCCTCGCCCCAGGCGGGGATCCAGCCCTGATGGGCGGCGATCCGGGCGATCTCGGCCAGGGCGGTGACGCGGGTGTTGTTCTTGTCCAGCGACACGAACCACTGGTCGACGGCACGGAAGATGATCGGGGTCTTGGAGCGCCAGCAGTGCGGGTAGCTGTGCGAGTACTTGGCCTTGGCGAGGAGGGCGCCGGTGGCGGCGAGTTTCTTCAGAACGCCCAGATTGGCCGTGGAGGGCTTTTTGGCGGCGAGATCCTCGACGCTCTCGAGGGTGCTGAGACCGACGAGGTCGGCGGGCACCCGGCCGTCATCGAGATATTTGCCGTCGTCCCCGACTGGGCAGTAGATCTCGAGCTTGTACTTCAGGCCGGTGACATAGTCGTCCGCGCCATGGCCGGGGGCGGTATGGACCGCGCCGGTGCCACTGTCGGTGGTGACATAGCCGGCCAAGACAACCGGCGAGGCGCGATCGATGAAGGGATGGCGGGCGGAGAGATGCTCGAGTTCCCCGCCCTTGCGCCTCGCGCTGATGGCGGGGGCGGCCTCGATCTTGGCGGCGGTGAGCACCGCACCGAGCAGGGACTCGGCCACGATGAGGCGTTCGGCGCCGACATCGGCGACGACGTAGTCCACGTCCGGATTGAGCGCGATGGCCAGGTTGGCAGGAATGGTCCAAGGCGTCGTAGTCCAGATGACGATGAAGAGCGGCTTGTCGGCCGGCAGGCCGAATTTCTCCGCCTCCGCGACCGGCACGGCGAATTTCACCCAGATGGCGATGGACGTGTGGTCCTTGTACTCGATCTCGGCCTCGGCGAGGGCGGTCTCGAAGGGGATGGACCAATAGACGGGTTTCTTGGCGCGGTAGGTCAGGCCGTTTTCAATGAAGGCGGCGAACGTGCGGATGATATCGGCCTCGAAGGCCGGCGCCTTGGTCTTGTACTCATGGTGCCAGTCGGCGAGGACACCCAAGCGCTTGAACTGGGCCGTCTGGCGGGCAATCCAGCTCTCGGAAAAGGCATCACAGCGCGCCCGCATCCCGGAGGTCGTGACGGTCTCATTCTTCTCTTTGATCTCGCGCGAAACCTTCTGCTCGATGGGCAGGCCATGGCAGTCCCAGCCGGGCACATAGGGCGTGCGGAAACCGCGCATGGACTTGTAGCGGTTGATGAGGTCCTTGAGCGTCTTGTTCAGCGCGGTGCCGATGTGGACGTCGCCGTTGGTGAACGGCGGGCCGTCGTGCAGCACGAAGGCGGGGGCGCTGGCGCGGTTCCGCTGGATGGCGGCGTAGAGGCCGGTTTTCTCCCAGTGGGCGACGCGGCCGGGCTCGCGCTGGGCCAGGCCGGCCCGCATGGGGAAGTCCGTTTTAGGGAGCTGCAGCGTGTCTTTAAGTTCGTGCGCCATGCCAAAGAAAACGCGCGAGGCTAGGGTGCAGGCAGAGTGAGTCAAGGGGAGACGCCGGGCGGGTGGAGCCGATGGTTTTCGCGGGGCCGATTCGCGGTTAAGGCGAACGTCTAACATCGAACCCTGGACATCGAACGTCGACGTTCGGACGGAGGAGAAAGCAACTGCCGCACCCTACCGTTCGATGTTGGACGTTCGGCCTTGGCCGGGAGCTGGCAGGGTCGGCGACCCCACCCTACAAGGTCGCCGCGGCCCGCTCCGCGAGCGATTCGCCGGCGGCGATGCAGGCGGGCACGGAGATGCCGTTGCGCGCCTGGCCGCCGATCAGGAGGCCGGGATAGGTGCGCTCGCACGCGGCCATGGAATCCAGGTGGCGCTCATGGCCGAGGTCGTACTGCGGGATGGCCCGGGGCCAGAAGGTGTGGCGCTGGAAGACGGCTTCGCCTTTCACGCCAAGCAGCCCGGTGAGATCGCCGCGCACGGCGGCGAGCAGCCGGTCGGCGGGCAGCGCGGCGAGTTCCGGCTGGCGCGTGCCGCCGGCCATGACGGTGAGTGCGACTTGGCCGTCGGGCGCCCGCCCGGGGAACAGGGACGAGGAAAACAGGATTCCCAGGGTGGAGCGCTGCTCCACGGCCGGCACGAGCAGACCGAAGCCGTCGAGCGGGTGTGCGACCTGGTCGCGGCGGAAGCCGAGGAACAGGGAGGAGACCGGCGGGTGCGCGATGGCGTCGAGGCCGGCAAGGGGGCGCTCGCCGAGCGGGCCGAAGCGGAGCCCGGCGAGGGAAGCGGCGGGCAGGGCGGCGATGACGGCATCGAAGGATTCGGTGCGCGCGGCCTCGCCATCGTTCCAGATCACATTCCAGCGGGCCCCCGGAACAAGGCTCTCCAGCCGCGAGCCGAGCGTGAGCGTGCCGGCGGGCAGCCGCGAGGCGAGGGCGTGGACCAGGGTTTGCAGGCCGTGGGTGAACGAAAAAATGGACGGAGCGGGCTCGTGGCGGGCTTGGCGGGCCTTGGCGACAGCCAGCTGGCCGCGGAGGAGCGAGCCGTGGGTCTGCTCGAGCTGCCAGAGCTTGGGAAAAGCGTGGCGGGCGGAGAGCTTGCGCGGATTCCCGGCGTAGACCCCGCTGACAAAGGGATTGAGGGCGTAGTCCACCAGTTCCTGGCCGAAGTGGGAGCGGATGAAGTCCTCCAGGCTCAGGTCGGCGGTACGCACGCGACGGCCGGAGAGCAGTTCTGCGAGAAGGCGCACCTTGGCATTCAGGGAAAACAGCGGCGAGGTGAGCAGAGCCGGTGGGGTGAGCGGCAGGGCCAGGGGGCGGCCGTCGCGCACGATGTAGCGGTGCCTCGCCTCGGGGCGGGCGGTCACCACGTGGCCGTTCAATCCGAGTTCGCGAATGAGCGCGGTGACGGCCGGTTCGCCGGTGAGGAGGGAGTTGGGGCCGGCCTCGACCAACCACCCGCCGGTGCTCTCGGTGCGGATCGCGCCGCCGACCCGGCCGGACTGCTCGAAAACGCGCACGCGGTGGCCGCGCTGGGACAGACGGTGGGCGGCGGTCAGGCCGGTGATGCCGGCGCCGAGGATGGCGATGGATTGGGTGTCGGAGTTAGCCACAAAGAGGCACGAAAAGGCGCAAAAACCGGAGGGCGATGTGCACGACGACGGGACATAAGTGGAAGGTACTCACGGGCACTTCAGGTCCTGGGAATATTGATCGTGGCCGCAATGAATCAGAACCGATCCCATTTCGTGCCTTTTTGTGGCCATCACTTCCACGTGGTCACGGTTTCGACCAGGGCCTCGACGCACTCGATTTTGGCCTGGGGCAGGATGCCGTGGCCGAGATTGAAAATGTGCCCGGCCGTACCGCGCATGGACTCGAGCAGGCGGCCGGTCTCATGGCGGACAATGGCGGGCGTGGTGTTGAGCAGCACGGGATCGAGGTTGCCCTGCACGGCGACATTGGCGGGGAGCGTACGCCGGACGATGGCGAGGTCGTTGGTCCAGTCGACGCTCAGGACGCGCGCGCCGGTGAACGCCTGGTCGGTGAGGTGCGGTGCGGTGCCCTTGGCGTAGAGGATGACGGGAAACGCGGCCGGGAGGGCGGCGATGATCTGGCGGATCCACTTAAGCGAGGCGGCCTCGTAATCGGGGCCGGCGATGATGCCGCCCCACGAGTCGAATATCTGGATCGCGTCCGCCCCGGCACGGATCTGCATCTGGAAATACGCGATGAGCGAGGCGGTAAGCTTTTCGAGCAGGGCATCGAAGGTGACGCGGTCGGTGTAGAAGAGCTGCTTGATGCGCTCAAACTCGTCCGAGCTGCCGCCCTCGACCATGTAGGTGGCCAGCGTCCAGGGCGAACCGCCGAAACCAAGCAGTGCGGTCCGGCCGGCGAGTTCCTTTTTCAGGAGGGTGAGCGTGTCCCCGACGTACCGCAGGCGCTCGGGCATGGTGTCGGCGGGGGCGAGGGCGTCGACCTGGGTGCGGGTGCCGAGGCGGTAGTCCATCGCGATGCCGCCCTCATCGCGAAAGCGGTAGCCCTGGCCCAGCGCCTCCGGAATGACGAGGATGTCGGAGAACAGGATGGCGGCGTCGAGGGCGAACCGGCGCAGCGGCTGGAGGGTGACCTCCGCGGCCAGCGCGGGCGTGCGCACCATTTCAAGGAAGGACGACTTCGCCTTCAGAGCGCGGTACTCCGGCAGGTAGCGGCCGGCCTGGCGCATGATCCAGAGGGGCGGGCGGTCCAGCGGGGTGCAGGTGCAGGCGGAGAGGAAGCGGTCGCGGGAGGTCATGCGGGAATTTTCGATTTTGGATTCGCGATTTTCGATTGCCGGAAAATGCATTGAGGTTTGTGGCCGGTGGCTAGAATCGAAAGTCGGGAATCAAAAATTAGCCGAGGCCCAGTCGCGGGGTTTGAGGAAGATGTCGTACAGCCGGGCCTCGGGGCTGCCGGGCTCGGGTTTCCAGTCGTATTCCCAGCGGACGAGGGGCGGGAGAGACATCAGGATTGATTCGGTGCGACCGCCGCTCTGCAGGCCAAAGAGCGTGCCGCGATCCCAGACGAGGTTGAACTCCACGTAGCGGCCGCGGCGGTAGAGCTGGAACTGGCGCTCGCGGTCGCCGTGCGGCGTGGCCTTGCGTTGGGCGACGATCGGGCGGTAGGCGGCGAGAAAGGCGTCGCCGACCGCGCGCGTCAGCGCGAAGGACGATTCGAAGCCGGGTTCATTGAAGTCATCGTAGAACAGTCCGCCCACGCCGCGTGGTTCGCCACGATGCTTGAGGAAGAAATAATCGTCGCAGGCCCGCTTGAAACGGGGAAAAAGCGCGGGACCGAAGGGCGTGACGGCCGCGCGGGCGGTGCGGTGCCAGTGGACCGCATCCTCCTCGAAGCCGTAGTACGGGGTGAGGTCGAAGCCCCCGCCGAACCACCAGATGGGATTCTCGATCTTGGATTCTCGATTTCCGATGGGTTGGCCGCCTTCAACGTTCGCACCTGAAATAAAGAATCGCACGTTCATATGTGCAGTCGGCACATACGGATTGCGCGGATGGAGGACGAGCGAGACACCGAGCGCCTCCCAGGGCCGGCCGGCGAGTTCGGGACGGTGCGCGGTGGCGGAAGGCGGGAGCTGGCTGCCCCGGACATGCGAGAAGGCGACGCCGGCCTTCTCGAACACGGCTCCCTCGGTCATCACGCGGGAGCGGCCGCCACCGCCCTCGGGGCGGACCCAGGCGTCCTCGCGGAACCGCCCGGCACCGTCCTCCTGCTCCAAGGCGGCGCAGATGGAGTCCTGCAGGCCCAGCAGGTACTGGCGGACGGCGGTGAGGTCGGGCGGCATGGGTGTGGATTCCATGGGAACACAGACCGGGGTGAAGGCGAAAGCAATTTTCCGGGAAGCTGTCAGCCGGAGTCAGGCCGTTGACGATGAATTCACCGGCAAGAGGCGACGGGATTGTAAGGCTCAATGCGTTGCCCTCCACGCGTTGAGCCGCTCCGCCTGAGCTTGCTCGTGAACGGAACCAACCCACGCATTGAGGGCAATGCGTTCCACCTTCAACTGCATGAGGCCGGTTCAGGCGTCAGCTGACGAGCGGTATCGTCGTGATGCGACGGTCAGTCTTCGCTGCGCTCAGAATGACAAGGCCCGTTGCCATATTTGATACATTAGGCGTTCGACAGTTGGGCGGGTTCCGCCGTTGATGTCGTTCCCCCGTCTCGAAATGAACTCCACGATGCTGAACACCATTGCCGCGACGGGCTTCACTGTAGCATTTTTCCATGCGGCGATTCCCACGCACTGGCTGCCGTTTGTGCTGGTGGCGCGGACGCGGAAGTGGAGCCGGGGGAAGACCCTGCTCGTTACCTTGTTTGCGGGGCTCGGCCACGTTTCGCTGACGAGCCTGCTCGGGCTGGCGATCGCGTGGTTTGGGTTCCGGCTCGATGCCCGGGTGGGCGCGGCGTTTCCGTGGATCATTGGCGGGCTGATGATTGCGATCGGGTTCTTTTACTTCTGGCGGCAGTGGAGCGGCGGCGGGATTCGCCACCACCACCTGCTGGGCGGCCACCATGAGGCCAGCGAGCACTGCGGCCAAGACCACGAGCACAGCCATTGGGACGAGGAACTGAAGGACAGTGCGCTGGTGTCGGACAAGGCGGGCGACTGGGCGGCGATCAGCGGGCTGTTCATGATGCTGACGCTGTCACCGTGCGAGGGCTTCCTGCCGGTTTATCTCTCCGGCGTGCAGTTTGGCTGGCACGGTTTCATCGTGCTGAGCGTGATCCTCGCGGTGGCGGCGCTGCTGGCGATGCTGCTGTTTACCTGGCTGGCGCTGGTGGGGCTGGAGAAATTCGAGATCAAAAACTTCGAGCGCTATGAAGCGGCGCTGCTCGGCGCGCTGTTCAGCGCGCTGGGCGTGCTGATCATTGTGATCGAGCGGTGAGCGGCCGCTGTCGGGTAGCGCAGGCATCCTGCCTGCTCCGAATCAGATGCAGGCAGGATGCCTGCGCTACTCCAAGCTGCGGCCCTGGCACGGACTAATTCTTCTTCGCGGGCGGCAGGGAAAACTTGATGGTGGCCGAGCCGTTGTCGGCAGGCGCCGCCGGCTGGCCGGCGGGCAGGGGGGCGGCGCTGATCGGTGAGGCGTCAGGGCCGGCCGGTGCGGATGCCGGGTTGACGGCAGGCACGAAAGCCGGGCCGCCAGGGGGCAGGGCGGCGAAGCCCTGCTCGATGAGCTCCTTGACGCGGATGTCGCGGGTCTTGGAGTCGGGGCTGCCCATGACCACGACAATGATGCGCCGGCCATGGCGCTGGGCGGTGGCGGAGAGGCAGAAGCCGGCGCCGTTGGTGAAACCGGTCTTGAGGCCGTCGACGCCCTCGACCTTACCCAGCAGGTGGTCGTGGTTGTCCATGATGGTATTGCGGACCGGCGGGCCGAAGGCGCGGCGCTTCACGGAGGTGTAGCGGAGAACGTCGGTTTTCTGGACGAGGTAGCGGCAGAGCAGGGCGAAGTCCCGTGGGGTGCTAAGGTCGCCCTCGGCAATGTTGCGGTTCGAGGGCGGCAGGCCGTGCGGGGTGCGGAACGTGGTCTGGGTCATGCCGAGTTCGCGGGCCTTGGCGTTCATCAGCGCGACAAAGGCGGGGACGGAGCCGCCGGCGGTGCGGCCGAGCGCGTAGGCGGCATCGTTGGCTGACTGGATCATCATGGCGTAGAGCAGTTCATCGACCGTGAAGACCTCCTTCTCCTTCAGCCAGACCTGGGTACCGCCGATCTTGGAGTCCGCGGCGGTGACGGTGACCGGCGTTTGCAGGGTGATCGCGCCGCTCTGGATTTTATCGTGTAGCACGGCGAACGTCATGAGCTTCGTCATGCTGGCAGGCGGGCTGGACTCCTCGTCGTGGTCGTTGAACAGCACGTTGCCGGTGGCGGCATCCATGATGATGGCGCCCTTGTACGAGTTGCCGGTTCCCGCCGGCCGGGTCTTGGCGGAGAGCGCCGTGGGCGCGAGGGTGAAGGCGCAGACGAGGACCGCGGTGAGCCGGCGGTGGAAACCAGGGCGGACGAGACGCGAAAAAATCATGCGCGAGAGCGAAGAGGATTTAAGCGACGCGGTGCGAGCAGAAACACGCGGCGCGAGCGGGATACCCCGAACATTTTACAGGAGGCAACGGAGGAAACGAAGATTGGGCCAAGCCGGGTCGGAAGGGTTGGCCACGAAGAGGCACAAGGGGTCCACAGCTTCGTATCGAACCTTCCGCACGCCTATAGGCGCAATGAAGCCTCCTTCGCAGCCCCGGCGCCCTTGTGCCTTTTTGTGGCCATCACTGCCTGGCGGATGCAGCCGGCTTGGCCTCGGGCGGGACGAGGAAAAAGAGCGGTGTGATCAGGTAGAGCGCGAAGGCGAGATAGACGTTGTACCAGGCGGTGGCGGCCCCGAGCAGGTAGAAGCCCACGCCGATGAAGGATTTTGGAATGATGTGCGGCGGCACGGTGGCGGCGCGCTCCGGCTTCAGCAGGTGGCGCAGGATGTAGGCGTGGAGGACGATAAAGAGCAGTGTGTTCACGGCCATCACCACGCCGAAAAAACTCACGGCGAGGGGGTTGTCGGGGTATTCGCCCATCAGCGCGGTGGGAAACGGCACGAACGACTGGAAGAGCAGGAAGAAGCTGTTCAGCCAGATCAGCCCGTAGTCGGCGTGGCGCGCGAGGCTGAAGATGTGGTGGTGATTCAGCCAGAATTTGCAGACGATGATGAAGCTGAGGAGCCAGCTCAGGTACTTGGGCAGAAGCTCGATCAACTGGCGTGCGAGTTCGCGCACGCTGTCGTCATTCTGGAGGGCCGGCACCTTCAGCTCGAGCACGAGCAGCGTGACGATGATGGCAAAGACGCCGTCGCTGAACGCCTCAAGCCGCGTCAGGGGCAGCTGTCCGCGGGAAAACCGGGAGAAGAAACTCATGGGAAAACGGTGAAGAGTTTTTTCGCGTGAGCCGAGCCCGTACTGGTCGAACCGAACCGACGCGGCTCAGGCATTGTCCGCGAGCACGCCGGCGAACACCGACCGGTCGACATTGCCGCCGGTCTGGATGACGGCCACGCGTCGGCCCTGTAGGCCGGCGCTCTCCCGGATCACGGCGGCCAGTGCGGCGGCTCCGGCGCCCTCGGCGACGTTGTGCGTGTCCGTGAAAAGATGCCGCATGGCGGCGCGGATTACGGACTCCTCCACGCTCACGATCCGGGCGGTGCCCGGGAGCATCAGCGCGAGGGCGCCGGGATCGGGCGCGCGGCAGGCCAGGCCGTCGGCGATGGTGGGGGAAACCGCGGCGGCAACCGGCCGCCGGGAGGCGAAGGACTGCGCATAGGCGGGGGCGGCGGCGGCCGTGACGCCCACGATCTCGGTGGGCAGCCCCAGGGCGTCCCGCGCGGCAATGGCGCCGCAAACGCCCGAACCCATCCCGATGGGGACGTAGAGCACGGCGAGGTCCGGGACCGCCCGCAGAAGCTCCAGCGCGGCGGTCGCGACGCCGGCAACGATAGCCTCATGGACCGGCGGCACCAGGTGCAGGTGTCGCTCCGCCGCCAGCCGGATGGTGTGATCGAGGGCCTCCTGATAATCCCGGCCGTGCTCGATCAGTTCGGCGCCCAGCGCACGCATCGCCGCGTTCTTTTCCCGGCTGTTGCCGTGTGGGACGACCACGACGGCGGTCAGCCCGTGACGACGCGCGGCGAAGGCGATGCTCTGGCCGTGATTGCCCCGGGTGGCGGCGATGACGCCCGTCACCGCCGGCTGCCGCCGTTTCAATTCGTCGAAATAGACCAGGCCGCCGCGGATCTTGAATGCGCCGAGGGGCGTGTGGTTCTCATGCTTGATCCACAGCTCGAGGCCGAGCCGCTGGCTGAGCAGCGGCCAGCAAATCTGAGGCGTGGGCGGCATGACCTCATAGACAAGGCGGGCGGCCTGTTCCAGAGCGGCGCGGGTGGGAAGGTTCATAGTTGGAGGAATTACATCCTTGGCTCCGGCCTGGGCGGCAGAACATGATTCAGGCTCGGTAGCCGGACTTCGATCAGGTTGGGCATGACGGCAGGGACTGGAGCGTGAGGGGATGTTTAAGTGCGAGCCAAGCCTGCACTTTGGCCCGTAATGGAACAGTTTCCGCGTAGGTGGCGCGCGAGCGCGCAACCTACAAGCCACGGGATCGGTAAGACGGCCCTTTGGCCACGGTTCCTTGCGTTATCCGATGCCGGGCGGGGTCGCTGAACTGGCTCAGTGTGGGTAGGGCGGATTATCCTTAATCCGCCGCGCTTGGCTCCGTCCGTGTTGAAACGGCGCGTTAAGGATAACGCGCCCTACCTTGCAGACAGCGAGGATGGCGCCCTCCCTCCATAACAGACGATTTATTCGCTGCGCTTAGTCTTGCACTCACTGACTTTGCTCGAGCGGGAGGTCGTGGAGCTTCAGCTCGGGGTTCTTTTCCACAAAATAGCGCATGGTCCATTCGTTGGGGAAAAGCGCTACGGGCTGGTCGAGCTTGTCGGTGCCGAAGGCCACGCCGCTGGCGATGATGAGGCGCGTGAGGTCGGGCAGCGTTGCAGTGGGGTCGGCGGGGGCGAGCCACTTCATGATTGTCCAGTTGCAGGGATCGAGGCGCGAGGCGGCGCCGTATTCGCTCTCGAGGCGGAACTGCACCACTTCGAACTGCAGCGCGCCGACGGCGGCGAGCAGGGTGGAGGTGGTCATGCCGGCACGCAGGTTGATCGACTGTACGACGCCTTCCTGCAGGAGCTGGTCGAGGCCGGCGCGGAACTTCTTGGCGTCCGAGGGATTCGGGTTGGCGATGAACGTGAAGACCTCGGGCGGGAAGCGCGGGATCTCGTCGTACACGATGCTCTTGTCCTCGGTCAGCGTGTCGCCGATGCCGAATTCGCCGTGGCCGACGAGCCCGATGACATCGCCGGGCCACGCCTCGTCCACGGTCTCACGCTCCTGGCCGAACAGCTTGTGGGACGAAGACAGGCGCACGGTCTTTCCGGTGCGCTGGTGCGTGACGAGCATGTCGCGCTCGAATTTGCCGGAGCAGATGCGCACGAAGGCAATGCGGTCGCGGTGCCGGGGATCCATGTTGGCCTGGATCTTGAAGACGAAGGCGGAGAAACGAGCGTAGCTTACAGGGACGAGGGACGAGGGTGGGGGGACGAGGGATTCGGAAGGCGAGTCGCTGGTGATTTCGATCGTTTCCCTGGGAACCGGAACTCGAACTTTGGCACTGGCCGCCGTCGCCGCCGCGTTCCGGTGCGGCTGGGGCGGGACGGAGTCCTTGAGGAAGCCGTCGAGGAGAAGCTGGATGCCGAAGTTGTTCACGGCGCTGCCGAAATAGACGGGCGTCTGCTGGCCGGCCCGGACGGCGGCAAGGTCGAACGGGTGGCCGGCGCCGTCGAGCATGGCGAGCTGTTCGCTGACCTGGTCGAAGGTGTAGTCGTCGAGCTTGGCGCGGACGGCGGGATCCTCGAGCGAGGTGACGTTGACGGGTGCCTGGTAGGCGCCGCCGGGAACGCGCTCGAAGAGATGCACCTGGCGGCTGCGGCGGTCGAACACGCCGCGGAACGACGGGCCGTTGCCGAGAGGCCAGATGACCGGGGACGACTGCAGCCCGAGGACCTGCTCGAGCTCATCGAGGAGCTCAAGGGCGTTGCGCGTGGGCCGGTCGCACTTGTTCATGAACGTGAAGATCGGCACGCCGCGGCGGCGACAGACCTCGAACAGCTTGCGGGTCTGGGCCTCGACACCCTTGGCGGCGTCGATCACCATGAGGGCGGCGTCGACCGCGGTGAGCACGCGGTAGGTGTCCTCCGAGAAATCCTTGTGGCCGGGCGTGTCGAGCAGGTTGACGGCGTAACCGGTGTAATCGAACTGCAGGACCGTCGAGCTGATGGAAATGCCGCGCTGCTTCTCGAGTTCCATCCAGTCGGAGGCGGTGGCGCGCTGGTTTTTGCGGGCGGTGACGGCACCGGCGAGGTGGATGGCGTTGCCGTAGAGCAGGAATTTTTCCGTCAGCGTGGTCTTGCCCGCATCCGGGTGCGAGATGATCGCGAAGGTGCGACGGCGGGCGATTTCGGCGGCGGGTGTCATGACGGGGAGGGCTCACGCAAAGGCCCAAAGCGCCAAAGGGGAAGAATTATTTCTCGGCGGGTCGTTCCGAACTTCCCGGGCTTTCACACCAAGGTCGCAAAGGATGCGAAGAAGTCATGGGCGGGGATCGGGCTTACCTCTGAAGTCTAATGTGGGGCGGGTGCCTTCACCCGCCTTGGGTCCAGCGGGGTGAGGGCACCCCGCCCACATCAGATTCCCAAAGTGCAACCAAAGCAGGTTCGGCCAGCACGGCAGAAAGGATTTACTCATGGAACCGGACGGAGCAGCGTGCGGTCGCAGATGGCCATCGCCGTGATTACCGACCTTCCGAACCGAGCTCCATGAGCAAGAAGCTGATCGTCGCGGGTGGCGGAATTGGCGGCATGGCGGCCGCGCTGGCACTGCATCGCGCCGGCCTGGGGGTCACCGTGGTCGAGCGTGCGCCGGTCTTTGGCGAGGTGGGCGCTGGCCTGAGCCTCTGGCCCAATGCCACGCGGGTGCTGCAGTCGCTGGGCGTGCTGGATGAGATCATGGCGCGGGGGGAGGCCGTCACGCGATTCAACCTGCAGCGTCCCGACGGCACCTCCATCTCCTCGATTTCCATGGCCGGATATTCCACCCCGGCTGTGTGCGTGCACCGGGCGGATCTGCACCGGGCGCTGTTCGCCCTGTTGCCGGTGGCCAGCCTGGAGGCCGGCCAGGTCATGCAGTCATTTGCAGAACATGCCGGAGGCGTCACGGCGCGGTTTGCCGGCGGCCGTGAGATCCGGGCCGATGGACTGATCGGCGCCGATGGCATCCACTCCGTTGTCCGGGCCCAGCTTCACGGTGTCGCTCCGCCCGTCTACCGCGGCTACTGCATCTGGCGTGGGATCGCGCCCGATTTGGGTGGCCTGGTCCGCGGGCATATCAGCGAAACCTGGGGGGCGGGGCGTCGGTTTGGCATCATGCCGATCGGCCAGGGTCGGATATGCTGGTATGCGACGCGCAACGGCCCCCCGGCGCAGCCGGATGCCCCGGCCGGGCGCAAGGCGGAGGTGCAGGAACTGTTTCACGACTGGCATCACCCCATCCCGGCGCTGATCAAGGCGACAGCGCCGGCCGACATCCTGAAAAATGATGCCCGCGACCGCAACCCGCTGCGCGCCTGGGGGCGGGGCCGCGTGACATTGCTTGGCGATGCCGCCCATCCGATCACGCCCAACGTGGGGCAGGGCGCCTGCATGGCGATCGAGGATGCGGCGACGCTGGCCAAGTTGCTGCCCGGAGCGGCGGACCTCGCGGGAGCGTTCCGGGCCTACGAGGCGGTGCGCGGGCCCAGGACGGCGTATATTGCGCGGCAGTCCCGCCGGATCGGGATGATCGGACAATGGGAAAATCCGTGGGTCGTGCGCGGGAGGAATTTTGTCACGAAGCTCGTGCTGGCCCGTCCACCGGACGTGCAGCTCAATGCGGTCTACGCGTACGAGGTCTGAGACAGAACAAGGCCGTGCCCGAGAATCACGCGAATTGACGCGAATAACACTCGGATGAGCGGCTCCGAATGAGTCGCGGAGATGGGCTCGGGAATTCGCGAGATTCGCGGTCGGTCTTCTGACGATTTCCGGCCGAGCCGGTTCCCCATTTACCGGTCCTTCATGCGGCGGACGAATTTCAGGCCGGAATAGGTGTCGTCGATGGAGCAGACCTTGATGTCGACGAGGCCGGTCGCGAGGAGGGTATCGCGCACTACAGGTTCGCGGAGATCGGTGGCGACGCCGCTGGCCTGCTTCGGCCAACCAATCCAGAGCGCCCCGGCGGGCGGCAGCTTCTTGATGAGCGCAGCCAGATGGGACGAAAGGATTTTCTGATTGGCCGCGAAAAAGACGATCACGTCGGCCGCAGGTGCGCGAGGTGGCATGGCGACCGCGGTGGCGGGCAGGGGAGCGAGTTCCCGATCGAAGCCGGCGGGCGCGGCGATCAGCAGATAGCGGGTGCCTTCCTTAAACCCGAGTTTTTAGCGAGAGGAGTGGAGGAGTAGGAAGGCACGGGCGGGAAATTCGAAGGTGGAAGTTCGAAATCCGAAATAAGCGCGCTGTAGGGTCTGCTTAGGTTTCGGGGTAGCCTCTGCCAGTCTCCGTTCAGGATCTCACTTTCGGTCAAGATTCAAGCTATGTCACCTTTAGGTCTCCATTCTTGTTCCTGCCGGTCAGGCATCGGAACTGAAAATGAGTTCCCAGTAACCTACGTCGATCCACTTTTCAAACTTCCGTCCGACCTGTTCGAAGTGGGCCACTTGCTTGAATGCGAGGCTCTCATGAAGCCTTTGACTAGGCATATTTGGCAGCGCAATGCCGCCAATGACGCTATGCATTCCCGCATCGCGTAAACCGCGGAGCAGATGCTCGTACAGCGTTCGGCCGATGCCACGGCCGGTTTTGTCCTGCCGTAGATAGATCGTGCTTTCCGCCGAATAACGGTAGGCGCCGCGATTCTTCCATTTGCCGGCATATGCGTACCCGACCAGTTCGCCCTGCTCTTCCCACACCAGCCAGGGAAATACTGCAATGGTTTCAGATATTCGAGCCGCCATCTCGGCGTCGGTAACGGCCTCTTCCTCAAACGTGATACTCGTATTGAGTACGTAGTAGTTGTAGATTCCGCAAATCGCAGTGGCGTCGGTGGGAGTGGCTGGACGGATCATGGCAGTGCCGATGCATTAAACATGCCGGGCCCAGGGTACGGCGCATGAGCTCATGATGAGAGTATGCCTGGGGCACGGCATGCGGCGGCCGGGCAATGCCTGAGCAAAGCCTTGGGGGCTTTCACGGAGTTTTTGCCGGGCCGTGCAGCGCTTCGCTATTCTCCAAAATATTACGCGGGCCGGTTTGAGATGCGGTATTCCCGCCATGTTTTGCGTCCAACCGCGGCGAAGGCGCCGCGTCTCCAGCGCCCGGATCAACCTATCGGGGCAACCCGTTCCATCTCAGGCTGCACGGCAAAATATGGATGGCCTAGGTTTCGAGTTTCGCGAGCTTCGATCCCGGATTGCTGGTTGCGAAAACGGGGCCACTTGCGGTGAATGGGCCTATGTCGACGCCTTCGCTCAAACTCAAAGCCAATGCCAAGCCCCGGGTCCTTTCGGGCCATCCCTGGGTGTTTGCCAATGAAGTGGAGGCTTTGCTGCCGGCGGAACTTGATGGCGAGGTCGTCGAATGCCGGGACCGCGCGGACCGGTTTTTGGGGACGGGCGTTTATAACTCGAAGTCCCAGATCATCTGGCGGCGGTTCAGCCGGGAACGCGCGGCGCTCAACGCCGCGTTTCTGCGCGGGGCGGTGGATCGCGCCATTACGCGGCGTGGAGAAGGGAGAAGGGAGCAAGGAGCAGGGAGCAAGGGACAGGGGGTAGGAGGGGAGTGCCGGAGGCTCGTTTGGTCGGAGTCGGATGATTTGCCGGGGTTGGTGGTGGACCAGTTTGCGGACACCCTCGTCGTCCAGATCCAGACGGCGGCGATGGAGAAGCGGTCGGTGCTGGTGGGCGATGTGCTCGCGGAGCTGCTGAAGCCGGCGGAGATCATTTTTCGCAACGACGCGCCGATCCGCAGACTGGAAGGCCTGCCGCTGGAGGTGCACACGCGCTCAGGGAAGACTTGGGAGCCGCGCTGGGTGAAGATCGAAGGCATGGAGTACTGGCTCGACCTGCAGAACGGGCAAAAGACGGGATTCTATCTCGACCAGCGGGCGCAGCATCCGCTCGTGGCGAAGTACTGCGCCGGGAAGCGCGTGCTCGACGCCTTCTGCAACCAGGGTCCGTTTGCGCTGCATGCGGCGCGGGCGGGCGCCGTGCAGGTCCTCGGGCTCGACAGCGCGGAGGACGCCATTGCGGCAGCGCGCCGAAATGCGGTGCAGAACGGCGTGACGGCGGAGTTTGCCGTGGCGAATGTCTTCGACTGGCTCAACGACGCCTCGCGCGCGGGCGAGCCGCTGTGGGATGTGATTATCCTCGATCCGCCGCCCTTCGCGAAATCCAAGAGCGCCCTCGAGGGCGCGTTGCGCGGCTACAAGGAAATCAACCTCCGCGCGCTGCAACGGCTGGCGCCGGGCGGCATCCTCGCGACCTACACCTGCTCGCATCACATGCAGGATGCGGAACTCCGCGGCGTGCTGGCCGGTGCGGCGGCCGATGCGAAGCGCAAGGTGCGCGTCCTGGAGTTTTGTCACCAGCCGCCGGACCATCCCGTGCTGGTGACGATGATGGAGAGCGAATACCTGCGCGGGTACATCGTGCAGGCGGAGTGAACGGGAGTTTTCACCGTCCAGGGCGCAACGATCGCGAAGGAAAACCCCGGCGCAACCCAGCCATCGCCCCGTGAAACAAGCGCTCATTGCCAAACCGATCGGGATGCCGGACGGCGACGCCGGCCGGAAGGTCGCGCCGGGCAGCGAGTATTGGCGGACGCGGCCGTCGTCGGTCGGGCGGGAATACGCCGAGGTGGTCGCCGTGGTCCTGGGCGTGGCGCTGGCGGGTTCGTTCGTGCCGGTCAGTTACCATTTCTTTGGCTATATCTACCTGCTCACGGTGATCGCGCTCAGCCTGCGGGTGGGGCGCTGGCCGGTGCTGTTCGCGGCCGTGCTCAGCGCCCTGACCTGGAACTTCGTGTTCATGACGCCGCGGCTCTCGCTCGCCGTGCTGAACCTGGAGGACAGCCTGATGCTTGGGACCTATTTCTTTGCGGCGCTGATCGGCGGGCAGCTGACGGCGCGCATCCGGGCCCAGGAGCGCGAGGAGCGCGAGCGGGAGCAGCGGGCGATGGCGTTTTTCCACCTGACCCGGGCCCTGGCTGCGACGCGCACGCTGGACGAGGCGGCGGAGGTGGCGTTGCGCCAGGCGGACGACCTCTTTGCAGCCCGGACCGCCCTCCTGCTCCTGGATGAGGAGGGCCGGGTGGTGGTGCATGCCGCGAGTTCCTTCCGGCCGGATGAGCAGGAGCTGGCGGTCGCCTCGGTGGCGCTGCAAAGCGGCCGGCCGGCCGGCCGCTACACGGAGCAACTGGCCGGGGTGGACAGCCTGCATCTGCCGCTGCGGAGTGCGGGCCTGACCCTGGGCGTCTTTGCCGTGCGCCTGCCGCCGGAAATCACCGAGCTCACCTCGAAGCAGCGGGACCTGATCGACGGGTTTTCCGCGCAAATCGCGCTGTTCGTCGAGCGGGAGCGACTGCGGGCGGGCGCGGAGCGGGAGAAGCTGCTCGCGGAATCCGACCGGCTGCACCGCACGTTGCTCGACAGCGTGTCCCACGAGCTGAAAACACCGCTGGCGGTGCTGCGGTCCGCCGCGGAAAAAATGGATACCCCGGACGAACACAAGCGGGCGAGCCTCACGGAGGAAATCCGCACGGCCACGCAGCGGCTGGACCATCTGGTGGCGAACCTGCTCGACCAGACCCGGCTGGAGACCGGGGAACTGCAGGCGCAGCCCGACTGGTGCGATGTCCGCGACCTGGTCGGGGCCGCGCGCCGCGCCGTGGGGGAGGCGCTGGCGGGGCGGACGCTCAAGCTGGAGATCGCGGCCGACATGCCCCTGTTCATGGCGGACTCGGTCCTGATGGAGCATGTCCTGGCCAATATCCTACTGAACGCCGCCCGGCATACGCCCGGTGGCAGCCCCTTCCGGCTGACGGCGGGGCTTGAACCCGGCCGGGCAAGGATCTTCATCACGGTGGCCGACAGCGGCCCGGGCATTGCGCCGGAACTCATGACTCATCTCTTCCAGAAATTCCGCCGGGGCGTCACCGCGCGCGCGGGCGGCCTCGGCCTCGGCCTTTCGATCGTGCGCGGATTCATGTTGGCGCAAGGGGGCGAGGTGGTGGCCGGCGCGAGCCCGGAAGGCGGCGCGAGCTTCACGGTTTACCTGCCCTACGCCGCCCATGGGAGCGTGCCCAACGATGAGCGCTGATTCGAACAAGCCCGAGATCCTGGTGATCGACGACGAGGTGCAGATTCGCCGGCTGCTGCGCATGACGCTGGAGGAGGCCGGTTACAGCGTGCGCGAAGCCGAGACCGGGCAGGCCGGGCAAAACGAAATCCTGCGGCGGTGTCCCGACGCGATCATCCTCGACCTGGGGCTGCCCGACCAGACCGGCGTGGAGGTGCTCAGGCGCCTGCGGGAGTGGAACGCGGTGCCGGTGCTGATCCTGTCGGTCTTCGGCCAGGAAGGCAGCAAGGTGGCGGGACTCGATGCGGGCGCGGACGACTACCTGACGAAGCCCTTCGGCAGCGCCGAGTTGCTGGCGCGGCTGCGCGCGATGCTGCGGCGGATCAAGCCGGCGGTGGCGAGCAACCTGTTCCGCTTCGGGTCGATCGAGGTGGATTTCGCGCGGCGCCGGGTGACCAAGGCGGGACAGGCGCTGAAGCTTACCTCGATGGAGTATGCCCTGCTGCAGCTCTTCATCACGCACCGCGACAAGGTGCTGACCCACCGGCAGGTGCTCCGCGAACTCTGGGGGCCAAAGGCGGAGGGTCAGACCCATTACCTGCGGACCTACATGATGCGCCTGCGCCGCAAGCTGGAGGACGACCTGGATCAGCCCAAGTATTTCCAGACCGAGTCCGGCATCGGCTACCGGTTCCTGAGCGAATCGGCGGAGACCGGTTGAGTCGCGCCGCCGCCGCACCCGGAGCGCGTGTCATCAATTAAATGACACTGGCCCTGGCCGCGCTCGAAGGGTAAGCGGGCGGGGCGTTGCCATCGGCTTCAAATCGCGGTCTGGTCGGATGGTTTTTCTGCCGCCGGCGGCGCCCGGCTGCGGCTGGGGAACTCGCGGACCGAGGCAAAAGGATCTGCTTTTCAGGCCGGGAACGAAGCCATGGGTGTATATATTTTATATATATTTAAGCCATGAGTGTTAATGGACTGTTTATCCGGCGTGGTATGTCGGCTGCTAAAAGTGCAGGCGCTTCACTGTACCGCATGATGAATCCAGTCATGAGCATTCGAACTGTCCGGCGGCCGATCAGATCGGTCCGCGGCATGGTCGGCTCCGGACATCGATTCCACTGCGGTCATGCGTCCGGTCCTGCGCTTCAACCCATTTCCTCCGGCTCCTCAGAGGATCGGGGGATCTGCACAGTCATCAGCGGGCGGCCTCCCGATGGTCGGGGGGCCGCTCCGTTGGGCCGGCCGCCGGCGGCGGCCCGGGCCGCATCCAGAATTTCGCAGCCACGGATCCTTCCGGTTTCGTGGCTGTTTCGCTGATAACCCAAACGGCGCGTGCCTTCACTCACGCGGCCAACACTAGAAATGATGACCCGATGCGCCGGCCGGTTGGCGGCGCTCTAACCTGACAACACCCAAAACATCCATATCCACGACATGAATAAGTTTATCGAAAAACTGAAGGACCCGGCGCAGCGAAGGTTGTTTTACGCCATCTTCGGCGGAAAAATCCTCGGGCTCGGGCTCTGCTTCGCGCTGATCTTCAGCGTCTCCGCCTATTTCGCGGCGCCCAAGGCGCATGCCCAGACCACGCCCCCGGCGCAAACGGCTCCGGCGGCCACACCGGCGGCGGCTCCAGCGGCCGCGGCTCCGGCAGCGGCCGCACCCGCTGCGGCCCCGGCGGATGCGCCGAATCCGGCGTACGTCAATCCGATCAACACGATGTGGGTGCTGGTCACGGCCTTCCTCGTGTTCTTCATGCAGGCGGGCTTCATGTTCCTGGAGGCCGGCTTCGCACGCACGCGTGAAACCGTGAACGTGCTCCTGGAAGGTGTCGTCGACACCTGCCTGTGCGGCATCCTCTTCTACGCCTGGGGCTTTGCCTGGATGTTTGGCCATGGCAACGGCTTCATCGGCTGGGGTGACGGTGCCGGCCACAGCTGGTACTTCCTGCAGCACCTCCCCGACACCTACGAAAGCACCGGGGTCGCGACCCTGGCGTTCTTCCTCTTCCAGTTCGCGTTCGCCGACACCTGCTCGACGATCACCTCGGGCGCCATGCTCGGCCGCACCGGTTTCTGGGGCGACCTCTGGTACAGCATCGGGGTCAGCGGTTTCATCTATCCGATCTTCGGCCACTGGGCCTGGGGCCCGGATGGCTGGTTGAACAACATCCATCCCGCCGCGTTCCACGACTTCGCGGGCTCGACCGTGGTCCATACGATCGGCGGCTCGATCGCCCTCGCTGGCGCCATTGTCCTCGGGCCGCGCCTTGGCCGCAAATTCAAGCGTGACGGCGGCGGGCCCATGCCCGGCCACGACATGACGGTGGCCGCGGTCGGCGCGGTGATCCTGTGGTTCGGCTGGTACGGCTTCAATCCCGGCAGTACGCTTTCCGCGATGGATATCCAAGGCGTGGCCCGCGTCGCGGCCAACACGACCCTGGCGGCCTGCTCCGGCGGCCTCGCCGCGCTGTTCTTTGTTTACCCGCGCTCCAAGAAATGGGACTGCGGTGCGACCCTCAACGGCCTGCTGGCCGGCTTGGTGGCGATCACCTGCCCGTGCTACTGGGTGTCGCCGCTCGGCGCCATCCTCCTTGGCGCGGTGGCGGGGGTGCTGGTCATCCTCGGTACGGACCTCCTGGAGTACCTGCGGATCGACGATCCCTGCGGTGCCTGGCCCGTTCACGGCCTCTGCGGAATCTGGGGCACGCTGAGCCTCGGGTTATTCGCCACGGGTGAGTTTGGCGCCCCGACGCCGACCGGAGCCGACAACTCGGCCGGTTCGGTGGTGAAGGGCCTCTTCTACGGCGGCGGGACCGACCAGCTGGTCGGCCAGCTCATCGGCAACGCCGCCATCGGCGTCGGGGTCTTCATCGTCGCAATGATCCTGATGTACGCCGTCAAGGCCACGGGAACCCTGCGCGTCTCCCCGCAAGTCGAACTGGAAGGCCTCGATCGCCACGAACATGGCGGCATCGCCTATCCCGAGCAGGTCACTTCCGAAAATTAAGCCCGCCGGGCCGCCCCGCACGCGTGCGTTCCGGGGCGGCCACCGGTTTGGCCATGTCAGGTACAACCCCAACAAAAAGATTCCATGAAACTTATTATCGCCATCATCAAGCCGTTCAAACTGGACGAGGTAAAAGTCGCCCTGTCTGAAATCGGCGTCGAAGGCATGACGGTCACCGAGGTCAAGGGCTTTGGCCGCCAGAAGGGCCATACCGAGGTCTATCGCGGCAGCGAGTACACGGTCGATTTCCTTCCCAAGGTTAAGCTTGAAGTCGCCGTGGCCGACGAAGTTGTCGGCAAGGCCGTCGATGCCATCTCCAAGTCGGCCAAGACCGGCAAGATTGGTGACGGCAAGGTATTTGTTCTCCCCCTGGAGGCGGTAGTGCGCATCCGGACGGGTGAACAAGGTGAAGCCGCGCTGTGAACCAGTAGCAGCGTGGATTTGAGCCGGCGGCGCATCGGGCGCCGCCGGCTTTTTTATTCAAGCCCCGGGCGGATCGCGGAAGCGCGGACGAGCGGAAACGCGGAAGGAAGCAGTCGAGCGATGCCGGAGGGCGTGCTCGAATTACCTTTGCCGAATGGGTGGGCGGGCACGTCCCGTGACTGCATGAGGATGGGCCGCCCCTCATTCTAAAGCCCGAACCGATTAACGGGTGCCACGGCAAAAATGCCGGCACGGGACGTGCCCGTCCACCTGGCGACCGGTCACTTCGGTGCCTGCTCGAGCTCGCGGCGCGTGGCGCGGAGGTCGTCGAGTTCCCGCTGGAGTTCGGCCCTTTCCTCCTTCGTCTTGGCGAGCTTCATGGCTTCCAGCAGTTCCTTTTCCTCCTCCATGATGTTTACGCGTTCCTGGGCGAGGCTGGACCGCTCCTCGCTGGAGGAACCGCCGAGGATGGAGAGGGCCTTGGAAACCGCGGGACTGTTGAGGGATTCGTCCAGCTTGGTCGGCTTGGTGTTCACCCTTTCCCGGGCGATGGCCTTGTCCTGCTCGCTGATCTCAAGGTCGAGGTCGGTGATGCGGCTCTTGTTCACCTGGACCTGCGGCAGCATGGTGGCCGGGGTCTGGGCGGTCGCAGGGGCCGCGGAGTCGGCCGGCTTTGATGCGGAAGGGGCAGCTGGGATATTGGACACGCCTTTGCCCGCCGGCTTGGCCGCAGGGGCCGCGGCTTCGGTGGCCTTCTTTTGAGCATCCGCCAAGATAAGGGCGCGGATTTCCTCCTTCTTTTTGGCCTCGTCGGCAGGATCCTGGTCCTGCGCCAACCCGGTGAGCGTCAGGGAGGCGGCGAACAGCGCAAGGGGGATAAAAGAGGCTTTCATGGTTCGTCAGGAGCTAAGGTAGAGTGGGCGGCGGGGGAGTCGAGGGAGGACTGGGGCGTTGACGTTTTGCGGCGGCCACAGGTTGCGCACCGGAGTGCAACCGGCAAATCGGGCCATGCTATTTCCGCCGATTGTCATTCTGAGCGCAGCGAAGAATCCACTTGGAGCCGGTTGACCGAGTCGCACTGGATTCATTCACTGCGCTCAGAATGACGAGTGCCAAAGAAAAAGGCCGGGGTTGGCCCGGCCTGCGATGGTGACGGCTCGTTCGGAGAACGCGCCCTGCCTTGGGGGTTACCGCCGGCCGGCGTACACGGCGCTGGCGCCCAGCTCTTCTTCGATGCGGAGGAGCTGGTTGTACTTCGCCACGCGGTCGGTGCGGGAGGCGGAGCCGGTCTTGATCTGGCCGGCGTTGGTCGCCACCGCGATGTCGGCAATCGTCACGTCCTCCGTCTCGCCCGAGCGGTGCGAGATGACGGCGGTGTAGTGGTTCTTGTGCGCGAGCTCGACGGCGTCGAGGGTCTCGGTGAGGGAACCGATTTGGTTGACCTTCACGAGGATCGAGTTCGCGGTGCCGGTCTCGATGCCCTTCCGCAGGAAGTCGACGTTGGTCACGAACAGATCGTCGCCGACGAGCTGGATCTGGCCGCCGAGGGCGGTGGTGAGTTTCTTCCACGTGGCCCAGTCGTTCTCGGCGCAGCCGTCTTCAATGGAGTCGATCGGGTACTTGGCGACCAGCTCCTTGTAATAGGCGACGAACTGGTCGCCGGAGAACTGGCGGCCGTCGGATTTCTTGAAGACGTACTTGCCGGTCTTCTTGTCGTAGAATTCGGACGCGGCGACATCGAGCGCGAGGGTGATGTCCTTGCCCAGCTTGTAGCCGGCGTTCTTGACGGCGAGAGAGATGGCGTCGAGGGCGTCGGTGGTGGAGGCGAGGTTCGGGGCGAAGCCGCCCTCGTCGCCGACGGCGGTCTGGAGTCCCTTGGCCTTGAGCACCTTCTTGAGGCTGTGGAACACCTCGGCGCCGGCGCGCAGGGCCTCGGCGAAGGAGTTGAAGTTGAGGGGCCGAATCATGAACTCCTGGAAGTCGATGGGGGCGTCCGAGTGCGCGCCGCCGTTCATGATGTTCATCATGGGGACGGGGAGCACCTTGGCATTGGGTCCGCCGAGATATTTATAAAGCGGCTGGCCGAGGGCGTTGGCGGCGGCGTGGGCGGTGGCGAGGGAGACGCCGAGGATGGCGTTGGCGCCGAGCTTGGCCTTCGTCGATGTGCCATCGAGCTTGATCATGGCGCGGTCGATGCCGACCTGGTCGCAGGCGTCGTGGCCGAACAGCACGGGGGCGATGTCAGCCTTCACGTGGGCGACGGCCTTCTGGACGCCCTTGCCGAGGTAACGCTTGGGATCGCCGTCGCGCAGCTCAAGGGCCTCGTGCTCGCCGGTGGAGGCGCCGGAAGGGACGGCGGCGCGGCCGAAGGCGCCGCAGGCGAGGCGCACGTCGACTTCAATCGTGGGATTGCCGCGCGAGTCGAGGATCTCGCGGGCGTTGAGGGAGGAGATGGCGGTGTTCATGGGAAAGGGAAAGGTTGGAGTGAAAGGGAAGGGTGAAGGTGGAAGGGCCCCGGCCTTCCGGAGTCGATGCGAACAGCCAGGAAGTGAAAGTGAGCGGGCGCAGGAGGGGAAGGCGAAAACCAGCGTAGGACACGCCGCGTTGCAGGCGGCGGCGATCAGCTTCCGGCTATGAGTCAGGAATCCTGCCCGCCCGGGTTTGAACACGACTGGAAAACCCGGATGGCCGGCGAGAGCGGCCGGCCGGTCCCTGGAAGCCGGGCACTCTAAAAGTTCCCGCTGACAATGCCGAGATAGGCGAGCAGGCGGTAGACCACGCCGGGAGCCTTCGGGCGCAGCAAGGGCGGGATCTGCTTGATGAACCCGCGGGTGATCGCAGTGCGACCGACACTGACGCCGTCGTAATTGCGGACCTGCAGCAGTTCGGCGGTGAACAGGTGCAGGGGCACCTGGTCCAGATGGCCCTCGAACGCGGCGGCATGCAGGGGGGTGTCGCCGTTGTCATTGCGCGTCATCAGCAGCTCGGTGGTGAGCAGGTCGCGCGGGATCTTCGAAAGCTGGCCGGTCTCGGCCGCGGCGTGGATGGCGGTGAAACCGGTCTTGCTGGCGATGACGAGGTTCGCGGGGGTGAGGAACTGCGGCGGAATCTGGTCGAGGTGGCCGGAAATGGCCGCGGCGTGGAAGACGGTGTCGCCGGTGGTGGTGGCCTCCAGCAGGGCGTCCGCGGTGAGGAATTCGGCGGGCACCTGGTCGAGGTGGCCGTTGAAGACCGCGACATGGAGGACGGTCTCGCCCGCCAGGTTGCGGCGGCCGAGATTCGCGGCGGTGAGGAATCCGGCGGGCAGGCGGTCGAGGTGGCCATTTTCCGCGGCCTCGTGGACGAGGGTATTGCCCAGGTGGGTCTTGGCCAGCGCCAGGGACGGGGTCACGAGCGCGGCGGGCAGCTGGTCCAGGCAGCCCTGCGCGGCGGCCACGTGGTAAACCGTGTAGCCGGAATTGCTGGCGAGGGAGAGCAGGTGGCCCGTGAGAAACGGTCCCGGGACCTCGTGGAGGAAGCTCCCGAGCGCGGCGTGGTGCAGCGGAGTGTAGCCCGAATCGTTGCGGAGCGAGAGGCATTGCTCGTTCAGCAGCCCGGCGGGCAGGAGGCCCAAGCTGCCATATTTGGCCATGGCATGGAGGGGAGTGTTGCCCGCGGCATTGCGCGCGGTCAGCCGCTCCAGGGTGAAAAATTCGGGGGGGATCGTGGTCAGCCGGCCGGAGCGGGCCGCCTCGTGCAGGTCATAGTTTACCGGGTCGGGCACGGCTGAAGGGAAGTTTCCCGGCGGCGGCGTGGCAAATCAAAAGGCCGCCGGCGGGGCGGATGGATTTCGGTTTGCCATGCCCGGACCGCAAAGCACGATGCGGGCAATGAGCGCTGCGGAAATCAAACCTGCGTCGGTCCCGAAGAAGGACTCCGTGCTGATCGTGGATGACGAGAAGTCGCTACTGGACGTCTTTGCCGCCGCGCTGGCACCAAGGTTCGACGTGGCAACGGCCCTGTCGGCCCGCGAGGCGGAATTCATCCTGCACAAGAAGGCCTTCAAGGTCGTGATCGCGGATCACCTCATGCCCGGGGGCAACGGCATGAGCTTCCTGGTGCGGGCGCGCGAGGAGTTCCCACACATGCAGCGCGTCCTGGTGACGGGCTACATGAAGCCGGAGATGCTCATGCGCAGCGTGAACGAAGCCGCGCTGTTCCGCTACCTGCTGAAGCCGGTGGAGCTCGACGAACTGCTCCAGGTGGTGGCGGACGCGGCCAAGGCCCACGATATCAGCCTGGCGACGGCCTAGGCCGGTGGCTGAGGCGGCTTCATTCGGAACGAAGTGCAGAGTCCAGTGGAACAGGATTGGAGCCCGCGCCGAAATCCTGCCGGATAACGAACCCGCCTGCGGCCGAACTACGCTGCGCTCAGAATGACAACCCAGGCTATCGGGTTCCCCGACTGGCGCCCGCGCCTTCATTTCACCGCGCCGGCCGGCTGGCTGAACGACCCCAACGGGTTGATCCGGGAGGACGGCCTTTGGCACCTGCAGTATCAATACGAATGGCCACGCTGCTGGGGACATGCGGCGAGCCGGGACCTGTTTCACTGGGAGCACCTGCCGGTGGCCCTGCGGCCGGATGAGAACGGCGACTGCTGGTCGGGCGGCACGGTGCACGATGCGCTTAACACCTCGGGCTTGTTTGCCGGCACGGCCGGAGGCTGGGTGTCGGTGTACACCTCGCAGGATCCGGCCGCGGGCCAGCGGATCAGCCTGGCCGGCAGCGCCGACGGCGGCCGGACGTGGCGGACGTTTCCGGGCAACCCGATCCTGCGCCGGCCGCAGCGGGATTGCCGCGATCCGAAGGTCTGGCGGGATGCGGAACGCGCCCGCTGGGTGATGGTGCTCACGGAAGGCGGGCACCTGACATTCTTCGTTTCATCCAACCTGAGGGACTGGCGCGAGACCGGACGGTTCTGGCCGCGCAGCGAACCGGGCGTGGACGGCTTCGAGTGTCCCGACCTATTTCAACTGCCGGTGGAGAACCGGCCGGGGACCGTGAAGTGGGTGCTCTCCGTGAGTTATCTCAGCGGAGCCAATTTTGCCGAGCCACCGGGCTTCGGGGCCTGTGCGCAGCGCTACTATGTCGGCGAGTTCGATGGGGAGACGTTTGTCGCGGACACGGGCGTCGAGACCCGATTGCCGCTGGGCCACGGGCCGGATGAGTACGCGGCGATCGTCTGGCCGCGGGAGACCGGCGGGGCGCGGCGCACGCTGATGATCGGCTGGATGAACCACTGGGGCTATGCGAAGCAGATTCCGACGCAACCCTGGCAGGGCTGCCTGACCCTGCCGCGCGAGCTGAGGCTGCGCGAGGTGGCGCCGGGCGACTGGCGGATGCGGCAGGCGCCGGCGCGGGAGCTGTGGGCGCAGTTGCCGGCGAGGACGGAGTTTTCCCGGAGCACGCTGGCGAAGGAAGACGGCGTGTGGCTCATGGGTCATCTGCGCAGCGGTGCGCTCCGCGCGAGCCTGCGGCCCGGGGAGAACTCGGTGGTGGAGTTCGAGGTGTTTGCATCCGATCGGTACCGGACGGTCGTGGGCTACGACACGGCGCGGGGGACCCTCTGCCTTGACCGCCGGAATTCCGGCAGTCCGGAGTTCCACCCGAATTTCCCCGGGCGATTCGAAGCGAAGCTGCCGCTGGATGCGACGGGCCGGCTTGAACTCATCATCGTGATCGACCGGTCGACTGTGGAGATTTTCGGCGGGGAGGGTGAGGTATACCTGAGCGGATTGACCTTTCCGGGTCCGGAAGCCGATGGCATCGGCCTGCGGGTTACCGCGGGTAGGATCGGTCTCGAGCGGATCGAGCTACTGGGCGGCGGAGAGCGGGAAACCCGGCCTACCGGCTGAGCTTGGCCCGGAGATACGGCGCGATGGGGCTGCGCCTGACCTTGAGCAGGCCCGCGAGGTCGCCCTGGTAGAGGAGCTCGCCGCCGTCGGGCCCGCCGACCGGGCCGAGCTCAATGATGTAATCCGCCTCGAGGAGGAGATCGAGATGGTGCTCGATCACCACGACGGTGTGACCCTGGTCCACCAGCGAGTGCAGCACCCGGATGAGTTTCTCGCAGTCGCTCAGGTGGAGGCCGATGGTGGGCTCCTCGAGCAGATACAGGTTGCGGGGCGGCGTGCCGCGGCTGCGCTCGCGGTAGGTCGCGAGCCCGGCGGAGAGCTCGGTGACGAGCTTGAGCCGCTGGGCTTCGCCGCCGGAAAGCGTGGGCGAACTCTGCCCGAGCGTGAGGTAGCCGAGACCGCAGTCGACCATGAGCCGGCAGACCTGCGAGAGCTGGGAGTGAAAATCAAAAAACTGGGCCGCCTCCTCGAACGTCAGCTGGAGGACCTGGCCGATGTTGAGGTTCTTCCACGTGAGGTCGGAGAGCTCCGCGCTGTAGCGCGACCCGCGGCAGTCATCGCACGGCAGGTAGGTGTCGGGCATGAACGCCATCTCGAGCTTGATGCGGCCGGCGCCGTCGCAGGTGGGGCAGCGGCCGCCGGCGGTGTTGAAGGAAAAGCGCGAGGCGGTATAGCCGCGGATCTGGGACTCGGGGAGGGAGGCGAAGAACTGCCGGATGAGGTCGAAGATGCCGAGGTAGGTGGCCGGCGTGGAGCGCGGGGTCTTGCCGATGGGAGCCTGGTCGACCTCGATGACAGAGCGGAAGGCGCTGGCGCCGGTGAGGGCGCCGAATACCGGATGGCGGATACCGGATACCGGATTGTCGGAGGCGAAGCCGGTGGCCTTCACGAAGGTTTGGCCGGTGAGCTTGGAGCTTTTAGATTTAATCGCGTGGGTGACGGCGGGGTGGAGGAGGTCGCGGAAGAGGGTGGATTTTCCGGCTCCGCTGGGGCCCGCGACCATGATAAGGCGGCCGGGTGGCAGGCGGAGATCGAAGCCCTTCAGGTTGCGGAAACGAACGGCGGTCAACTCGAGCCAGGGCACTTTCCGGTCGCCGGTATCCGCAGCCCGGTATTGGCCGCGCAGCGGATGTTTGATGCCTGATTTGAGGAACAGGCCGGTGAGGGACTTGGCGTTGCGGCGGATTTCCTCGGGCGTGCCGTTGGCGAGCAGTTCGCCACCGTGGATGCCGGCGGCGGGTCCGAGGTCGATGATGCGGTCGGCGCGGGCCATGAGTTCGTCGTCGTGCTCGACGACGAGGAGCGTGTTGCCCTTGGCGCGGAGCGTCTGGAGCGTCTCGATCAGCCGGTCGTTGTCGCGGGCGTGGAGACCGATGCTGGGCTCGTCGAGGACATAGAGGACACCGGAGAGATTGGAGCCGAGTTGCGCGGCAAGCCGGATGCGCTGGGCCTCGCCGCCGGAAAGTGTCTCGGTGGGACGGTCGAGCGACAGGTAGCCAAGGCCGACGTGGTCGAGGAACTTCAGCCGCTCCTCGATCTGCGGCACGATATCCTGCGTGATGAGTTTGCCGCGGGCGTCGAGGTCGAGGTGGTGCAGGGTGGCGAGCAGCCGCGCGGGCGTGGTGCCCAGCAGCGCGGGCAGCGACAGCGGCGGTTCCGAGCCACGGAGGTGGAGTTTCACGGACCGGCCGATGCGGTTGAGCCGGGCGCCGTGACATTCGGGACAGGGCACGCCGTCGTCGGCGACATCGTCGCCGGACTCGAGGCCGAGCTGGCGGAGCCGGTCGAGATTGGCGTCCCCCTCCTCCTCATCGGGCTGGAGCATCCAGGGGAGGATGCGGCCGTGGCCGCGGCAGGTGGGGCACCAGCCGCGCGGCGAGTTGAAGGAGAAATTCTTCGGATCGAGCTCGGGGAAGGATTCGCCCGTCTCGATGTCGGTGCGCGTGGTGGAAAACCAGGAAAGGACCTCGCCCTGCGGGGTGAGGAGGAAGCAGGCGCCATGGCCGATCTTCAGTGCGCGATCGAGGGCGGAGGAAGCGGTCGGCGGCAGGCTGCCGGCGGTAGGCTTTGAGCCTGCGGATGGGGGCTTGCGGCCTGCAGCTTTCTGCTTATCGCCGCCGGCTTCCAGCCGGCGCAAGTCCGCCACGACGACCTCGATGTCATGCTCCTTGTAGCGGTCGAGCTTCTGGAACGCATCGACGCGGGTGAGGCGGCCGTCGGCGCGCATGAGCTCGTAGCCCTGGTTGGCAATCCAGGTGGCGATGGGCTGGTGGTGGCCCTTGCGGCCGCGGATGAGCGGGGCACAGAGGTAGAGGTGTTTCGCCTTGCGGGCTTTCGGCGTGGCGAGCACGCGGGCGAGGAGTTTCTTCAGGGCGCCGGGCGTGAGCGGGGTGACAGCCTTGTCGGTGTCGGGGTGATGCTGCACGCCGAGCCGCGCATAGAGCAGGCGGAGATACTGCGCGACCTCGGTGATGGTGGCGACGGTGGACTTGCGCGAACCGCGGGTCACGCGCTGCTCGATCGCGACGGTGGGCGGGATGCCGGTGAGCCGGTCGACGGCGGGGCGGGGCAGTTGCTCGACGAACTGCCGCGCATAGGGCGACATGGACTCCATGAAGCGCCGCTGGCCCTCGGCAAAGACGATGTCGAAGGCGAGCGTGGACTTGCCGGAGCCGGACACGCCGGTGACGACGGTGAGCAGGCGGTGGGGAATCGTCAGGGAGAGATTCTTGAGGTTGTTCTCCCGCGCACCGATGATGGTGAGGTCGCTCACTCCGAGCGACAGCGGGGCCTGGTAAGCCGAGGGATCCTCTGCGGCGACGGCATAGCGGTCGTCGTCCGCGAGGGCGGCGCGGAGAAAAGGCGAGGTGGCGGTGGCGGCGGCGGCGACCTCCTCGGGCGTGCCTTCGGCAACAATCTGACCGCCATGCGCGCCGGCATCGGGTCCGATCTCGAGGATCCAGTCGGCGGACTTGAGCACGTCGAGATTGTGCTCGATGACGATGACGCTGTGGCCGCGGTCGACGAGCGCCTGCAGGACGGCGAGGAGGCGCTTGACGTCGTGGCGGTGCAGGCCCGTGGTCGGCTCGTCCAGCAGCAATAATGCGCCGGGACCCGTTTCTGATTTCGAACTTCCACTTTCGAATTTCCCGGCTTGGGCCGCAAAGCCGGACAGGTAGCTGACGAGCTTGAGGCGCTGGGATTCGCCGCCGCTGAGCGTGTTGAGGGGCTGACCAAGGGTCAGGTAGCCGAGGCCGACGGACTCGAGGGTGGCGAGGCGGGACCGGATGGAAGGATGTTCGTCGAAGAGCGGGAGCGCGTCGGTGACGCTGGTCGCGAGGAGGTCGGCGACCGAGCGGCCGTTCCACTGGATGGCGAGCACCTCCGGCTTGAAGCGGCGGCTTTCGCAGACGGGGCAGGGGACGAAGACGTCGGAGAGGAATTGCATCTCGACGCGCTCATACCCGAGGCCCAGGCAGTGGTCGCAGCGGCCGTCGCCGCTGTTGAAGGAAAAACTGGAGGCGTTGAAGCCGGCTTCCTGGGCGGCGGGCGTCCGGGCGTAAAGTTCACGGATGAGATCCCAGGCCTCGGTGTAGAGGGCGGGGTTGGAGCGCGGGGTCCGGGAGAGCGGCGACTGGTCCACGAGGACAACCTCGCCGAAAGGGGTGTCGCCCTTGATCGTCTCGATGACGGCGGCGTCCTCGGCCAGCTGCAGGCGCTGGGTGAGCAGACCCTGGTAGATAACATGATCGAGCAAGGTGGACTTGCCCGAGCCGGAGACGCCACTCAGGCAGACAAACCGCTGCAGCGGCAGCTGGAACGAAAGCTTCCGCAGGTTGTGCTTGGTTGCGTGGGTGAAGCGGAGCGAAGGGTGCCCCGCCGGGACCGGGCGGCGTTGCGCGGGAGCCGGAAGGGTCTCCCGGCCGGAGAAATAGGCGCCGGTGATGCTGGCGGGCGCGTGAAGGAGGCCGCCGACGGAACCCTGATAGACGATGTGACCGCCGCGACTGCCGGGTTGGGGGCCGACCTCGATGACGTGGTCGGCGGCGCGGATCATGGCCTCGTCGTGCTCGACGACGACGACCGTGGTGCCCGCGTCGGTCAGCGAGCGGATGATCGCGATGAGGCGGTTGATGTCGCGCGGATGAAGGCCGACACTGGGCTCATCGAGGACAAAGAGCGTGTCGACGAGCGAGGTGCCGAGGCAGCTGGTGAGGTTGACGCGCTGCACCTCGCCGCCGGAGAGGGTTTTCGACTGGCGGTCGAGCGTCAGGTAGCCGAGGCCGACCTGCTCGAGGTAACGGAGCCGGGTGACAATGGAATCGTAGGCGAACTCGGACTGGTGGTCGGCAGCCTTGGGCTGCGCGTCGGCCAGTGCGACGAGCAGGTCGCTGACCGGGAGCTGGTAGAGTTCGGGCAGGGTGCGGCCGCGCCATTTCCAGCAGAGCGACTCGGGTTGGAGGCGGAGGCCGCCACAATCGGGGCAGGGATTGTAGGTGCGGTAGCGCGCCAGGAACACGCGCACGTGCATCTTGTAGGTGTTCTTCTCGAGCCAGCGGAAGAAACCTTTTACGCCATACCAATATTTGGGCCACGGTTTGCCGTTCTCCTCGCCGTAGCCGGGTTCGCCGTCGATGACGAAGCTCTGCTGTTCGGGTGTCAACGAGGCGAACGGGACGTTGGTCGGGATCCTTTTCTTTTTGGTGAAGACGAGCAGATCCTTCTTGGACTCGCCGTAGATCTCGCTTTCCCAGCACTTGATCGCGCCGTCGTCGATGGAGAGCGACTGGTCGGGCAGGGCGAGGCGGTAGTCGATATCGATGACGCGGCCGAAGCCGCGGCATTTGGGGCAGGCGCCGAGCGGGGAATTAAAGGAAAACAAAGCCGGCGAGGCGGCACGGAACGTCCGGCCGGTGGCGGGCGAATGGAGGCCGCGGGAGAAATGGCCGAGCTCGGACAACTGCGGATCACGGACTCCCGCCTTCGCCGAGGCTGCGGCGGGCAAGCCGGATACCGGAGAGCCGAAAATCCGGACTTCGCCGTGGCCGAAGTGCATCGAGGTCTCGACGGCTTCCAGGAAGCGGGATTTTTGGTCGGCAGCGAGGGTGATGCGGTCTTGGGCGACGTGAAGGTGGCCGGCCGCGGCGAGGGGTTGGAGATCGGCGAGGAGATCATCAATGCGGTGGGCGGCGAGGGCGCCGGTGGAGTCGGGCAAGAGGACGCGGACGTAGGACTGCCCCTTGAGGTTTCGAAGGATTTCCGGCCAGGAGAGGTTGCCGGGCTTGGCGACCTTGAAGCCGACGACGACGGTTTGGCCGGCATGCGCGGCGAATGTTTTCTCCCAGATGGTCGCGGGACTGTCGTCCTCGACCTTGGCGCCGGTGGCGGGGTCGAAGCATTCGGCGGCGTGGCTGAACCAGACTTTGAAGAAATCCGTCAGCTCTGTCATCGTGCCGACGGTGGAGCGGGAGGTCTTGACCGTGTTGGTCTGCTCGATGGCGATGGACGGGCGGATGTTCTCGATGGAGTCGACCTTGGGCTTGTCGAGGAGGTCGAGGAACTGGCGGGTGTAGGCGCTGAAGGTCTCGACGTAGCGGCGCTGGCCCTCGGCGTGGAGGGTATCGAAGACGAGGGACGACTTGCCCGCGCCGCTCAGGCCGGTGACGACGACATATTTGCCCAGCGGGAGATCGAGGTCGAAGCCCTTGAGGTTGTTCTGATGAACGCCGCGGAGGCGGATGGATTCAGCGGAGCGGGTTGGGGCCACGGGGGGACACAGATGGAGCAGCTCGGCAGAAACTCAACCGCGCGGCGGATTTTTCCACTCAACCGGCGAGAGTGAGCTTCGCGCCGGCGGCGTTGATGGCGCGGGCGACGGCGGGCGTGGGTCGCGTGTCGGTCACGATGGTGAAGCGCGCGTCAAACGGGGTGGTCAGGCTGAGGGCCTTGCGGCCGAACTTGGAGTTGTCGAGGGCGAAGAGGGTGCGCTCGGCGGCGCCGATCATCTTGCGCTGGGCGGCGACGATGAGGGCGTTGTGGTTCCAGATGCCGTTCTCGGTGATGCCGGCGCCGCCGAGGATGGCGAGGTCGGCATGGATCTGGCCGAACGACTCCTCGCACATGGGGCCGAGGAGCACGCCAAGCCGGCTGTAGATGCTGCCGCCGGTGACAATGGTCTCCACGCTGCCGACCTCGCTGAAGAGACTGGCGATGGGGAGGGAGTTGGTGATGACCTGAAGGCGCTTGTCGGCGAGGAGGCGGGCGACGGCGTAGGTCGTGCTGCCGCCGTCAAGGATCACCGTCATGCCGGGCTGCACCTGGGCGGCGACGAAGCTGGCAATGGCGAACTTCTCGTCGGGATGGCGCTGGTCGCGGGCGATGAAATCGTACTCCTGGGCGACGACATCGGTCTCGACGAGCGAGGCGCCGCCGTGATGGCGGCGGACGACGCCACGTTCCTCCAGCTGGTCCAGCGCCCGGCGCACAGTCGAAAGGGAGCCGCCGAAGCGGGCGGCGAGCGTGTGGAGGTCGGCGTAGTTGTGCTCGCGGATGAACCGGGCGATGGAGTCGGTGCGCTGCTTGCTGGTCATGGGGAGGGACGGGATTGAACGAGCTGCGCGAAAAGGTCGAGATAGGCGCGGGTTTGCTGCGCGGGCTCGAACTGGCGGCGGGCAAAGGTCCGGGCCTGCCCGCCGCAGGCCTGCCGGAAGGAGGCGTCGGCCAGCAGCGGCTGCAGGCGGGCGACAAATCCGGCGCGATCGCCCTGGGGCACGCTCCAGCCGGTCTGCCCGGGAAGGAAACATTCGCCGATACCCTGGGCGTCATAGACGACGGCGGGGAGGCCGTAGGCCTGGGCTTCGATGAGGAAATTGGAAAGCGACTCGCTGCGGGAGGCGTGAACGGCCACATCGGCGGCGCGGTAGAGTTCGGAAGGATCGGGCTGGAAACCAAGGAACTTCACGCGTTCGCCCAGCTTGAGCCCGGCGGCGAGACGCTCGCAGCCGCCGCGGGCGGGGCCGTCGCCGGCGAGCCAGAGCTGCCAGTCCGGCGCGGTCGCGGGCAGGGCGGCGGCGAGTTCGATGAGTTCGCGCTGGTTTTTCTCGGGGCGGAACATGGCGACGCAGAGCAGCACGACGGTGGCGGGACCGGCGCCGTGTCCGGTGCGCACGGCGGTGGCGCGGGTGAGGGCGGACTCCGGCGGGAAGACCAGCGAGTTGTAGATGACGGAGATTTTTTCCAGCGGCACGGCGTACTGGGTGGCGAGGTTGGCGCGGGCTTCCTGGCTGTTGGCGATGATATGCCGGACGGCGGACAAAGAACGGCGGAACGGCCCCGGCAGCGGTTTGCCGGTGCGCATGGTCGCGATGACGGCGGTCCCGGTAAAATTACCCTGAATCGTGCCGGCCTGGCAGTTGGCCATGCGGCCCATGCAGAGCACCACGTCCGGCGCGAGCTGGCCCACGGCGCGCATCAGGCCGGGTGCCAGCCAGTCGAGGCGGGTGTCAAAAGCCTGCAGGGCATGGCGGTGCACCGCCGGTGCAACCGTGGGTGCCAGCGCGCCACCCGGCCGGAAGGTGAGCAGGGTGGACGCGTGGCCGGCGGCGGCGAACGCGTTGGCGAGGAGGACCGATTGCCGCTCGGTTCCGCCGCTGCGCAGATAATCCTGAATGACGAGGATTTTCATTGCCCGAACGAGCCGGTCGCGGAAAATTCCATCGCTAAGCGTTTTTTCCCCCTGATGACCCAATTACTTGTACGATGGCTGGTGCTGGCGCTGGGAGTGATACTTGCCACGAAGCTGGTGCCGGGAATTTCCTGTTCGGATGGCACCACGCTGATCGTGGTGGTTCTGCTGCTGAGCCTGTTCAATGCGATCCTGAAACCCATCCTGCTGCTGTTTACGCTTCCGTTCATCATTCTGACGATGGGGCTGGGGGTGATCCTGATCAATGCCTTGTTGTTCTTTTGGGCGGGCAGCCTGGTGGAAGGCTTTTATGTGGCGAACCTGTGGGCGGCGGTCTGGGGCGGGGTCGTCGTGAGCGCCACCAATCTCGCCGCCAGCCTGATCGTGCGCAGTCCCAAGAAGCCGGCCAAGCCGGAGAAGCGCGACGACGTGATCGATATTTAGAATCCGTTTGACGGTCGGGACGGCCGGCGCGACGGTTGGGCCAAACCAACCTCTTTCCATCATGGCCGAATCCCTTGAATATGATCTGATCGTTATTGGCGGCGGACCCGCCGGTTATGCGGGCGCCATTCGCGCCGGGCAACTGGGCAAACGCGTTGCCTGCATTGAGATGGAACGTGCGGGTGGCACCTGCCTGAACTGGGGTTGCATCCCGACCAAGGCGCTGCTCAAGAGCGCGGAGCTTTACCAGAAGATCAAGAAAGCGGAGACCTTCGGGATCTCGGTGAAGGAGGTTTCCTTCGACTATCCCAAGGTCATGGAACGCTCCCGCGGCGTGGCGGCGCAGATGGCGAAGGGCGTCGAGTTCCTCTTCAAGAAGAACAAGGTCGATTACTTCGTGGGTCGTGGCCAGGTGACCGTGCCGGGCATGGTCGAAATCACCGAGGGCGAGCACAAGGGGAAGTTTCTCAAGACCAAAAACATCCTCATCGCCACAGGCTGCAAGATGCGCCGCATCCCTGACCTTGAGGTGGACGGTGTGCGGGTGATGACCTCGCGCGAGGCCCTTGCCAGCAAGATTTTGCCGAAGTCAATCGTGATCGTCGGCGCCGGAGCGATCGGCGTGGAGTTCGCCTATTTCTACAACGCCTTTGGCTCAAAGGTGACGCTCGTCGAGATGCTCCCGCAGATCCTGCCGGTGGAGGACGAGGAAGTCGCGAAGACACTGCACCGCTCGTTCGAGAAACAGGGCATCGTCATCCATACGGGCACGAAGTGCGAAAATTTCCGCGTCGGGAAAACGTCCATCAAGCTCACCCTCGTGAAGGACGGCAAGAGCGAGGAAGTGGAGACGGAGACGGTGCTGTCCGCGATCGGCGTGGTGGCGAACCTCGAGGGCGTGCTTTCTGCCAAGGTGAAGCTCGAGCTTGACCGCAATTACGTGAAGGTGGGCGACGATTACCAGTCGAGCGTGAAGGGCATCTATGCCGCGGGTGACATCATCGGGCCGCCGTGGCTGGCGCATGTGGCCACCTACGAGGCGGTCAATGCGGTGCAAGGCATGTTCGGTTTCAGCAAGCCGAAGCGCGTGAAGAATTTCCCGGGCTGCACCTACTGCCAGCCCCAGGTGGCGAGCACCGGCCTGACGGAGAAGGCCGCGAAGGAAAAGGGCCTGGCCTACAAGGTTGGCAAGTTCCCGTTCACCGCGTCCGGCAAGGCCGTGGCCTCCGCGGAATCCGAAGGTTTTGTGAAGGTCATCAGCGACGCCAAGACCGGGGAGATTTACGGCGCGCACATCATCGGGGCGGAGGCAACCGAGCTGATCGCCGAGTACGGGCTGGTGATCGAGCTGGAAGGCACGGTCGAGGACATCCACCACACGATCCACGCCCACCCGACACTCAGCGAGGCGGTCATGGAGTCCGCCGCGGCGACGACAGGCGAGGCGATCCATATCTGAACCGCGCCGGGGGCGCGGTAAGCGCTAAAGTGGAAACTCGAAGCACGAGGGAAATGCCGGCTTCGAAGTCAACCTTTGGCTTTCCGTGCTTCGGGTTTCGGATTTTGAGTTTCCCGCGCTGGTCAGGGGCTTCTTTCACCCGCTGAACGCGGGCTACGGGGTGGCAGCCTTATGGCCACAGCGGCGGCTGGTGCGAGCGCTGGGAATCGAACCCAGATCAATGGCTTCGGAGGCCACTACACTATCCATTGTGCTACGCTCGCGATGAACGCCGGAAAATCGATGGCCGGGCCGGGCCTGTCGAGAGCAAAGACAGGTCCGCCGACGGTCACTTCGTCTCTTCCCGCGCGTAGCGGTGGACGAAGAAATAGTAGATCGCACCCAGCACCGCGAGGGCGCCGACAGCCCAGAGCGTGACCCGGTGCATTTCCCCGCGCATGAGCGCCTCGTCGCGGCCGGCCTGCATGCCGACCCAGCAGAGCACGGCGCACCAGGCGGCGGAACCGATCAGGGTGAAGATGGAAAACGTGAGGTAGCTCATCCGCACGATGCCGGCCGGCAGGCCGATCAGGTGGCGCACAACGGGCAACAGGCGCGAGGCGAAGATGCCGAAACTGCCGAAGCGGGTGGACCAACGCTCCGCCTTTTCGATCTTTTCCGGCGTGATCAGGAAATGCCGGATGAAGCTATGCAGCCAAGGATAACGGGTGAGCCGTGAAGCCCAGTGCTCGGTTGCGGCGCTGAATTGCAGGACCAGCGGCCGGCCGGCCCAGCGGGCGACCCAGTACATGGCGGTGGCGCCGATCCAGGAACCGAACGCACCGGCGAGGACGATGCCCAGGAAAGTCATGTTGCCCGTCTTTTGGGCGACGATGATGGCCGGGGGGATGATGAATTCGCTGGGCAGCGGCACGATCGAGCTCTCGATCGCCATCAGTAGCACGATCAGCGGATAACCTCCGCTGGCGAGCGACTGGTTGTACCATTCAAATAGGCCTTTGAACATGGCAGGCGGGGCGCAAAAATAAAAAAGGCAGGCAGCGGAAAAACTGCCTGCCGGGAAGGGAAGAGGACGGGCTCAGACGTCGGGCTTGGTCTTGCGGAGACCCTGAACGCGGTCACCGGCCTTCCATTGGCCGCGCTTTTTGAGCAGGTCGACACGCTCGAAGCGCTTGAGGACGTTGCGTTTAACGACGAGACCGGAGGCGCCTTGGAGGCTTTTGTGCTGGGACATGGTGGTAAAGGAGATGAGTTCGAGTTGCTAAAGGGGCAAGTTGGTAGGGCCCGCCTTTGCCCATGACAAGTATTTTTCTCCCACGTGCTCCGCGCGAACCACCACCCATTCTGGCACTTCATAGGGATGATGGGCCAGAACGTGAATCTCAAGCGCTGCGATATTGGATGGCAGACACTTAAGCACGAGACGGTGCTCCTCGGTGTGCTCCGGCCGGCCCTGCCAGAGATAGTGGGAGGTAATCGGTCCGTCGATCTGTGCGCAAACGGCCAGGCCGCGGGCGACGATATCCGCGGCCAGTTTCTCGGCGTCGATCCGGGTGGTCAAAGTCGTCCAGGCGATGAACATGGCGCAGCGTTTCCGTAGGGCTAGGGCGGGGGCAAGCCGGGAAATTGACCCTTGACGCATCGGTCTCGAGTCCTAGTTCTCAACCCTTTTCACCGCAGCCAACCCGCCCAGCCATGAGAGAAGATTACATCAAAGACGCCCTGAAGGTCATCACCGATCCCAACATGCTGATCAACGTGGTCTCGCGCCGCGTGAAGCAACTCCGCCGCGGCAACCGCCCGCTGGTCGAGTCGTTGGAGAAGCTTTCGGCCGAGGACACGGCGCTGCGCGAGATCAGCGAAGGCAAGATCAGCTACGAAATCAGCGAAGCCTGAGCGACGGCGGCTTTTGACATTTCCAGGCGGCGCGGTTTTGCTGACCAGCAGAGCCGAAGCCGCCTTTTTCATGCCTAAATTTTACGTTCGCCGATGAGCGCGCAAAAAAAAGATCCCAAACGCTACACGGAAGTGCGGAACTCGAAGGCGTTCCGCGACTACTTCGTGGACGAACGCTTTGAGGCGGGCATCGCGCTCAAGGGCACCGAGGTGAAGTCGATCCGGGCGGGCAAGGCGCAGATCAGCGACGCGTTCGGTCGCATCGAAAAGGGCGAACTCTGGATGCACAACGCGCACATCGAGCAATACGCGTTCGGGAACATCAACAATCACGATGCGCGCCGGATCCGGAAGCTGCTGCTGCACGCGAACCAGATCCGGAAAATCTCCCAGGCGCTCGACGCCGGCGGCAGTCGCGCCGTGGTCCCGCTGCGGATGTATTTCAAGGAGGCGCTGGTGAAGGTGGAGGTCGGGCTCTGCACCGGCAAAAAACTTTTCGACAAGCGCGAGACCCTGAAGAAGAAGGCGCTGATGCGCGACGAGGACAAAACGATCAAGTACCGCCGGTGATGAGCACCGCGCGCGATACCGTCACGGTCCGGGTGCCCGGCAGCACGTCCAATTGCGGGGCGGGGTTCGACACCCTCGGATTGGCCCTTTCGGTGTACAACCGGGTGATACTCACCCGCGCGGCCGGGACCGTACCGCAGCCGGAACGGCCGGCGGATGGCCGGGCGCAGGAAATGGTGGCCGAGACCGCGGCCCTGTTCTTTCGCACCGCCGGTCTGGCGCCGGCGGGTTTCCGCTATCGCATCGAGGGCGAGGTGCCGGCCGCGCGCGGGCTGGGCTCGAGTGTCACGGTGATCGCCGGTGTGTTGGCGGGGCTCGATGCGTTGCACGGCACGGGCTGGTCGCGGCACCAGCTCGTGGCCGCGGTCACGCTGCTCGAAGGGCATCCGGACAACGCCAGCGCCGGGATTCTGGGCGGCTTTTGCGTGTCGCGGTGCGACCCGGTGAGCGGGGCCTACGTCGACACGGTGCGCATTGCGGTGCCGGCGGATCTGGCCTTTGTTGTGGCGTCCCCCAGCACGGAATTGCTGACGAAGGAATCGCGCGGTGTCCTGCCCGCGACCCTGCCTTATTTCGACGCGGTGAAGAGCATCAACAGCGCCGCGTACTTTACGGCGGCGCTGGCCACGGGTGACTTTGAAAAACTCCGGGCCGCCGCCGGCGATTTTATGCACGAACCATACCGCCTGCCGAAGATCCCGGGTGCTCGGGAGGCGATCGCCGCGGGGGTGGCGGCGGGAGCGTTCACAGGCTGGCTGAGCGGGAGTGGCTCGAGCGTGCTGTGTGTCTGCGTACAGGGGCAGGCGGCCCAGGTGCTGTCGGCGATGCGGGAGGCGTTTGCCGGAAAATCCGTCGCCAGCGGGGCCCGGGTGCTGGCGGCCGACAATGCCGGGCTGCGCCTAGACTGAGGCCGGGTGGGCCTCCGCGCGGAGCAGGTTCACGCCCGGCTCGGGCCAGAGGCGGATGATTTCGTCGCCGAGTTTCCGCCAGCTGAAGGGCTTGGGCAGAATCTTCTTCAAGGGTGTGATTTCCGCCAGCTCTTCGCTCGTCAGGCTGATGGTGTGGCCGGTGATCAGGATGAAGGGCACCGCCGGAGCCAGGTGTGAGGCCTGAGCGATGAATTCGAGCCCGTCCAGCTGTGGCATGTAATAGTCGGTGACGATCACGCCGGCATCGAGCTCGGGCAGGGCGGCCAGGGCATCCAGCGGGCGCGTGAAGGCGATCACGCGGCAGTCCAGGTTTTCCGACAGCAGCTGCGTGAGCAGGTTGGTGTACGAGATCTCGTCATCGACGATGACGACGGATTTTCGCGGAACGGGATTCACGAGGGGCAGAGTGCGAAGCTGGTTTTCAAGGCCGGGAACGCAATTCACCCGTGCTTGATTCGTAATCATACGTAGGAAGGATGCGGCCATGCTGCACCTCGTGCTGTTTCAACCGCAGATCGCGCCGAACACCGGCAACGTTGGCCGCCTCTGCGCGCTCACGCGTTCGCGGCTGCACCTGATCCATCCGCTGGGGTTTGAGATCACGGACAAAAACCTGAAGCGGGCCGGCATGGACTACTGGAAATCACTCGACGTGCACGAGCATACGGACTGGGCGGCGTTCCGGGCAAGTCCGCACAGGCCAAAACGGCTGTGGCTTTTCACCACGAAAACCAGGCAGGCGTTTTGGGACGTGCGCTATGCAGACGATGACGGGCTGGTCTTTGGCAACGAAGGCTCGGGCGCGCCCGCCTGGCTGCACGAGGAAGTGGGCGAGACCCAGCGTGTGACGATCCCGCAGGCCAACGCCGAGCTGCGCTCACTGAATCTCAGCACTGCGGCCGGCATTGCCTGTTACGAGGCACTGCGGCAGCTGCGATAGGCTGCGCCGGGTTCAGAGTTCTGTGAGCCGCACGCAGGCAACCTCGCGGGTGGGGCCGTCGGCGGCGAGCGGCGGGACGGCGGCCTGGCAGATTTCCCGGGCGTAGGGGCAGCGGGGATGGAAGGCGCAGCCGGCGGGCGGGTTGATGGGGGAGGGCGGGTCGCCGGCGAGGACGATGCGCTGGCGGGTGCGCTCGACGTCGGGATCGGGGGTCGGGATCGCGCTGACGAGCGCGCGGGTGTAAGGATGGCGTGGGCGCTCGATAACGTCGGCGGCCGGCCCGAGTTCCACGATTTTCCCGAGGTACATCACGGCGACGCGATCGGAAATGTGTTTCACGACGGAGAGGTCGTGCGCGATGAAGATGAGGGAGAGATTCATCTTCCGGCAGAGCTGGGAAAGCAGATTCAGGATCTGCGCCTGGATGGAGACATCGAGGGCCGAGACGGGTTCGTCGGCGATGATGACCTTGGGCTCGAGGGCGAGCGCGCGGGCGATGGCGATGCGCTGGCGCTGGCCGCCGGAGAATTCGTGCGGATACTTCTGCATGAACCGCGGGGCGAGGCCGACAAGGCGCATGAGGGCGGCAACGCGGGCGTTGACCTCGCCGGGCTGGCACAGGCCATGGACGAGCAGGGGCTCGGCGAGCGTGGCGAAGACGGTCATGCGCGGGTTGAGTGACGCGTACGGATCCTGAAAGACCATCTGCATGCCGCGGCGCACTGTGAGCAATTCGGCGGCAGTGCAGGTGGAGAGGTTCTTGCCGTTTAAAACGACGGTGCCGGCGGTCGTCGGCACGAGCTGCATGATGGTGCGGGCGAGGGTGGATTTGCCGCAGCCGGATTCGCCGACCAAGCCGAGGACTTCGCCCCGACGTACCGAGAGCGTGACCCCATCCACCGCCTTCACGGTGCCGGTCTGCCGGCGGAAAACGAAGCCCGTTTGGATCGGGAAGTGCGTCTTCACATCGGTCAGTTGGAGGATGGCGTCGGACATGGAGGATTAGGGCTTCAAAGTTCGCCGGCCTGGACGCGAAGACATGCCTGGGCCTGCGTGGCACTCACGGCCGCGAGCTGAGGATTTTCAACGTAACAGCGGTCAGCGGCATATTCGCAACGGGGAGCGAAGGAGCAGCCGGCGAGCGGTTTGGAGAGATCGGGGGGCATGCCGGGTATGGTGAAGAGCTCGGCGCCCTTGGCCTGCATGGACGGAATGGAGCGCTGGAGCGCCCGGGTGTAGGGATGTTTCGGCGAATGAAACAGCGTGCGCGTATCGGCGGTTTCGACGATGCGGCCGGCGTACATCACCTGGACGCGGTCACAGAGCCCGGAAACCACGCCGAGGTCATGCGTGATGAAGATCACGGCCATGCCGAGTTCGCGCTGCATTTTCTTGATGAGCTCGAGGATCTGGGCCTGCACGGTCACATCGAGGGCGGTGGTGGGCTCGTCGGCGATGAGGAGCTCGGGCTTGGTGATCAGGGCCATCGCAATCATCACACGCTGCCGCATGCCGCCGGAGAACTCATGCGGGTAGTAGTGAATGCGCTTGGCGGCGTCGTTGATGCCGACGTCCTCCAGGATGGCGAGGGCACGCGCGAGGGCATCCCGCCGGGAGATTTTCTCGTGGATCAGGAGCGGCTCGATGAGCTGTTCGGAAATCCGCAGGTAGGGATTCAGCGACGTCATCGGGTCCTGGAAGATCATCGCGACGCGTTTGCCGCGGATGCTGCGCGCCTGTTTGGGCGTGCAATGGAGCAGGTCCACGCCGTCGAAGATTGCCGTGCCACTCTCAATGCGTCCCGGCGGCTGCGGGATCAGGCCCATGATGGAGTAGCAGGTCACGGATTTGCCCGAGCCGGATTCGCCGACGATACCGAGCGTTTCGCCGCGCCCGACGCTGAAACTGATGCCGTCCACCGCCCGATAGACTCCGGAGCGGGTGTGAAACCAGGTGCGGAGATCGGTGACGTTCAGCAAGGGCATCGGCGGGAGAAGTGGTGAGAGAGCGGCCGGCCCGGGCAATGCTTAAGTGGGCAACGCGGCGGTGCGCTCGAAGTTTGCCAGGGCGCCGAGCACCGCAGCCGGGGAGAGATCGGCCAGCGCAGCTCCACCCGAGGCGTCGCAGCCGGGCGGCTGGAGAATCGTCACCGGGGAGGAAAAGACCGGCCCGGTCCGGATGGGATTGGTCGGGCCGAAGAGGGCGATGAGCGGGACACCCAGGGCGTTGGCGAGATGCATGCCGCCGGTGTCGTTGGTGATAAGCGCGCGACAGGTGCGGAGGCGCGCGCAATAGTCGGGCAGGGTGGTCCGGCCGGCAAGGTCTTCCACGCGGCTGCCGAAGCCGGCGGCGATCGCTTGCGTGATGGGCGCGTCATTGGCCGTGCCGAAGAGCACGAAGCGTTCGTCCGGCCGGGCCTCGACGAGTGCGCGCCAATGCGCCACAGGCCAGCGCTTGGCCGGGTTGTTCTCCGACCCGGCGATCAGGCCGATGCCGGATTTTTGTCCGGGCGGTGAAACCTGCGGGGTGCGGTCCACCGGAGCGTTCAATCCGAAATGGCGGAAGAAATTCTCCCAGAGCACGAGCTGGTGATGGGTGCGTTCGTCGAAATCCGCGGGCACGCGGTAGGCGTGTGAAACCAACGGTCGGAATTTGCCCGGACGCAGCAGGCCGAAACGCTGGCGGCAGCCGGTGAGCCACGCCTCCAGGTCGCCGCGCAGGGAGTTGGTGAATAGCAGCCAGACGTCGGGATAAGCGCGGCGCAGACGCCAGAAATGCAGGAAGTAGCCCGGTCCGCGTGGCGGCAGCGGTTGCAGCCGGTCGGCGACGTTCCAGGTTTCGAGCAAAGGGAGAAACTGCGGCCTGGCGAGCAGGGTGATCTCGGCGTCTGGCCGGGAGACGCGCAGGGCGCGGAGGAGCGGCAGGGCCATGACGACATCGCCGAGCCAGTTGGGCAGGCGGATGAAGACGCGGGTCCCGGGGGGCAGGGCAGTCAGTCCGCGGGCCTGCAGGTCGGCGGCGAGGAAGTCCCGCTTGGCTTCCAAGCGGAGCCGCTTGGCAGGTATGTCCTGATTGCGCCAGCGGTCGTGCGCCCAAAGCCAGGAAGCACAGAGGTCGTCTTCGCCGCCCAGCTTGGTCTCGAGCCAGCGATTGCCGGCGACGGTGGCGCCGGCGACGGTGCCGTCATGGGCCACGGGTTCGAGGTGGAGTTCAACCCGCCAGAACCCCAAACGCCGGGGGTACAGGACGACCATCTGCGCGGAGAATTTCTCAACCAGGAGGCCGGGCAGTTCGGAGGTGGAGCACACCCGCCCGAAGAGCGTCGTGAGTGCGCCCTGCAGGCCGGCGTTCTGGTCGAAGAGGATGCCGATGATCCCCTGGCGGCGGAGGATTTTCAGCGACTCGGCGAAGCCCTCCTTGCGGGAGAGTAGCCGCATGCCGAAGCGCTCGCGGGCACGCTTGATCCAGCTGTCAGCCGCGGCGTTGTCGAGCGGACGGTAAATCACGCCCATCTCCGGAAAAGGAGCCGGCAGCACGAGCGGCATGCAGGTCTGCGCCTCCCAGTACGCCATGTGCGGCGTAATCAAGACGGTGGCACGCGGCGCTTGGTGGGCGCGGTTGACGAGATCGACCAAGCCGGGCGCCGCCTGGATAATGAGGCGGAGCCGTCTCTCACCCAGATAAGGCGTTGCGAGGGAAAGCAGCCCCGTCTCCACCAGCCGGCGTGAACTCGCGCGGGCCGTCCGTCGGCGCCACGCCGGGGAACGTCCGGGGAACGCGTGGTCGAGATTGGCCAGCGCGAGCCGGCGGCGGCGGGGAACCGTCCAGTAGATGAGCTCGCCCAGGACAGCGGACAGACCGTGCAGGAGCGGCTCCGGGGCGTGGGCCAGAATCCATCCGAGGGCTTGGAGCAGAAGTTTCAGCAAGAGGTTGACGGATTAGCGTTTGATCTGAACGTCAAACTGCATCAAACGATGCGGCCCGGCGGTTAAAAGCAGATTCTGGCCCGGCCGCGCGCGATCATGACCGAACTCCTCATCATCAAACCCTCCTCGCTCGGCGACATCGTGCACGGCCTGCAGGTGGCGACGTCGCTCAAGGCCCAGCGCGAGGGGCTGCGCATCTCCTGGATCGTCCGCGACATCTTCGCGCCGATCGTGCGGGCCTGCGAGGCGGTGGACCAGGTCTATGTGTTTGAGCGCAACGCGGGTGCGAAGGGCTTTCTTAAGCTCATGCGCGAGGTGCGGCGCACGAAGTTCGACTACGTATTCGACTTCCAAGGCCTGCTTCGCACGGGCCTGATGACGTCGCGGGCGCACGCCAAGAGAAAAGTCGGCCGCAGCGATGCGCGGGAGTGGGCGGGCATGTTCTACGACGAAAAGGTGCCGCTGCCGCCCGACGGACGGCGCAGCCACGCCGTGGAGATCCTGCTGCAGTTCTGCCCGGTGCTGGGGGCCAAGCCCGAGCTGCGCGGAAGCCTGAAATTCCGCGAAACGGATGCGCTGAACCTAAGCTTCGCCGACGGCCGCGGTGGCGCGAAGCCGTTCCTGATGTTTCCCGACAGCCGCCGGGCAGAGAAATGCTGGGGCGGGTTCAAGCAGCTGACGGAGATGATCCTCCGCGAGAACCGCACGCGCAAGGTCATCTGGGCCGGCAACAACCGGGTGGCGGACCGCAATGCCTACCCGGCGGAGCAATTCCTCAACCTCACGGCCAACACCAGCCTCGTTTCGCTCCCGGCGCTCATCAAGCGGGCGGACTGGGTCATCACCAACGACAGCGGTCCGATGCACCTGGCGGCGGCGCTGGGCGTAAAGACGCTGGGCATCTTCGGCCCGACCGATCCACGGCTGTTCGGCCCGTATCCGCTGACCAGCCCGACCAACTTTGTCGTGCAGGCCCCGGTCGGCGACCTCAAGCTCCTGTCGGCTAAGGATGTCTATGCGCGGTTCCAGCGCGCCCGCGCCCGTTTTGAAAAGAGCCGTTAATCCCTTTCGCCATGCTTGACCCCAAATTGCTCCGTGAATCGCCCGGCCTGGTCCGCGCCGCGATTGCCAAGAAACACCTCGATGTCGACCTCGACGCCGTGCTGGCGATCGACCAGGCGTGGCGCACGCAGCTGCAGGAGGTCGAGGCGCTCCGCGCGGCGCAGAAAAGCGCCAACACCGCGATGGCCGCGCTGCCGAAGGGGTCGCCGGAGTTCATTGCGAAAGTGACCGAAATGAAGGCAGTGTCGGCCCAGCTGAAGGAACGGGACGCGCAGCTCAAGGAAACGGAGGAGAAATTCCGCCAGGCGATGCTCTCGGTCCCGAACCTGCCGCACGCCAGTGTGCCGGAAGGCCGCACGCCGGAGGAGAACGTCGTGTTTTCGCTGCACGGCTCGCACGAGGAACCCCGGCCGCATGCGCTGCCGCATTGGGAGATCCCCGGATTTGAGCGGCTGTTTGACTTTGCGCGCGGCGCGAAAGTGACGGGCGCGGGCTTCCCGTTTCTCATCGGCGACGGCGCCCGGCTCGCGCGGGCGCTGCTGCAATTTTTCTTGGAGGAGAACGGCAAGGCCGGCTACACCGAGGTCAGCCCGCCGATTTTCGTCAACGCGGCCAGTGCCACGGCGACGGGCCAGCTGCCGGACAAAGAGGGCCAGATGTACGAGACCACGCCGGACCGGCTGTTTGCCGTGCCGACGGCGGAAGTGCCGCTGACGAATTTCTACCGCGACGAGATCCTGGAGGAAGCGGCGCTGCCCGTTTACCGCTGCGCTTACACGCCGTGCTTCCGCCGCGAGGCCGGCAGCTACGGCAAGGATGTGCGCGGGCTCAACCGCGTGCACCAGTTTGACAAGGTTGAGCTGTTGAAATGGGTGCATCCCGCGACGAGCTATGACGAGCTGGACAAGCTGCGCGACGACGCCGAGCGGCTGCTGCGCAAGCTCGACCTGCCGTACCGCGTGCTGCTGATGTGCGGCGGCGACCTGGGCTTTGCGCAGGCGAAGAAATACGACCTCGAAGTCTGGGGCGCGGGCCAGAAGCGCTGGCTCGAGGTCTCGAGCTGCTCGAATTTCGAGGCGTTCCAGGCACGCCGGGCGCAGATCCGGTTCCGGTCAAAGGAATCGGGCAAACCCGAGCTGGTCCACACGATCAACGGCTCGGGCCTGGCGGTGCCCCGCGTGCTCGCGGCGATCCTTGAGAATAACCTCCAGCCCGACGGCCGGGTGAAGCTTCCGCCGGCGCTCGTGCCGCATTTTGGCAAGGAGTACCTGAGCTTCCAGTGACCCGGAAACGAGCAGGCGCCACGGCCGGGGTTCGCTGGGCGCACTGTGCCGCGAAACTGGCCGGCGCGCTGCCGCCGGACCGGCTGCACCCGACGGTGCTGGCATGGGCCCGGGCCTCGTCCCGAAGGAGCACCTGGTCGGTGGCGTTCTCCGGTGGCGCCGATTCCCTGTGCCTGCTCCTGCTAGTCTGGGCGCACTGGCCCAAGCGCCGCGCGCAGCTGCGGGCGCTGCATTTCAACCACCGGCTACGCGGGGCGGAATCGCGGAAGGACGCCGGGTTTTGCCGGCGGGTCTGCCGGGCGCTGGGGGTCAGACTGAGCGAGGGCGAATGGAAGGAGTCGCACCCCGGGGCCAGCGAGGCGGAGGCGCGAACCGCCCGGCATGCATTCTTCGACCGGCACGCGCGAGCGCTGTGGTGCGGCCACCAGCAGGATGACATTGCGGAGACAATTTTTATGCGGCTGGCACGCGGGAGCGGGACGGCGGGTCTGGCGGCTCCGCGGCCCGTGCATGCCATGCCCCGGGCCCGGGTGCACTTGCGTCCGCTGCTGACGTTAAAGAAATCGGAGATCGTGGCAGCGCTGCGGCGGGCTGGCGCGACCTGGCGGGAGGATGGGACGAATGCGCGTCGCTACTATCTGCGCAACCGCGTGCGCCGCGACGTCCTGCCCGCCTGGCAGCAGGCCGCGGAGCGCGATGCACTGGCCGGGGCGGCCCGGTCGCGGGAACTGCTGGAGGAGGACGATGCGGCCCTGGAAGCGTGGCTGACGGAACTGCGGCCAATGAGGGCGGACGGCTCGCTGAATTTGCACAGGCTGGCCCGCAAGCCCCGGGCCTTGGTGCGGCGGGCGTTGCATCGCTGGCTGCTGGTCCAGCCGGGAGCGGTCAGGATTTCCCGCCAGGCCTTTGATACCTTGCTGCAGGATGTGATGCACGGACGCGCCACCCGGCAAAGTCTCGGGACGGATGGATTTGCGGTGATCGGAAATGGCCGGCTGCACCATGCCTTTAGCGGGAAAAAATCGCGCCGATTCCACCGCCGGGCCAATTGACTTATGAGACGGGAACATCCACCTTCCCATCCTGATCCAATTTCCCATGCCCGACCCTGATAACAACAAGAAGCGCCGTCCACTCAAGAACATGCCCCCGGATCGTTTTCAGCCGAAGATGCTCGTGATCTGGCTGGTGATCGTTCTGGTGACGATTTCCGTCCTTTTCTTCGCCCCGGGCCGCCTTACTTCGCCCGCGACCCTGAAGATTCAGGACGTGGTCGATCTGGCCGAGCAAGGCAAGGTGCGCGAAGGCGTCATCCGGCCGGACGGGTCCGGCGGCCGCGATTGGGTCGTCATCACGGGTGAGACCACGAAAGACCGCTCGCTCGAAAGCGACCGGGGTGTTACCAACCAGTTCCGCGCGGCGGGCCGGCTGACCGACTCGAATTCCGAGCGCCTGCAGAAATCGAAGGCCTTCACCGAGCAGCCGGCGACGACGCTGCTCTCGACGATCGCCGTCCAGGTGATTCCTTTCCTGCTGATCATCGGGCTGCTTTATTTCCTGTTCATCCGCCAGCTGCGGCAGGCGGGCAAGGGCGCGCTGAGTTTCGGCAAGAGCCGGGCCAAGCTGCTGACGCGGGACCGGGACAAGATCACCTTTGCCGACGTCGCCGGTTGCGACGAGGCCAAGGAAGAGGTCAGCGAGGTGGTAGAATTTTTGAAGGACCCGAAGAAGTTCACCAAGATGGGCGGCAAGATCCCGAAGGGCATCCTGATGGTCGGTCCCCCGGGCACCGGCAAGACGCTGCTGGCCAAGGCCGTGGCGGGCGAGGCCGACGTGCCGTTCTTCAGTATCTCCGGATCCGACTTCGTGGAAATGTTCGTGGGCGTCGGCGCGAGCCGCGTGCGCGACATGTTCGAACAGGGCCGCAAGAGCGCCCCGTGCATCATCTTTATCGACGAAATCGACGCTGTCGGCCGCCAGCGCGGTGCCGGACTTGGCGGCGGCAACGACGAGCGCGAGCAGACACTCAACTCGCTCCTCGTCGAGATGGACGGCTTCGACACGACCGAGGGGGTCATCATCATCGCGGCGACCAACCGCCCCGATGTGCTCGACAGTGCGCTGCTGCGCCCAGGCCGTTTTGACCGTCAGATCTACGTTGATCTTCCCGACTTGGTCGGCCGCGAACAAATCCTGCGCGTGCATGCCCGCAAGATCAGCCTGGCCGAGAATGTCGACCTCGCGTCCATTGCCCGCGGCACGCCCGGCCTGTCTGGCGCGGAGCTGGCGAATCTCCTCAACGAGTCGGCGCTGCTCGCCGCCCGGCGCGACAAGAAGAAGGTCGAGATGGTTGATATCGGCGACGCCCGGGACAAGGTCCTCTGGGGTCGCGAACGCCGCCGCGTCATGGACGACGGTGAGAAGCGGCTGATCGCCTGGCACGAGGCCGGGCACGCGGTGGTCCAGGCCATCCTCGATGACGGCACGGTGCCGGTGCACAAGGTCACCATCATCCCGCGGGGCCAGAGCCTCGGCAGCACGACTTATTTCCCCACGAAGGACATCCTGACCCGGCCGAAGAAAAAGCTGCTCGATGAGATCGCGATGGCGATGGGCGGCCGGATTGCCGAAGAAATGGTGACGGGCGACATCAGCAATGGCGCCTATGGCGACATCAAGCACGCGACCCGCGTCGCCCGTTCCATGGTCTGCGACTACGGGATGAGCGATCTGGGCCCCGTGGCCCTTGGCGAGAATCAGGACACCGTGTTTCTGGGCCGCGATATCACGCGGTCCACCCATCTCAGCGAGGACACGGCCCGCCGGATCGACGCTGCGGTCAGCGAGATCATCAGCACCCAGTACAAGCGCTCGCAGCAGATCATCACCGAGCACCGCTCCGCGCTGGACAAGATCGCGATGGCCCTGCTGGAGCACGAGACCATCGAGGGCAAGCATGTCCTTGAAATCCTGAAGCACGGCGAGATCCAGTCACCCGTGGTGCGCGAAGCCATGGGCAAGAGCGACGCGAAGGCGATGGAGAAACGGGCCAGCGAGAAGGCGGCGAGTGCCGGTGCGATCGACGGGCTGCCGGCGCCCACGCCCTCACCGGCCTGACCGGAGCACGATTTTCAGCCCGGGCCGGCACCGTCCTGCCCGGGCTTTTTTGCGGCCAGACCTGCGGGCCGCAAAATCGTCCTTGGATTTGCCCCGCCGGGAGGCAAAGTGATGTTTCGCATGAAAATTTGCTGCATCGGAGCCGGTTATGTCGGTGGTCCCACCATGGCGATGATCGCCCTGAAGGCCCCGGATGTCGAAGTGAGAGTCGTGGACATGAACGCGACCCGGATTGCCGCTTGGAATTCGGGCACGCTGCCGATCTACGAACCGGGGCTCGATGACGTCGTGCAGCAGACCCGTGGCAAAAACCTGCATTTTTCCACCGATGTGATCGGGGCCATCAAGGCAGCCGATATCATTTTCGTGGCGGTGAATACCCCGACGAAGACCTATGGCGTGGGGGCCGGCCGGGCTGCGGACCTGCGTTTCATCGAGTCGGTGGCCCGCACGATCGCCGAGGTGGCGACGGGTCCGAAGATCATCGTCGAAAAATCGACGATCCCGGTGAAGACTGCGGAAACGATCAAGGACATCCTGGCCGCCAACGCGCGCGGCATAAAATTCGAGGTACTCTCGAACCCGGAATTCCTCGCGGAAGGCACGGCGGTGGCGGACCTGCAGATGCCCGACCGCGTGCTGATCGGCGGCGAACGCACGCCGGGCGGGGAGCAGGCGATGCAGACCTTGGTCGACGTCTATGCCCGGTGGGTGCCGCGCGAGCGCATCATCACCACGAATCTCTGGTCGTCCGAGCTGTCAAAGCTGGTGGCGAACGCGTTCCTCGCCCAGCGCATCTCCTCGATCAATTCCATCTCGGCGTTATGCGAGGCCACGGGGGCGGATGTCGACGAGGTTGCCAATGCGATCGGCAAGGATTCGCGCATCGGACCGAAATTTCTGAAGGCCTCGGTGGGCTTCGGTGGCTCCTGTTTCCAGAAGGATATCCTCAACCTGGTGTATCTCTGCGAGCATTTCGGGTTGCCGGAGGTCGCAGCCTACTGGGACGGCGTGGTGAGGATGAACGACTGGCAGAAGCGCCGGTTTGCGACGAAGATCGTGCGCGCGCTCTTCAACACGGTGGCCGACAAGAAAATCGCGGTGCTGGGCTTTGCCTTCAAGAAGGACACCAATGACACGCGCGAGTCGGCGGCCATCGCGGTCTGCCGGGACCTGCTGGCGGAACAGGCGAACGTGGTGGTGTACGACCCGCAGGTGCCGGTCGACGAGATCCGCCGGGATGTGCTCGGCAAGGGCAAGGAAGACGCCCGCCTAACGGTGGCTAAGAGCGCCTACGAGGCGGCCGACGGGGCGCATGCGATCGCCGTGGTGACGGAGTGGGATGAATTCAAGAAACTCGATTACGCGAAGATCCTCGGGACGATGCACAAGCCGGCCTTCATCTTCGATGGCCGCAACATCCTGGACCTGACGAAGCTGACCGCCCTCGGTTTCCGGACCTACGGCATCGGGAAATAAGGCGCAGACAGCGTCAGGGCTGGGGGCTTTTGGCCAACGCCGGTTGGGTGGGGCGAATCCTCCGGATGAGCCGTCAACGCGGTCAGAGTTCGGTTCTTCCGGAGGATTCGCCCTACCTCTCAGACGATCGGCAGGTTGGTGAATTTTGACCCGAGGACCGCGGCGGACGGGCAGCCCAGCCAGCGGTCAAGCATGGTGGCGTAGACGCTGCGGAAATCGGTGCTGAAAGTAAGGTCCTGGTTGTGTGCCAGGTTGAGGGCCGGGGCGGTGCCGTGGAGGCCGCCCTTGATCCGCGAGCCCATGACAAAGAGGGGCGCGGCGGTGCCGTGGTCGGTGCCGCGGCTTTGGTTTTCGCTCGGGCGTCGGCCGAACTCGGAGAACGTCATGGTGGCGACCTGCCCGTCGAGCCGGTGCAGCTCCAGGTCCTTCTGGAAGGCGGCGAGTCCGGTGGAGAGCGTGGTGAGCAGACTGGCCTGCTGGTTGGCCTGGTTGCTGTGCGTGTCGAATCCGCTGAGCGAGACGAAATAGACGCGCGTGGGCAGGCCCGAGGCGATGAGCGCGGCGATGTTGCGCAGCGAGGCCGCGAAGCCGTTGCCGGGATATGGCGTGGACGGCTGGTAGCCGCCCAGGACCTGCTGGACTTTCCGTTCTGTGACGAGCGAGTCCATCAGCGTGTGCTTGAGAAAGGTGGCGCTGTCGTTCTCCGCGGCCCCGGGCTGGCTGACGAGGGATTCGAGCAGGCGGCGGTTTTCCTCGTTCTCGCGGTGGTTGCCCGCCCCGGGTAGCAGACCAAAGGTCGGGTGGTCGTGGGCGCTGAGAAAGGACTGCGGCACGCCGTTGCTGAGATGGATGCCGACGGGATCGTGAGCGCCGGCCGGCTGGCCCGCACAGGCATTGTCCATGAAGCGGCCGATCCAGCCGTCGGCGAGAAACTCGTTGCTGCTGCTCGCGGTCTCCCAGATTTCCGTGGAACGGAAGTGGCTCCGGTTGGGGTTGGGGTAGCCGACGTTCTGGACGATGGCGAGTTTGCCCTCGTGGAAGAGGCCGGCCAGTGCGGCGCAGGAGGGATGGAGCCCATGGGTATCGCTGAGGCGGAGCACCCGTTCCTTGGCAATGCCGAGGGTAGGCCGGAGCCGGTAATAATTGGAATCCTCGAAGGGCACGAGGGTGTTCAGCCCGTCGTTGCCGCCGGCGAGCTGGACAAGCACGAGGATGGACCGGCCGGTTTCGGGCGATGGGGTCGAGGCGAGGGCAGAGTTGACGAGAAAGGCCGGAGCAAACCGGCTGAAGGCCAGCAGCCCGATCCCGCGGCTCGAGAGCTGGAGGAATTCACGGCGGGTGGTGGGAAAAAGCGGCGTGGAGGAATTCTTGGACATGGTGGTGATCAGCAGAGTTGATACTCGGGTGACTGGAGCAGGGTGACCATGGCGCGGCGCAGGAGATGCAGCCGGTGCGATCCGCCGGCGGAGTCAGCCGCGAGGAATTGCCGGACGCTTTCACGGAACTCGGGCGCGGCGGGAAGGGCGAGGAAATCGGCCAGCAGCTGCGCGGTCGCCGCCGCCGGGTCGAGCCCGGCAAGCGGTGCCAGCCGTTCATCGCTGACGCGGAAATTGCCGGCGCCGGCCGCCCGGGCGGCGGAGAGTTCAACCTGCTCGTCGGCGTTGAGCGCGTCCTCGTCGAGCGGGGAAAAGAGGGATTCGACGAGCTGGCGGCGCACCCCGAGGGTGGCGGAATTGATCCAGGTACGGCCGCCGACCCAGCCGCGGACATTGGGCGGATTGAACAGCATCTGGCCCATCTGCCGGAGCGGTACCAGCACCTGCCGGGGCAAAGGCGTGATGCTGAGGCCAAGATCCTGGACCAGGCCGAGGTAAAACTGCACGGGACTCTTGATGAAATCACCGCGGAATTCCGGGGCAAAAAACATCCGGCTGCCGAAAAAGCGCCGGGCAAGGTCGCCGAGATTGTAGCCGCCTGAGCGCCAGCCCGCACCCAAGGTCAGGAGGTACTCCGGTGGCAGCGGCGTGTCGGAGAGATAGAATTTCACCATCTCATGGGGCAGGAAGGCCCCGGCCGCGGGCAGCTTGAAGGCGAGATCGATCACGTCATCGCCGGTGAAGCTGCCCGTGTGGCCGAAGATCGTCTTGATGCCGGGGTCGTGCTGGTTCGGCACCTGGCGAAACACGCCGAATTGCTGGCGGTAGCCCGTGAAGGCCCGCGCGGATTCCTTGATGTCGGCTTCCGTGTAGTTGCCCTCGCCCAAGAGGAATAGTTCGAAAAGTTCCCGGGCAAAGTTCTCGTTGGGGGCGCCGCGCCGGTTCTGGTTCAGGTCGAGATAGACGACCATGGCGGGGGACCGGGAGACGGCCTTGGCCAGCGCCGGGGCGGAGCCGAGGGAATTGTGGGCGAGCAGGTCAAAGTGCTGCCAGACCAGCGCGGGATTTTTGACCTTGTCGATGCCGACGACGTAGACGTCGCTCAGGAACAGCACCCACTTGGCGAAGGCCGCAGTCTGGGGCTGGGCCGCGTATTGCAGCCATTTCAGACTCATGTCCTGAACGGCCAGTTGCACCCGCTCGCGGGCCTCCCGGAGCAGGAATTTCCGATCGATGCCTTCGGGGGCGGCGATCAGCCTGCGGGCGATCCCGGGCGCATCCTCCCTCAGATTGGCGATCAGCGTGGGCTCGGGAAACAATGGCGGCTGCGGGGGAAAGAGACGGTCCAGGGTGGCGGCGAGCCCGTCGCCGGTGGCACTGTTGACATCGGCGGGCAGGGCGCTCCAACCGGCCCGCCGGAGCAGATGGCGGGCGGCCTCGGCATTCCACTCGGCCGCGGGCAGGGGCTGCCAGGCGTCGGCTGCGGCGAGGGTGAGATTCATGCCGCTAAGACGCCGCGCGGTCGCGGCGGTTTCCCGGCCCCGAGCTTAAACCCCAAGGGCGGTGCGATAAAGCCGGGGCACGCGCTTGGACACAGAGCAGAGGGTTTCCCACGGAATCGTGTCGGCCCAGCGGCTGAACTCGGTGATTGAGATTTCGGCGCCCCGCTGACGGCCGATCAGCACGGCTTCATCGCCGCATTGGACATCCGCTACTCCGGTGACGTCGACAATCGTCTGGTCCATCGTCACGCGGCCGAGCACCGGACAGCGCTGTCCGCCGATCAGCACCTGGGCACGGTTGCTGACGGCGCGAGGAATCCCATCGCCGTAGCCAGCACAGAGCACGGCCAGGGTGGTGTCGCGGGTGAGCGTGTATGTCCGGCCGTAGCTGATGGTGGTACCGCGGGGCAGCGTCTTGACGATACCGACGCGGGTCCGGAAACTTAGGACCGGTTCGGTATGGACCTGGGAGAGAAGGGAATTGGGGTGGGGCAGGATGCCAAACTGGAGCAGGCCCACGCGCACGGCATTGAACGGGCTGGCGCCCGGCATCGTCTCAAGGCCGGAGCTGTTGTCGGCATGGACGAACAGCTCGTTGAGCCGGATGCCTTCGCAGGCGGCCAGGGCCGCAAGGAAACGCCGGCGCTGCTCGGCGGTGAACGCCGCGTCATCGTCCGGACTGGCGAAATGCGTGAATACCCCGGCCAGCTTCAGGTGCGGGGCCGCGGCGATCTTGCGGAAAAGTTCCGGAGCCTGCTCATGCCAGACGCCGAGCCGGCCCATGCCGGTGTCGATTTTCAAATGTACGGCGACCGGCCGGCCGGCAGCGCGGCCCACCGCCTCAAAACGGACGACCTCCTCCGCGGTCGAGACGGTTGCCGCGAGGTCGTACTCGGCGAGATACCGGTCTTCCTCCGGCAGCAAGGGACTGAGCAGGAGTACGGGCCAGCCCGGCCCCAGCTCCCGCACGGCCGCCGCTTCGGCCAGCGTGGCCACGGCAAACAGGTCGGCTCCGGCATGCATGAGCCGTGCAGCGGTCTGGTGAAGGCCGTGACCGTAGGCGTCGGCCTTCACCACTGCGACATAACGGATGTGCGCGGGAAGCGATGCACGGATCAGACGCAGGTTGCGCTCCAAGGCGGCGAGGTCGATTTCCGCCCAGCAGCGCAGGGGCAGGCCGGAATGGGGCGTCGTGCTCACGGGGCGCGGTGAATTTGGGGCGTCCATGTGACGTAGCTGGGTTCGTCGTGCAAGAATGCATCCGGAGCCTCGACGGCGCGAAATAATTCCTGCTCCAGCGTCCCGGGTAGCAGTTCAGCAACCGCGTAGGGGGTGTGGGCGACGCCGGCAGGAAGGGGTGTCCAGTGGCGGAAGCCGGCCGGCATCACCAGCTGCTTACCGGCCAATTCCGCCGTGGTCACACGGCGCAGGCCTTCGCCCATCGCCAGGCAATGCCAAGAGTCGCGCCGGGCATCGGCGATGAGGTGGATCTCAGGCCGGCCGAGGGCATGCGCGACCAAGGCCAGGCTGTGATAGGCGTATACCGGCCGGGGCTTGAGCATGGTCCAGGTGCGCAGGGCCATGGCGACCGTGCGGACGCCCAGCACCGAACCGGGTCCGTCGCAGTAAACAAACGCTCCGGGCTCGCCGGGCTGGACGCCGAGTTGCTCAAGGCAGCGAAACACGCCCACGCCGGACTCTTCATCGGAGCCGGCCCAGCGGGCGGGAACGCTGGCGCCCAGCAGGCCGACCTGGATCCGGGCCGAGGCGGCATCGATGAGCAGCAGCGGCGCATGCGCGGCGAGAAGCTGGCGAAGATTGGGCATGTCCTGCCGTCACGAAACGGCGGCGGACACGGCCGCGCAAGCGTGCAGAATCGGGCATTGACCACGCTGTTTGCCGTCCTAGCGTGACCGATTCCCTCTCCAGGGACCGCATTTCCATTTTCCCGTGAACATCCAACTCAACTCCGTTTCCGACACCCGCAAGAACCTCGTCGTCACGCTTGATAAGAGCGAAGTCGACGCCGAGCACCAGGCGGTGATCACTGAAGTCTCGCAGCAGGCGCGCATCCCCGGGTTCCGTCCCGGCAAGGCGCCCGCGGCCATGGTGGTGAAGCGGTTCGGGAAGGAGATCGCCGACGAATTCAAGCAGAAGGTCGTGTCCAAGGCCTACCGGGGGGCGCTTGAACAGCAGAAGCTCGACGTCCTGAATATCGTCAATGTCGAGCCGGGCCAGGTGGAGCCCGGCCTTTCCGCCGCCGTCACGATTACCGTGGACGTGCGCCCGGAGTTCAAGCTGCCCGACTATACGGACCTGCCGACCGAGGTGGCCGGGACCGAATCGACGGACGCCGAGGTGGACAGCGTGATTGAAGGTCTGCGCGCCGAGCGCGCCGAGTTCAAGGTGGCCGAGCGCCCCGCGGTGAAGAGTGACTATGTGAAGCTCGCGTACGAGGGTTCGCTCGACGGCAAACCCATCACCGACCTGGCCCCGGACAAGCAGATCTACGGCAAGGTGCCGCAGACCTGGGAGGAGGTCGAGGGAGCCAACGAAGGCGTGATTCCCGGCCTCGGCAAACACCTCGCGGGCCTGAAAGCCGGCGACAAGAAGACCGTCGAGATCGCCTTTCCGGCCGACTTCGCGCCGGTGCCGGCGCTGGCGGGCAAGACCGCGAGTTATGCGCTCGAGGTGCAGGAGATCCGCGAGCGCGCGTTGCCACCGCTCGACGAGGCCTTCTTCAAGGCCAACCAGGCCGACAGTCTGGACGCCCTGAAGGCCAGCGTGCGCAACAATCTCAAACTCCAGAAGGAATACCAGAACCGCTCGGAGCAGCGCCGGCAGGTGACAGAAGCGCTGGCCGCGAAGGTGGATTTCTCCGTGCCGGACTCGCTCGTCGAGAGCGAGACGCAGGGCGTGCTCCGCCAGTTCATCGAGGAGAACATGCGCCGCGGCATTCCGCAGGAACAGTTCGAGAAGGACAAGAAGGAGCTGTTTGAAAACGCCCGCCAGGCCGCGACCAAACGCGTGAAGGTCCAGCTCCTCCTCGCGAAGGTCGCGGAGCAGGAGAAGCTCCAGGTCACGGAGAAGGACATCGATGCCTTCATCTATCGCGAGGCCATGCGCACGCAGCAGAAGCCCGACAAGCTCGTGAAGGCGCTGTCCACGGATCGCGAGCAGCTCCGCGCGGTGCAGCAGTCCATCATTTTCGACAAGGCGGTTGATTTCCTCGTTTCCAAGGCTAAGGTGTCTACCATCACACCGAAGGCTTCCTAAACGAGCAATCATCCCACCACATCGTGAGCTATTACGTCCCCATTGTCCTCGAAAACACCGGCCGCGGCGAGCGGTCGATGGATATCTATTCCCGCCTGCTGAAGGACCGCATCATCTTCATCGGCACCCCGATCGACGACATGGTCGCTAACTTGGTCATCGCGCAGCTGCTCTATCTCCAGATGGAGGATGCAAAGAAGGACGTCTACATTTACATCAATTCGCCGGGCGGCGTCGTGACCGGTGGCATGGCCATCTATGACACGATGCGGTTCATGCCCTATGACATCGCCACCTATTGCATCGGTATGGCCGCCAGCATGAGCACGGTGCTGCTGGCCGGCGGGACGAAGGGCAAGCGTTTCGCCCTGCCCAACAGCCGCGTGATGATCCATCAGCCCAGCGGCGGCGCGGGCGGCCAGACGGCCGACATCGCGATTGCAGCCAAGGAGATCCTCCGCTGGCGCAAGACCCTCAACGAGACGATCGCCAAGCACACCGGCAAGTCGGTCGAGCAGATCGAGAAGGACTCCGACCGCGACTACTACCTCAGTGCCGAGGAGGCCAAGGCCTACGGGATCGTTGACCATGTGGTGGAGTCGACGCGCGAAGCTCAGACGCTCGTCGTGCAAAGCGCGGCCTGAGCGGAGTCTTAGGACAAACTGAACCCTCGACACGCGAAGCCCGCGCGCGCCACCTTTTGCCATGGCCAAGTCTTCCCGCATGACCCTCTGCTCCTTCTGCGGCAAATCGCAGGCGGAGGTGAAGAAAATCATCGCCGGCCCGGGCGTCTACATCTGCGATTCCTGCGTCAACGTCTGCAAGACGATCATCGACCGCGAGGTGAAGGCGCCTTCGGCCGAGGCCAACCCGGCGTTCCGCCTGGTCAAGCCGTCGGAGATTAAGAAGACGCTCGACGATTTTGTCATCGGTCAGGACCACGCGAAGAAGGTGCTGTCGGTCGCGGTCTACAATCATTTCAAGCGGCTGAATTTCAACGCGGGTGACTCGGCCAAGGACTCGGTGGCGCTTTCCCCCGAGTTCGACGGCGTCGAAGTCGAGAAAAGCAACATCCTGCTGGTCGGCCCGACCGGCTCCGGCAAGACCCTGCTGGCGCGCACGCTCGCGAAGATCCTCGACGTGCCCTTTGCCATCTCGGATGCCACGACGCTGACCGAGGCCGGCTATGTCGGCGAGGACGTGGAAAACGTCGTGCTCCGGCTGCTGCAGAACGCGAACTACGACGTGAAACGCGCCGAGTGCGGCATCATCTACATCGACGAGATCGACAAGATCGGCCGCAAGACGGAGAACGTTTCGATCACCCGCGACGTGTCGGGCGAGGGTGTGCAGCAGGCGCTGCTGAAGATCCTTGAGGGCACGACCTGCAACGTGCCCCCGCAGGGCGGCCGCAAGCACCCGAACCAGGAGTACGTGCAGATCAACACGTCGAACATCCTCTTTATCTGCGGCGGCGCGTTTGTGGGGCTGGATGCCCTGGTCCAAAAGCGCCTGGGCACCCGCAGCCTGGGTTTCTCGTCGATCAAGGCGCAGCAGGATGAGGCCCTGGCGCCGGAGCAGATGATGAAGTCGCTGGCGCCGGAGGACCTGATCCGCTTTGGCATGATCCCCGAGTTCATCGGCCGGCTGCCGGTCGTGTCGGGGCTGGACCAGCTGAAGATCGCCGATCTCGAGAAGATCCTGCTCAAGACGAAGAACGCGACCGTGAAGCAATATTCCAAGCTCTTCGCGATGGACGGCGTGCGCCTGAAGTTCACGCCGGACGCGGTCAAGGCCATCGCGGCCAAGGCGATCGAGCTCAAGACCGGCGCCCGGGCGCTGCGCTCGATCATGGAGAATCTCATGCTCGAGGTCATGTACGAGCTGCCGCAGCGCGACGACGTCACGGAAGTTGTCATCGACTCTGCCGTGGTCGCTGGCCGCCGCAAACCCTCCCTGCGGCGCGCGGGCAAGAGCGAGCCGAAGCAGAACGCGGCCTGAGACAACGGCCGGCCGCCGCGGCAGGCGCTGGATTTGACTCGTGGGCGGGCGTGACGGTGCCAAATTGGGCACCATGTCATCCCGCCTGAAGCGATTACTCGCGACCCCGGCTTGTGATCTGCCACCGGCCGCGCGCTGGTGGGCGATCGGCCTGTTGCTGGCCTACACGCTGCTGGGTACGCTTGCGCTGGATTGCGCCCAGCACCGCAGCGGGCAGTCAATCACCCAGCTGGGCTTCGGCTATGGCGTGCTGATCGAGGCGATCGAGAAAACTGGCGAATATCGCGTGGCGGAGGGCGTGCACTACCCCGGGGTCGCCTTCAGCGCGCACCGGCTGCCGTTCATCCCGTATTTCCTGATCGCGGTGAAGGACGTGGTGGGTGATGATCTCGGCCGGGTGGCGCTGGCCAAATGTCTGGTCTTTAACGCGCTGCTCGCCCTGGCGATCTTTGGCGTGTTGCGCACCGCGCGCGTCCCACTCTGGCGTGTCCTGCTGCTGCTGGGCTTCGTGCTAACCATGCCGCGCTGGGTGCTCAACGTCTTTGAGGTCGGTCTTGAGGAAGCATACAATATCACTGCGCTTTCCCTATTGTTCGCCTGGCTCTGGTTCAGCGAGGCAGTCCACCGCGCGCGTCCAGGCTGGGCGGTGCGCCTGGGATTGCTGCTCGTGCTGCTGATTTTTCTGAAAAGCTCGATGGTCTACTGGTGCTTGGCCGTGCCGGTGCTGCTCTGGCTGCGGGACCGCGATCTGCGCGCGGCGGGCATTGCGCTGGCATTTGTCGTTGCCGGGCTGGGCGGGCTGGCCGCCTTCAACCTGGCGCATGCCGGGCGCTTCACGATCAGTTCATCCTGGGAAGGCTGGAATCTCTACAAGGGCAACTGCGAGTACACCGCGGACCTGTATCCGCCGTACAGCCTCGACCTGCTCGATTACGAAGGGAAAGTGACGGCCGACCGACCGCTGCGGGATGAATGGGACCACAGCGCGTATTTTGCCGGCCGGGCAAAAACCTTCATCAAGGCGCACCCCGGGGAGTTTTTCAAACTTGCGCTGCGCAAGGCGTGGATTTTCTACGGCGAGGTGCGGGCATCGGGCCTGGCGCAGCGGGGCGAGTCCCGCTACGCCAAGCCGATTTACCTGCTGCAGATACCATGGATGATCGTCTTTCGCGTGCTGCTTTGGGCCGCCATCCTGCTCGCCTTGCGCACGGTGTGGCGCGCGCCATGGCGATCGGATACGGCGCTCGTCGCACTGACTTACCTGATTTTCCTCGTGCTATACTCTGGTTTCCACGTCGTCGGTTTCGCTTACGAGCGGCATGTCATGCCCATTGTTATGCCGACAGTGCTGTATCTGCTCTGGCGGAGGAGTGCCGCTGCAACGACTACCAGTTGAAGCGTTCGTCCTTGGCAATCGACTTGGCGAACTCAACGAGGAGTTTGACGCAGCGTTCCACGTCCTCGAGGTCCACGACCTCGCTCGGGGTGTGCATGTAGCGCAGGGGAATCGAGATCAGGCCCGTGGCCACACCGCCGCGGCCCATCTGGATGGCCCGGGCATCCGTGCCGGTCGGACGGGGGTCGGCGTCGAACTGGTAGGGGATCCTGGCCTTTTTCGCGGCGGCGAGCAGCCGTTGGTAAACCTTGGGGTTGATGTTGGCCCCGCGGCAAAGAATGGGTCCGCCGCCGAGCTTCGTCTCGCCGTACTTGCGGTTGTCGCAATCCGGGTGATCGGTGGCATGTCCCACATCGACCGCCACGGCGATATGCGGATTGACGGCGTAGGCGGACGTCGTGGCGCCCCGGACACCGATCTCTTCCTGTGCGGTGGCGACGCTCACGACCTTCGCCGCCAGTTTCTTCTTCTCCCTGGACAGCCGGATGAGGGTTTCGCCGACGATGTAGGCGCCGACCTTGTTGTCGAAGGCGCGGGCCGCGCCGATGCTGCCATGGAACAGTTCGAACTCGTGGTCGTAGGTCGCCACATCGCCGATGGAGATTCGTTCCAGCGCCTCCTTTTTCGAGCGGGCGCCGATGTCGATCCAGATCTCGTGGATCTCGGGCACCTTCTTGCGATCGGCATCATCCATCAGATGAATGGCGCGCTTGCCGGTGACTCCTTTGACCAGGCCGGTGGCGGTCTGGATGATGACGCGACGGCCGGAAATGACCGTCCGGTCATGCCCGCCGATGGTGTCAAAGTAGATAAAGCCGTCCTTGTTGACGTATGTGATGATCAGGCCGAGCTCGTCCATATGGCCGGCCAGCATGAGGACGGGATCGCCGGTGGGGTTGAGCGTGGCGATCCGGTTGCCAAGGGCGTCGTTGGCGTAAGCATCGGCGGCAGGTTTGACGTGATGGTCGAAGACGGCCTGGGCTTCGGATTCATAGCCCGAGGGGGAACGGGCATGGAGAAGCTCAGTGAGGAACAGCGGGGCTTGATAGTCAGGCATAGGGTAACGGTCTCCCAAAGGAGGAAAGGCGCAAAGAAAAATTTCTTCTTTGCCTCTGGGACGCTTTGCGTGAGTCCATGGGGATTGATGACCATCTATCCCGCCATCGACATCAAGGGAGGCCGCTGCGTGCGGCTGACGCAGGGCCGCGCCGACCAAGAGACGGTTTATGCGGAAAATCCCGCGAACGTAGCCGCCGAATTCCGCGCGGCCGGCGCGGGCTGGGTGCATGTGGTCGACCTGGACGGCGCCTTTGCGGGCGAACCGGCGAACCTGCCGGCGGTGCAGGCGATCACCGCGCTGGGCATGAAAGTGCAGCTGGGCGGGGGCCTCCGGACCCGGGCTTCGGTCGAGCGGGCCTTAGGCCTTGGCGTCAGCCGCGTCGTGATTGGGACGCGCGCGGCCGAGAGCGAGGCCTTCGTGGCCGAGCTCGTGCAGGCGTTCGGGGAAAAAATCGCCGTCGGCATTGACGCAAAGAACGGCCAGGTGGCCGTGAAGGGCTGGGTCAGCACCGCGGGCATGAGCGCGCTGGCCCTGGCGCGGCGCATGGATGCCCTGGGTGTTCGCACTCTCATCCATACCGACATCGGCACGGATGGCATGCTGACGGGGCCGAATTATCCCGCCCAGGAAGCCATGCTGGAGGCGGGCGGTTTCCACGTGATCGCCAGCGGGGGCGTGAGCCGCCGCGAGGATGTGATCACCTTGGCCAAGCTGGCGCAGCGTCACATCCGGCTGGACGGTGTGATTGTGGGCAAGGCGCTCTACGAGGCGCGGGTCGACCTCAAGGACCTGCTGGAGATCGCCAGGCAAGGTTCCGGTCCGTAGTAGTTGACGCGAGGAGGCTGGAGGGAATGACGCGCATACGCGCACAAACCCAGCCTACGCACGTCGGCTGCTACCGAGCGGCTATGGGCGCGGCTTCGGCATGAAGAGCAAATCGTGACCGATCACGGCATCGGGGCTGCCAGACTCCGTAAGGATGGTTGAGTGCTCGTAGCCAAGCGGCTCGAGCAGCGCCATGACACCCTGTACTTCCTGTTCGCTATGGAAAGCAACGACCAAGATCGGCCGGTGGGCGGCCAAGGTTCGGATTGCGCCGGCGAGGGCCTTGTGCGCGTGTCCTTCAACGTCCACCTTGATGAACCGGGGCGGCTGAAGCTGCCCGCCAGCCACTAGTTCGTCGAGAACCAAGGTTTCCACACCGAGTGGCCGGCTCTCCGCTCCCACGGTTTCATTTTCGTAGGCCAGGTGGGTCGTCGTGCTGCGGAGATCGCCGTAGGTCAGCAGATCGGCTGAGCCGGCTTGGTCCGAGACCGCGGCCTCGAACGTCTTCAAGTTGGAGAGGCCGTTCATCCGGCGATGATGTTCAAGGCGCGCATAACTGACGGGATTGGGTTCGAAGGCCGCCACCGCTCCTTCCTGGCCCGTGCGCAGCGCCAGGCCGATGCTGTAAATGCCGTAGTGCGCGCCGAGGTCCCAGCAGTTCCAGCCGCGAATATCGCCAAGCGCGATCAGTGCCTGCTGCAGCGCAGGCTCGTGCGTGCCCCGCCAGTAAGCGCTCCAAGGGTAGAGCGTCCAGCGCGCGCCGGCGGCCACGCCGCGGCGAACCCGCACGGGACAATACTGGAGTCCCGTCAGCGCCAGGAACCAATCGAGGGACTGGTGCAGCGCACGCTTCACTTTTTCCCGATTTTGTCCGCGATTTCCTCGAGCGGGTAGGTGAGAATTTCCGCCAGTGTGGGATGGTACCATGGCGCGCGAAGCAGGTCGTAAACGGTCGCCCGCATGGCCAGCGGACCGCTGAACGCATGAATGAGCTCGCCCGCGTCCTTGCCGACGATCTCGGCGCCGAGGATCCGCCCGCGTTTCGGTTCGGCGAGGACCTTCACGTAGCCGTAATTAGCATCCATGAGGATGGATTTCCCGTGGTCGTTGAAGGGATAGGAAGCGCAGACGTAGGCTATGCCCGCCTCGTCGAGTTCCCCTTCCAGCCGCCCAATGGTTGCCAGCTGCGGGTCGGTGAAGACCACATTGAGCAGGAGCGACCAGTCGACGGATTTCAATTTTTTCACACCCGCCGCATGTCGCGCCGCAAGTTCGCCCTGCTGGATGGCGACGTGGACGATCTCATGCGGACCCGAGCAGTCACCCGCGGCGTAAATATGGGGTGCGCTGGTCTGCTGCCAGCGGTTGATGATGATTTGCCCGTTCGGTCGAGCACGGACGCCCGCGGCAGCCAGGCCGAGGGCGGCGGTGTTAGGCTCCCGGCCCAGCGCATTGAAGAGGTGATCGGCGCGCCGGGTGATACGTTTGCCGTCATAGATAAACGTCACGACCGTGCCACGTTTGTCCTGGGCGATCCTTTCGATCTGGGTGCCGGCGAAGAGTTCGATGCCCTCGTCGGCGAAGGCCTGTTGAATGACACAGGACGCATCCTCGGAATGGTCCCGCAGGATGTTCGGGCTGCGCTGGATGAGCGTCACGCGCGCGCCAATGCGATTGAGAAACTGGGCGAGCTCGCAGGCGACGATGCCACCGCCGAGCACGAGCACGCTCTTCGGGATGAAATCCAGATCGAGCACCTCGTCACTGGTCCAGAACTTGGCGTCGGCCAGCCCGGGAACGGGCGGGACGCTGACCTTGGACCCGGTCCCGATCAGGATGTGCCGGGCACGAATGGTCTTGCCGTTGGAGAGCTCCAGGGTGTGGGCATCGCGGAACCGGGCGTAAGCGCGGATGAGGTCGAACTTGCCGGACTTGAGCGCTTTGGTGCGATAGGAGGCGAATTCCGCAATGATCTTTTTTTTCCGGGCATGAATGGCGCGCATATCCGCGCGGGCCGAGGAAATTTTCAGCCCGAAGGTTTTTCCCTTTTGGGCGAGATGCAGCACCTCCGCCATGTAGAGCAGGGTCTTGGACGGCATGCAGCCGCGGAGTATGCACAGGCCGCCGAGGTCCCGCGCCCCGTCGATGATCGCGGTTTTCAAGCCGAGGCCCGCAGCGACGCGGGCGGCGTTGAAGCCGGCACTGCCGCCGCCGAGAGAGATGAAGTCGTAGGTTTTCAAGATGACCGTGGCTTTAGCTGTTTGATCAGGGTCCGGCGCATGACCTCACACCTTAAGCACGCTGGCGTGATGCAGCGTGCCGAAATGCCGGGCGGTTTCGGCCGCGGCGTCCGCCTCCGAATAACCCGCCTCGTCGAACCCGATGGAGAAGGTCCGCAGCTGCGTGGTGCTCGCTTTCGACATCAGCCCGACGACCACCGCCGAGTCGAGTCCGCCGGAGAGGAAGGCGCCCACCGGCACGTCCGCCACAACATGCGCGCGGATCGTGTCCTCCAGCCGGGCGCGCAGTTCGCGGGTGAATTCCTCCTGGCTCGTCGCAACAGGCAGATCGCGCGGGATCGAGTGGAAATTCCAATACGACCTGAGCTCCAGCCGGCCGGCGCGGAAGGTCGCGCATTCACCCGGACGCAGGCTGAAGATGCCGCGGTAGATCGTCCGCGGCGCGGGCACGGCGAACCACGCCAGGTAATCGGCGACGGAGCGCGGGTCGATTTCGCCGGCGACCGCGCCGGAGGCCAGCAGGGCGTTGAGCTCGGAGGCAAAGACCAGCTGCGGGCCGTCGTGCCGGTAGTACAGCGGCTTGATCCCGAAGGGATCGCGCGCGAGGAAGAGGGTTCGCTCGCGATTGTCCCAGACGGCGAAGGCGAACATGCCGCGCAAACGCCCAAGGCAGCTTTCGCCCCAGTGCGCAAAGGCCGCGAGCAGGACCTCGGTGTCACACTGCGTGTGAAACGCCAGGCCGGCCGCCGCCAGTTCGTCGCGCAGGGCGCGGAAGTTGTAGATGGCCCCGTTGAAGACGACCCGGAACCGCCCGTCGGCCGTCACCATCGGCTGGTGTCCGTTCGCGGGATCGAAGATCGCCAGCCGGCGCATGCCGATCGTGGCGTCACCGTGCGTCTCGATGCCGGCATCGTCGGGCCCGCGATGGAGCATGGCGGCGCACATCCGGCCGACGGCCGCCGCACGGAATTCGCCCGAATCACGGGCACTGACAAAGCCGGCTATGCCGCACATGAGAGGATCGAGGGAAGGCTTCGCCCCGTCACTTCCGGTAGGGAGCGACCGGGCTGGCAGGCGGAGGGAACTGACGCCATCGCGAGGTAAGATTTTGGGCTTAAACCCCTAATGATAAAAGACCAACGCCAACGACAGGCCTTGGCAATCCCGTTGATTGCGGGAAACCTCAGAAGCAGATCGAGCGGGCGACTTCGTGGGCCTTTTCGGCGGAAAACAGCTTCTCGATCACCAACAGCCCAAACTCGACCGACGTGCCCGCTCCGCGTGAAGTCAGGATGTTTCCGTCGGCGACCGTGCGCTCCCCGGCGAGGATGTCCGGCAGTTCTGCGGCCACCGAGAAATGCGCCGTGTAGCGGCGTCCGGCGAGCAAGCCGGCGTCGTGCAAAACCGTCGGCGCGGCGCAAATGGCCGCGAGCCAGCGCCCGGCGGCCTGTTGCCGGAGCACGAGCGCCCGCACACGCGGGTCGGCCCGGAGATGCTTCACGCCGGGGCCGCCGGGCAGCAGCAGACAGTCATAGTTTTGGGTGCCGGCCGCCTCCATGGCGGCGAGGGTCGTGTTGGCGTGCAACGTGATCCCGCTGCGGCCCGTGACATGGATGCCCTCGCCCAGGGCGGCGACGGTGACCTCGGCGCCGGCACGGCGCAGCAGGTCGATGGGCGCCGTGGCCTCGATTTCCTCAAACCCCTCCGCGAGGATTGCTAGGACGTTGGGCATGTGAGTCAGTGGAGCAGGCATGAACCCGGAAGCCCACGGAAATTTTGCAGGAAAGCGCCTCGTGGTCTTCGGCTGCGGGTATGTCGGCGGCGAAGTCGCCCGGCAGGCGCTGGTGCGGGGGCTGCGGGTCACGGCGCTGACGCGAAACGGGGAGAAGGCCGCTGCCCTGCGCGCGGCCGGCATCGAGACGGTCGTGGCCGACCTTGCGGGCGACGCCTGGCATGGGGCGATCCTGGGCGGGGCGGAGTTCGTGCTCAACGCCGTGAGCTCGGGCGGCGGCGGAGTGGAGGGCTACCGGCGCAGCTACCTTGAGGGCATGAAGTCGATCCTGACATGGGCGAAAGCGCGTGGTCCGGCCGGCACCCTGGTCTATACGAGCAGTACCTCGGTTTACCCACAGGACGGCGGTGTGCGGGTAGATGAGTCGGCGCCGGTCTCCGGCCGCGATGAGCGCGCGGCGGTGCTGGTGGAGACCGAGCGGCTGCTGCTCGACGGACTGGCGGGTGGGGGCACCCGCCCCACATCGGAGTCGGAGCCAAGAACTGTGGGCGGGGTGCCCTTACCTCGCTTCACCAATCGGGCCTTTGTGCTTCGCCTGGCCGGGATCTATGGCCCGGGCCGGCATCATCTGATCGACCAGGTCCGCGCCGGCGAGGTGTCGGGGAATGGCGGGCACCATCTGAACCTGATCCACCGTGACGACATCTGCGCAGCGATCTGGGCGGGATTCGGAGCGCCAGCGACCGTGGACGGCGGCGTATTCAACGTGGCGGATGACGGTGCGGCGACGAAGGCCGAGGTGGCCGCGTGGCTGGCGGCGCAGCTCGGCGTCCCTGCGCCCCGGTTTAGCGGCCTGCCGGTGGCCGGACGGCGTGGCGTGGTGCCCGACCGGATCATCGTCAACACCCGGCTCAAGGCGGCCCTCGGCTGGCAGCCGCGGTTTCCGAGTTTCCGGGAAGGCTACGCAAATTTGTTGTCGCATTGAACAAAGGCGTGTTCTCCTACCGCCTTGTCATTCCGACCGAAGTGAAGTTCAGCCTCCCACTCTAGCTCTCACTCTCACTATCACCTCCTAACCCACATCCCACCATGGCCGGCGTAGGCACCCTTCTCAAACAAGCCCAGAAAATGCAGCGCGGCATCGAGGCGCTCCAGACCCAGCTCGAAGCCAAGGAAATCGAGGTCACCACCGGCGGCGGCGCGGTGAAGCTCAAGATCAACGGCGCGGGCAAGTTTCTCGCTCTCACGCTGGACCCGGAGTTCCTGAAGGAGGACGCGAAGACGGTCGCGGACACGCTGCTCGCCGCCGTGCAGGACGCCGCCAAGCAGGCGAAGACCTACAACGACGCCGAGATGGAAAAGGTGACATCGGCGTTCAAGCTGCCGGGAGCGTTCTGACAATTTCGGATGACGGAAACCGGATGACGGATCGGTCGGCCGGCCCAATCCGGTCTCCGGTATCCGAAATCCGAAATCGAATGACCCCCGCGTTTGAGAAACTGCAGAAGCACCTGAAGCAACTGCCGGGGCTGGGCTACCGGTCGTCGGAGCGGATTGCGCTGAATCTGCTGGTGGAAAAGCCGGAGCGGCTGCCCTTGCTGGTGGCAGCGCTGGAGGAAGCGGCCCGCTCGGTGCGGCGCTGCACACGTTGCGGCAACTTGGCCGAGGGCGAGCTGTGCGCGATCTGTGCCGATGAGCGGCGCGACGGCTCGGTCGTCTGCGTCGTGGAGCACGTGCCTGACCTTGTGGCGCTGGAGCGGAGCGGCGCGTACCGCGGGGCCTATCATGTGTTGCACGGGAAACTTTCGCCGATCCACGGCGTGGGTCCCAACGACCTGAATTTTGCATCGCTGCTGGCGCGCGTAGCGACAGGGGAGGTGACGGAGCTGATCCTCGCGCTCTCGAACGACGTCGAAGGCGAGGCGACGTGTCACTATCTCACGGAGCAACTGGCGGCCACGGGGCGGCCGGTGAAGACCACGCGGATTGGCTTCGGCCTGCCGAGCGGCGGCGGCGTGCTGTACGCGGACTCGGTCACCCTGAAAAGCGCCCTGGATGGCCGGCGGGCGTATTCGTGATTGCGGCCGGTCGGCGATCTCCTTTTTGTTTCGGCGGTTGTCTTGCGGGCGTAGTATATCGGTAATATGTGTGCTTCCCAAGCATGAGAGGCGGGTTCGACTCCCGCCGCCCGCACCAATGATAAAACGGAAAAAGATTGATTGCATGACGCCTGCATGACAGATTGGCGGCATGGCGAAGAAAAAAGATGAATTTCCGATGGTGTTAACCGAAGGCTCGGCCTCGGTGAAAATCTACCGCGGGACTAACCGAGGCCGGGTAATCTTCACCTTGGTTTATAGCTTGGCCGGCGAGCGCAAGCGCCAGAACTTCGCCAGTCTCGACGATGCAAATGTCGAGGCCCGCGTCGTCCTCACCAAACTAGCCAACGGAGCCGCGCAGGTTCTCACGCTGACCACGGGCGACCGTGATGCCTACGTGGCGGCCCGAATGCTGGCCGACAAGGCCGGTGTTTCCCTTCACACCATGGCCGAGCAATACCTGAACGCGCATCGCCGCCTGAACGGCAAGGCGACCATCGTGGAGGCCGTCGAATACTTCACCCGGCACTTTGACCCCGATATGCCACCGCGCCGTCCCGGTGAGCTATTGGAGGAAATGCTGGCCGCGAAGCGGAAGGATGGGGCATCAGAGGTCTATTTGAAGCAGATGCGTCTGCGCGGCGCAAAGTTCTCAGGCGATTTCCAGAAGCCCATCGGCACTATCACGGCGCCCGAGATCGACCGCTGGCTGCGCGGCCTGAACGTCGGCGCCCGCTCGCGGAATAACTTCCGCAGCGAGATCACCACGCTTTTCAGCTACGCCAAGCGGGCCGGTTATCTTCCCCGCGACCGGGCAACCGAGGCACACCTGACCGCCAAGGCGAAAGTGACGGATGCCGAGGTCGAAATCTTCACGCCTGCCGAAGTGAAGGCGATTCTCGGGGCTGTGCGGAAAGAGGAACTCCCTTTCGTGGCAATTGCCGCCTTCGCTGGACTACGGTCTGCCGAGATTGTGCGGCTGGATTGGGCCGACGTGAACTTTGCCGAAAAGTTCATCGAGGTTAAGGCCAAGAAGGCCAAGACGGCGCAGCGGCGCATCATACCAATGAGCGAAAATCTTCTCGCTTGGCTCCTGCCGTACCAGACCAAGCGCGGTCCGGTCTGCAAGTGGATCAAGACGCAGCTGATTGTGCAGAAGGCCGCAGAGAAGCCGGTGGAGAAGGGTGGGGCGGGCGTAACGTGGAAGCACAATGCGCTTCGGCATTCCTTCGGCAGCTATCGCTTGCCGGTCTGCAAGTCCGCTGCCGAGGTCGCGCTCGAAATGGGCAACTCGCCGCGCATGGTGTTCGCACACTACCGCAACCTTGTTTCACCCTCGGCGGCTAAAGCATATTGGGAAATCATGCCCGGCCCCGAGGCTGAGGCCGAGGTTATCCCGATGAAGGCGCAGGGATAGGCGTTTGAGACATCGAAGCGCCTCCGGGTCTGTTCCGCGCAACTGGACGGCCAGGCTTACTTCGAGATCAAGCCGCCACGGTAGTCCGCCTTACTCCCCAGAAAGCAAGTAGTTGGCCTTTAATTTTGTTGAATTGGGGAAAAGGCGCTAGGCGTGCGAGGATGCGCTTACGCTCCTGCTGCACCGCTTGCTTGCTGCGAGTCTTGTCCAAGCTTCGGTCGCCGGCCATCAGCTGAATAAAGGCAAAGTATGCTGCCGGTCCCGACTGGCGGCTAATGTCGGCGTGCAAAGAAAATAGAAGCATAGCACGCTCCTCTCCCACCTCATCGCGCAGCTCTAACATGAGCCCGGCGATTTCGGCTTTGATGTTTTTCACTTTTTCTTCATCGGGCGGCGCCTTTGGCACCAAACCTTTTGGCCAAAAAGCGAAGGGCTTGGCTGTGACCTTAATAATGCCGTCCTTGCCGTCGCCGCGCTGGTAATTCTGCCGACGCATGGCCGTCTCGATTTCGGCTAAAAGGACGCGGCCATCTCTGTCCTCGGAAATAAGCTTAGCCTTCGCATAGCGAATCACCGTCCGCCGGGATAGTCCCGCAGCATTGGCCGCCTTGGTCTTTGTCAGTCTCCCTCTCATGGTGTGACAAGATTGACGTTTGGAGCTAAGTTGATGCAAGCGCACAAAAATCAACCAAACCCGACGGCAAACGTTCAAATCTTGGCAGATGCCGTTTATACTACACCGGAGGCCGCAAGCCTCCTTCATGTCCAACCGAGCACGATCCAAAGGGCTGTTCGCCTCGGAAAAATCAGCGGCCAAGGCCGTCCGTTCCGTATCCGTGGTTCTGAGCTGTTCAAACTCACATGAACGCCCCAACAGAGTACGAAACCAAGCAACAGCTCGCCGCGCGCCTTGGCGTGAGCATCAGGACGATCAGTTCATGGATGGCGTCCCGGCGCATCCCGTTCTGCAAGATCACGGAAAGAGTGATCCGGTTTGTGCCGCACGAGGTCGATGCCGCACTCGGCAAATTCACGGTGGGGAAAAGCGCGCCATGAACGACCCCGATAAAAGAGAAAGCGCCGCAGGGGCTTCACTCCCGGGCGCTCTCGCTAAAACAGCATCACCAACCACGGCGACGGCTTCACCCATAGGATCGAGGGTCAAGCTGCCGCCGCACAGTATCGAGGCCGAGGAATATCTCCTTTCGTGCTGCTTGCTGGACGGCGATGAGACGATTGCAAAGTGCATCAACGCCAAGCTGCCCGGCGCTGCTTTCTACTCGCCGGCCAACAGGCTAACTTCACGATTCGGAAGATCACCCCTGCGGGAATCGTGACTACCTTGGCGGGCACAGCCGGCAGCGCCGGTACGGCGGATGGAACAGGCGCGGCTGCCCGCTTTTATTGGCCCTCGGGCGTGACATTCGATGGGAGCGGCAACCTGATTGTTGCGGACTCTGGCAACAACACCATCCGGAAAATAACACCCGGTGGCGTCGTGACCACGCTGGCCGGAACACCGGGTGTTGCGGGTGATATCGATGGTCCCGCAGCGAGCGCACAGTTTTCCATGCCTTACGGCGTAGTGGTCGAACGCGACGGCAGCATCGACGTGGCGGATGGAGCGGAAACGAATGCTGGGATTCGTCATATCACCGCGGCAGGCATTGTCCAAACCCTATCGAGGAGCGGAAATCAATTCCAGGAGCCGTTCGGCGTGGCGTTGGATGCGAACGATAATTTATACGTCGCCGACTATGGTTCGCACGTGATCGTTCAGGGATTCCACGTTCAGGCGACCGCCAGCCTCGCCAACATCTCGAGCCGAGGCCAAGTCGGCGCCGGATCCGCTACGCTGATCGCGGGCTTTGTTGTTTCAGGCACCACGCCCAAATCCGTCCTCCTTCGCGCGGCCGGCCCGACGTTGGCAAGCTACGGCATCACCGGTCCGATCAGCCAGCCGGTCCTGACTCTTTACCAAGGATCCAATGTCCTCGCCTCCAACCAAGGGTGGAGCACGTCAGCGAACGCCGCCAACCTGGCGGCAGCCGCCATGAAGGTCGGCGCTTTCAGCTTTGCGCCCAACAGCGGGGATTCGGCGCTGCTGGCCTCACTCAATCCCGGCATCTATTCGGCGACAATCACCGGCGGCATTGGGACGTCCCTCGCCGAGGTCTATGATACCGACGGTTTCAGCCCGTCAGCCGGGCTCGTCAATTTATCGACCCGCGGCCAGGCTGGCACTGGCGACCAGGTGTTGATCCTGGGCGTGGTGGTATCAGGTACCCGGCCCAAGAAACTTCTGATTCGTGCGGTCGGGCCGAGCCTCACCGGTTTCGGGGTTCCCGGCGCCCTGGTGGATCCGCAGCTGCAGATTTTTCAAGGCGCGGTTCAAGTCGCGCAGAATGCAGGCTGGAAGAACGACGACCTGGTGAGGACCGCCGATGCCCTCGCCGGAGCCTTTGATCTGCCTCTCGGCAGCAACGACGCCGCGATGGTCATTGTCCTCAATCCCGGCGCTTACACCGCGGTCGTCAGCAGCCGCGGTGCGGGGCCCGGCACCGTGCTGGTCGAGGTTTATGATGTGCCGTGGAACTGAATCGGAACCCCTAGAAATTCACATGGGCCGAGCATCGAACAAGGCATAACGTGGATGGTTACTTCCGCTTGGCGACCCAGTACGTCAGGCCGTCTTCGAAGCAGATGGCGGACAGGTCCTCGACCTTGGTGCGGAAGTAGCGTTCAGCGTCGTTGACGCCGCGGTTGTAGGCGAAGGGGGCGATTTCCTTCTGGATGTAGTCGAGGAGGAACTTGGCCCGCATCTCGCTCAGTTCGGTGTCGAGTTCCTCGCGGAAATAGCGCTGCAGCGACGCGACGATGGCGGGAAGGTCTTCCTTGTTCAGTTCGAGGCTCATGGGTGGATCGCAATTGGGGCGATGGCCGGCAGCGAATCGGCGTCGGTGGGGTTGCTCAAGGGCGAACTCCCGACCGGAAGACGATCATACGTCATGCACGAAGGGCGCAAAGGACGCGAAGCAGTGCCGGAGCTGGGTACTTGTCCAAATGGATCGGGAGGGTGGTCGGACACGTCCCGTGTCCGCATTTTCCTGCGGTGCTGCAAGTGGTAATCGCATCTTCACCGATCGCTGTGCACTTGCCCATGCAGGCAGAGGGACGTGCCTGCCCACCTTCAGGCCTCACGGTGACTAGTTTCGTCCTTTGCGATCTTTACGACCTTGGTGTCAAAATGCCGATGCCTGCAGAAGAGGTCACTTTCCTCCGCCGGGCTGGAGGCTCTCCGGCGTGCGGGGGTTCAGGTCGCCGGTGGTGCGGAGCAGGTCTAGGTAATAGACGGTGCGGCTAAAGGCCTCGCTGGCGTACTGGAGCTTGGCGTTGAGCAGCGTGTTCTGCGCGGTGAGTACGTCCAGCGGGATGGCCAGGCCGTTCTTTTCCAATTGGACCGACTGTTGATAGGCATCCGACGCCGCCAGGACCTCACGCTGCAGTTCCGTGAGCTGACCGCCGCTGGTGACGAAGTTGTCGTACGCGCTCTGTACGCCTTGTTCTATTTGCCGGCGCAGGTAGGATTCAAACAGGGCCGCCTGGCGCAGGCGCGACCACGCGGTGCGGACGTCGGCCTTGATGGTGCCGGGAGAAAAGATCGGCAGGTTGGCCAGCAGGATGCCGTCCCATTTGGTGGCGTTGGCATAATTCTCCCGATAGAGAAAGCCCGCGACGTTGAGCGAGACCGACGGGTAATACTCGGACACCGCGGCATCGACCGCGTAGTGCGCGGCCTTGACCGCCGCCTGCGCGGCCAGCAGGTCCGGGCGGCGGGCCACGGCTTGTTCAACGTAGGTCGACACGGGTGAGAGCTGTTCCGGCGGGACGGTTTCGTCCACCAAGGGACCGTCGACCTGCGCCGCGCCGATGAGCACGGCCAGTGTGCGGCGGCCGTTGCGCACGTCGTTCTTCGCCTGGGTCAGCAGCACTTGGGTGGCCGACTGGGCCGACCGGGCCTGCGACACCTCAAGAGCCAGCGCCAGGCGGACCTTGAAGCGTCCCTCGACGTCGCGAACCCGGGCCGCCTGCAGCGCGAGCGAGTCCTGCAGCACGGCGGCCTGCCGGGTGGAGATCAGGACCTGGTAGTAGGTTTGGGCGACATTCAGCAGCACCGTGGCCTGGGCATCGAGCAGCAGCTGCCGCTGCTGGACGACGGTCGTTTCCGCGCCTTTCAACGTGGGTACATTGTAGTAGGAGAGGTTCATGCTGCCGACGACCGGCGCCTCGAAGCGGCGCAGCACGTTGCCCTGCTGGACATAGCCGCCCGAGCTGGCTGCGGCGGCGGCGGCGCTCGTGGAAGGCGCTCCGGGGGAGGCGGTGGCGCCACCCTTAGGAGCCTGCTCCAGGGTGAAATTCGGCTGGAAGCTGACCGAGGGGAGGAATGCCGCGACGGCGCGGTTCTTGTTGATCAGCGACTGGAGGTACGTCTCGCCCTGCGAGGCGAGCTGCTCGTTGTCGGCGTTGGCCAGGGCGAGCGCGCGTTCCAGGGTCAGGGTTTCGCCGGGCTCGAGGGGCTTGGGCTTCGGCGCGTGCTGGTCGAGCACATCGCGGTAGGTCTGCACTTCCTTGGTCTGGTCGATGACGCAGCCTCCAACCATGGCGGCACCGATGACGGCCAGCAGGAAACCGGCCCGGCGAAGAGGGTGCCTAAAAGGGTAGGGCGCGTTATCCTTAACGCGCCGTGAGGATGTGCCTACGCCGTCCAACCCCGGCGGATTAGGGATAATCCGCCCTACCTTTTGGCCAGGTGCTCCAAGCCACCCAGGTCCTGGGATCATGTGCGACATCGGTCTCACTTCTCGTTCGCGGGTAGGGGGGCCGTCGTCAGCGGAGTACCGGCCGCGGGGCTTGCGGGAGGGTCGGAAACGGGTGAAACCGTCACGCCCTCCGTCAGTTGCTCGCCGGGGTTCGAAACGATCCATTCATCGCCTTTCAGGCCGGCGATGACCTCGATTTCCGTACCATGATCGCTGCCCGGGGAAATCTTGGCGAAATGGATCTTGTTTTCCGCGCTGACCACCGCGACCAGTTTTCCGTCGCCTTCAAAGAGCAGCGCGCTGGTGGGCACGGTCAGGACCGGCGCCTCGCGCTTGATAGTGAACACTGCCTCGCCGTACATGCCGGGGAAGATGCGGCGGAGCGGATCCGCGTTTTTGAATTCCAATTCGGTCCGCAGGGTGCGCGTCACCGGGTCGAGCGTGCCGGATGAGCGCCGGACCGAGCCGGTAAATTTGTGACCTGGATAATTCTGCTCCAGCGTCAGGGTCACGGGCTGGTCGAAGGCGATCTGGGGCGCGTAGGCCTGGGGCACATTGACGTAGACTCGGAGCCGGTCATCGGCGGCGACATCGAACAATTCCTGGCCCGGACCGATGTTGGAAGCTGAAATCAGCGCACCGACGTCATAGTTTCGGGCGGTGACCACGCCGTCGAACGGGGCCCGGATGGTCTCAAAGCCCACCAGCGTCTTGAGCCGGTCGACAGCGGCAGCGGCGGATACGACGGCGGCCTTGGCCTGCTCGGCGGCGGAATGAAACTGGTCCAGCTGCTGCTGGGTCACGCCCTGCGTGGGAATCAGGCCCTGGTAGCGCTGGTCGGTGGCCAGCGCCAGGTCGTAGTTAGTCTGGAGTTGTTTCAGGTTGGCCTCGGCCTGCTCGAGGTCGGCATCGGTGTCCGGGGCGGCGATGACGGCGAGGACGTCGCCCTGTTTGACGCGATCGTTGATATCGGCCTTCCACGACGCGAGGTAGCCATTGATGCGGGCGTAGAGGGCCGTGGCGGCGTAGGCGCGGACGTCGGCGGGCAGCGTGAGGGTCACCGGTTTTTTCGTGGTCCGGGGATGGACGACTTGGACGACCAGTGGCTGGTCGCGGAGGGTGCGGGCGAGCTCCTCGCGTTCCTTGATGCGGTTGTGACGCGGCCAGAAGCCGAGCACGAAAAAGCCGGCCAGGGCCAGCACGAGAACGGCGGCGATGATCGTCAGCGTCCGCTGGCTGACCTTGGGGAGATCTTCGGGGGTGGGATCGCTGGATTTCATTATTTCAACTCCTCCTCAACTTGGGTCACTGCCGCCTTGGCGCGCAGCTTACTGTACACGACGGGCACAAAGAACAGCGTGGCGAACGTGGCCAGCAGCAGGCCGCCGATGACCGCGCGGCCGAGCGGGGCGTTCTGCTCGCCGCCTTCGCCGAGGCCGAGGGACATCGGCAGCATGCCGATGATCATCGCGAGGGCGGTCATGATGACGGGCCGCAGGCGGGTCATGCCGGCGGCCAGCGCGGCGTCGTGGGCGTTGGCGCCCTCCTTGCGGAGGTCGTTGGCGAAGGTGATCATCAGGATGCTGTTCGCCGTGGCCACGCCGATGCTCATAATCGCGCCCATGAGTGACGGTACATTGATCGTGGTCTGGGTGATGAACAGCATCCACAGGATGCCTGCCAGCGCGCCCGGCAGGGCCATGAGGATGATGAGCGGATCGAGCCAGGACTGGAAGTTCACGACCAGCAGCAGGTAGACGAGGATGATGGCGAAGATCAGGCCGTAGCTGAGCCCGGTGAAGGAGGAGTCCATGCTCTGGACCTGACCGCGGATGGTGATGAGGCTGCCCTTCGGCAGGTTCGGGCGCTCTCGGGCGACGATGGCGCGCACCCCGCGGGCGACGGTGCCCAGGTCCATGCCGCGCACGCCGGCGAGCACGTCAAAGGTGGGCCGCGGATTATAGTGAGTGATGTTGGTCGGCGATACGCCGCGATCAAGGGCCGCGACACTGCCGAGGAGCTGGGCTTCCGCATGAAACGCTCCGCCGGGCACGAGGCTCCCGGCCGGCACGACCGGCTGGTTCTGCAGGGCGTTGATCGAGTCGATCCGATACTGGGGCGTCTGGACGAGCACACTGTATTGCACGCCATGGACGGTGTCCTGCCAGTAATTCGGGTTCTGCTGGGCGGTGCCGCTGAGCGAGACAAGCATGTCGTTGGCCACATCGCGCTGGGTGAGGCCGGCATAGTTGGCCTGCGTCCGGTCGACATTCATGAACAGGGTGGGTGTGTGGGGCACCTGCTGCACGCGGACGTCGGCCGCGCCGGGCAGGCCGGCGATCTCGGCGGCGATACGCTTCGCGATGACGTAGTTGGCGGGGGCGTCGGAGGTCACGCCCTCGATCTGGACGTCGATCGGGGCGGCGATGCCGAAGTTCAGCACCTGGGTGACGATGTCGGCGGGAGCGAAGTAGAAGGTGAGCCCGGGAAACTTGGCCCGCAGATCCAGGGTGAGTCGGTCGATGTACTGCTCGGTGGGCTGATGGCCAGGCTTGAGGGCGAGCAGGATCTCGCCGTCGGCGGAGGACATCAGCGACCCGTCGCTGAGCGAGAGGTTGATGCCGCTGTTCGGGATGCCGATGTTGTCGAGGAGCGTGTCGATCTCCGCGGTCGGGATGACCTCCTTGATGGCCTTTTCCACCGCGGCGAAGATCCGCCCGGTCTGCTCGAGGCGCGTACCGGGCGCGGCGCGCACATGGAGACGGATCTGGCCGGCGTCGACGGTCGGGAAGAAATCCTTGCCGATCAGGCCGAACGCCACGAGGGCGACGGAGCTGGCCACCAGCAGGACGAACACGCCCAGCACCGCGGTGCGGTGTTCCAGGCCCCAGGCGAGCAGCCCGCCGTATTGCCGACGGACGCGCTCGAACTGGACGTTGAACTTCTCGTGGAATTTCCAGATATAGCCGTTTTGGAGGGCGTAGCGTAGCGCGGCGATGACCACGAGGGCGACGAAGGCGAGGGTGAAAATCTCCGTGGCATCGTGGCCCGCGCGGGTGACAATCTCCAGGCCCACGGCGACCGCGGCGATGGCCGGGGCGAAGAACTTGAGCGTCCACCGGAGCGCGGCGCCCACGCTGTAGTAGGGATGCTGCAGGTGCGGGTCGTTCGCGCGCGCCTTCGCGGGGTCGGCGTGCGGATCGCTCTGGTCCAGCTTGCCGCCGAACATCTCCACCTCGCTGGCGAGCAGGTAATGCACCATCGTGGGCACGAGGGTCCGGCTCAGCAGGTAACTCGTCAGCATGGCGAAGACGACGGCCATGCCGAGCGGGATGAACAGGAACTTGGCCGAGCCGCTGATGAAGACGACGGGGATGAACACGATGCAGATGCAGAGGGTCGAGACGAACGCGGGCACGGCGATCTGGGACGCGCCGTCGAGGATGGCCTGCACGAGACGTTTTCCCTCGTGCAGGTTGCGGTGGATGTTCTCGATCTCCACGGTCGCGTCGTCCACGAGGATGCCGACGGCGAGGGCCAGGCCGCCCAGCGTCATGACGTTCAGGGTCTGGCCGAGCCAGCTCATGACGATGATGGAGACGAGGATGGAGAGCGGGATGGAGGTGACGACCACCACGGTGCTGCGCCAGCTGCCGAGGAAGACGAGGATCATCAACGCGGTCAGCCCCGCGGCGATGACCGCCTCGCGGACCACGCCCTCGATCGAGGCGCGGACGAAGAGCGACTGGTCGAACAGCGGCGTGACCTTAAGCCCCTTCGGGAGAATCGGGTAGACGGACTCGAGCGCCTGCTTGATGCCGGCGACCACATCGAGCGTCGAGGCGCCGCCGTTCTTCATGATCGAGAGAAGCACGCCGCGCTTGCCGCTGACGTGCACCATGCTCGTCTGCACCTGGAAACCATCGCGCACGTGGGCTACGTCCTTGATGTAGATGGGCGTGCCGTTGACCGTCTTGATCGGGAGGTTGTTGAGGTCGTCGGCCTTGACGGGGCTGCTGTTGAGGATGACGGGATATTCCTGGTTGCCGATCTTGGTGTTGCCGGCGGGCAGGATCAGGTTTTGCGCGCCGATCGCGGCGGAAACATCGGAAGGCGAGATGCCCCACGCGTAGAGCCGGGCCGGATCGAGGTCGACCATGACCTGCCGCTGCTTGCCGCCATAGGGATAGGGGATCTGGACGCCGGGCACTGTCACCAGGCGCGGGCGGACGAAATTGATCGCCTGGTCGAACATGCCCTGCTCGGCGAGGGTGTCGCTCGAGAAGGAGAGCTGCAGGATCGGGACGTTGGAGGCACTGTACTGGATGACCAGCGGCGGCTGAGTGCCCGGCGGCATCGAACGGATGGAAGTCTGGCAGATAGCGGAGACCTGGGCGATGGCGGTCTCAATCTTTGCGTTGGGCTGGAAGTAGATCTTGACCGTTGCGACGCCGTAGAGGGACTGGCTCTCAGTGTGCTCGATGTCGTTGACGGTCGTGGTCAGCGTGCGCTCGAAGCCCGTGATGATGTGCTTTTCCATGTCGTCGGGCGACATGCCGCTGTAATTGAAGATCACCGAGATCACCGGGATGTTGATGTCCGGGAAGATGTCGGTCGGGGTGTTCAGGATCGTGAACACGCCCAGGATCAGCACCAGCATCGAGGCGACGACGAAGGTGTAGGGACGGCGAAGGGCGAGTCGGACGATCCACATGGGCGAATCTCAGGTTACGCGGGGCGCACAGCGGTTCCACCCGGCGCAGCGGAAGGGTTGGGGACGCACGGGCGCCGTATGGCGGCCCGCCGGCTCACTCATCCCGCAAGGCCTCAAAACCGCCCCGCTGCCCGCGTCAATTCCCGGGGCCGGCATGATCAAACGCATGCCCGGACTACATCCGCGCCGGGATGGGTTGGCAAGTGGGGGCCTTGTTTTTTTGGGTTCTGCTGCAGGACGCCAAGGTTCCCGTCCGGATCCAGCCGGTACTCGGCCTCAGGTAGGACGGGGCGGGCGATTCTGCGGCCAGTCGCGCTCCCCATTGGCCGTCGGGTGCGCTTACTGTTTTTCGGCGGCCGCCTGCTCCAACACGGCTTGCGCCCGGTCGGGGCCAAGTTCGGGCGGCGGGCCGCCGAGCGCCTGCGCCACATCCGCATCCGTAAGGTGGTAGACTAGGATCGAATAGTTGAGCGTCTCGTCCGCTTCGCGCTGCCGTAGCCAGGCAGTCAGCCGCGCCAACCGATAGACGTCGAACTGCTGGAGCAAGGCCGACCATTCCCACGGCGAGTGATGATTCAAGGCCGCGGCCCGGGCGGCCGAATCGTCGTCCATGAGCGGTTTCACTTCGGCCGAGAGTTGCTGGTAAACAGCCTCATGCCGGGAATTCCACGGTCCCCACGGTCCCTTCAAATCATAATAGACGGGCTGCAGCATGGAGGCGCTGATCAGGTATGTGCCGCCGGCCAGCCGCAGTTCCGCCGGCTTTTTCAGCCACACGGACACGGCCTGGTCCGGAAGTCGCATCACGGTCAGCAAGTCGTAGTCCGGCCGGGCTTCATGCTGGGCTGCCACCGTGGCCCGTGGTTGATCGAGCGGTACCGGGAGGATGGCCATCGGCGGATGCCGGTGCCACTGGAGGCCGTAATAGGAAAAGAGCGGCCGGGCCGGGATGCCGTAGTAGTCGGGATCAGCGATGCCAAAATATGAAAAATAATAGGGACCGTTCCCGGGATGCGCCTCGACGTACGGCCGCACGGCCGGCAGATCCTGGCCCCAGTCGAGGGAACTGTCGACGAGATGATGGTACGCCTGCGCCGGACGGACCACGCCGTTGAAGTAGGCGAGGTAGTTGGGAAACCGCGCCAGCACCTCCACGGTCAGCAATCCGATGAGGCCGATCAGCGCCGCGCCCGCGAGCCGCCCTGTGCGTCCGGCGAGCGACCCGTCTTCGATCCATCGGCCGGCCACGCCAGCCAGCACAAACATCGGCGCGTACAAAGGCAGCATGTGCCGGTGGCCGATGTTCAGGTGGCTCGCGATCATCACCGCGCCGTACACCAGCAGCAGCGTCCATAGTGGCAGCGTCCGGTAGAAACCCACCCAAATCCCGGGGCCGCGGGAAGCAGGAGGGGATCCCGCTTTTTCGCGGCGCCAGCCTGCGACCGCGGCGGCAATGGCCAGGGCCAGCACGCCGAAGACTGCGAGCGGCGTCTTGACGGCGAAGGTGTAGGGAAAAAACGCGGGCCAGCCCGCCAGGCTGAACTCGCCATTGAAAAATGCACTGCGCCACTGGCTGCGCCAGAGCACATCCGCCAGTCCGTAAATCCAGGCCTCGGGCAACACTTCGTGCTGCCGCAGGAATTCCAGACTGCGGCGGCCCGCGGTGGCCGGCGGTTCAGCGCGCAGCCGGTCCAGCTGTGCCTGCTGGGCGGGGGTGAGCACCGTGCGCCTGACTTCTGCCAGGGCGTCGACGGCCGGGTTGATCCACAGCGCCGGGCTCAACCCGCGCTCCTGAAAAATCCGCCCAGCCTGCGCCGCCTGCTCCGGGGTCAGGCTGACCTGCTGCAGCAGATCGCCCGGACTTGATTCCGCCAGGAAGTATTCCCACGGCAGGGCGAAGCGGCCGCCTTCCTCCCGGGTTCCATGGAACGCCGAATACCTGAAGTCGGAGGCCGTCCAGATCGCCCCCACGACGACCAGCACATGGAGCAGGGCCGCGGCCCCCAAGGCGAGCGCTTGCCGGGAGCGTTGGGTCAATGGCCTTTCGCGGCCGATCATCACCGGCAGCGGCCGGCCGTCGGCCAGGCGGGCTGCGACCAGCACTGCGGCCATCGGCAGGATCAGCAGGGCCGACGTTTTCGACAGGACAAGTCCGGCAGTCATGACCGCACTCAGGGCGAGACGGCCGGGCGTGATCCGCTGCATCAGCCGCCATAGCGCACCCAGGGATGCGGTGAAGAACAGGGCCACAGCCATGTCCGAGGTCATCAGCGCGCCGTTCGCGAGGATGCTCGGACTCAATACATAGAGTAGGAGCGAAAGCATTCCGCCGACCGGACCGAAGAGCCGGCGCGACCAAGCCCAGACGCATGCGCCCAGCGCAACCGCCAGCAGTCCGGCCGCGCCCCGCCCTTGCGCGGCCATGCCGGCGGCATCGTTGCCCAGTTGATAAAACCAGGCGTGACCCAGTTCCAGAAAACGGGAATCCCGCCAGAGCGAAGAATCGGTGTCCGGAAAGGCGTGGGAGCCCAGGGCCAGGGGCAGGCCGATCAGCCGCTGCGGCAGCTGGCCGCTTTCGGGTTGCAGGCGGAAATCGTGGAAGCGCCAGTCCACGTAGCCGGCCGCCGCATAGCCGGCCTCATCGAAGGTGAGGCTCTTGTCGCGCAGGCTGGCCGTCAGCAAAAACCAGAATAGGCCGAGCACCACGGCGGCGGCCCACGGCCCGAGCAGGAGTCGCGACCACAGGGCGCGGGCAGGGGACGCGGATCGCTCGGGCATACCCAAGCAAACAGAGTTGAGGTTCACTCGTCCGGCCAGAGGAAAGTGGCGCGGCCTCCGGCCTGCATCCGGCGAAATGGCAGGCAGGATGCCTGCGCCACGACGGCACGTTGGGGACGACTCGCCCTACCTTCGGAACTGCAGGCTTGCTGGCTAAAGCCAGCAGTCCAGCTAGGCTTCCATCGCAGGCACATCGTACCGCAGAATCGCCTGATCGCTGGTGACGAGCATCAGGCCTTCCTCCAGCGCCTGGGCGATCAGCAGCCGGTCAAACGGGTCGCCGTGAAGCGGAGGAAGCGTCGTCGAGCGGGCAGCGTGCCCGATGCTCACGCCCAGTTCCTCGAAGCCGTGCGCCAATAACCGCGGCGCGTAGTCCGCGGGCAGGGCCAGCTTGCCGCGGGCGATTTTCAGCCCCAGCTCCCAGACCGACGCAGCGCTGAGAAACACTTCGTTGCCGGGCGAGATGATGGCATCGCGCGTAGTGGTTTTCAGCCGGCCGGGATAGAGCGCCCACCACACGATCACACGCTGGGGCCTCCGTGCATGAGGAGGATGGCGCCGGGGTGAAGCTGGCGGAGCACGTTGGCCTGCACGGTTTCGGGGCTGCGGCTGAGGCAGTCGCCGCTGCGGATCGTCCACGTCACACACTGCAGTCCGCGGACAGCGAGTGCGTGGGGCAGCAGGAAATGCTTGATGCCCACCGGCGGCCGGAACCAGCGCAGGGGCGGGCCGAGGGGCGTCAGAACCTGGGTGGCTTCGTCCAACTCCCGGCCGAGCCGGGCGGGGCTGGCGCACCAGAAGGATCCGGCGGGATGCGTGTGGGTATGGTGGCCGACTTCATGGCCACGGCGCACGATCTCGGTCACCAATGCCGGGTGTCGTTGTGCGCGCCGGCCAATCAGGAAGAACGTCGCCCGGGCCTGGTGTCGGTCGAGGAGCTCGAGGATCCGGGGAGTGTCATCCGGGTCGGGACCGTCGTCGATCGTCAGCCAGATTTCGGACCGGTCGGTTTCGAAACGGGTGAAGTTGCGGCACAGGCCCTGGGCTGAGGGTACGAGGAGATTATAAAGTATCCAGAGGTCGGGCCCGAAGAAAACCACCGCAGCGGCCGCCCAGTGACCGAACCAGGCCAGCGTGAGGGCGAGGGCCTTCAGCGCGAGGAGGGTGATCAGGGTGCGGCGGGCCATGGGCGATTTACGTGGGAGGAGGGACGTGATGCGAAGAAGGTCACGTATTACGTGACACTTGGGTTGGGGCGTTGAGGGAGATTTACGCGGGTGGAATTTTCGCGGGACAGCCTCCTTACCTAGGCTGCTACTGGGGCGGCCAGGGAGACCGGGGATCGATCAAATCGTGCCTCGTCCCTCGTAAATCGTCCCTCGCTCAGACGTCCGCCTCGACGCGTTCCGTGCTCAGATTGCGCCACCGGCCGAGGATCCGGCGGTAGATATCGTCGGGGGCGAGCCCATAGGCGGCGCGCAGGGTTTCGACATTGCTGCCATGCTCGATGAACTTGTCCGGCCAGCCGATGCGCTCCAAGGCCACGGGGCAGTCGGCCTCCTGCAGCACTTCCAGGACCGCGCTGCCGAACCCGCCGGTGATGACGTGGTCCTCCATCGTGACGAGCAGGGGGATGCAGGCGGCGTGGCTGAGCAGCAGGGTGCGGTCGAGCGGCTTGACGAAGCGGGCGTTCACGACACCGACGGAGAGGTTCTCCTCGGTCTCGAGCCGGGCGGCGAGGGCGAGCGCATCCTGGATCATGGGGCCGAGGGCCCAGATCATGATGTTGGAGCCCTCGCGCAGGACCTCGGCATGGCCGATGGGCAGGAGGGCGGGCGCGTCCTTGATCTTCACGCCGAGACCCGCGCCGCGCGGGTAGCGGATGAAGGCGGGGCTGCCGAGGTTCAGGCCGGTGTGCAGCATGTCGACAAGTTCGTCCTCGTCCCTCGGCTGCATCACGGTCGCATTGGGCACACAGCGCAGGTAGGCGAGGTCGAAGAGGCCGTGGTGGGTCGGCCCGTCGTTGGGCGAAAGGCCCGCGCGGTCCATGCAGAAGGTGACGGGCAGGTTCTGCAGCGCGACGTCGTGGATGATCGGGTCGTAGGCGCGCTGCAGGAAGGTCGAGTAGATGGCGCAGACGGGCTTGATGCCCTTGGTGGCGAGGCCGGCGGCGAACAGGACGGCGTGCTCCTCGGCGATGCCGACATCAAAGAACTGCCGCGGGACTTCGGCCGCCAGGTGGCTGAGGCCGGTACCGCTGGGCATCGCGCCGGTGATGCCGACGATATTCGGGTCGGCTTTGGCGAAGCGCACGAGTGCGTGGCCGAAGACATCCTGATAATTGGGCGGCGTGCCGGGGGCGGATTTCCGGCTCTCGCCGGTGACCGGATCGAAGGGGCTGGCGCCGTGGAATTTCTCGGGCGAGTTCACGGCGGCTTCGAGGCCCTTGCCCTTCTTGGTGAGGACGTGGACCAGCACGGGGACGTCGCAGTGCTTGGCGAACTCGAGATTTTTTACGAGGGCGTCGAGGTTGTGGCCGTCAACGGGGCCGATGTACCGCAGGCCGAATTTCTCAAAGAGGGAGGACTCGACGAAGAAGTCCTTGGTCTCGCGCTTCCACTTGTGGTAGACCCGGTTCATCTCGACGCCGGCGGGGAAGCTCTTGAAGAACGCCTCCACGTCGTGGTGGAGCTTGTTGTAGGTCGAGTTGGTGCTGAGCCGGTTCAGGTAGCGCGAAATGGCGCCGACATTCTTGGCGATGGACCACTCGTTGTCGTTGAGGATGACGATGAGGCGCTTGGTGGAGCTGACGACGTTGTTGAGCGCCTCGAGGGTGATGCCGCAGGTGAAGGCAGCGTCGCCGCAGATGGCGACCACGTGCTCCGAGGAGCCGTGCAGGTCGCGGGCGGTGGCCATGCCGAGGGCGGCGGACAGGGCGGTGCCGGCGTGGCCGGCGCCGAAGGAGTCATGGGGGCTCTCGGCGCGGCAGAGAAAACCGCTGGCGCCGCCGGTGGAGCGGAGTTTCCGGAAGAATTCGCCGCCGCGGCCGGTGAGGAGCTTGTGGACGTAACCCTGGTGGGCGACGTCGAAGACCAGCTGGTCCTCGGGCGTGCTGAAAACCCGGTGCAGGGCGAGGGTCAGCTCGACCACGCCGAGGTTGGGGCCGATGTGGCCGCCGTTCTTGGCGGTGACGGCGATGAGTTCGTCGCGGATTTCCTGCGCGAGCTGCGGGAGCTGGGCGGGGGTGAGGGCCTTGACGTCGGCGGGACCGTGGATGGTCCCGAGGAGACGCGGGGGCGTGGCGGAGGAAGAGTCGTTCATCAGCGGAGGCGGAGCTTGGAGGCGGGTCAGCTCTCGCGGGAAGCCTCGAATTTGGCGAAAGTGACGCCGTCCTTCGACTTCTTGAGCTGCTCGATCTTGAGTTCGGCGTCTTTCAGCCGGGTTTCGCAGAGTTTGAGCAATTTGTTGCCCTCCTCGAACTTGGCGAGCAGCTCGGCCAGGGGGACTTCGCCCGATTCCATCGATTCCACTATGGATTCAAGCTTGGTGAGGGCGGTCTCGAAGGAGAGTTTGGCGTCTTTGGCTTCCACTCCGGGAAACATGCGCGGGAGGGCGGGTATTTCAAACAATCTTTGGGCTCGCGGCGGTGCGGGTTTCGCATGGATTGGACGGATGAGTCCGGTCCTTCTGGTTGTGGCGGCGTTGATGGTCCTCCGACTGGCCGGGGAACTGGTGCTCTCGGCCCTGAACCGGGCGGAAGTCCGCCGCCATGCGACGGATGCGCCGCCGGCGGTGGCCGCGATCATGGATCCGGCGACGTATGCCAAGTCGGTCGCCTACACCCTGGAGAAATCGTCCTTTGGGATCATCACCGGGGGGTTCGACGCCCTGCTGCTGGCGCTGGTGATTTTTGGCGGAGTGCTGCCCTGGATCTATGGAAGGGTCACGGCCTGGGGTGGACCGGGCGCGGTCTGGAGCCAGGTGGTCTTCATCCTGATCACGGGCATGCTGCTGGCGGTGCCATCCCTGCCGTTTGACTGGTGGGAGCAGTTCGGTCTCGAGCAGAAATTCGGATTCAACCAGAGCACGCCGGCGCTCTGGGTGACGGACAAGCTCAAGGGCATGGCGCTGACGCTCGTGATCGGGTTTCCGCTGCTGTGGGCGCTGCTTTCGCTGGTGAAATGGGTGGGCGCGACCTGGTGGATCTGGGGCTTTGCGCTGCTGTTCGCGTTTCAGCTCCTGATGATGGTGCTGTACCCGAAGCTGATCCTGCCGCTGTTCAACACGCTCACCCCGCTGCCGGAAGGGGAACTCCGGACCCGGCTGATGGTGCTGGGGGATCGCACGGGGTTCCGGGCCAGCACCATCGAGGTGATGGATGGCAGCAAGCGATCGGGTCATTCCAACGCGTTCTTCACGGGCTTCGGGCGATTCCGTCGCATCGTGCTGTTCGACACCCTCATGGCCCAGCTCACACCGGAGGAGCTGGAGGCGGTGCTCGCGCATGAAATCGGGCATTATAAATGCGGTCACATCCCGAAGTTTCTGGCGCTGACGGCGCTGATGCAGTTCGGCGCGTTTGCGGTAATCGCCTGGCTAGCGCAAGCGCCGTGGTTCAACGCGGCCTTCGGGCTGCCGGCCGGCGTGCTGGCGCCGACGTTCCTGCTGTTCGGGCTGCTGGGCGGGCTGGTGACGTTCTGGTTTTCGCCCGCCGGCAACTGGCTGTCGCGCAAGAACGAGTACGAGGCCGATGCCTTTGCGAAAAACGCCGTCGGTTCCAACGGGCCGATGATCGGCGCGCTGCGGAAGCTCTCGCAGAAGAACCTCTCGAACCTCACGCCGCATCCGCTGTATAGCGCGGTGTATTACTCGCACCCGACCCTGGTGGAGCGGGAGCGGGCCCTAGCGGCGGGAATCACTTGACGGCGGATCGTGTGGGTCGACCCGGATGAAATCCGCCGGAATCAGACGGCTTGGGTATGAACTGGCGGCACAGGCCGAGACCGGCCGCGCGGCTTCAGCTCAAACCCTCCGAGCCAAGGCAGTTGGCACGAAGGTCGCCAAGATCGCCAAAGCCGAGTCCGCCGGCGCGGTTTTTCTGCGTCCTTGGCGACCTTCGGGTAAAGGCTTGGGAGTTTTATTCCTCTTCGCCTTGGTTGCGGCCCTCCGCGCTGAAACGCTTACGGTGGCGACTTACAATGTGGAAAACTACGGTTCCGCGGACCGGATGACGGAAGCGGGGTATCGCAAGGAGTACCCGAAGCCCGAGACGGAGAAGCAGGCGCTGCGCGCGGTCATCCGCGGACTCGATGCCGACATTCTCGTCCTGCAGGAAGTGGGCGGGCAGCCCTATCTCGATGAACTCCGCCGGGACCTGAAGGCGGAAGGGCTGGATTATCCCCAGGCCAGCCTGCTGGAGGGCAATGATTCCGACCGGCACGTAGCGGTGCTGTCGCGGCGGCCGTTCAAGGCGGTAACGCCGCACGCCGCCCTCGAGTTTCCTTATTTGGGCGGGACGGAACGCGTGAAGCGCGGGTTGCTGGAGATCACCGTCGCGACGCCGGCGGGCGATCTCACGCTCTTCGGACTGCATTTGAAGAGCCGGTTTACGGACCGTCCGGATGATCCGATGTCGGCCGTGCGCCGGGTGGGCGAGGCGACGGCGATCCGCGATGCGGTGCTGGCCCGGTTTCCCGATCCGGCGGCGGCGCGGTTCTTGGTCCTGGGCGACTGCAACGATGGGAAGGCGGGCAAGGCGGTACAGCGCCTCCTGCGGCGCGGGAAAACCGAGGTGGCCAGGTTGCTGCCCGCGGCGGACGCGCGCGGCGAGACCTGGACGCACGCCTATCGGAAGGAGGAAACCTATTCCCGCGTGGACCATATCCTGGTTTCGCCGGGATTGAGCGCGTCGGTCCGGGGAGGGGTGGCCCGCATTTACGGAGGCGCGGAGGCCACGGGCGCCAGCGACCACCGGCCGGTGGTGGTGACGCTGGAGCTATGAGCGTTGGGATTTAACCACCAAAGGGCCCGAAGCACACGAAGACCAGCCCCAGACCGGCTGATTTTCACCGCGAAGAGCGCGAAGACCGCAAAGGCCAAGACATGATTGCTTGGTTCGAAGCTTTGCGCGCTTCGCGGTGAAACAAAGGATTGGGATCAAGCCTTCGTGTGCTTTGGGGTAAAAAAAAAGACCCTGCCGGAAGGGCAGGGTCGGACGGAAACGGGAAAGCCCGGCGGCGGTTTACTTCGCGGTCACGTTGACCGGGATCGTGACTTCGCCGGCGCCGTAGCCCTTCAGGAAGAGGCTGCCACTGCCGGGTTTGCCGCCCTCGACATTGACCGTGACGGTGGTCTGGCCCTGCGGCACGATGACCTCGGGCATGATGACACTCTCGGGCACGTCGGTCGTGACGTCGAGCAACAGGCCGCCGGGAGGTGCGGCGTTGGGGACGGTGAAGGTGAGCGTCTGGTGATCGCCCGTCTTGAGGGTGAGCGAGGAGGGCGCGACCGAGAGGCTGCTGGCATCGATCCGGAAGGTGCCGACCGGCGAGTTGCCGGCGGCGCTGCCGAGCATAACGCGATAGTTGCGGTTGGCCTCGAGGGCGGGAACGAACAGGCTAAGGGCGTTGGGGGACTCGAAGACCGTGCGGGTAGGGGTATTGTCAAAGTACAGGATGTCCTGGGGCGTAAAGCCGCGGCCAAGGACGCTCACGCGGGCGCCGACGGGGCCGCGATTGACTTCCAGGGAGAGCACATAGCGATGGACGATCCGGGCGTGGGTGACCTCGGTATAGGCCTCGCCGGGGCTGTGCGTGCCGTTATTCTCGATCTCGTAGCTGACGAGGAAGTAATAGGCGAGTTCCTCGCGGCCGGCCGGCAACTGGTAGTCGAACTCATAGATGCCGTCGGCGAGCGAACTCTTGTTCATCGGGTAATTCTGGCCATCGATCACGATCTGCGGCTTGATGCTGCCGGAGACGACGTAGCTGCTCTTGGGCGTGGCCCGGAGCGTGATGGTGTAGATCTGCGACGGATTCTCCGGCAGGGAAGCCGGGGTGAGGTTGGTCAGGACGACGTTGTCGCAGCCGCTGAGCAGCGCCAGTCCGAGCAGGGCGCCGAGTCCGAGGAGGATTTTTCTCGCGAGGGAAATTGGGTTGGTATGCATTGGCTTTTTAGAGGGAAAACCGGTCGGATTAAAATGTGTTAGTAATGAGCCACTTTGCACCAGAGCAAGACAAAGCTTCGACGCCCAACCCGTTGGGCGTGTACGTGCATGTGCCGTTCTGTGCGTCGACCTGCGACTTTTGCGCGTTTTACCAGACCAAGCCGACCGCCGGCGCGGTGGAAAGTTTCCTTTCGGGCGTGGCGGATGAGGCGAAACTGGCGCGGTGGGACCGGGCGGTGACGACGGTGTTCTGGGGCGGCGGCACGCCGGGACTGCTGGCGCCGCGGGATTTGGGGCGGCTCGCGGAAATCGTCCGGGCCCGCTGCGGCGGGGCGCCGGAGGAGTGGACGGTCGAACTGGCCCCGGCCTCGGTCACGGACCAGCGCCTGGCGGTCCTCCGCGAGGCGGGCGTGACGCGGGTTTCGATGGGGGTGCAGAGTTTTCAGCCGGCGCTGCTCGAAGGCCTGGGCCGGCAGCACACCCGGGAGCAGATTTACCGGGCCTATGACCGCGTCCGCGCCGCCGGCTTTGCCAGTGTGAACCTCGACCTGATGTTTGCCCTGCCGGGCCAGACCGAGGCGGAATGGGCGGCGGACGTGCGGGAGGCCGTGCGGCTCGCGCCCGACCATCTCTCGACCTACTGCCTGACGTTTGAGGAGGACACCGCGCTGTGGGTGAAGCTGTCGCAAGGCCGGGTGAAACTGGACCCGGAGCACGAGGTACGGCTGTACGAGGCGACCTGGGCGCAACTGGCGGAGGCGGGTTATGCGCAATACGAGGTTTCCAATTTCGCGCACGCCGGGCACGCCTGCCGGCACAATCTCAACACCTGGCACATGCACGAATGGATCGGACTCGGGCCGTCGTCGGCGTCGCAGCAGGGCGACCGGCGCGGAGCAAATATCGCGGACCTGGACCAATGGCTCGCGAACGTCGCGCGCGGCGAGCGGGTGACGGAGGACCGGGTGGCGCTGACGCCGCGGCAGCTGGCGGAGGATGCGCTGATTTTCGGCCTGCGGATGAATGCGGGCGTCGATGTCGCCGGCTGGAAATTGCGCAGTCCCGAGGCGCCCTGGCCGGAGGTTGAGGCGCTGCTCGACCGGCTGGCGGACAGCGGCCTGGCGCTGCGCGAGGGTGCGCGCGTGCGGCTCACGGATCGCGGCCGGCTGCTGGCGGATTCCGTGGGTGCCGAAGTCATGGAAGCCTTTCATCCCCTGATTCCCGCATGAGACCTCCATCATTTGAGCGCAGCTGGCGGGTCGCCATGCTGCTGCTGGCATTGGCCGTTTCCCCGGCCCGGGCGGCCAGCCCGCTCGTGCTGCAGACCGACTTTGGCGTGAAGGATGGCGCCGTGGCGGCGATGAAGGGCGTGGCGGTCGGGGTCAGCCCGACACTCGCAATCTATGACCTGAGCCACGAAAACACGCCCTATGACGTCTGGGAGGGGGCGTACCGGTTGAAACAGACCGCGCCGTTCTGGCCGGCGGGCACGGTGTTTGTCTCCGTGATTGACCCGGGCGTCGGGACCGAGCGGAAGGCTGTGGTGCTGAAGACCCGGAGCGGGCACTATTTCGTCGGGCCGGACAACGGCACATGGACGCTGATTGCGGAGGATCTCGGGGTGGAGGCCGTGCGCCAGATTGACGAGACCCGGCACCGGCGGGCGGAGTCGGAGAAATCCTACACGTTTCACGGGCGCGACGTGTTCGCCTATGTTGGGGCCAAGCTCGCGGCGGGAGTCATCACGTTTGAGGACGTGGGGCCGCTGTTGCCGCCCACCGTCCAGAAACTCAGCTACGCGAAGCCGCGGCTGGAGGGTCGCGCGCTGATCGGCGCCATCCCGGTGCTGGATTTCCAGTACGGCAATATCTGGACGAACCTCGATGAGGCCTGGTTCGCGCGGCTGGAGCCAAAATTCGGCGAGCGCTTCCGGGTGACGATCACCGACGCCGGCCGGGCGGTTTACTCAGGCGAGATGCCGTATGTCCGGACCTTTGGCGATGTCCCGGAAGGAAAGCCCCTGCTTTACGTCAACAGCCTCATGAATGTGGCGGTGGCGATCAACCAGGGCGATTTCGCGAAGGCGCATCACGTGGCGAGCGGCGCCGACTGGCGCGTGCGGGTGGAGAAGGTGCAGCCATGAGGCGCCCGCCCGCCGGCCGGCCGGCCCTTACGCTTATCGCGCGGTTGCTTTTGGCGTTTCTTTTGACCGCGTGTGCCGGAGCCCGCGCCGCGGACCGCGTGGAGTTCACCTGGCCGACGCCGAACCCGGGGTGGGTCGAGGGCCGGCCGATCGGCGATTATCTCCAGCAGGCCGGTTCCGGCGACCCGGAGTCGGGCAGCTACGGCGGCGTGCGCAGCGGCGGCGCGCAGTTTCACGAAGGCATCGACATCAAGTGCGTGGCCCGCGACCGGCGGGGCGAGCCGACGGACAATGTGGTCGCGGCGATGGACGGCGTGGTGCGCCACGTCAACTCCGTGGCGGGCGACAGCAACTACGGGCGCTACATCGTGCTGGAACACCCCAACCAGTCCCCCGGTGTTTACACGCTTTATGCGCACCTAGCGCGGATTGCGCCCGGGGTGCGGAACGGGATGCCGGTCACGCGCGGTCAGGTCATCGCGGTGATGGGGCACAGCTCCAGCGGCAACATCCCGCGCGACCGGGCGCACCTACATTTTGAGATCGGCGTGATGGTCACGCGGGATTTCCAGTTCTGGTACGTCTCGCGGAAATTCGGCAGCGCCAACGACCACGGCCTGTGGAACGGGATGAACCTGATGGGCTTCGATCCGCTGGATTTCCTGAACAAGTGGCGCGCCCACAAGGTGAACACCTTTCAGGATTATTTCGCGCAGATGGAGCCGGCGGTGCGGCTGCGGTTCGGCACCACGCGCGTGCCGGACTACGTGCTGCGCTATCCTGCGCTGCTGACCAAGCCGCTGCCCGTTGCAGTCAGCGGCTGGGACGTGTCGTTTGACTGGACGGGAATCCCGATCAAGTGGACGCCGCTGACCGGGACCGAGGCCATCGGCCTGCGGCCGGGCCAGCCGACGATCCTGGACGTGAACACGGCACTGGTGCGCCGCGAGCGCAGCAAGTCAGTCGTGCTGTCCCGCCATGGCGCGTGGGTGCCGGGCAAGGACCTCGAGACGGTGCTGCAGCAGCTGTTCGGGGTAAGGTAATAGTAGCAGCCGACGTAAGGAGGCTGTTCGGATTTGAATCGCAAAGACGCGGAGGGGCAAAGTTCGATCCAAAGGGGAGGCACTCCGGACTTTGCTCCGTTCTTTGCGGATTCGCGCCTTTGCGGTTATAAAATCCAGCCTCCTCACGCCGGCTGCCACTGGCGAATCCGCCTCGCGCGGGTCAGCCCGCTTTGCCCAGGGCGAAGGAGACCAGCAGCAACAGGAAGACCACAGTGGTGATGACCACGAAGGCGCGGTCCTTTTCCAGGGCGAACGCGATGATCGACACCAGCACGCGGATGACCGGCGTGGCGATGAGCAGCAGGAGCCCGGCGACGATGATGGCCTGGCCCTGGCACTGCAGCAGGCCGTGGCCGAGCCAGGAGAGCGTGCGCGGAAACGTGGCGCCCGCAGTCACGAGACGGTGGAGGTCGTCGGCCGAGCCGCCGCCGGAACCGTAGGTTTCGGGGTGGAGGAAGGAGACGACGGTGCCGGTGACGAGCAGCAGCAGGCTGCCATAGACGCCCCAGCGCAGGAGTTCGCTGATGACGATCTCCACCTGGAGCGCCTTGCTGTCGGAGGGTGGGACGGGGTTCATCGCAGGGCTTTCCAGAGCATTTGCGTGGCGGAGAGGAGGAGCACCGCGACAAAGGCGATCCGGATAACGTGGTTGGGCAGGCGGCCGAGCAAGCGGGACCCGAGCTTGGCGCCGAGCAGGACGCCAACGGCCACGGGCGCGGCGACGAACGGCTGGACATCGCCGCGCATGAAATACACGGCGGCGCTGGTGGCGGCGGTGACGCCGATCATGAAATTGCTGGTGGCGGAGCAGACCTTGATGGGGATGCCCATGGCGAGGTTCATCACGG
>CAIRTK010000054.1 GCA_903881475.1 uncultured Opitutia bacterium | reverse complement strand
TTATATCGAGACGTTTTACAACCCGACGAGACGCCACAGCTCGCTCGGTCAGATCTCACCTGTGGCCTACGAAATACAACAACAACCGAAAGACATCAAAGCCGCCTGAATTGGTGTCCATTCTTTCGAGGCAAGCCCAGCCGGCGCTCGGACGCCGACCGTATACTACACGAGCGGATCGCTTAATTTCACCAACAGCGCCACCAAGCTCACGATCGTCGGCCCGGTGGTTATCAGTGTCGCGGGCGATATCAGCTTGGGAGCCAGTGGTGTCTATGGCAGCAAAATCATCATCACCAGCACGGGCTCAGCCGTGATTAATTTCAGCGGCGAACTATTCGTCGGTGATACCGTCAGTGGCGGGGGCATCGATAACACACAGACTAAGATTCCACAGAATCTCATCCTAATCGGGACCAGCACCTACAATAGCGGGAGCTATCACTATTATTGGTCGAGCATCCCGTTTTATGGCGTGATTTACATGCCCAACGCCTACGTGACGGTTTGGAGTGGCGTCACGGTCTATGGTGCGATTTCGGCACAAAATGTGGCTTTCCCGTACTCCGCCGCAGTGCACTACGATGTTGCGCTCCGCAAGACATCGATCGCGGGGATGGATACGCCCTACATCATCAGCAAGTGGCGTGAGGTCACTTCATCCAGCGATCCCGACTGGGTATCCTTCTAGGTGCCAGCACGGCTGCAGCTCCGGTAACGGCGCGGCTAAGAAATCATCGGCTCGTTCGTCATGCTCATGAACCCTCAACGCGGAGGCTCTCATGAATCCAAGGTTCGTTCTTCCAGCGGCCGTCGCGATGGCGTTTCACGCCTTCGTTTTTTTTGGATTTCATCCGTCCCCATCCAAGCCCGTATCTGGTCCGCTTGCGCTCGTGGGTTGTACGCTTCAACCCCTGCCTCCCGACGAGCCGCCGGAACCCGTGCCATCCGACGAGGAGCCCGCCACCATCCCTCATCGTTCGCCGGATCTTCCCCGGATCATGGATCCTGTTCAGCCGATCACCAATGACCGTCAGCAGATTGTGATCCCCACGGAGGTGCTTCATCCCGGCCCGATTCATCCTGCGCCGGTGATTTCGCCGGGGCGCATGGGTGAAACCACTGGCACGGATAAGCCCGGCCTGAGGCCGTATGATTCCACGCAACTCGACAACGTACCCCACACTCGGCTCCAAGTCCCGCCGGCCTATCCTTATGAGGCGAGTCACGACGGACGCAGGGGCGAGGTGCTGGTTCGCTTCACCGTGGATGAAGCCGGGCGCGTGCTGAACCCACAGGTGATCCAGTCAACGGATTCCATATTCGAGGCGCCGACGCTGCGGGCGGTTGCGAAATGGCGTTTCGAGCCGGGCCGACGGAACGGCCGCGCGGTGCGCTTTCAAATGGCGGTGCCGGTGCGTTTCACGGTGAGTCCCTGAGAGGGATTCATCGGTGCATTCGGGTTTGTGGGTAGGGCGAGTCGTCCTCGACGAGCCGCGTAGCGCAGGCATCCTGCCTGCTCCGGATCTGATGAGGCAGGATGCCTGCGCTATCTCAAACACGACTCAGCCGCAGGATTCGCTCCCTTTGATGTGCGCTTACTTTATGGCGATGATCTTGGAAGCCACCGCGGGACTGCCTCCGGGCAGTGGCACCGCGTCGCCGACCCGGCGGCCGAGCAACTGGCGGCCGAGCGGGGATTGCGGGGTCACGACCAGCACGGTGCGGTTCTCCAGCTGCACTTCCAGCCCACCGGCGCGAGGGCAGAGAAAATACCAGTCGGAGGTCCCGCGGCTGTTGCGTACCTCAGCCAGAGCCCCGAGGGCGACCGGAGAGCCGGCGGCAAAATCGGGCAAAGCCAAAGCGGAAATAATCGTGATGCTTTCCTCGATCTCAGCGGCCTGCCGGGCCTGGCCCTCGGCAAGATAACCGGCCTCCAGGCTATGGGTATCGTACTGGTTTTCGGCCCGGCTTTCCTCGCTGATCGCCTCGTCACGGGCGAGCTGGGCGGCGTTGACCTGGAGCGCGAGCGTGGCGCGAAGTTGGGCGAGAATGTGCTCGCGCAGCAGCGTTTTATTCACCGTTGGGTTCGGGTCACCAGCGATGAAATGCGGGATGGCCGGGCTTGACCGCCACAAACGTACCGGCGCAGGTGGCGCAAGGCTCTCCACCGGCCGAAAGCGTGCCCTCCACCCGGACGCGGTCCGGTTCGGCGTCCACCACGCGCGCCTCGAGCCGAAGCTCGGTGTCGGTCGGAGTCGGGCGCATCAGCTTGATCGCGTAGCTGGCGGTGACGGTGCAGGGCGGACGGGCCAGTCCGTCACGCTGCATCAGGTGCCACGTGGCGGCCCAGTTGCAGTGGCAGTCCAGCAGCGCGCCGATGATGCCGCCATTGAGGACCCCGGGGAACGCTGCGTGGTGAGGCAGGGGATGCCAGTGCGCGAGCAGGGAGCCATCGGGCTGCGCGAAGCTGCGGATGCGAAGGCCCAAGGTATTAGCCGCACCACAGCCGAAACAAATGCCTGCTGGTGAATAGCGTTCTTGCAGGCAAAGATCGGAACTAGTCATGGTGGGTCAGGACCAAGCGAAAAATTCGTCAAATCCGGGCGAGTTTTTGGCTGGCGGACTGGTTAACAAGCCGCATGTTCACGAATGTTAGGGTAATCTTGTCAACGAAGCTTCACGAATGGCGCGCAAAATCTCCTTCATCAACTACAAGGGCGGCGTGGGAAAGACCTCCCTCATCGTCAACACGGCTGCCTGCCTGGCCAAACTGGGCAAGCGCGTCTTGTTGTTTGATTTCGACACACAGTCCAACAGCAGCATCTGGCTGCTCCGGCTGGAGCGTTGGAACAAGATCAATGCCAATGGCGAAGGCGCCTTTTTCTCCATTTTTGAGCCTGGCACGGCCAAGGTGAAGGACCTCGTCATCAAGGATGTCGTGGAGGACAAGAACGGGCAGAAGATCCTGCCAGGACTCGATCTCGTGCCGACCGCCTTCAACCTGGTTGACTTGGAAAGCGAGTACCAGGGCGACCCGAAGCGTCCGCCCTATGTGGTGTTCCAGGAGCAGCTGGCCGAGATCGAGAACGACTACGATTTCATCCTTTTCGACTGCCCGCCGAACATCCTGCGCGCCTCCCAATGCGGCGTGTTCGTGAGCAACGAGATCTACGTGCCCTCCAACCCCGACGCGCTCAGTCTCATCGGGTTCACGCTGCTGGTGGAGAAGCTCGGCAAGTTCCACCAGCTTTCGGCGAGCTTCCGCAAGGCCTCGATGGGCGTGCCCGCGCAGGTGCAGGGCGTGATCTTCAACTCGATCAAGTCGGGCGTCGACATCGAGGTTCCCAAGATGCGGATGCAGCTGCGCCTGAATCAATTTCGCACGGCCAAGCGCGTGGCGCCGACCGCCAAGATTTTCGAGACACAGATCCGTGACGCGATGATCGTGCGCCGGGCCGTGACGCTCGGGCTGCCCGTGCTCCTGATCAGTCAGGACGGCCCCGATGCCCCGGCTCCGGGCACGGCCGACAATGTCGTCGGCGACTATCGCAAGCTCGCGACCGAAATCGTGCGCCACGGTCAGTAATCTCGCGGCAATTTTTCCACCCATGTCTGACACTCCGAACAAAAACTCCGCCGCTGAATGGGATCAGGTGCGCTCGGCCTTCGCCGCGTCCATCATGGTGAACACGCCGCTCAGCAGCCTCGCCCAAAACCTGGACGGTCCCGACTGGCCGGTGAAGGGCAAGCAGGAGACCCCGGCGGCCTACATCGACCTGAGCTACGATGAGATGGTGACCATGCTCACGATGAAAGGCATCCCGCCCGCGAAGGCGGATTTTTTGATCTCGCTCCTGCGGGAGACGCTCTCGTTCGACACTCCCTTCGGAGAAATGGTCGAGCAGGCGGAGGCCTCGTCCCTGAAGGACAACCAGCTACTCAAGAATCTGGCCAAGCTCGGGATTTCGGAGGCGTTCCCGATGACGCTCACGGCGCTGAGCCAGGACACGATCGAGTTTTGCAAGTTGGAGAAACTCTCCACGCTCGGCGAATTCAGCATCTTTGCCCAAAACATGTCGCAGAATGTGATCGTCGGCGGTGATTTTCGCCGGCTGCTCAACGCGTTATCGCACATTGACGAGGCCACGCTGGCCGAGTGCCTGCCCTTCCGGGCCGGGACCCGCGGCCTGCATTTGCCCGAGGCCCTGGCTCAAGCCGCCCGCTCGTCGGTGCCGGCGACCCGGACTTCGCTGGCGGTCGAGTGGTTCAAGGACGAGTACGCCGCGATCCGGAAGGAACTGGCGGCGGGCGGTTCGCTCCAGCGCAGCTTGGCCGTGCTTGGCAACGTCGAGGCGGAAAAGCGCGCGGCGGAAATGCTCACGAATTACATGAAAGGCAAGGGCGTCGCCGGCGAGGCCAAGAAAGGCGGTCTGTTTGGCTCACTGGGCCGGCTTTTCGGCAAATAGGCCGGTATGTCCGACACCTCGGCTCCCTTTCCCGGCTCCATCAAGTTTCCTGCCGCCAACGCAGGAGGAGGGCCCAAGCCACTGGTTTTGCGCCGGCGCCGCGGACTGACCCATTCTCCGTTCGAAGTTTCCGAGACCTCCGCCGCGGCCCGGGAGTCGATCAAGGCGGTGGTCCAAGCCACCCGGTCGCCATTCTGGGGCGGCCCGCCCTTTGACAAGACGCAGTCAGCCGACCTCGAAAGGTCGTTGCGCCAGTTAGAGGCGTCATTGGCAGAGCGAGAACGGCTCGTGGCCGAGACGGAAGTCAGGCTCGCCGACCGGGAACGCGATCTCGCGGAAACGGAGGCTTTGCTGCTGGCCCGCGAGCAACTCTTGGCCGCTTCACGCAAGGCGGCACCCGTGAAAGCCGGGCTTTCCAAGGAGGAGCAGGCTGCGCAGGAACAATTGCGGCTGGAACTCGAGCGCCAGGAGGCCGCGATCAAGGAGGAGCGGGCGGCGCTGCGCGAGCGCGAGCAATTCCTCGACGACAGCGAGACCAAACTGTTCGAAAAAGTGCAGGCGCAGCAGGAGAAGGAGACCGAGCTCGAGCAACGCGAGGAGGACCTCCGCACCCGTTCCCGGGAATTCCGGGAAAAGCTGGCGGCGATCGACCCGCAGGCTGCGGCCGCCCTCAAGCTGGATGGTCCGCCGGCCAAAAAAACCGACGAATTCAACGAGTGAAAGAGCTCTTCGGGGACGGTTTGCCGGTGTCCAATCCCGTGATTGACCTGACCCGGGGCGCCCTTGAAGCTTTTTGAAACTTTTCCCCGGTTTGTCCGTCCAAGAGCCTTTGCCCAACACCCTTTCATGAAATTACTTCGCCTGGCGTTCGGCGCCTTCCTCTTCACTGCCGGGTTTGCCGCGCTCCGTGCCCAGGACGGCCCGCCGCCCCAAGAGGAGATCATCACGGATTTTGGCCTGGACGAATACATCTACACCCCGAAATTCACACTGAACCTGGGCATCCGCGGCATCTCGGGCGCCAAGGCGTCGTTCACCGGCCATGGATCGATCATCTCCGCGCAGCCCTACAACGACATAACCACGCCTAATCTGCTCCGGACTTACAGCGACGGCATCGTCGCCGGGGACACCCGGACCATCATCGATATCGATGGCAATGCTTCGCCGATCAGCCCGGATGGGTTTACCAACTCATGGAGCTATAACTATGCCGGGCAGGTCCAGTCGGATGGCAACCTGGCATTTCACTCCTACACCGCTAATATCGCCGATCCCGGCCTGCGGCAGGAAAAGCTGGACCAAAATGAGGGCGTTGAGGTCGTGGTCGCCCGGGACATGGGCAATTTGACCAAGAAGATCTCGTGGAAGCTTTTCGCCGGGCTCAGCCTCAATGAAATCAACACTAACCGGACGGAGAACCTCGCCTCCACGATCACGACGATCACGGACTACTATTCGCTCAACGGACAGAACGCGCCCATGGCGCCGTATGCCGGACCTTCCACGTCCACGGTCGCCATCACCAACAGCGATGGCAGTACCACCAACTCGACGGTCGATAACACGACCCTGCTGGGAAACCATCCGCTTGGCCGCACCACGACGGTGACCAGCGGCCTGGTGTCGGATCACTGGCGGGTCAAGGGCGGCTATTTCACGCTCCGGGCGGGTCCTTCGCTGCAGTATGACATCACGGAGAAACTAAAGGCCACGGTCAGCGCCGGGGCGGCCTTGGTGTTTGCCGGGTCCACGTACAGTGTGGATCAGATTTATACACCAGCGGTGGGAGACGGAATCATCTCAACCGTCGAGGATACGACTGAGAAATTGCTGCCCGGCTACTATGCCGACGCTACGCTGGAATATTATTTTACGGACCGGGCAGGGGCCTATGCCGGTGCGGTTTACCAGAGCAACGGCAGCTACGACCAATACATCTCCACCCCTGATGCCAGCTATGCCACGAAGGTCGACCTATCCACCTTGTCGGGCTTCCGGATGGGGATGAATTTCCGGTTCTGATGCTTTGCCCGTGGTCGGTTCGAGGCCGGATTCAACGCCGGCCTTTTTTGTGCGCGGGTGCGGTGCGGCCCCGCGTCATGTCGCCAAGTCGCGCAGCACGTCCGCCACGCTCCGCAGCGCCGCCGGCGGGTAGAAGCCGTTGATCCGGGTGATCACCTGCTGGATGATGCCGTCCGGGCAGCTGGCCCCGCCGGTGATCAACACCCGTTTCGGCCGGGCATCATCGCGCCAGAGGGGACGGGATTCGATGCGGCCGCCACCCCCGCCTGCATAAACATAGTGATCAACCGCATCCCGGGAGTGGATGCTGGCCTCGGACTGGATGAAAAATGCCTGCGTGCCGACCCGATGTTCGCAGAGCCGGTAAAGCTGATACGTGTTGGAGGAATTTTTTCCGCCGATGACGAGGGCGGCGTCGAGCGGTTCAACCAAGGCGCGGCTGAGCGCATCCTGGTTGACCTGGGTCGCGTAGCACAGCGTATCCCGCCGGCCGCTGCCGCCCACGCGGGTGTCGTCGCCGAACTTGGTGCGATAGACCTCGCGCAGATGCTCAAGGATGCCGAGGGTCTCGTTCATGAGCAGGGTGGTTTGGTTCACCACCGCCACCCGGGCAAGATGCCGGTCCACGTCGAACCCCGGGGTATGGCGGCCGGCGAAAAGTTCGTAGAACTTGCGGCGCACGGCCGGGTCGTCGCTGGCGATGATCTCGCCGAGTTGCCGGGCTTCCTCGAGGTTGCGGACGATGACCGCATGCGCGTAGCGGCGCGTGTTGGAGAACGTCGCCTTGGTCTCCTCGTGCTCGCGCTTGCCGTGGATGATGACGGTGTAGCCCTCACGGCCGTAGGCCCGCGCCGCCTTCCAGACCTTTTCGACCAGCATGCAGGTCGCGTCGTAATGGCAAACCGCGATGCCCTTGCGCACGAGGCGGCGCTTATCGTCGTCGGTGGCGCCGAAGGCCGGGATGATCACGATATCCTCGGGCGTGAGCGTGTCCCACAGCAGGGGAACGCCCGGCGCGGCGGAGGCTTGGCAGCCGTCGGTGGCGTAGGCCTCGCCCTTGTCGGTCTGCAGGTAGCGCAGCCCGCGGCGGAGCAGATCCTCGTTGACGAAGGGATTGTGGATCAATTCCGAGAGCATGAAGACGCGCCGGCCGGGATTTTCCGCCAGGGTCTCGTAGGCCCGCTCGATGGCGTTCTTCACGCCGAGGCAGAAGCCGAAATGGCTCGGGATCACGTAGCGGACCGCGCCGAAGTCGAGGATGACGGGCGCCGCGGCGGAGCGCTCGTGCTGGCGGGCAATGGCCTTGATCGCGGAGCAAAGCTGGGACTGGTAAAGCGCGCCGGCCATGGCGTCCTGGGCGTAGATCGCCGTGTTGCGCTCCTGCGCCGGGCGGAACTTGTAGATGAAATCGTTCTCCCCGAGATGCAGGTAGGGGATGTCGACGAGATAGGGGTCAAGCCGTCCGAGGAGCGCGGCCAGGGCCGGCGTGAGATCGGCCGCGCGGGCGTCGAGGGCGTCGAGCGAATGAAACTCCACCGCCGAATCGGCGGTCGCGCCATCGACCTGGGTGAAGAAGACCGCGCAGGTCCCGGCGCCCGCCTCGGCCGAAAAATATTCGACGGGCGCAAGGTGTGCGGCAAAGGCCGTCTCCAGCCCGGCGGCGGCGGCCGCGAGATCGTCGCCGGTGAAGGCGAGGTCAAATCGGTTGCCATGCCGGCGCACGGCCAGCTGGTTGCCCGCGTTGAACGCAAGGATGGCGACGAGCGAGGAAAGGTCGGCGGCGGCCGAGGGCATGAGGCCTGAACGTGGCCGCATTGCCGGCGGACGGCAAGGGCAAGGAGGTCGGGCGGCTGGATTTGAACTCAGGCTAGACCTTGAGCCGGGGATCGAAAACAAAGGGCTCGGGCGCACCGATCCTGATTTTGGGGAAGAGCGGATGCGCGGAATTGAGCAGGTAGTTGAATTCACCCGGCACGACCACGCTGGGTACCCGCAGGGCCGGGCTTCGCGAAGCCCTGGCCCAGGCGGCACCGAAGGACTGGGTCGCCGGGGGATGCGGATATTGGCGCCAGCTTTCGGGGAACCGTGCGGGCTTTTCGATCAGCTCAAGCGGCACTTCCGCCGGAACCAGCACCCACTTCACCGAGAAAAGCCGGTCGGGCTCATCCGCATTGACGAGCACTTCCACCACCGCCAAGGCGCGGGATTCCGCCCCATAGGCGAGCCGGATGCCGGGCGGGGACCAGCGTCCGCCGTAGAGTTCGGCGCCCTCGCCGGAGTAGGCGCTGGCCCCGTACTTGGCCGCGCAAAGGCGCCAGACCGGTTGCGTGCTCACGAAACCACGCCGTGCTCGATGCGCCCGATGATGTTCTCGACCTCACGCGCTCCGGGCTCGGTCTGAGCGTACTCCAGCGGGGTTTTCCAGCCCAGCGCCAGGATCTTCGCATTGAACCAGCCGCGGGTGTTCTCATCGCTGCCAAAGACCTCCTTGGCGCGATCAAATAGGCGCATCAGCCGCGTGGCCCGCTCGCCCTCGGCCACTTTGAGCCGGGAGTTGCCGGCAATGCGCCGGGCATACGTGCGGGAAGGGATATGGATGAGCCGCGCCAGCTCCTCGTTGGTGAACCCGGCTTCCTTGGCGAACTGTACGACCTCCATGACCGGCAGGCCTTCCTCGACCCGCTGCGCCGTGGCGTGGTTGTCCTGGATTTGATCGTAGGTCGTGATCTTGGGTTTACGGGCTTTCATGGCGGATACCGTAACACTCCGAATCACCCTCGCAAGCACTATCTGCCAAATGGCTAGTCTGCTAATGCCATATGGCACCGGTATTGGCTCCCGGTCAGGGCCAAGCCGCAGGCTCGACCGGCTGGTGCCGGCCGGCGGATTCAGGGATGGCCATCGCCTTACAGCTTCAAGGCCCCGGCCAGCTTCGCAGCGTCGCCGCCGCCGCCCATGGCGAAGTCGGGTTTGCCACCGCCCTTGCCGCCGAGCTTGGCGGTGAGCGCGCTGATGAGTTTACCGGCCTGATGTCCGGCCTTGATCGCTCCAGGTGAGCAATAGGCCACGAGGCTGACCTTGCCGTCGAAGACGGTGCCGAGCTGCACGGCACCCTCGCCGAGCTTGTGAAGCACCTGGCTGCCAAGGGAGCGAAGTGCGTCAGGGGTGTCGGCGGTGACCACCGCGGACACCCACTTCAGGCCATCCCTGGTCGTGGCCCCGGCGGCGAGTTCGTCGGCGAGGCCGGCGGATGCCTTCGACTCGAAGGCCTTCAGCTTCTTTTCCAGCTCCTTCTGATGCGTGAGGAGCGACTCGAGCTTTTTGGCCACATCGAGCGGGCCGGCGGAAAGATGCGCGCTGACGGCGGCGAGGGCGGCCTCGCGGTGGGCGACGAAGTCATAGGCGGCCTGGCCGGCGACGGCCTCGACGCGGCGGACACCGGCGGCGATCGCCATCTCGGCGGTGAGCTTAATGAGGCCGATTTCGCCGGTGGTGGTGACGTGCGTCCCGCCGCAGAGTTCGCGGCTGTAGCCGCCGATGTCGACGACGCGGACGATCTTGCCATATTTGTCGCCGAAGAAGGCGAGGGTATCGGCGGGCTTCTTGTCGAACTCGGTCTCGTACGTTTGCACCGTGGCGTTATCGATGACCTTTTCGTTCACGAGCCGCTCGACCTCAAGCAGCTGCGCGTGGGTGACCGCTTCGAAGTGGGAGAAGTCGAAGCGCATGCGGTCGGCGGTCTTGGACGTGCCGGCCTGGCGGAGGTGGGTGCCAAGGGTCTTGCGCAGCGCCCAGTGGATCAAGTGGGCGGCGGAGTGGTGGCGGCTGATGGCACGGCGGCGGACGTGATCGACGGACAGTTCTGCTTTTGCGCCGATGGTAAGGGAAGGGGAACCGTCAGCGACCTTGTGCAGGTGCCGCCCGGACTTGTCCTTCACGCAGTCGATGATGTGGACGAGTTGGCCGTCCACGAGCGCGGTGCCCGAGTCGCCGGCCTGGCCCCCGAGTTCTGCGTAGAAAGGCGTCTGGTCGAACACCAAGAACGCGGCCTTCTCGGTTTTTACGATATCGACGAGTTTGGCCTGCACACCCGCGGTGGTGGAAAGAGTGTAGCCGAGGAAGACCGTGGGTATCTGGTCCGTGACCGCGCCGCCCTCGGTGGCGGCGACGATGATTTCCTTCTTCTGGGCGGCGCGGGCGCGCTCGCGCTGCTGATTCATCAGTCCCTCAAATTCCTTTGTCTCGACCGTTAGACCTCGTTCGGCCGCTAACAATTGGGTCATATCCAGGGGGAACCCATAAGTATCGTAGAGTTCGAACGCCGTGGCTCCATAAACGATTTTCACCGGACCTTTAGCCGGACTTGGAGCGACAGCCGCTTCAAAAAGCATCAGTCCACGATCAAGCGTACGACCGAAGGACTCCTCTTCGGCGCGGATTACGCGGCGGATAGTATCCTGACGCTCTTTAAGTTCAGGAAAGACCGAACCAAGTGATTCGATGACCGGCGCCACGAGTTGCTCGAAGAAGCCCGTCTGGAGGCCGAGCTTCTTTCCGTAGAGAATCCCGCGGCGGAGGATGCGACGAATGACGTAATTGCGGCCTTCATTTCCCGGCAGGATGTTGTCGGCGATGGCGCAGGAGATAGTGCGGGCGTGGTCGGCGAGGACGCGGAAGGCGATGTCTACCTGCTCTTGCTCGCTCAGGCCCTCGCGTTTCGTCGGAACCGTTGCGGCGTAAGTCTTGCCCGAGAGCTCGGCGACCTTCGTGAACAACGGGGCGAAGACGTCGGCGGCGTAGTTGGACGGATCCTTCGTGAAATCCTTGAAACCACCCGTGCTCGCGTAGATGCCGGCGACACGTTCGAAGCCCATGCCGGTGTCGACGTGCTTGGCGGCGAGCGGGGAGAAGGTGCCGTCGGCGTTGGCGTTGAACTGGATGAAGACGTGGTTCCAAATCTCGATGCAGCGCGGGGAGGACGAGTTGACGAGCTGGCGGCCCGCGGCCTCGTCGTTGGACGGGAGCAGGTTGAAATGGATCTCGGAGCAAGGGCCGCACGGGCCGGTGTCGCCCATCATCCAGAAATTGTCCTTCTTGTTGCCATTGACGATGTGGACCTTGGGGTCGAGGCCGGCGTCGGTGAAGATTTTGGCCCAGATATCATAGGCTTCTTGGTCGAACTCGGACGGGTCGCCCTTGGATTTGTCGGGCGAGTAGACGGTGGCGAAGAGGCGCTTGGGCGGGATGCCCCAGACCTTAGTGAGCAGTTCCCAGCCCCAAGTGAGCGAGTCGCGCTTGAAGTAGTCGCCGAACGACCAGTTGCCGAGCATCTCAAAGAGCGTGTGGTGGTAAGTGTCGTAGCCGACGTCCTCGAGGTCGTTGTGCTTGCCGCCGGCGCGGATGCATTTCTGGGTGTCGGCGACCCGCTTCCACGGGGCAGCCTGGTCGCCGAGGAAATAGGGCACGAACTGGTTCATGCCGGCATTGGTGAACAGCAGGTTGGGCGCCGTCGGCAGGAGCGAGGCCGAGGGCACGATCGTGTGGCCGTGCGCGGCAAAGAAATCGAGGAACGACTGGCGGATCTCAGCGGAGGTCATGAATAGGGTGGCTCAGAGGTTCGCGATCACGGCGTCGGCCATGGTGCGGGTGCCGACGGATTTGCCGCCGAAGGCAATGTCGGCGGTCCGGGTGCCAGCGACCACGGCTTTTTTTACCGCGGCCTCAATGCGGGCGGCGGGCGCTTCCAGGCCGAAGCTGTAGCGCAGCATCAGTGCGGCGGAGAGGATCTGCGCGCAGGGATTGGCCAAGTCCTTGCCGGCGATGTCGGGCGCGGTGCCACCGGCGGGCTCGTAGAGGCCGAAGGGCAGGCCGTGGCTGTTCCGGGCGGCGCCCAACGAGGCGGAGGACAGCATGCCGAGGGAGCCGCAGATGACGGCCATCTCATCAGAGAGGATGTCGCCAAACATGTTCTCGGTCACAAAGACGTCGAACTGGTTGGGGTCGCGCGCCAGCTGCATCGCGGCGTTGTCCACGTACATGTGGCTGAGGGCGAGTTCCGGGGCATGCTGTGCGACATACGCGGTGACGGTTTTGCGCCAGAGGACCGAGGTCTCGAGCACGTTGGCCTTGTCAATGGAGCAGAGCTTCCCCTTGCGGGACCTCGCGGCAGTGATGGCGGTGGCGGTGATACGCTCGATCTCGCTTTTCCGGTATACCATGGTGTCGACCGCCTGGATATCGCCGTCGGGCAGCGTGGTGGTGGCCTTGGGCTGGCCGAAGTAGACGCCGCCGGTGAGTTCGCGAATGCAGACAATGTCGATGCCGTCGGGAATGCGCGCGGTCTTGAGCGGCGAGGCGTCCGTGAGCTCGCGGTAGAGCAGGCCGGGACGGATGTTGGCGAAGAGGGTGAAGTGCTTGCGCAGCGGCAGCAGCGCGGCGCGTTCGGGCTGCTGGGCGGGCGGGAGTTTCTCCCATTTCGGCCCGCCGACGGAACCAAAGAGGATGGCATCGGCCGCGGCGCAGGTGGCGATCGTTGACTCGGGCAGGGCGCTGCCGTGGCGGTCAATGGCGGCGCCGCCCACGTCCGCCGCGGTGTACTCCAGCGCCAGGTTTTCCTGGCGGGCGACGGCGGCGAGCACGCGGAGCGCCTCGGACATCACTTCGGGCCCGATGTAGTCTCCGGCGAGGACGGCGAACTTGAGCGGCGGCATAAGGGGCAATGAGGTAGCGGGCAGGCGGGAAAAGGGAAAGGGATTTTTCACGGTTGCGCGACGGGGAAAAGCGCATGCAGTGGCGGGCGAATGAACCTGCACGTCCTGCCGGCCGGCCCGATCCAGACCAATGCCTACCTGCTGACCGCCCCGGAGCGCGGGGAAGCGGTGCTGATCGACGCCCCGGGGGACGTCTGGGCCGGGGTCAGCCGGATTCTGGCGAAGGAAAAATGCCGGCTGATCGAGCTTTGGCTGACGCACGGGCACTGGGACCACACGCAGGGAGCGGCGGAAGTGGTGCGGGCCACGCAGGCAATGGTGCGGGCCCATGCGGACGACCGCGTGCTGTATGAAACGCCCGAGGTGATGAGCGTGTTTCTGGATTCGGCGATCAAGCTCGAGCCCGTCTTTCCCGACCTCTGGATCAAGCAGGGCGATGTTTTCACGACGCTGGGTGTGAAGACCGAAGTCCGCCATGTGCCGGGGCACTGCCCGGGCAACGTGCTGTTCTATCAGGCGACGGTCCGCGCGGCTTATGTGGGCGATGCCCTGTTTGCCGGCAGCGTGGGACGGACGGATTTTCCCGGAGGCAGCATGGACGTGCTCGCCGACTCGATCCGCCGGCAGATTTACACGCTGCCGGACGAAACCGTCGTTTACCCGGGGCACGGACGTGCTACGACTGTGGGCGAGGAAAAGCAGCACAACCCCTATGTTTCCGCCTAGCATGCATCTGTCATTCTGAGCGAAGCGAAGAATCCAATTGGACTCTGCCGGCCGAATCGCACTGGATTCTTCGCTTCGTTCAGAATGACAACTCCAGAGCAATCCGAGGTATTCATGCGCCGGGCCCTCGAGGTGGCACGGCAAGGCTGGGGCGCCACGCATCCCAATCCGATGGTGGGCGCCCTGATCGTGGAAGACGGCCGCGTAATGGCCGAGGGTTCCCATGCCCACGATGGCGGCCCGCATGCGGAGCGGCTGGCCCTGCTCGCCTTGGGACACAAGCCGCGGCCGGGAGCGACCCTCTATGTTACGATTGAGCCCTGCTGCACGCCCGGACGAACGGGGGCCTGCACGGACGCGATCATCGCAGCCGGGATCAAGCAGGTGGTGGTCGGTGCGACCGACCCGAACCCGGCCCATGCCGGGCGGGGATTTGGGATGCTGCGCGCGGCGGGCATTGAGGTGGTGACCGGGGTCCTCGGGCAGGAATGCACGGATCTCAATTTGATCTTCAACCACTGGATTGTGCAGGGCATGCCCTTGGTCGCGGCGAAATCGGCGGTGACGCTTGACGGGCGCATTGCCTGCCGGTCCGGCGACTCGAAGTGGATCACCGGCGAGGCGGCGCGGGGGGATGTGATGCGCTGGCGGCGGCTCTTTCCATCGATTGCCGTCGGGGCGGGCACGGTGATGACGGACAACCCCCGGCTTACCGCGCGGGTCGCGGGCGAAAAGGAGTGGTGCCCGCTGCGCTTCGTCTTCGACGGACTGCTGCGCAGCGTGGCGGACCGGGCGATGCCGGCGGTCTACACCGACGAATTCCACGAGCGCACGATCGTGGTGACCACGCCACATGGCGGCATGGGTTATGTGCGGAAGCTGAAGGAACTGGGGGTGCAGGTGTGGACGCTGCCCTCGGCGACCCAGCGCGTGCCGATGCCGGAGTTCCGCAAGCGCTGCGCGGAGGAGAAAATCACGGGGGTTTATTTCGAAGGCGGTGCACAGCTCGTGAGCCAGATTTTGCAGGACCGGCAACTGGACTATCTCTTCGTGTACCGGGCGCCGCTGCTGCTGGCCGACGACCGGGCGAAGCCGGTGCTGAGCGGATTGCGCTCCGAGAAACTGGCGAACGCGGTCCGGCTGGCGGATGTCCGGCACGAGGTTTTCGGCGAGGATATCCTGACCCGCGGCCGGGTGAGCTACCCGGCGCAGATGTTCATCGATGAGACTACATTTAGCCTCGGGTAACGCGCACAAGGCGGAGGAGTTCGCCGCCTTGGCCGCGCAGGTGAGGCTGCCGCTGGAGATCGTCTCGGCCCGGGAGGCGGGCGGAATGCCCGACGTGACCGAGGATACCGGCACCTTCACCGGCAATGCCCGGAAGAAGGCGCAGGCTCTGCGGACAAAGCTGCCCGCCGGATGCTGGGTGCTGGCCGATGACAGCGGGCTGTGCGTCGATGCCCTGGACGGCGGACCGGGCGTGGAATCCGCCTACTATGCCGGTCCACAGGGCGACGGGGCGGCCAACCTTCGCAAACTCGTGCGGACGATGCGAGGCATACCGCCAGAGCGTCGCGGGGCGCACTTTGTCTGCGTGCTGCTTTTGCTGGAGGGCGACGGCCGGGAGCACGTGTTTGAGGGTCGCTGTGAAGGCCGGCTCCGCGAGGAGCCGGCGGGCGGAGCGGGTTTTGGGTACGATCCGCTATTTGTGCCGGCCGGTCGGGCTCAGACGTTCGCCGAACTGGCAGATGCCGACAAAAACGAACTCAGCCATCGGGGCCGGGCATGGGCGCAACTGGTGGAGTGGTGGCGCGCCCGGTCCTGAACGATAGCAGTCCTGATAATAGTAGCAGCCGACGTGAGGAGGCTGGGATGGTGCTTGTGCGTCGCTCCAGCCTCCTTACGTCGGCTGCTATGTTTATCACGCTCAGGGCGCGAAGAGAAACTGGCCGAGCTTCAGCGTGTCGAGCGCGGCATTCCGGTCGTCAGTCCAGATATACTGCGGATCGTAGAGCGGGGATTCGACCGTCCGAACGAGACGCTTCACGCGACCTTTCTCCTCCTCGGCCGGGAACCAAGCGGCGATCTCCTTGGCCTCCTCAGGCCGGCAGACGACGATGTACTCGGTATGCGTGGGATCCCAGTCGCGTTCGGGACGGTCGTTGTTGAGGTCGGTCACCACATCGATCGCGGTCAGGTTCAGTGAGCGGGCGGTCGCCTCAACGACAGGGAAAAGCAGCGAATAGCGCGTCGAAGCATGGACCAGCAGAACCCCATCGCGCGCAGACAGCCGGCGGAAATAAAGCGCCAGGGCCTCAGACGTGAGCAGGTGCGAGGGCACGCCATCGCCGGTGAAGGCGTCGATCACGATGAGATCGTAGTCAGCCTTGGAGTCCTCCAGCGCCTTGCGCCCGTCCTGTTCGACGAGGTTAATTTTGCCTGCAGACTCCGCCACGAACGTGAAGTTGGAGCGGGCCACCCGGAAGGCCTTGGGATCGATATCCCAGAAGTCATAGATATCCGCCGGCCGGGCATAGGCGGCAAGGGTGCCGGCCCCCAGGCCCATCACCCCGACCTTCATGGAGGTGCGCTTGGCCTGCAGGCGTTCGATCGTGCGGCCGACGCCGGTGCTCTCGGTATAGTAGAGCGTGGGCCGCTTCCGGGCCGCCGCATTCATTGTCAGCTGGGAGCCATGGGTTGTGGTGTCGCTGGAAAGGACGACGCTGCGGGCGTCGGTCTTCACCATAATGTGGCCGTAAAGGTCCCGGTAGTGGGCCATCACGCCATCGGGAGCCTCCTGATGGATCTGGTGGGTGCCGAGTCCGATAACAGGGATGACCAGGACCGCAGCGACGATGATGGCGGTGGCGGGATCACGCCGGCCGGTCAGCCATAGCAGGCCGGTGGTCAGCAGCGCGACGGAGGCGAGTTCGAACTCAATGGGACGGGAAAACAAATAGGGAATGATCGCGCTGGAGATCAGTCCACCGAGCACGCCACCCGCCGCGAGAACGAGATAGTAGCGTTCGAAGCGCTGAGCCGGGCGCACCCCGTAAAGGAGGGCATTGCCCAGAAAGCTTCCGCTCGCGGTGAGTGAAAGCAGCCACAGCGCGGTGCCGGCGTTCACGGTCGCGGCGGTGAAACCCTTGGCGACCATGAATCCGGTCAGGCTGATAGCCAGCCACACGATGCTCGTCATGGTCATCCAGGGGCGCCACCGGCCGGAGAATGCGATCATGAAGCTGAGCAGGTAAGCGCTGAAGGGGCCGACCCAGGCCAGCGGACTGGAGCCGAGTTCGGCCGCGAGATGATAGGTCGCGCCCAGCATGCCGACACAGGTGAGCGCGCTCAGCCAGAGCCAGAGGGCCACCTGGTCCGGCGCGAGCGGCTCGGCGCCCTCGGCAGCGGGCGTGGCATCGCTGCCGGGTGTGATCCGCTTGAGCAGGTAGCCGGCCGCGACAAGGACGCCGGCGAGGACGAGCAGCAGGCCGTGCCAGTAGGTGGACTGCTCCGAAAGCCGCAGGCTGGTCTCGATGAAGAACGGGTACATCAGCACGGCGAGGAGGCTGCCGCCGTTGGAAATGGAATAGAGATAGTACGGCACCTCCTCGCCGCGCCGCCGCATCCAGCCGTGGAGCAGGGGCGAGGTGCTGAAGAGCAGGATCATGGCCGGCAGGGTCGTGTAGCTGAGGCGCCACACCACGCGCAGGATGCTCGCGGCCCCGTCGGCCTCATCGGACGGCAGCTGAAAGCTCACCACCGCGATGACGGCCAGCACGGCCGTGGCCGTCACCTGGAAAGCGATGCGCTTGCGCACGAGCCAGGCGGCCCAGCTGTACCCGAGCAAAAGGGTAAGTTGAAAATAGACCATGCAGCCCAGCCAGGTGCCGGAGGTGCCACCGTAGATCGGCAGCAGCCGCTTGCCCATCATCGGCTGGATGGCGAAGGCGAGGAACGCCGCCAGCGGAACGGCGGTGATGACCAAGGTCGACAGGGCCTGCGACATGGCGGTGGGGGAGCGGTTGGAATCGTTCATAAATGGATAACCAGAAAATTGGAATCAACCGCCCTGGACCAATGCCACCAGGGAGCGCAGGGGCGAGGCTCCGATCGCCGGATAAGCCTCGCAGGGCGTCCAGCAATTCGGGCAGCGCGCCTCGGCGACGGCCTGGCGGGTGCCATTGCGACGGGCAGCCTCTATGATCGGCATGAGGGCATAGCCGGTGTGGCGGATGTTGCCCAGGGGCTTGTCCCAGATCGTGCAGGGATAGACCTCGCCCTTTTCGGAGAGATAGGCCGTGGAGAGCAGGGCGGAGCAGGTGATCGAAGTCTTGCCCGTGGCCAAATAGCGCAGCGCCTCGGAGCGATAGATGCGCTCGATGGCCCGCATGGCGGAAACGCCGCCGCCCTTGGGCTTGGATGCCGCCAGGCGCAGGGCCGCCGCGATCTCGCCGCGGTGCGCCGCTCCGCCGAAGCCATCCTTCGCCTCGCTCGCGGAATTGCCGTAGTAATGCTGCGAGAGGTGCGGGATATTCAGATGGAAGGTCGCCCAATCGATGGGTGCCTCTGCGCGGGCGGCAAGGGCGTCGTTGATGCCCGCAAAGGTCTGCTCCACCAGCTCGGAGGTCGTCATTCCGCATGACGCCCGGTGGCCGTGCAGGGTCATGCCGACGAAGAGTTGCCCGGGATCCAGCAAGCGGCGGAGCCCGGCAAAGGTGTCCACCGCATGGGCGAAATCGTTGCGGATGCCGCGGAGGCGGTCGTTCAGCTCCGGCGGCCCATCGATCGAAACGGTCACGACCAGCCGGGCACGGATGGAGGCCTGGAGCTGCTTCACGATCTGCTCGATGCGCTTGGTCGCGATGCCGTTGGTGGGAAAATGCACGAGAAGCAGGTCCGGGCAGGCCTGTGCAAAGGCCTGCACCACTTCCACGAAGTCGGGCCGGTCCGTCGGCTCGCCGCCGGTGAAATCGATCCATTGGAGGAACGGGTTGGCCGCCGCGAAGGCCTTCACCTCGGCGAGGGAAAGCTCGTTGTCGAGCCCGCCGGGCGTGTCCTTGACCTTCCAGATGTCACAATAGACGCAGCGGGAATGGCAGCGCTTGGTGACGACAAAGACGAGCTTGGTGGGCTGCGCCTCGACGCCGGCGGCCGCGGCGGCCGTACGCAGGCCGAGCCGGCTCCAGGAGTAGAAGGCAGTGCTCATTTGGAGGGAACTGGCGGCTCGGCCGGGGCGAACTGCTCCTGGGCCTCCTTGAGGCGGACATCGAGATCGGTCTGCGGTCGCGCGATGGGCGCCTTGCCGCCTAACCGGGCATAGGCCGCCGGGGTGTCGATGCGAAATACCCCCATCTTGAAGGCCTGACTCTGGGCCCGCGCGATCGGCTTGGCCCCGGTCTCAGCCAGCAGCTGGGCGACCGTCGCAGCCGCACCGGGCTCGGCGTTCTGCCAGAATCCCCAATGGACATAGATTCCGCCCGGGAACTGGTTGGCCAGCTCGGGCAGGTTCGTACGCACCATCGTGTTGACGGTGTAGAATTGCGAGGCGTTAACGCCCTTCAGCAGCCAGATGCAAGGGTCGGAGGAAAGCACCAGGGAACCGCCAGGCAGGGTGGGAGAAACCTCGGCCACAAAATCCACATCGGCGACCGCCTCGATGGCCTCCCGGCTCAGCGTCGGCACGTAGTGCATTGCGGCGACCCAATTCACGAGGCCGGCGGCAGCAAGGCCGTAGAACCAGGTCGGCAGGCGGCCGAGCCGGGCATGGATCGCGGCGAGGCCGATGCCCATGAAGACGGCAACCGGGGCGCAGGACACGACGCCATACCGCGAGCTGGCACCGTAAAAATATCCGCCAGCGTAAAAGATGATGAAGATGCCCCAGGAGAATACGAACCACGTCCCAAGCGCCAGTCCGGCCGTACGATTCCGGCCCAGCAGCCAGATCGCACCCGCGACCGCCAAGACCGTGCCCGCGACCGGAAACCAGTGCGAGTCGATGAAATAGCCGCCGTTGCTGTGGAAATTTTTCCCGATGAAGTCGAAGTCGAAGCGGCGACCGTCATTGGCGCCCCAGTTTTCCGTGCGGACCGACCAAAGGTGCATCAGGTTCGGCGTCGCGAGCGCGACGGCAAGCGCGAGCGCACCCCAGGCGGAGAGGTCCTCGATGAAGCGGTCATCCGTGGACCAGAGCACTGCGGTGACGAGTGGGAAAACGAGCAGGGACTCGGGCCGGAAATAAACGGCGAACGCCGTTGCGCCCGCGAGCATCAGGCCGCTGGCAGGCAGCCCCTGGGCCGTCTTCACATCGCGCAGCCGCGCATGTACGCACGCCGCGAAGAACGCGATCACGGTGGTGGCCGCGGCGCTGGGCTCCACGGCGACCGTCTGGCCCCACCAGAGCACGAGCGGGGTGAAAATGAACAGGATCGCCGCGGCGAGGCCGGCGCCGGCCGGCAGGGCCCATGGCACCAGCGCGAGGCCGAGATAAAGGCCGGCGGCGGCGACGCCGACAAGCGCGCGATTGAGGAAATGGGAGGCATTGTCGGAGACCCCGGCGATCCGATAAACCCACGAGAGCAAATACGGCAGGCCGTTGGGCTGCTTGTTTACCCAGGCGTTGTACATCTCGTACTGGCCATACTCCACCCGGGCATAGTTGGCACCCTCCGCCCGGCCGGTGTGTGCGATGGTCTGGCCAATCTGCATGTAGAGATGCTCGTCAAACAGGATCCGCGTGGTGCGCGGGGCGAGGCCGCAGGCGAGGTAGCCGCCGACGAGCAGAGCCAAGGCGGTGAGCAGGCGGCGGCGGCCGAGGATTTTCCGCAGGGTGAGTGCGATCCCGCCGAGTCCGGCAAAACCCGCAATCACGCAGGCATGCATGCCCCAGACCGTGGTCACCGGCACGAGGTTCAACTGGCTCTCCAGGCTCAGCCCGGTGACAATGCGCGCGGCCCAGAGGCCGGTGAGCGCCAACACCGTCAGCGCGAAGCCAAGCCAGAGAGCACGGGAAAGTGGAGTGGAGGAGCTCATGACCAGGGATTAGTCGTGATGGTTTTCTTGGAAAGCAGCGCGGAGCCGAGGGCCAGGTGCTGGACGCCGCTTTCCAGCCAGGCTTCCACCACGCCTTGGGCGGTGTCGGACATGGGTTTGCCGTGCATGTTGAGGCTGGTGTTGATGATCGCCCCGGCGCCAGTGAGGGTCTTGACGCGGGCGAGCAGGCGATACCAAGGCTCGGCGGCGTTCTCGGCAACCATTTGCGGACGGCAGGAACCGTCGGGCCCGGTGGCTCCGGCCAGCGAGCGCCGGCCCAGCGGCGTGGTCGCAAAGCCCATCGTCATGTGCAGATTATCATCCTGGTGGCCGCGATAGTCCGCGAGCAAGGCCGGCGCCTCGGACAGGAGGATGGAAGGGCAGAACGGCTGAAACCAGACGCGGCGCTTGAGGCGAAGATTGAGATCGTCCCGCGCCGTCACGCTGTCGGCGCGGGCGATGATGCTGCGGGCACCGAGGGCACGCGCGCCGAGTTCCATGCGGCCCTGGGCCCACATCACGATTTCGCCGGCGGCCACCAGGTCGGCGGCCGCGAGGGCGATGTCCGCAGGCCGCGAAAGATCGGCCGAGATGGCCCGGGCGATTTCCTCGGCGTTGCGGCCGAGATCGCCATGATCCGTGCCCAGCCGGAAATCGCTGAATGGGTGGGGCCGCCGGCCGGTGACCCGCCGCCAAGTCGCCAGGGCGGCGCCCAAGGCCAGGCCGCCATCGCCCATGGCGGGACAGACTTCCAGGCGCGCAACGCCGGGCAACGTGCGGATGAGGCGGTTCACCTTGATGTTGGACGCCACGCCACCGGCGTAGGCGAAATGGTTGCGGCCCGTCGCCGTGGCCAGGAGGGCAAAAAACTGGGGGACGATCATTTCCAGGGTCTGCTGGGCCATCCGGCATACCTGCTCCCGCGGCGTGCACCAGACCACGGCGGCGACTTCCCGGGCCATCCGCGTCGGTGGAATGGAGCAGCGGAGTTCGGGCAGGCCGTTGCGGCCCGGCGTGAGCGTGAACCACTTCAGGAAGGGATTGATGCCGCTCGGCGTGTTGGCGGCGTAGGTCGCGAGCGCCATGACCTTGCCCTCATCCTCCAGCGGACGCATCTGCAGCTCGTTCGTGACGTGCTCGAAAAACAGACCGAGCGATGCGGAACCGGGAATGGAGACGAGCTTGCGCAGGCTCGCATCGGACTCGGACCATTCCCACACGGAGCCGGATTCGCCGTCGCCAATGCCGTCCAACGTGACGACGAGCGCATCGCGCTCCCAGCCGGGCCACATGGCGGCGGAAGCGGCGTGGGCCTCGTGATGATCGACGAGAAAGACATCGCCGGCGGGAACCTGCAGCGCAGAGGCAAACGAACGCCGGGCCCAGGCGCGGAGGAGTCCGTTGGTCGGCCACTGCGTCAGCCGGTATTTGGCGCGTTGCTTCAGTCCATGCAACGGACCGGGTGGCTCCAGCCGGCGGCGCAGCCGGTAGTAATTCTCCTTCATTGAAGGAAAGATCCGGGTCAGCGTCTTGGCCGGGTCGGAGGTGGACGGCGCCCAGGCGATGCGGCGGCCTGCGGCGGCCTGGCGCACGGCGGCCAGGGCGCGGACGGGCAGGCCGACGTCGAGCTTGCGGCCGCTGAGCCGTTCCTCATTCAATGCGAGGACGATGCGTCCATCCACGATCAGCGCCGCGCCGGCATCGTGACCGTCCCACACGCCGATCACGGCATCATAGGTTTCACTCATGGGTGCGGGGGGCGGGCAGGGTCCGCTGGCGGCAGAGCCCAATTAGAAGATGCCAGCCATACGCCAGCCAGATGCCGGGGTTGGCGAGGGAGATCTTGGAATACCCCGCGGCACGGCGGCGCTCATGCGTTGGGACCTCGCTGATCACTAGCCCGGCGGCGAGCGTGGCGGTGATCATCTCCATCTCGATCGTCGTGTGGCGCGAGCGCAGGTGGAGGTCGCGGAACACGGAAGTGCGGATCGCCCGGAATCCATTCTGGGAGTCCGACAGCCGGGTGCCATAGCGCCAGTTGATCAGGTAGGTGATGAAAGCGGAACCGGCCAGGCGCAGGAATTCGTCGCCGCCGCCGTGCAATTCATCCGAACCGCCGAGCAGGCGGGAACCGGTCACGTGGTCGGCTGCGCCCGTCTTGATCGGCGTGGCCAGCATGGGAATGTCGATCGGGTCGTGGGAACCGTCGGCGTCGACAAAGACGCAGATGGGCGTGGTGACGTGACTGACGGCGAGGCGGAGGGCCGCACCCTTGCCCAGACCCTCGTCGCGGATCACCTGGGCACCGGCGGCGGTGGCGATCGCGGCGGTGCGGTCGGTGGAACCGCCCTCCACGACAATGACCTTGTCGACATAATTCAGGCACTCGCGCACGACGAGCCCGACGGTGAGTTCCTCATTGCGGGCGGGAATGACGGCCGTGACCGTCGCATCGGGCTGCTCCTCCGAGCTGAGAAACTGATCGGCCCCGACCCGGCCCTGGCGCAGCATGCGCCGGGCGCGACGGATCACGAACATGCGTTCGCCGTCGCCAAACCGGATGATGTCACTGGGGTCGTCCATGAATTACAGATGGTTGGGGTATGGCAGTGGCCCGGGAATCCTGGCCAACTGACGAAGGGCTGCGCGGCAAATGTGGCTGCGCCCGATCACCACACGAAGAAGTTTCCGCGCGAGAAGGAGGTGGTACTGGGGGAGCCGGCGGGAGGCTGGCTCAGCAGCGCACTGTTGAACTGGATGTCCCGCTTGGCGGGAGAGCGATAAACGTCGGCTGGCAGGCTGGGTTGCTGGAACGGGCTGTTGAACACCTTGGACTGGAACAGCTGGCCGACCGAGCCGTGCATCAGGACGTTGATGGTGTTGCTGCTCATGTCCTCGAGGTACCGGACGAGATTCTGGGCGCCGCCGCTGACGTTGGTGGTAGTGGCGGGGGTGTTGCCGGTCAGGATGCCGGTGTTGAGCGTGATCTGGTTGACGCCATTGGTCATGTTGGCGGTGGCGACGCGGTTGCCGTTTTGCACGCCGTTGGTGTACATGGAGGCGCCGGAATTCGCGTCCACCCAGGCGTTGGAGAGAAGGGTAACGGCGTCACCCATAATCATGGCCGGGTTGATCGAGCCATCGGAGCGCAGGGTGGTGTTATAGTCGCCCTGGACATAAAGACCGCCATTGGTCGCCACGGAGAACCCGGTGTTATAGATGGTCTGGGGGGTCGTCGTGGCATTGGTCAGCCGGAGGCCGCCGGGCGTCGTGGAGTTACTCCCCATCAGGTTGACATAGAGCACGCCGTTGAAGTTCGGATTGTGCGCCGCAAGGATGGTGGTGAGGGCGCCGACGTCCACCGTGGTCATGGCGACGTCCTTGCCCTCGCGCATGTCATGCACGGTTGTGCCCACCCCGGTGATGGCGGCGGAGTAGGTGGAGGTGACGTCGGTCTTGATCTGCGTAACGGGATCGACCGTCTGCACGGTTACGGCATTGTTAGCGGCATTGACCGTGACCAGCAGTCCCGCGCGATTGTAAATGCGCTGGGCGCTGATGGTCGGATCGTCGCCGAGGGCCGAGTTATAAGTCGCGGGGGTCTCGTTGGGATTGACGCCGGGAGGAGGCGTGATGAGCGAGCGGTAGACGTCATTGACGGTGGGAAAAAGATCCGGCCGCAGGGTCGAGGAAAGGGCGACTGCATCAACGCCACCCTGGAGGTTCTCCGCACTGGTCAGGGGCTGAACCTGGCTGGCCTGCGAGATGGAAAAAATCGGGGCATATAGCGTAGAGGTCACCGGGGTGTTCGGCATCCGGTAGGTGGTATTGCCGTTCGCATCCTGATTGAATACCCCCGGGGGATTCGAATTGGCCAGGTACCGCACGGCCTGGGTCAGGGTCAGCGGCCCGTTGGCGGTGGAGCCCAGGAAGACACTGCCGTTGGCCGAGACGTCACCGGCGATGGTCATCGGGGCGCCGGGAGCGAGCTCCAGATT
>CAIRTK010000053.1 GCA_903881475.1 uncultured Opitutia bacterium | reverse complement strand
CTCGGCACGGGCGTGGAGTTCCAGGTGGCGCAGCCGTTCCTGCTGACGCCCTACGTCAACTTCGTGCGCGCGACGGGCTTCAACCGGAGCGAGTTTGATTTGGGCGTGAAGGGCACCTACCGGCTCACCAAGGAGTGGAGCCTGACGGCGGGCCTGCAGTATGATGCGGTGCGCCATGACAAGGACGCCAAGGAGTTCACGCTCGGGGTGAATTACCAGTATTGAGGCGGCGGCCGGCGAAAGCCGGCCATCGTGGCGGAAGTTTCAAGCCACGGCACCATGGGGTGCCGTGGCTTTCCTGCGTTGTGCCCCCATGCGACAGCACCGAAACCAACCAGCACTCCGATCGGGGTTTGTCACGTAATACGTGACAAACCCGCGTTCCGATCAAGATTTTGCCACCGGGTGGAAACCGGCGCTGGCGCCGACCCAGGTGCGGCCCTTGTTGAAATCGACGCCGTGCATGGCGCCCTTCGTCAGGCGGACGAGCTGGTTGACGAGCCGCGGCATTCCGGTGCCGTCGCCGGCGAAGATGAGCCGCACCTCGGCCTTGGCCGGGCCGTCGGGCGTCGCCATTACGGGAGCGTAGATGACCTTGCGCTGGAGCAGCCATTCGGCGGGATTCGGGAGGAGCTTCAGGCAGACATGGATCGCGTTGGACGCGCCGGGCGTGAGGGCGGGATCGAAGGTGGCGGTGGGCGGGAGATCAACGACGGGCATCAGGACGAGGGACGAGTTATACGCGGGTATAGGGCGAGGCGGCGGGGTGGGCGAGGGTGTTTTGGCGGGTGGCTTCAGGCAGGGTCGATCGAGAACCAGGCTTTTTCCAAGTCTTCGAGGGTTTGGGCGCGGGCGGGGCCGAGGCGCTCCATGTACCAGACGAGGTTGCTGTAGCGGTGGAGGAGCTTGGCCTGGGCCTGGAGCACGCCGGTGCGGTCATCGAGCGCACGAACCTGCCTTTGCAGGCCGCGGAGCGCGTCCTCGAGTTCCTTCACGCGGGCGTTGGGGGTGAAGTCCACATAGGTCTGCCGTGTGCTGACATCGAGGATGAGGGCCTGGGCCGTGCCCTTCCCGCTGACTTGGAGCGAGCGCTCGTTGAGCGCCTCGGGGAGATTGGGGAAGACCAGTTCTGTGATCCCGCCGCGCAGCTCGAGGCTGGCGGTGCGGGTGACGACGGCGCGGTCGGTGTAGACGGTGACGGCGCTGATGGACGAATCGACCGGCATGGGGGCGGCGGCGGCGAGCGCGGCGGTGGCGAGGAATCCGAGGGAAACAAGGAGCGGTTTCATGGAAGGGAAAAGGAAGGGCATGAACCCATCAACGGACGGCGGGGCGGAATCTTAGGCCGGCCGAAAATTCCGCGGCTTTTGGCCTTGCGCAGGTTCATGGTCGGCGGAGGGTTGTGAGCAATTACCCGGAACCTCCCCAACTCGGTCGAGACTAACGGCACTCCGGGCCTGTTGAAGGGGCCCTGAGACCGCTCTTGCCCGCTGGATTTTCTTTCTACAACTTGTTTCCTCTCATGTTCATAGTTTCGCCTTTCCGCGCCCTTCGGGGTCACCTGGGTTTTGTGGCCGGTCTTGCGCTTCTGTCGCTCTCCCAGGCGCCATTGGTTGCCCAAACCAATTCCCCGTCGGCCGCCGATGGCTTCGATCCCAATGTGGACGGCACGGTTTTCGCCGTGGCCACGCAGGCCGACGGCAAGATCCTCGTTGCCGGCACATTTCCCAACATTGGCGGGGTGGCCCGCAACAACATCGCGCGGGTGAACACCGATGGCTCGGTCGACGCGGGCTTCAACCCCAACGTGAACGGCCAGGTCAACGCCGTGGCGATTCAGGCCGACGGCAGGATTATCATCGCGGGCTATTTCACCACGGTCCAGGCGAACGGCGCGGCGGCCGCCACGGTCAGGAACCACATTGCGCGGCTCAATGCCGACGGCTCGCTCGACCCCACGTTCGACCCCAACCTCGGCGGCACGCTGGCCCCCGAGGTGGAAACCGTGGTGGTGCAGTCGGACGGCAGGGTGGTTGCCGGCGGAACGTTCACGACGGCGCAGCCGAATGGCGCCGCGACCGCGACGGTTCGCAACCGGATCGCGCGCTTCAATTCGGACGGTTCGCTCGATACCACCTTTGATCCCAATGTTGACCGGGTGGTCCTGTCCATGGCCCAGCAGGCGGACGGCAAGATCATTGTGGGCGGCGGCTTCACGATGTTCCAGCCGAACGGAGCCACGGCCTCAACCTCGCGCCTCTCGCTCGCGCGCCTGAACACGGATGGAACGCTCGACACCAGCTATAATCCGAATCCGGACAATGGCGTGACCAAGGTCGTGGTGCAGACGGACGGCAAGGTGATCGCCGCGGGTTATTTTCTCAACGTGCAGCCGAACGGGGCCCTGGCCCAGATCAGCCGCACCCATCTCGCCCGGTTTAACACCGACGGCACCGTTGACCTCGGATTCAATCCCGCGGTGAGCGGCAACGTGCTGGCGCTGACCGTTCAGGCCAACGGGGGTCTGCTCTTCGGCGGCACCTTTACCACGGTGCAGGGCTACAGCCGCAACTATGTGGCCCGGCTGGCGGCGGATGGCACGCTGGATACCGCCTTCAATCCCAGTCCGAACTACACGGTTTTCTCGATCGCCGAGCAGGCGGACGGCGGGCTCGTGCTCGGCGGCAACTTCACCCAGCTTCAGCCCAATGGGGCGGCGTCGGCCACGACCCGCAACCATCTCGCCCGGGTGAATCCCGACGGCACCCTGGATGCCAATTTCAGCCCCGACACCAGCGGCCGCGTGCTCGCCCTGCTGGTTCAGCCCGACGGCAAGGCCCTGGTGGGCGGTTCCTTCACCAGTATCGCGGGGGTGACGCGGAACTACATCGCCCGCCTGAACGCCGACGGCTCGCTCGACACCAGTTTCGATCCGAATCTCAACGGCCAGGTTACTGCCATGGCGCTTCAGTCGAACGGGCAGATCCTGGTCGGCGGCAGTTTCACGACGGTCAAGGGCGCCGTGCACAGCCGCCTGGTTCGGTTGAACACGGACGGCTCGATCGATGCTTCGTTCAATCCCACCCCGGATGGACAGGTCACCGCGATCGCGGTCCAGTCTGACGGGAAGATCCTCGCCGGCGGCGCCTTTGTCACGTTTCTGCCCAATGGCTCCGCGACTCCGACCACGCTGCCGCACTTGGCGCGCATCAATACGGATGGCTCCCTCGACATCACGTTCGCGCCCCAGCCGACCGGCAGCATTTACGCGCTAGTCATCCAGTCGAACGGGCAGATCCTGGTCGGCGGAAATTTCACGGGTCTTGCGACCGGGATCCGCGGGAATATCGCGCGTCTCAATACCGACGGCACGCTGGATCCCAATTATAATCCCAATGCCAACCGTCAGGTTAACGCCATCCTGATCCAGTCCGACGGCAAGGTCATCCTCGGCGGATCCTTTACCTATCTCCAACCCACCAATGCCCCGACCGTCCTGAGCACGACCGTCACGGTGACCCAGCCGAATGGCACGTCAACGGTGACGACCACCACCGGCACGACGTCCATCCCGACCAACACGGTGCCGACAACGACCACTACGACCGCCGCGGACGGCACTGTCACGGTCACGACCACGAGTCCCACCACCACGTCCACCCGGGCGGGCATTGCCCGCCTGAACACGGACGGCACGGTGGACACGAGCTATGACCCAAATCCGAACAACGTGGTCCGCTCGCTGACGTTGCTGTCCAACGGCCAGGTGCTCATGGGCGGATTGTTTACCCAACTGGCGCCCAACGGCAGCACGGTCAATGTCGAGCGCAATTACTTTGCCCGGATCAACACCAGCGGGACCCTTGATACGACCCTTGACCTCGGCATCCCCATCGGGGTCGGCACCCAGATCATCACTCAGGCCCTGCAGGCGGACGGCAAGGTTTTGATCGGCGGCTCCTTCACCACGCTCCAGCCGGCCGGCACATCCGTTCCCGTGGTCCGCAACCAACTCGCACGGATCAATGCCGATGGCTCCCTGGATACGTCGTACGCGCCGAGCGCCGGCGGCCCGACCGGTGCGGTGATCAATTCGCTCGCGGTCCAGGCCGACGGCCGGATCCTGGTTGGCGGCGCCTTCTCGGCGTTTGGCGGCACCTCTTCCAGCAATCTGGTCCGCTTCAACAGCGAGAGCGTGCCCGACACCTCCTTCAACCCCAACGTCGATGGCCCCGTGAATGCCGTGGGCGTCCGCCTCGCCGGCGGCACGCTTGGCACCCAGCTGGGCGGCTTTGCTTGGCTCAACGCCGACGGCACGCTGAAGACCTCCTTTGCCTCGGGCGCGCAGATCAGCGGCCAGGTCAACGCGCTCGTGGTGCAGGCCGACGGCAAGGTCGTGCTGGGCGGCACCCTCACCAACCTGAACAGCACGACGGGCAACTTCCTCATGCGGTTCAACCCCGATGGCACGCTGGACACCAGCTACAACCCCAGTCCCGATGGCGTGGTCAACGCGATGGTCCTGCAGTCCGACGGGAAAATCGTCATCGGCGGCAATTTCCTCAATGTGCAGCCGAACGGTGCGACGACGCAGACGAGCCGCACATACGTGGCCCGGATCAACACCGACGGTACGCTGGACACGACCTTTGACCCCAAGCCGGACGGCCTGGTCAAGGCCCTCGCGATCCAAAGCAACGGCAGCATCCTGATCGGCGGTTCGTTCACCAGCCTCGAGCCCAACGGCGCGACCAACGTGACCAACGTCAATTATCTCGCCCGCGTTAACGCCGACGGCACGTACGACAGCACCCTGAACCTGAACCCCAACAGCACGATCTACGCGATCGGGATCCAAACCGATGGCAGCATCGTGATTGGCGGTTCGTTTTCCACGATTCTCAGTTCCCCGGGTTCCAGCACGGTGCTGACCCGCAACCACGTCGCCCGCATCAAGACGGACAACAGCGTGGATGCCACCTTCGATCCCAACACCAGCACCACCGTGCTCTCGTTGGCGATCCAGCCTGCCGACGGCAAGATCGTGCTCGGCGGTTACTTCACCTTCCTTCAAGCGAACAGCTCGGCCACCATCATCACGCGCAACTATGTCGCGCGGGTGAACACGGATGGCACGCTGGACACCGGCTTCAATCCCAATGCCAACGCGGTCGTGAGCAACGTCGCCGTGCAGGCCGACGGCAAGGTCCTGCTTGGCGGATCGTTCACCACCTTGCAGCCCAATGGGGCTGCGGTCGCGAGCTCGCGCAACGGCTTGGGCCGGGTGAACAGCGACGGTTCGCTGGATGCTTCCTTTGACCCGAACCCGAATGGCGTGGTCTCCGCCTTGGTGGCCAATCCGGACGGCACGATCCTCGTCGGCGGACCATTCACGACCGTGGAGCCGACCGGCTCGGTCTTGGTCGGCGGATCCTTTGCCACCATCAGCGGTGTGGCGGTCAGCAATCTTGCCTTGCTCAACACCGACGGCACGCCTTCCGGGTCGTTCCTGCCCAATCCCAACGGGGCGGTTTACGCCCTCGCGATCCGGCCGGACAGCCGGATGGTGGTCGCCGGCACCTTCACCTCCATCGGCGGGGTCGCGCGGCAGGGTGTCGCGCAGCTGAATCTCAGCGGTTCAATCGACACCACCTTCAACTCGAATGCCACGGCCAGCGGCGGTCCGGCCGCCCTGCTGCTGCAGCCGGACGGGAAAGTCATCCTCGGCGGCACCAGTGTCGGGTTCGGTGGCACGGCGCACGGCACCCTGGAACGGCTGAATGCCGACGGCTCGCTGGACACGTCCTTCAGTCCTTCCGGGTTGGGCGCGGTCAATGCGCTGGCCCTCCAGTCCGACGGCCGGATCCTCGTGGGCAGCTCCGCGTACAACGCGCTGGTGCGGCTGAACACCGACGGCACCACGGACGCGACCTTCAATCCCGCGGCCAACGGCGCGGTGAATTCCCTCCTCGTGCAGTCCAACGGGCAGATCATCGTCGGCGGTTCGTTCACCAGTATCGGTGGTGCCGCGGTCAGCTATCTCGCCCGCCTCAATGCCAACGGCACGGCTGACACCACCTTCAATCCCAATCCCAGCGGCTCGGTCACTGCGCTGGCCTTGCAGCCCAGCGGCAAGGTGCTCGTGGGCGGTTCCTTCAGCTCCGTCGGCGGCCAGATCCGCTACAACCTCGCCCGGATCACCGCCTCGACACCCGCCCTGCAATCGCTCGCCGTGAACAATAATTTCACGACCATCACCTGGACGCGCGGCGGTTCCGGCGCCGCGGTGACCGCCGTCAATTTTGACCAGTCCTCGGATGGACGGAACTGGACCAGCCTTGGGGCAGGTACCCGGGTTGGCTCCGCTGACACCTGGCAGCTGACCGGCCAATCCCTGACGACCGGCAGCCCCCTCTTCCTGCGCGCGCGGGGGGTGATGGTGAACTCGCGCTACAGTTCGTTGGGCGTCACGGAGTCGGTCCGCCTGTTCTACTCCTCGACGGTGCCGGGCATCTTCGGCGCCACGACGGCGACGGGCACCAGCGGCTCCGCCTTCTATTATGGCGTGGCAACCAATGTCTCGGGCGCAACCTTCAGCGCCAGCGGCCTGCCGACCGGCCTGAGCATTGACCCGGTCACGGGCATCATCTCCGGCACCACCACGCAAACCGGGCTCTTCCCCGTCACGCTGACCGTGACCAACTCGGCCGGAACCGCGACGGCCACGCTGGTGCTGGTCATCAATGCGCCGGGCAGCAGCACGCTCAGCGCCGTCTTCGTCAACCTGTCCGCCCGGGCGCAGGTCACCACCACCGATCCGCTCATCGCCGGCCTGGTCATCGGCGGCACCAGTTCGCAAACGGTGCTGCTGCGCGCCATCGGCCCCGGGCTGGGCGCCTATGGCGTGACCACGGCAATCGCGAATCCGCGCATGCGGCTTTACAGTTCCTCCGGTGCGATCGTGTCCCAGAACACGGGCTGGGGTGGCAGCAGCGCGCTTTCCACGATCTTCAACCAGGTCGGCGCCTTCCCGCTGGCCGCCGGCAGCGCGGATGCCGCGATGCTCGTCACCCTGGCTCCCGGATCCTACTCGGTCGTGGTGGACGATGTGAACGGAGCCAGCGGCGTCGCCCTCGCCGAGGTCTATGCCACGACGACCGCACTGTCGTCGCCCTCGCACCTGGTCAACCTCTCCGCCCGTTCCACGGCCAGCAGCGGCCAGACGACCCTCATCGGCGGCTTCGTGGTCAGCGGCACCGCGGCAAAGCGCGTGCTGATCCGCGGCGTGGGTCCGACCCTGGCAAGTTACGGCGTCTCGGCCTACATGCCGAATCCGACCCTGAGCCTGTATGACGCCAACAGCGTCCTGCTGGCCCAGAATACCAATTGGAACAACCCGACGACGGTGACCTCCGGCCAGCCCGCGGCGAGCGCCGCGGCGCTCATCCTAGCGGCCTCGCAGGCCGGGGCCTTCCCCTTCAACTCCGGCAGCGCGGATTCCGCCATCATCGTCACGCTGGCACCGGGCACGTATTCCGCCCAGGTCACCGGCACCGCCGGCACGGCCTTGGTGGAGGTTTACGAGCTGCCTTAGAAAAGCAGGCTCACGCCTGCTTTTTGTAGCAGCCGACGTGAGGAGGCTGGCCTGTGATTGGCGACAATCCAGGCCTCCTCCCATCGGCTGCCACGGGCTGGTCGGACGGTCCGTTCAGGCCTTTACCACAAGTCGCTGCGGAAAGGCGCCGCGGGCAGGCCGGCGCCATTATAGAGGTTGGCCACGGGGGCATTGCTCCAGGCATAGCGGACGGCAACGGGCGCTTTCACGCCGGGCGCGGTGACAAGCAGCGTGCCATGCTCAATTTTTCCGCTCGCGGGAAAAAACCGCCGGTCGGCGCCGGCCAGCTCGAGGGATTGCACAGGCAGGTTGTAGGAAATCAGGCCGGTGGCGGCATGGCTGAAGTGGACGCGGAGCGCGCGGCCCTCGGGCGTGGCGCGCTCGAACACCGGCCCGGCAAAATCCCCGGGAATGCCATAGGTCTCGGCCTTGGCGATGAGGGCCAGCCGGCGGGCCACTTCCTGCTTGTTGCGCGGGTGGATGTCCTTCGCCTCGCCGATGTCGATGGTGACCGCCATGTCGGTGGCGCGCAGCAGCAGGGCCTGGGTCTGGGCCTCGCGCAACCGCGCCCACGCGCGGAAGGTGGGATCGTTGGGCACGGCGTAGTTGGCCAGCTGCACGAAATAAAACGGCACATCGCCCTGGCCCCAGCCTGTCCGCCAGCTCCGGATCAGGGCCGGGAACAGCTCCGCATACTCCTCCGGGTGCATCCAGTTGGCTTCCCCCTGGTACCAGAGGATCCCGCGCAGCGCGCCGGGTTGCAGCGGCGCGATCATGCCGTTGAACAGGCCGCTGGGCGCGTACGGCGTGCCCGGGCCGACCGGGACGCGCGGCCAGGGCACGGGGTTTTTCGCATGGGTGGCCTGGGCGTGTTCCTCCCCCTTCTTCCACGCCTCCTGTTCCAGTGGATAATTTTTCAGCCGCGCGGGAAACTCCGCGAGGTCCTTTTGCCAGCGTGCGTTAATGGCGGGGAAGGCCGCGGTGGACCGCAGGGCGTCATCGCTCATCCAGACCTCGATCGCGGTGCCGCCCCAGCTGCTGTCGATGATGCCGACGGGCACACCGAGGCGGCGCTGCAGGTCGCGGCCGAAGAAATATCCGATCGCGGTGAACTCACCCGCCGTCTCCGGCGTGGCAGCCTGCCAGCCGGAGGTTTTCACGGTCTCGGCCGGCGTGGCGGCCACGTTGTGCCCGACCGTGAGGTGGCGCAGGAGCGGGTTGTTGGCCGCGGCGATCTCACCGGCGGCATCCTGCGCCATACGGACGGGCCATTCCATGTTCGACTGGCCGGAAGCGAGCCAGACCTCGCCGACGACCACATCCCGGATGGTCACGGTGTTTTTCCCGGTGACGACCAGTTTGGCGGGCTCGGCCGAGGCGGGCACCGCCGCGAGCGTCACCCGCCAGCGTCCATTGGCCTCCGTGGTGGTGCTGACCTGCTGGCCCTTGAAGGAGACGGTGACCTGCTCGCCGGCGTCGGCGCGGCCCCAGACCGGCAGGGCCTTGTCGCGCTGCAGCACGGCATGGTCCTGGAACAGCGGCGCCAGCGTGACGTCGGCCCGGCCGGCCGCGCAAAGGCAAAGCACCGGAAAAAACTGGCGGAGGATTCTCATCATGGCGTCTGGAGCAGGGTGACGGCGCTCAATGCGCCGCTCCCTGCCAGGTGTCGCCACAAACCCCGCCGCCCACCGCGGCGGCCACCTCGGTGTCGGCCGCATCGCCGAAGCGGACGAGCGGCAGGTAGAACCGGGAAATTTTCTCGAGCGAGCCGGCGGCGTAATGGCCGATGAACGAGCGGCGGAAGCGCGTCGGGTGGCGGTTCGGGCCGGAGCCATGGATGAGGTTCCCGTGGAAAAAGAGCGTGTCACCCGGCGCCATCTTCACCGGCACCACCTTCATGCCCTTCGGCACCGGCACATGGTTGGGGTTGAAGTACTCCTTGGTGTCGGCGTCCTGCTGGTTGCATACGAGGTTTCCGCGGTGCGAGCCGGGCACCACGAGCATGCAGCCGTTCTGCTCGTCGCAGATGTCCATCGCGGTCCACGCGCCGATGCAGGTGCCGGGCTGGACGAGCAGGTAGAGGTTGTCCTGATGCAGGGCCTGGCCGCGGGCCCCGGGCGGCTTGAAGTAATACATGGTCTGCGCGGCGACCGGCTCCACGCCGTCCAGCAGCGTGGTGAGCGTCTCCTTCACGCCCGGGTGCAGCAGGTGGCGGCGGGCCGTCAGGTTGAAACGGTGCGGATGCACGACGCGCGGCCACTGGGCAAGGGGGTCATTCGGGTCCGTGATTCCGTCGGTGTGCAGGCGCTCCGACTCGCCCGCGGCGTGGATGCCCTCGAACGTCGCGATGATCGCGGCGACTTCGTCCGGCGAGAACAACCCGCGCGCCACGGCGTAGCCGTCGCGGTCGTACTGGGTCTTGAGCGTGGCGAGATCAGGGTGGGCGGCAGGGGTCATGGCAGGGAAAGCGTGGCAAGGTTGGCAGTGGACAGGCAAGCGTCTGGGTAGCGCAGGCATCCTGCCTGCTTTGGGGTCAGGAAGCAGGCAGGATGCCTACGCTACTTTGAGGCGCTGCTCCTGAATCTGCCTGATGCAGGAAGGCGTGCAAGTCGGCCGCGAATTTCGGGCCGAAGCCCTTGGCCTCGGCAAGCTGCCCGGCCGAGGCCGCGCGGAGCTTTTCGATCGAGCCGAAATGGGCGAGCAGTGCGGCGCGGCGCACCGGGCCGAGGCCGGGGAAATCGTCGAGCACGCTTTCGCGGATCTTTCGCGAGCGCAGGTCGGCGTTGTAGGTGTTGGCGAACCGGTGCGCCTCGTCGCGCAGGCGCTGCAGCAGGTTGAGCGCGGGATGGTTCAGCGGCAGGTTCAGCGGCTTGCGCTCGTCGGGAAAAATCACCGTCTCGTGCTTCTTCGCGAGGCCGATGATGGGCGGCGGCATCACGTCGAGCCCGACAAAGGCCTTCAGCGCCGCCCCGATCTGCCCGCGGCCGCCGTCAATCACCACCAGGTCGGGAAAGGGCTTCTGCTCCGCCGCGAGCCGGCGGTAGCGGCGGCCGACGACCTCCTCCATCGCCTTGAAGTCGTCGTTGCCGATGAAGCTCTTGATCTGGAAGCGGCGGTAGTGGTCCTTGTCCGGCCGGCCGTCGGCGAAGTGCACCATTGAGGCGACGACGAACGTGCCCGAGATGTGCGAGATGTCGAAGCACTCCATCGTCCGCGGCGGCCCGGCCAGCCCGAGCGCCTCGCCGAGCTCGCGCAGGGCGTCGGCATCGCCGGCCGGCCGCGTGGGATCGGTCCGCTCGAACGAGCGGGTCTTGGCGAGGGTTTTCTCGAGCGCGATCACGACATCGCGCAACTCCGCGGCCTTCTCGAACGCCTGCTTCTCCGCGGCGGCGGTCATCTCGGCGCGCAGCGTCGCGAGCCATTCGCGAGACTTGCCCTCAAGGAACGCGCAGGCCTCGTCCACGCGGCGGCGGTAGTCGGCCGCGGACACGATGGTGCCGGCGCCGTACAGCTCCTGCCGCACGTCGTCGTAGAGCCGCCAGTTGCCGTCGGGGAGCTGCTGGGGCGTGCCGTCGCCGAGCAGGATGCCGTACTGGCGACGCATCTGCGCGAGGGTCTTGCGGAGGAGCCCGCTGTGGGCAAAGGGCCCGAAGTAGCGCGAGCGGTCGTCCTTCTTGATGCGTGTGAGCCGGAAGCGGGGCATCGTCTCGCCGGGATCCACGCGCACGAGCAGGAAGCGCTTGTCGTCGGTGAAGTCGGTGTTGTAGCGGGGCCGCCACTGCTTGATCAGCTTGCCCTCCAGCAGCAGCGCCTCGGGCTCGGATTTCACCTCGATGGTGTCGAGGTCGGCGATCATCTCGATCAGCGCGCGGATCTTGGGCTGCGACAGCGTGCGGGCGCGGCCGCGCTGGAAATACGACGACACGCGCTTCTTCAGGCTCTTGGCTTTGCCGACATAGATGATCCGGCCGAGTCGGTCCTTCATCAGGTACACGCCCGGCTTGTCCGGCAGGTGCCGGACCTTGGCCTTGAGGTCAACGGGCTCGTTCATGGCGACAAGGGCTGGAAAAAGGGTGGGGCGAATCCTCCGGATGAGCCGTCCGTGGTTGGGCCATGGCTCGTCCGGAGGACTCGCCCTACCTTCTGCCGACTGCGGGCGGGACGACTGGTCGAACACCGAACATCCAACACGGAACGTCGAACGTCCAAGGACCAGCCATTGGTAACTGCCATGCGTAGTTGGATCACGGGGTATTTCAGGTCGCGCATGATTACGCAGCGCGGCTGTCAATGAACGCCAGGATCCGGTCCGCGCATTCGTCCGGCGTGGCGAGCGAGGTATCGACTTCAAAGTCGTAGGTCTGGCCCCGGTGGACGTGGGCGAACTGTGACGCCGCCATGCCGGGATTCCGGTCCGGCCGGGCGCGCTCGCGGGCCTCGACCACCGCCAGCGGACAGCGCACGCCGATGAAATGCACGCGGCGGCCGGCCAGCGCCGCGCGGGTGGCCTCGTTCCATGCCGGGAGCAGGATCAGGTGATCGACGACGACCCCGAAGGGCCCGGCGGCGAACATCGCCAGCGCTCGGTGAAAGTTATCCACCCCCGCGGCATGGCACGCCTTGCGCTGGACCGGATCGGTGACCGCCTCCCACAGGAACATGTCCGTGAAGGTGTCGAGCGAGGCATGCAGCAGCGGGAGGCCGGCGCGCCGCTGCAGCGCGCGGGCAATGCTGGACTTGCCGGCGCTGGATGTGCCGTTGAGAAGAATGATGTCAGGGAGCATTGGAGTCGTGACAGCGGCGCCCGGGCGCATTTGGCTCTGCCACTGGCATTTTTCCAGAATTTGCCTAACCTCCCCCTCTCGCAAGTATGGTTTCACCCGGTTCCCATTCCCCGTCCGCCCCCTTCGCCGCCAAGCGCTATGAACTGCTTACGCTGGGCGACGAGCTGCTGCTCGGCCTGACGGGCAACGGCCACCTGACCTTCATCGGCGCGCAGCTGGGCCGCCGCGGCGTGCTGCTGCAGCGCAACGTCACGATCACCGACGAGGCCGACGCCATCGCGCGCCAGTTCCGCGAAAGCTGGGCCACGGCGGATGTCATCATCACGACCGGCGGACTGGGGCCGACCTGCGACGACCGCACGCGCGAGGTCCTCGCCGAGGTGCTGGGTCAGAAGCTGGTGTTTGACCGCGCGATCGAGAAGGCGATGGAGGACCGCTTCGCGGCCTTTGGGCGCAAGATGACGCCGAACAATTTGAAGCAGGCCTACCGCTTTGAGCGCGGCGAGGTGCTGCCCAATGCCCACGGCACCGCGCCCGGGCTCTGGGTGGAGCAGGACGGCAAGGTCCTCTGCATGCTGCCCGGCCCGCCGAACGAACTGCAGCCGATGTTTGTCGAGCAGGTGCTGCCGCGCCTCGCGAAGCTCGGGCTGCTGCTCGACCGCGAGGCCTACGTGCAGCTCCGCACGGCCGGCATCGGCGAGTCCGCGCTCGAGACCCGCCTCCAGCCGGTCTTCGACCGGCACGGCGACGCGCTCAGCGTGGCGTTCTGCGCGCACCAGGGGCAGGTGGACTGCCGCCTGAGTTCGCCCAGCGAGAAATTTTCCTCCGCTCAGCTCGAGGCCGTCGCCGCCGAGTGCGCGCAGCTGCTGGGCGAGGATTTCATGTGCTACGGCCATGATTCGCTGGCGAAAGTCTGCGCCGACCTGCTCCGCGCTCAGGAGAAGAAGCTTGCGGTGGCCGAGACGGCGACGGGCGGCCTGCTGGCTCATGCGTTCACCGAAGTTTGCGGGGCCTGCAAGTTTTTCGCCGGCGGCGTTGTGTGCTGCTCCAACGACGCCAAGATGCAGCTGCTCGACGTGCCGGAGTGCCTGCTGCTGCAGCACGGCTCGGTCAGCCCCGAGGGCGCCGTCGCCATGGCGACGGGCGCGGCGGAAACCCTCAGCGCGGATTACGCGCTGGCCGTGACGGGCTTTGCCGGGGCCAGCGCCGCGGAAGGCGCGGGCGGCAACCCGGTCGGCACCATTTTCATCGCGCTCCATGCGCCGCACGGCGTGTGGTCGAAGAAGCTCAGTTATCCCGGACCGCGCCCGACCGTGAAGAGCCGGGCCGTGAACGCCGCGCTCGACTGGCTCCGCCGTGAGCTGCTGCGGGCGCAGAGCGGCGCGGTCGCGTCGGTGCGCCGTACCGGCGTGATGCAGTGAGGTCAGGCGGGGCGCAGACCCCGCCAGGCCTTGGTCGAAGGTGGAACGCGTTATCCCCAACGCGTTGATTGGGTCCATTTCCAAACCAACGCCTTGGGGCAAGTCACTCCACCCTAATGCTGGCTTGCCCGGCCCGGATTCCTCGTGATGTTCAGCGGGGAGGAATGGGACGCCCGCCCGGGCGGGCGTCCCCCGTTCCCGCCGGCCTGCCCCTGATCGCCCCGCCGGTGCTTGGTGTCACCCCTCATGCCCCTCCGTCAGCGCGAACCCCTGCTTTGGCTCACCGTCGTCCTCCTGGCGGTGACCGGCTTTTGGTGGGCGGGTCGCAGCCGCGAACCGCGGCCCGCGCCCGGCCGCACGGTCATCTCGTGGTACGTGATCACCAGCCCGCTGCGCGACCTGTACACCGCGGAGGTCGCGGCGTTCGAGAAACTGCATCCCGGGACCGAGGTGCGCATCTTCTGGGTGCCGGGCAGCGAGTACAACGTGAAGCTCAAGACCCTCGCCGCGGCGCATCAGCTGCCGGACCTGTTTTTCTCGGGCGACGTGTGGCTGAGCTACCTGCGGCCCTTTTCGCGCGACCTCACGCCGCTGGTGCAGCGCGACGCGGCGGAGTTCGGGCTGGACGATTATTTCCCGGCGATCCGGCGGGCGATGCAGCTCGACGGGAAGGATTACATCCTCCCGGAGTACCTGAACCTCTCGCTGCTCTACTATAACCGACGGATGTTCGCGGCGGCCGGGTTGTCGGAGCCGGCCGCGGACTGGACCTGGGACGACCTCGTGCGCGCGGGGCAGGCGCTCACGCGCGAGGGCAAGGACGGCTCGCCGCCGGTCTGGGGCTGCTCGCGCGTCGAGGGCTGGTGGGGGGAATGGCTGATCTATGTGCGTCAGGCCGGCGGCAAGGCGTTTTCGCCCGACGGCCGCCGCTGTTTGCTCGATTCGCCGGCGGCGATCACGGGGCTGAAGTTTTACCTCGAGAAATCCAGCCGGTACCATCTCAGCGCGCCGGCGGGCTTCGAGCCGCTCAACGGCTTTGTGAACCAGCGCGTGGCGATGATCGTGGGCGGGCACGTCAACTACTGGCTAAATTACAACCAGACCCCGGGGCTGGACTGGGACGTGCAGCTGCTGCCGGCGGGCCCGGCGTCGCGCTCCGGCGGCGAACTTGCCATCGCGGGCTACAGCATCAGCCGGGAGAGCCGGCATCCCGAGGAGGCGTGGGCGCTCGCGAAATTCCTTACCCGGCCGGAGGCGATTGCCGCGATCGTGGCGCGGGGCAGCCTGTCCGTGCGGCGCTCGGTGGCCGAGGCGGCCCTGCGGCAGCCCGGCCCACGGGCGAATCCACACAACCTGGCGGCGGCCTACCGGCAGTTCGAGTTTGGCGAGCCCATCCCGCATCATCCGAACTATGTCGAGATCATGTTCCTGGTGGTGCAGCCCGAAATCGACCGGATGCTGCTGGGCGAACTTTCCCCCGCGGAGGCGGGTCGGCGCGCGGCAGCGGCGGCCAACGCCTTCCTGGACACCTTCGGCTCCGCCGCGCCATGACGAACCGCCGTGCCCAGTCCCTCTGGTTCTGGCTGTTCGCGGGCCCCGCCGTGGCGGGCTTCGCGGCCTTCAGCCTGTGGCCGATGCTGGAGTCGCTGTGGCTGAGCTTCTGCCAGTATGAGGTGGTCACGCCGCCGCGCTTTATCGGCGTGCAAAACTACGCCTACCTTTTCGCCCACGACGCGTCCTTCTGGCCGTCGGTGAAGGTGACGCTGGTGTTCACGGTGATCCAGCTGCCGCTCGCGATCGGCGCGGCGCTGGCGCTGGCGCTGCTGCTCAACCAGCCGGTGCGCGGCCGGGGTTTCTGGCGCGCGGTGTATTTCCTGCCCTCGATCCTACCGCAGGCGGTGTTTGCCGTGGTATTCGGCTATATTTTCCAGGCGGACGGCGGGCTGCTCAACCGGCTGCTGGCGCTCGGCGGCCTCCACGGCGCGGCGTGGACCACGTCGCCCACCTGGGCGCTGCCGGTCCTGATCGGGATCAGCCTGTGGGGCTTCGGCTACCCCATGGTGATTTTCCTCGGCGGGCTGCAGAACGTGCCGCGCGAGCTGTACGAGGCGGCCCACATCGACGGCGCCGGCGCCTGGGCGCGCTTCCGGCACGTCACGCTGCCGCTGATTTCCCCGGTGATCTTCTTCAACGTGGTCATGGGCGTGATCGGGGCGCTGAAGGTCTTCGACCTCGCCTACGCCTTCAGTGTGGCGCAGGCGCAACCGGCGCCCGGCGGGCCGGCGCGCGCCACACTGTTCTACGGCCTGAACCTCTACCAGCAGGCCTTCGGGTATTTCCACATGGGCCTCGCCAGCGCGATGGCCTGGCTGCTCTTCGCCTGCATCCTGCTCATCACGGCGGTCAACTTCCGCGTCGGCCGGCGCTGGGTGCACTACGGGGATTGACGCGAACACCATGCATCGCCGTACCTCCGCCGCCACCGTCTGCCTCTACGCCGCGCTCGCGCTGGGCACGCTCGTCATGCTCGTTCCGCTTGCGTGGATGCTGCTGACGAGCCTGAAGACCTATCCCGAGATCCTGCGCAATCCACCGGACTGGCTGCCGGCGGCGCCGCAGTGGCAGAATTATCGCACGGTCTGGGAGGGCTTCGCCTACTACCGATATTTTCTGAATTCGCTCTTTGTCGCCGTCATGGTGATCGCGGGCACCGTGCTCACCTGCTGCCCGGCCGCGTACGCCTTCGCCTACTACGAGGTCCGGCACAAGGAGCTGATCTTCGGGGCGCTCCTCTGCACGCTGATGCTCCCGGCGCAAGTGACGGTGATCCCGCTCTTCAAGGCCTTCTCCGCCCTCCACTGGGTGAACACCTATCTGCCGCTCATCGTGCCCGCCTGGCTGGGCGGAAATGTCTTCGGCATTTTTTTGCTGCGGCAATTCTTCCGCACCATCCCGCCCAGTTTCATCGAGGCGGCGCGGCTCGACGGCGCCTCGGAGTGGACTATCCTGTGGCGGCTAGTCGTGCCGATGAGCCTGCCGGCGGTGCTGACGGTGGTGATCTTCACCTTTCTCTGGAGCTGGAACGACCTCTTCAATCCGCTCGTTTATCTCCAGAGCGAGGAACTCTGCACGCTGCCGGTGGGCCTGCTTTATTTCATCGCGCGGGCGGAGCAGCTCACGGGCGGCAGCCTCGGCCAGACGCCATGGCACCTGGTGATGACGCTGGCCACGATCATGGTCCTGCCGGTGGTCGGGCTGTTCGCCGTCTTCCAGCGGTATTTCGTGGAGGGTGTGGCCGCCAGCGGCGTGAAGGGCTGAGCGGTTGTCGGCGGGCGTCGCCCCCGCCCTACAACTTATCGGGGGGCGTCAGGAAAATCCTCTTCAGCGCCTCGGCGCCTGGCTTGGGCCGGCCGAGGAAGTCGAGCACCGCGGTGTTGATCGGGCAGGGGAACGGGTCGTGGCCCATCCACACGATCATGCCGCCGTTGCGTGGAAAGCGGCGCTTGATGGCGCGGGCCGCCATGTCCAGCGAGCGGGCCTGCAGCTGCTGGCTCCACGCGACGAACTCCGCCAGGTCGCGCGCGGGCCGGCCGTGGTCCTTCACGAACGCCTCGCCCTGGATCCAGAAGCCGAAGCGGCGCCAGAGCGGGTTGCTTTCGTCGAACGGCAGCAGCGCCGTGGGCCCGTAGTAGCGCTCGAGGATATCCAACGGGCTTGCGCCGCCCGTGCCCACCTCCGAGCGGAAGAGGGAGTCATCGCCTTCCCAGTAACTCTGGGGCACGGGCCACCACGGGCCGTGGACATCCCAGTGCAAGCCCTGCCCGAACTCCTTTTCGACCGCCTGCGCGCGCGGGCCGGTGGGCGATGTGTGCAGGAAGCGGCGCGTGGGATCGAGGGCCGCGGTTTCGCCGGCCATCATCTGCAGCATCGGGTGCGTGGCCGGCGTCGGAACGCCCGAGCCGAACTTACCGCCGTCCATCGCGCCCTGCAGCTCGTTGCCACCGCACCAGCAGAGCAGCGCGGCGTGGTGCTGGCGGCGCGCGATGTAGTCGCGGACGATGGGGCGGGCCTCGGCGATCACCGCCGGGTCCTCGGGCGGCCAGTTGTCGATGCCCGACGAAGAAAATGGAAACTCCTGCCACACCAGGATGCCGTAGTGGTCGCACAGGTCGTAGAACGTCTCCGTTTCGAGGAACGCGCCGCCCCAGACGCGAAACACGTTGCAGCCCATCGCGGCGTACTCGCGGATGCGCTGCTCATAGTCCGCGGCGGTGACGTCGGCGTAGTTCGGCCGGATCGGCGTCCAGTTCACGCCCTGCAGGAAGAGCGGCCGGCCGTTGACGACGCAGATCCACGGGTCGGCGCCGGCCGGCGCACCCTCACACGCGCGCCAAGTCACGTCCTTGAAGCCCACGGTGCGCGTCCACGTGTCGGCCGTTTCACCGTCAGGGCCGGCGAGGCGGCAGGTAAGGCGGTAGGTTTTTTGCGCGCCGGCCCCATTGGGCCACCAGGGCTCGGCCTTGGTCCCCACCAAAAACGTTGCGCCCCCGGCGAGGGCTGCCGGTTCAACCACCCCGCTCACGATGCATCGGTCTCCGTCCTCGAGCCGGACCTCGACCTTGTCGGGGGCCTTGCCAAACAGAACAAGGCCTCCCGCGTCGTACGTGCACCGCATCCCGGCCAACTCGCGGCCGTCGGTGACCTCAAGCGTCACGCGGTCCCAGATGCCGATCTGCACGAGCCGCGGCTGCCAGTCCCACGTGTAGTTGAAGCGCGCCTTCCAGTCCTTGATGCGCGAGGTGAAGTTGAACTGCCCGAGCCAGCGCGGCGGCAGGTCGAACACGATCTGCAGCGCGTTCTGGTCGGCGAGCGGGACTGCGGAGAGGTCAAAGGTGTGTTCGGTGAACCCGTTGGCGAAACGGCCGACCAGCCGGCCGTTGCAGCAGACCCAACCGGCGTGGTCGAGGCCCGCGCAGCGGAGCCGGCGGACCTTCCCCGCCTCCAGCCAGGCGCGGGGCAGCGTGGTGGAAAAAATCCAGATCCGGTTCTCCACCCACTCGGCGGCGCGGCTGTCCATGCCGTGGTTCCAGTCGGGGATCAGGCCGTGCTCGAGCAGCAGCTGCTGCACGGAGGCGGGCACGCGCGCGGGCATGGGCGCGATCTCGCTGCAGAAATTCGGGGCGCCGAGGTCGATGCCCTCGAGGAAACGCCAGGCGTCGGGCGCGTAGCCGGTCAGGGTCCAGGAAGCGGTGGCGAGGTCACGGGAGGTTTTCATGCTGGGGTAGGAAGGGATGGGAGAGGATTTGGCCGCGAAGAGGCACTAAAAAAACGCAAAAATAATTTCCCTACGCCGGCCGTGCCCGGGCTTTGGGCCCCTTTGCGGCCGGTTTCCCGGGGACGTGGGCTCGTGCTCAACCCAGCAGGTTTCTCAGCGCGGCCAGATACTTCTCCTGGGTGCGTGCGATCACGTCCGCGGGGATCCTCGGCGCCGGCGGAGTCTGGTTCCATTCGATCGCGAGGAGGTAGTCGCGCACGAACTGTTTGTCGTAGCTCGGCGGGGACTGGTTCGGTGCGTAGCGGTCGGCCGGCCAGTAACGGGAGGAATCGGGCGTGAGCACCTCGTCGATGAGGAACAGGTTGCCCGCGGCATCGGTGCCGAACTCGAGCTTGGTGTCGGCCAGGATCATGCCGGCCTGCCGCGCGCGGTCATGGCCGAAGCGGTACAAAGCGAGGCTCACGGCCTTCACCTTGGCATACAGTTCGGAGCCGATGGCGGCTGCACCCTGGGCGTCGTTGATCGGCTCGTCGTGCTGGCCCTTGGGCGCCTTGGTGGTGGGCGTGAAGATGGGTTCGGGGAGCTTGTCAGCCTGGCGCAGGCCGGCGGGGAGAGGGATCCCGCAGACCGCGCCGGTTTTCTGGTACGAGGACCAGCCGCTGCCGATGAGGTAGCCGCGGGCGACGCATTCGATGGTGAGCGGCCTGAGCTTGCGGACGATCATGCTGCGCAGCTGGAGGTCCCGGCTGGTGAAACCGCGGCGGGCGAACTCGCCGGCCTGGTCGGGCAGGAGGTGATTCTGGATCAGTCCGCGCGTCTGGGCGAACCACCAGTTGCTCATCTGGGTGAGGATGGCGCCCTTGCCGGGAATGCCGTCGGGCAGGATCACATCGAAGGCCGAGAGCCGGTCGGTCGCGACGAGGAGCAGGGCGTCGCCCAGGTCGAAGATCTCGCGGACCTTGCCCGAGGCGAGGCGCGGGCAGGGCAGGCCGTCGATGGCGGTAACGGCGGTTTTCGGCAGCGCGGCGGCAATCTCGGCGTAGGTCATCGTGGTCCGGTTTGCACGCAAAGCTCCGGAGGCGCGAAGCCAAAAAATTCGGCCATGGCGGCTTCCCGGGACGGGCCGCGAAAAGACGCGGAAGGACGCAAAAAATCCGGAGGCCCGATGCAGGCAACGCTTCAGTCAAGCGCCGCCAGCCGCCGGAGCCCTCAGGGGTAGCCGACTTCTTGCAGGTTGGCGGGGGACTGTTGCCGCCAGATGTTCGCCCGGACATAGGAGTTCGGTTCGCCATCGACCGCGCGGATGCGCGACGGCTCGTCCGAGCGGATCATGGTCTGGGCGTCGCGGTCATTGCGCTGCGACAGCTCGCCGCCGAGCCGTTTCTTGATGAGGGACTCGTCCAGCTTTTCATATTCACCCCCTTGGGCTTCGACCCGCTGGTTGTAATCTTCCAGGAAGGTACTGTCGCTCGTCGCCGGTGAGGCCAGCGCGTAGGTGGCATTCGACATCCCGTCCATCGCGACACTCAACGTGCGGTTCGCCTGGGTCTGCAGGGGATGGTAGATCGCATCGAACTGCCCGTGCAGGTTGGAGGCGTAGTCATAGGCGTTCTTCGCCTTCACCATCCAGCCGTAGCCGGGCAGGTATTCCAGGGACTTCGTCAGGTTTGCGTAGGCGGACGAGCCCTTTGCCTCGGCGATGGCCCGTGAGATGCCGTAGGCCTTGAGCTTTTCGGCCAGGGGGCCCTGCCAGTCCGGTCCGGTGGATGAAGGCGGAACAGCAACGAGCGCAGTCCGGCGCCAGGAGGAGAGACTCATTTCGTAGGCGGCCGTGTCGGCCGCGCGCTGCTGCTGGGCCGCGAGAAATTCCAGGGACAAAGCCGGCGTGCCGGAGGGATCG
>CAIRTK010000052.1 GCA_903881475.1 uncultured Opitutia bacterium | reverse complement strand
CGGGCGGGCCGTCGTCGCGCCCCACTCCCTCCTCGTCGTCGAGGTCTTCGAGCGCATCAGCAAACGCGAATCCCTGGGCCGGGAGCACCAGCCCAAGGAGAAGCACAAGGTCGTGACCGATCTCGAGGTGCTGCTCAAAAACAAGGCCAAGCTCGGCCGACTCGAACGTTTCCACGACGCCCTCCAGAAGAAGGAGGAGGCCTTTTCCCTCTTCAACCTCGGCTACCTCGACCTCGAAAACCGCGCCGCCGCCGAGTCGCTCTTCTGGAAAATCTGCGAGCAGATCGACCAGGAGGGCCGCAAGACCGGCTACCAGCCCGAGGAATTGCACGACCTGGACAAGCTTCTCGCCGACCAGTACGTCTGCAATTTCTCCGTGTTCCAGTCACTGCTCGACCACTGGGCGCTGAAGCAGCTCTTCCCCATCGCCCCGCTCCACCGGCTGAACGAGAAGCCCACAGTCAACGCCATCCTCGTCGACATCACCTGCGACTCCGACGGCAAGATCTCCTCGTTCATCGACCTGCAGGACGTGAAGGACTACATCACCCTGCACCCGCTGAACCACAAGCCGTACTACCTCGGCGTGTTCCTCACCGGCGCCTACCAGGACATCATGGGGGACCTGCACAATCTCTTCGGCCGGGTGAACGAGGTGCACGTCTTCCTCGAGGCCGACGAGCCCAACGGCTTCTACATCGAGGAGGCGCTCACCGGCAGCCGCATCGCCGACGTGATCGAGGGCGTGCAATACCAGCAGGAGGAACTCTGCCGGAAGATGAAGGCCCAGATCGACGCCGCCACGCGCAAGGACATGGTGAAGCCCCGTGAAGGCGTCCGCCTCCTCGAACTCTACGAGAGCCAGATGCTCAACAAGACCTACCTGAACATCGAGCCGAAGAAGGGCCGGAAGAAAAAGAGCTGAGACGCATCAGCATCTTTTTGGGCGATTTCTTTGACCGCCACGGTCGCCAAGATCGCGAAGGCATGGCATCGGATCGTTCTTCGCGCGCTTCGTGGTAACACCGGCCGCTCTTCGCGTGCTTTGCGCTCTTCGCGGTTGAAAACCAGGTCAGCGCCACTCATGACGCGGGTACCTGCGCGATAATTCCGCCTTCACTTTGGGATACTGCTCGCGCCAGAAATTCGTCAGGTCATCCGTCACTTGGATCGGCCGGTGGTTCGGCGCCAGCACCTCGAACTTCACCGGCACGCGGCCGTGGCTGAGGGTGAACCGGCCCTCGATACCGTAGAGTTCCTGGATGCGCGCGCTGAGTACGGGCGGGCCCTCCTTGGCGTAGGTCAGCTTCGCCTTCCGGCCGTTGGCCATGGTCAGCTTTTCCGGGAGGTAGTCGTCAATCACGGCCAGCTGTTCCGCCGTCAGCCAGTCCTCCAGGATGGGCATGACGGGCTTGTCCTTGATGTCGCGATAACTGAGTTCCCCGTAGCAGATCTGCTCGATCAGCGTCGCGCGGTCGGCCTCGGTCAGCACGTTGACCTCCAGCTCCGGAAACCACTCGGCCAGGCGGTTCACGCGGATGATCCACTGCTCGACAGACTCATCCCACATTTCCAATTTCAACCGCCCGGCCACGACCTCCTTCGTCAGCAGCGCCGCCGCCTCGCTGAGCGGCGCCTCGTCACTGCTGGCCTTCGCCTCCAGCACCAGGTCCCGGAACCGGCGTTCCCGGCGCGAGACCACGCGCTTCATGACCTCGTCGTAGCTCACGCCGCGTACCTCGCGATAATCCCCCGGGAAAATCTCTTTCAGCCACGGCTCCTCGACGGCGGTCGCCAGTGACAGCAGCACATTCACCTCTCCGCCGCGTCCCTCGACCTCGCTGATCTCGGCGGCCACCAGCAGCGGCGCCTGGCCGATGGCGCTCTCCCGCGCCAGCACCCCGCGACGGTTGTGCACCAGCTCGCACCGCAGTGTGCCGCCGTCAAGCCGCCTGGCCAGCTGGTCGGAAAATCCGGCCAGCACGCACTTCCTCACTTCCGCACCGTCCGTTCGCCGCTCGCTTACGTCGAGTCCTTCCTTCTCGGCAATGGCCAGGAACTGCTCAAACAACGGACCGACTTGACGCGCGCCCTGCGCGTGGATGCCGAGCCGGCGGCAGGCGTCCAGCGAGTAGTTTGCCTTGTCCGCAAAGCGCCAGGTGCGCATCAGCAGGAAAAAATCGCTCTCGTGTTCCTCGCCCAGCGTGTCCTCCCGCGCCTGCTCAACCTCCTTCGACACGCCGCGCAGCAGGAAATTCCGCCCCTGCGTCAGCGCCGCCATCAGCGCCACCGTCCGCACGCAGCCGCGGTCCTGCGCCGCCAGCAGCATCCGCGCATACCGCGGATGGACGGGAAAGCGCAGCATCTTCCGGCCGATTTCGGTGATGCGCCATTGATACCGAGGTAGGACGGGACCGCTGGGCCCGCCGCCCGCGGCAACCGCCCCTAGGTCCGCCAGCAACAGCTCCGCCCGTTCCAGGGCCTTGGGCTCGGGCTTTTCCAGCCAGGGGAAATTCGCCACATCATCGATCCCGCTGGCTTTCAGCGTGAGCACGACTTCCGAGAGGTCCAGCCGCTTGACCTCCGGGAGTTCCTGCGGTGCCCGCTGGCCTTGCTCGCGCTCCGTCCAGAGCCGCACGCACACGCCGGGTGCGGTGCGTCCCGCCCGTCCCGCCCGCTGGTCTGCACTCGCGGCGGAAATCCTCTCGATCAGCAGGGTGTTGATGCCGCGATGCGGGTCGAACCGCGCCACCCGCGCCAGGCCGCAGTCGATCACCGTCGTGACGCCATCGATCGTCAGCGAGGTCTCAGCCACATTCGTCGACACGATGATCTTCCGCGCCTCATAGCGCGCCACCGCCCGGTCCTGTTGCTCCGGCGGCAGTTCGCCATGCAGTGGAAACGTCACGAATTCCCGCAGCGTCCGCAGTCCCTGGATCGCCTGCACTGTGCGGCTAATCTCATAGGCGCCGGGCATGAACACGAGCAGATCGCCGGTCGACGCGGCCGCCACGCGTTCACACTCCCGGGCGGCGACATCCCAGACCGGCTCTGCGTCGAAATTTACGCTCTTCGGCAGGTACTCGATCCGCACCGGGAAGCTCCGGCCCTGCGACACGAGCACCTCGCAGGGCGCGAGATAGGTCTTGAGCAGCCCGGCATCCAGCGTGGCGGACATCACGATCAGCTTCAGGTCCGGCCGCGTGGTCTGCTGGATCTGCAGCGCCCGCGCCAGCGAGAGGTCGCCGTAAAGATGGCGTTCATGGAACTCGTCAAAGACGATCGCTCTCACCCCCCGCAACTGCGCATCAAACGACATCTGGCGGAGCAGGATGCCCTCGGTCACGAACCGGATGCGGGTCTGTTCACTTACCCGCGACTCGAGCCGGACCTGGTAGCCCACGATTCCGCCCAGCGGCGTCCCCACCTCCTCCGCCACCCGCTTCGCCAGCATCCGGGCCGCCAGCCGGCGGGGCTGGAGGACCACGATCTCACCGCGGTCGCCGAGCAGCCCGTGACGCAGCAGCATCTGCGGGATCTGGGTGGATTTGCCCGAGCCGGTCGGGGCCTGCACGATGAGCCGGCCCGCCGCGTGCAGGGTGGCGACGACGGCGGACTCCAGTTCGTAAATGGGCAGATCGCGGGGAGAAGGCACCGGGGATGAAAATTCGAAGAGGGGAAATCCGAAGCTCGAAAATCGGGATGCAACCACGCGTTGCAAGCCACGCGGGCGGGAAATCGACCAAAATCAGTTACCCATGAGGCAGAACCCGCGTCCCACGCCGCCCGGGCCCTTCGGATTTCGAACTTCCTCCTTCGAGCTTCCGCGCCCCGCGCGGCTGTGAGTATCCGGTGAGCCAGATTACCCCCAAGTTATTCACCGCTCCGGGCTGTGAAGAAGTTGTGGAGAACAAAGCCTTCACTTTCGCCGCCGGCGTTACAGGTTGGTGACGTTCCTTGATAGAACAGTCGCAGCGCGGCGGCCTGAAAAACCCGCCGAAAGCACGACTGGGATAATCCCGGGCGACCGGGGAAAGGTCGGTGGCAGCTGGTGCCGCCGTCCCCTCCACTGCCGCGTTAGCGGCGATGGCAGGCAGATATCACCAGCTCCTCTGTCCGGAGTCGTGTCCGGTCAGTTCATCACGAATCAGGAGCTGAGCGGCCAGGCGCGATCAGAAACCGCGTCCAAGCCGAGTCAGGTCCACGGGCCGTTTCGACCCGTGCGCCGACACAGTTACCCCAGAGGGTTATGGTTGCTACTGTGCAGACCAGAACGCAGTCGCGTTTCCCGGCGGGACAACCCCCGCCAAAAGGCCCGGTTCGCCCAAAGCGAGCAGGGCGCGCAAGGGCGACACGGCGGCGGGGAGTGAGCGGGCCCGGCAAAGCCCGTCAACCT
>CAIRTK010000051.1 GCA_903881475.1 uncultured Opitutia bacterium | reverse complement strand
CGGCTCCGCCTCCGGGAGCTCCGGCCTGGGGGGCGGGGATGAGGCGTTCTGGGATGGGGACGGGGACATCTGTATCATGGGCTTTCGGGTTTGCTGTCCCGTGTCCAAGGAAATCGGTGGCGAGATACCGATAGCAGCATGCTTGCCAAGCGCCCCAAACCGTCGCCGTTGACTGCAAATTAACGGGCGGGAAATACCGTGTCATCAGCCTCATGGATTTCCCCTAATTACATGGCTAGAAACGCTCCGCGAGGCCGTTGGCTTGGTTTCTGCTTACCCTGAGCCGCTCATTAGCCAGTGGATGAGACTTGTCCAATTGCGTTGCCCTCGGCGCAGTTGCTCGTGTCGGCCACCCCACGGAGTGAACTACAACCCAAACCAATGAATAAGAAAACCAGCTCAGTTATCCTTACTGCCGCCCTATTATTGGGCGGATTAACCGCTTCGGCCCAGACCGCTGCCACCCCGGCACCGGCCCCGGCGCCCGCTCCAGCGCCTGCAGCCGACGCGGCCTCCAGTGCGTCGTGGACGATCACGCCCTCCATCGCCTCCCAATACATGTTCCGCGGCGTCCGCCTGGGCGGACTCGCCTTCGAGCCCTCGCTGGAATACGACAACGGCAATCTTGCCGTCGGGGTGTGGAATAATACCCCGCTCGCGAACAAGGTTCCCGGCCAGTCCGACCCGGAATTCGATTTTTACGGAACCTACACCTTCGAGGTGCAGAAGGATATCTCATCGCTGGTGCCGGGCTACACGCTCTATACCTACCCCAATGCGGTTAAGGGCAACGGATTCTACCAAGCCACGTTTGAACCCAACCTGGCCTTCAATTACTCGATCTCCGCGCTGAAGCTGACGCCGAAGGTTTACTATGACTTCGTGCTGAAGGGCCCGACCCTGGAGCTGAACGCCGCCTATGCGATCCCGTTGAAGGATGCGGGCACGGAACTTGATTTTGCCGCCACCGTCGGCACCTATGAGTGGACCGACGCGGCCGCGGATACCACGCCTTCGGTCAAGAACTGGGGCAATTACTGGCTGGTTGGTGTGAGCGCCCCTTTCCAAGTGAACAAGGATTCCAAGCTGACGGTGGGCTGGGCCTACACCGAGGGATCGGGCAACTATCTGAAGCAGGGCTCCACGCCGAAGGTGTCCAACACGGGCGCAGTCGGCCGCGGGGTGCTGAGCATCAGCTACGCCTACACCTACTGATTCCAACCCAACCGCAAGGTTGCCGTCGGTTGGCTCCCCGGGCCCGTGCTTTGCCGCGCGGGCCTTTTTATTCGCCGGTTACGCCGGCAACCCGCGGCGTGTGACGACTGGCCGCGGGCGAGGAAAAACTCTTGTCACTGCGCGCGCGCGTCGCGCAGAGTTTGCGCTCCAGTGTCATCCAGCGCGGTAATAATTCCCGGGGCGGTCGCCCCATCTGCTCCGGATGACGCCCAAGTCCCGCCATCATGATCGAATTCAAAAATAAAATCCTCTTCGTCGGTTACGGCGCGGTTGCCGAGTGCACGCTGCCGATCCTCTTCAAGCACATCAAGGTGCCGGCGAAAAATGTCACGGTGATGGATTTTGAAAACCGCGCGGCCAAGCTGAAGCCATGGACCGCCAAGGGGGTCCGTTTCGTGCGCGACCGCGTGACCGAGGAGAACATGGGCAAGCTGCTCGCGAAGCACGTCGGGGCCGGCGACCTTCTGATCGACCTGGCCTGGAACATCGACGCCCTCGAGATCCTGCAGTGGTGCCGCGACCACGGCGTGATGTATATCAACACCTCGACCGAGCTGTGGGACCCGTACAAGAGCGGATCCCATCCGACGGAAAAGACGCTCTACTGGCGCCACATGAACCTCCGCAGGATGACGTCGAAGTGGAAGACCAAGGGCGCGACGGCCGTCATCGAGCACGGTGCGAATCCCGGGCTCATCTCGCATTTCGTCAAGCAGGGCCTGATCGACATCGGCCGGAAGCTGATTGCCGACAAGAAAGCCAAGGGTCGCGCCGCGGAAAACATCGCCGAGCTCAGCCGCACCGGTCAGTTCAACCACCTGGCCCGCGCCCTGGGCGTCAAGGTCATCCACTGCTCCGAGCGCGACACGCAGATCACGAACCTGCCGAAGCAGGTGGACGAGTTTGTGAACACCTGGAGCATCGAGGGCTTCCGCGAGGAAGGCACCACGACCTCCGAGCTCGGCTGGGGCACGCATGAAAAGCAGCTCCCGAAGTACGCCTTTCAGCACAAGAACGGCCCGAAGAACCAGATCTGCATCGCGCGCATGGGCATCAACACCTGGGTCCGCTCCTGGGTGCCGAACTGGGACATCCAGGGCATGGTCGTCCGCCACGGCGAGGCGTTCACCATCTCCGACAAGCTCACCGTCTGGAAGAACGGCAAGGCCGTGTACCGCCCGACGATGCATTACGCCTACTGCCCGTGCGACGAGGCCATTGCCTCGCTCAACGAGATGCGCGGCTACAATTACAAGCTGAACGTCAATCAGCGCATCATGAACGACGAGATCACCAGCGGTGCCGATGTGCTCGGCGCGCTGATCATGGGCCACGAATACAATTCCTGGTGGGTCGGCAGCGACCTCAGCATCGAGGAATCCCGACGTCTCGTCCCGCACCAGAACGCGACGACGATGCAGGTGGCGATCTCCGTCGTCGCCGCGTCGATGTGGATGATCAGGAATCCGCTGGAGGGCGTCCGCGTCCCCGACGAGCTACCGCACGACTTCATCCTCAAGGTCTCCAAGCCATACCTCGGCAAGTGGATCTCGAAGCCGTACGACTGGACCCCGCTGAAGAACCGCGACACGACGTTCGACGCCTACGCCAAGCCCGACCTTGACCGGAAGGATCCCTGGCAGTTCAAGAACTTCCTGATCTCCGACGCCGGCTGAGGCGAGCCCCGATGATCGCGAAGTCCCTCCTCCAGCAACTGGCGCGGAAGCACGGTACGCCGCTCTTCGTGATCGATCACGACGAGCTGCGGAAGAACTACCGCCAGTTTCGGAAATACCTGCCGCGGGTGCAGGTCTACTTCGCGGTCAAGGCCAACTCCGACCCCGCGATCGTCCGCACGCTCTACAAGGAGGGCTCCAGCTTCGATGTCGCCTCGATGCCGGAGTTCATGATCGTGCACGAGAACATCCGGCACCTGCCGGCGAAAAAGCGGCAGGAGTGGATCTGGGACAAGATCATCTACGCCAATCCGACCAAGCCGGCCGACACGCTCCAGAAGCTGAACAAGTACAAGCCGCTCGTCACCTTCGACAGCTTCGAGGAGATCAAGAAGATCAAGCAACACGCGCCCGACGCCGGGCTGGCGCTGCGCCTGCAGGTGCCGAACACCGGTGCGATGGTCGAGCTGTCGTCGAAGTTCGGTGCGGCGCCCGGCGAGGCGGTGGACATGATCCTCGCGGCGGACAAGGCCGGCCTCACCGTCGAGGGCATCAGCTTCCATGTGGGCAGCCAGACGACCAATTTCGAGAATTATGTCCAGGCGCTGAACCTGACGGCGAGTGTGTTCAAGGAAGCGAAGGACCGCGGCTACACGAAGATGAACCTGATCGACATCGGCGGCGGGTTTCCCGCGCCGTATGATGCGAGCGTCCGTCCCTTCAAGGAGCTGGCGAAGGTCATCAACACCGAGATCGACCGGCTGTTTCCGAAGGATATCCAGATCCTGGCCGAACCGGGCCGGTTCCTGGTGGCCTCGGCCGGCTATGCGGTCTCGAAGGTCATCGGGAAGGCCGTGCGCGACGGCAAGATGTGCTACTACATCAACGATGGTGTCTACCACACCTACTCCGGCGTCATCTTCGACCACTGCAAATACCCGGTGAAGGCCTTCAAGCAGGGCCCGACGCAAATCTGCTCGGTCTTCGGCCCGACCTGCGACGCGCTCGACGTGGTCTCCATGGCGGAGAACCTGCCCGACCTCCAGCGGGATGATTTTGTCTACAGCGTGAACATCGGCGCCTACAGCCACGCCTCGGCTACGCACTTCAACGGCTTCCCGCCTGCGACGGTCGTGCACGTGAACCAGTAGGGCCGGACGTTAAGGACGATTTTCGAGGGGCGAGGTAAGATCGGAGGACGCAGACGACGGACATGGAGTCGCCGGTCTGAGGGAGATGGGCCCCCGCCTAGCGCAGATCAGATTCCGCGCCTGACTCGGCCAATCGTCCCTCGTCAACCTGCCCCCGTACCTGGTGCTCAGCTCCGGTAATCCGCGTTTTCGCTCACGTACTCGTGGGTGAGGTCGCCGCCGATCACGGTCGCCCCGGCGGAACCGTGGCCGAGGTCCACAACGATTTCCACGCAGCGCTCATGCGGCGGGTAGCTGATCGGCGCGGTGAACACGCCGTCCTTCGGCGCGGCGCTGGCATACAGCTCGGCCTCGCGCAGGTGCGCGACCAGTGCGGTTTCCTTGGCCGGGTTCAGCTGGAACACGCCGCCGGCAAAGATCTCGATGCCGCTGAGACTCAGGCGGAGTCCGGACAAATCCGTGCCCGGCGCGCAGGCGCCCACGTGCTTGCCGATGGCTTGGACGAGCCGGCCGACATTCGGGTCGTTGCCCGCGACCGCGCACTTGAAGAGCGGCGCGTTGACGATGGCCTTGCCCAGGGCCCGCGCGAGCTCCGCCGTGGTCGCATGCTGCACCTGGACGCGGATCACATGGCGCACGCCTTCCCCGTTCCGCACGACATCCTCGGCCAGATCGCGGCAGACCGTGGTGAGCGCCTGCTCAAAGGCGCCGTGATCAACCCCGGACACCCGGCCGGATGAAATGAGTGCCACGGTATCCGAGGTGCTCGTGTCGCTGTCGACGCTGATGGTGTTGAAGGTCGCGTTCACCGCCCGCGTGAGCATCGCGCGCAACGCCGCGCGCGGGACGGCGAGATCCGTCAGCACATAGACCAGCATCGTGGCCATGTTCGGTTCGATCATGCCCGCGCCCTTGGCGATGCCCACGATGCTGCCGCCGCCGAGGTCGGCGCGGCGGATTTTTGGATAAAGGTCGGTGGTTACGATGCCCTCCGCCGCCGGGAGGATGGATCCGCCCGCCAGGGCGCCGGCCGCCGCAGGCAGGGCGCCGAGCATCGCATCCACGGGCAGGCCCCAGCCGATGACACCGGTGGAGCTGGGCAGAATCTGTCCGGCGTGCAGCCCGAGCAGGCGCGCCGTCTCCGCGCAGATCTTCTCCGAGGCCTCCACGCCGCCGGGGGCGCAGACATTGGAGACCTTGTTGTTCACGATGACGGCGCCGAGCGTCGGCTCCTCGAGCCGCCGCCGGCCGATCACGACCGGTGCGCCCGGCAGGGCGTTGCGCGTGAAGACCGCGGCGAAATCCGGGGTCGGCTGGTCGAGCGCGATGAGCGTGAGCGTCATCTTCGCGGGCTTGGGCGCCTCGCGCGGGGTGAAATCAAACCGCATCGTGCCGACGCGGAAACCGGCGGGCAGCCGGGCCTGCGACGCGAGCCAGGCGTGGTGCGCCTCGCGGGAGGCGAAGGTGAGATGGGTGCTGGACACGCGAAAGCAGTGTGCGCGCTGCGCGCCGGAGTGAAGTAGATTTTATTGTTACGAAATTACGCGGGAAGCGGCCGGATGAAAATTTTTGTGGAAATGCGCGCCCGGTGTGCCTTATTCACGTGCTCACCTTGCCAACTATCGTGCACGCCGGCTTCTCCTTCTTTTCCTTTTCCGCGGCCCAGGGCCGCGTGCTTTGATCGCGATGAACGTCGCTGAAGTTACGGCCAAGGCGAAGGTCCTCATCGAGGCGCTGCCCTACATCCAGGATTTCCGGGGCTCCACCTTCGTCGTGAAGTACGGCGGCAGCTTCATGGACGATCCCGACCCGATCGCGCGCTCGCGCGTCGCCTACGACGTCGCCTTCCTCGCCGCGGCCGGCATCAACGTGGTCGTCGTCCACGGCGGCGGCAAGGCCATCACCCGGGCCATGGAGTCGTCCGGCCTGAAGGCCACCTTCGTCAACGGCATGCGCGTGACGGATGAGGCGACGATTTCCGTCGTGAAGAAAACCCTCGACGAGATCGTCAACAAGGATGTCTGCGACGCGATTCTCTCCGCGAAGGGCCGGCCGAAGGGCCTGCCGGGCGACACGGTGCTCGTCTGCCAGAAGTTGACGACGGACGACGATGGCAATGCGGTCGACCTCGGCTATGTCGGGGATGTGACCGAGGTGAAGGTGAAGCTGATCAAGAAGGAGATTGCCGACGGCTTCATTCCGGTGATCTCGCCGGTGGCCGAGGGCCTCGACGGCAAGCCGTACAACGTCAACGCCGACCTGGTCGCGGGCCGGGTGGCGAGCGCGCTGCGCGCCCGCCGGCTGGTGTACATGAGCGATGTGCCCGGACTGCTGGCCAACCCGGCGGACATGGAGTCGCTCATTTCCACGCTCAAGATCAGCCAGATCGACGACCTGAAGAAAAAGGGCGTGATCGACAAGGGCATGCGGCCAAAGGTCCTCAGTGCGATGCGCGCGCTCCAGGAGGGCGTGCAGCGCGTCCATTTCATCGATGGCCGCCTGCCGCACAGCCTGCTCCTCGAGATCTTCACCGACCGGGGCATCGGCACCGAGATTGTCCAAGGCTGAGCCGCTTTTGATTTTTGATTCTCGGTTTCCGGCCGGCCGCGAAGTCGAAAATCCAGAATCGAGAATCCAAAATCCATGAACCCGCCCTCCATCATCCGCACCAGCACGGCCGAGCTCTATGACGCCAACGTGCTGAAGAACTATGCCCGCGCCGCCCTGACGCTGGTGCGGGGCGCGGGGGCGCAGGTCTGGGACGATGCGGGCAACCGCTACCTTGATTTCACCTCGGGCATTGCGGTGAGTTCGCTCGGCCACTGCCACCCGCACTGGGTGGCCGCGATCCAGCGCCAGGCCGGCGAGCTGATCCACGTCAGCAACCTTTTCCGCCACCCCAACCAGGGCGAGCTCGCGCGCCGCATCGTGCAGCGGGCGGGGCCGGGGCGGGTCTTTTTCTGCAACAGCGGCGGCGAGGCCGACGAGGCGCTCATCAAGCTTTCCCGGCTGCACGGCGTCGCGAAGAGCGGCGTGGAAGGAAAATGCATCAAGGTGATTTGCGCGAAGAATGCGTTTCACGGCCGCATGTTCGGCGGCATGAGCGCGACGCCTCAGGAAAAGATCCAGAAGGGCTTCCGTCCGCTGGTGGCCGGCTTTGCCTTCGGCGAGCTGAACAACCTGCAGAGCTTCGCGGACCTGATCGACGCGGATACCGCGGCGATCTTCGTCGAGACGATCCAAGGCGAGGGCGGCATCAATCCCTGCACGCCGGAATTCCTGCGCGGGCTGCGCCAGCTGTGCGACCAGCACAACCTGCTGCTACTGCTGGACGAGGTGCAGTGCGGCGTGGGCCGGACGGGGAAATTCTATGCGTTCGAGCACGCCGGCATCCTGCCCGATGCCATCGCCATGGCGAAGGGCCTGGGCGGCGGGTTCCCCATCGGCGCGATCTGGATCCGGGACCGCTTCGCCGACCTGTTCACCCCGGGCAGCCATGGCACGACCTTCGGCGGCACGCCGCTGGCCTGCGCGGCGGGGCTGGCGGTTCTCGATGTCTTCGAGCGCGACAATATCCTCGAGACAGTGCGCGCCCGCAGCGGCCCGTGGATCGAGGCGCTGTCGCAGTTCATCACGGAATTCCCCGGCCAGGTGGTCGCGGTCCGGGGCAAGGGCTACCTGGTGGGCATCCAGCTCACTTCGGATCCGGCCCCCTATATCACGGCCCTGCGGGAGCACGGTCTCCTGGTGGTGAGTGCGGGCGGCAATGTCATCCGCGTATTCCCGCCGTTGATCACCACGCCCGAGGAGCTGGCCCAATCCATCGGAATCTTCCGCGCGGTTTTCGCCGCCAAGGCCTGATTTCCAGCCAGTTTGGCGGGAAATTTGCTCTCGTGCACCCTCCCGGCGCCCGTTTAACGTCGTCCTTTTCCCAGATGAAGCACTTCCTCAAAGAGACCGACTTCAAGGCCCATGAGCTGGCCGAAGTGTTTGCGCTCGCCCGGGATTTCAAGGCCCGGCGGGGCCGGATCGCTTCGCCGGTGCTGGCCGGGCAGACGTGGGCGCTGCTCTTTTCCAAGTCCAGCACCCGCACGCGGGTTTCCTTCGAGGTCGGCATCCACGAACTGGGCGGGAATCCGCTCTTCCTGAACCGAAATGACCTCCAGCTCGGCCGGGGCGAATCGGTGGAGGACACCGCCCGCGTGCTCTCGCGGTTCGTGCACGGGCTCATCGTGCGCACCTACGATCACAGCGATGTGGTCCGGCTCGCCGCGGCCGCGGAAGTGCCGGTCATCAACGGCCTCACGGATTTTCTGCATCCCTGCCAGATTTACTCCGACGCCTTCACGGCGGCGGAAATCTGGGCCGGGCCGGAGGGCGATCTCGTCGGGTCCCTGAAGGGCCGGAAAATCGCCTATCTCGGCGACACCTGCTTCAACATGGCCAACTCCTGGATCCTTGGGGCGAGCCTGTTTGGCATGAAGGTCGCGCTCGCCGGCCCGCAGGTTTACGAGCCGGGCCCGGAGATCAAGGCGCAGCTCGCCGCCGAAGGCCGTGCGGCCGATTACCAGTTTACCACCGATCCCTTTGCCGCCGTGAAGGACGCCGACATCGTTTACACCGATGTCTGGGCCAGCATGGGGCAGGAGGACGAGGCCGACGAGCGCATCGCGCAGATGCAGCCTTATGCCGCGACCGCGAAGCTCTTCGCGGCGGCCAAGCCCGACGCCCTCTTCATGCACTGCCTGCCGGCGCATCCTGGCGAGGAGGTCGAGCAGGCCGTCCTCGACAACCCCCGCTCCGTCATCTTCGACCAGGCGGAAAACCGCCTCCACATGCAGAAGGCGATCCTGGCGATGCTGAGCCGCCAGCGCGCGGCTCCCTGATTCCCAAGCGAACATCGAACGCCCAACGTCGAACTTCCAACGCTGAAGTGCGGACCTGCCGGGGTTTGGCATTCGAGGTTGGAAGCTGGACGTTCAAGGTTCGAAGTTCGCCCGGGCCAGTCCAGCGATTCGATTTGCCCCCGGGGTGCGGCTGGCTTCACCTTTTTCCCCTCCATGAAAATCGTCCTCGCTTACTCGGGCGGCCTCGACACGTCCGTCATCGTCAAGTGGCTCCGTGAAACCTACGACGCGGAGATTGTCACCTTTGCCGCCGACATCGGCCAGGAGGAGGAGCTGAAGGGCCTGCCCCAGAAGGCGCGCAAGACCGGGGCGTCGAAGCACTACACGCTCGACCTGGTCGAGGAATTCGCCCGCGACTTCATCTATCCGATGATCCGGGCCAACGCGATCTACGAGGGCCAGTATTACCTCGGCACCTCGATCGCCCGCCCGCTGATCGCCAAGGCGCAGGTGGAGATCGCGGCGAAGGAAAAGGCCGACACGGTCGCGCACGGCGCCACCGGCAAGGGCAACGACCAGTGCCGCTTCGAGCTCACCTACATGGCGCTCAACCCGCGCCTGCAGATTCTCGCGCCCTGGAAACTCGAGTCGTTCCGCAATGAATTTCCCGGCCGCGCCGAGATGATCGCATACTGTGCGAAGCACAAGATCCCCGTCGAGGCCTCGCTCAAGAAGCCGTACTCGATGGACCGCAACCTCCTGCATATCTCCTATGAGGCGGGCATCCTCGAGGACCCGTGGTTCGACCCGACGACGAAGGCGAACAAGGGGATGTTCAAGCTCTCCGTCTCGCCCGAGGACGCCCCGAACAAGGCGGAATACGTCGAGCTCGATTTCGTGAAGGGCAACTGTGTCAGCGTGAATGGCCAGAAGCTTTCGCCCGCCGGCGTGCTCAAGGCGCTGAACAGGCTCGGTGGCAAGCACGGCATCGGCCGGGTGGACCTCGTCGAGAACCGCTTTGTCGGCATGAAGAGCCGCGGGGTCTATGAAACCCCGGGCGGCACCATTCTCATGCAGGCCCACCGCCAGGTGGAATCGCTGACGATGGACCGGGAGGTCATGCACCTGCGCGACTCGCTGATCCCGAAATACGCCGAGCTGGTCTATTACGGGTTCTGGTTCGCCCCCGAGCGCGAGGCGCTGCAGGCGCTGGTCGACGAGAGCCAGAAGTACGTCACCGGCACCGTCCGGCTCAAGCTCTACAAGGGCAACATCATCACCTGCGGCCGCAAGTCGAAGTATTCGCTGTACGACGACAAGCTCGCGTCGATGGAGGGCGTGAAGAGCTGGTACAACCAGAGCGACGCCACCGGGTTCATCCGGCTGAACGGGCTCAGGCTGCGCGCGCGGAACCTGGCGCAGCGCGGCCCCAAGGTCTAGGGCCCCCGGGGCCCTACTTGCGGTCCTTTGGGAAGAGCGCGATCAGGGCGTCGGGGCCGCCCTCAAGGTAGCCCTCCTGCTTGAAGACAAACT
>CAIRTK010000050.1 GCA_903881475.1 uncultured Opitutia bacterium | reverse complement strand
TGAGGCCGGGTCGATGAGGCTGCGGATCCAATTACCCGCAATGAGGTAGGGCGCCGGGGCTTGGAGTTGGCCGGCAACATTTTCTGAAACTGAACGTGCATTTTGCCGTCTGATCGGTTCAACTTATTCCCAACCCACCGGCCGCCCTGCGTCCGGGACATCCAGAATCAACATGAAACTCAACTCCCTGTTACGCCTGTTGGGTGCCGTCGCAACCGGCGCCTTTGTCCTCGCGGCCACGCCCGCGCTGTCTGCCCAGACGGCAGAAGAGTATACTGCCGACGGCATGAGCAAGATGACCGAAGGCAATTACGATGGTGCGATCGCCGACTTCACCAAGGTGATCGAACTGAAGCCCGCGGACATCTCCGCCTATGCCAACCGCGGCCTCGCGGAGAGCGCACAGGGCAACTTCGACGGGGCCATCAACGATTTCACCCAGGTGATCCGGTTCCGTCCGAACGATGCCGCGGCCTACCTTCAGCGCGGCAAGGCGAAGTACCTCCAGGGCAACATTGACGGTGCGGTCGAGGACCTGACGAAGGCGACCGAACTGAAGCCGGAGGATGGGGCGACATATTTCCACCTCGCGCTGGCCAAGGACGCGCAGAACAACCTCGAGGACGCCGTGGCGGCCTACAGCAAGACCATCGAGCTGAAGACTGGCGGGGATCCCACGCAGATCGCGTATGCGACGCTGTTCCGGGCGATCGACTACAACCGTGGCGGCCGGGCCGGCACGGAGACGTTCGAGTCCGCCTCGAGCTGGAAGAGCCGCTGGCTGCGTTCGCTCGCGGCCTACGTCAACGGCAAGCTGCCCGAGGCCGAGTTGCTGAGCCGCGCCGGGTTCGATGTGACAGATGACTCCGAAAAGGCGCACGAGCGCTCTGAGGCCTACTATTTTGTCGGCGTCGGCCGCCTCCTGAAGGGCGACAAAGCCGGGGCGTCCAAGGCGTTCAACGAGTCGTTCGTGAACGAGCCGCCGTCCGCCCTCAATTTCCGCCAGGCCCGAAGCGAGCTGGACCGCATGCCGCACTGAGCACGGGAAATTTCGCTGATACCCTGCCGGCCGGGCCCCGCGCCCCGCCGGCTTTTTTGTGCCGCCGCTACTCGCGCAGGCGGGAGTCGATCATCAGCGTGACGGGGCCGTGGTTGACGAGGGAGACCTCCATCATGGCGCCAAAGCGGCCGGTGGCCACGGGCCGGCCCAAGGCGGCCTCCGCGTGACGGAGAAAGGACTCGTAGAGCGGAATCGCGGTTTCGGGCCGGGCTGCGTCATTGAACGAGGGCCGGGCGCCCTTGCGCGTACTGGCGATCAGGGTGAACTGGCTCACCACCAGCACGCAGGGCGTGCTGGTGGCGGGAGAAGGGAGGGGCAGGAGGTAAGGAGCAGGGGGCAGGATGGAGGAGGAACAGAGATCGGAGAGGGCGAGGTTCATTTTTCCTTCGGCGTCCTCGAAGAGACGCAGGGACACGATCTTCGCGGCGAGCCAGCGCGCGTCATCCTCCGTGTCGCCCTGCTGGATGCCGAGCAGGACGACAAGCCCGGGACCGATCTCGCCGACGGTTTCGGCACCCACGGTGACGCGGGCGGAGCTCACTCGTTGAATGACGGCCCGCATGGCGTGGTGGAGAAGGGAGCAGGGAGAAAGGAGAAGTGGCAGGCAGATCGCGGAGACGTGGAGGGGCGAAAGCGCGGAGAGGAAAGGCTCTATTGTGCGAACCTATCTCCCTGCTCCTTTCTCCAGCCTGTTCCTGCAATGATCCAAGGGCGGCGCTCAGATCATCGGCACGTGCGGCTCGACTTCCGCCTCGTAGTTTACACCGGAAAGGCCGAAGCCGAAGAGCTTCAGGAATTCGTTGCGGTAACCGGCGATGTCGGTCTGGGCCTCGAGATTCTCGGTGGTAACGCCGGGCCAGATTTGGCGGACAGCATCTTGCACCTCGGGGATCATCTCGAGGTCGTCCACGCGGACGCGGCCGGCCTCGTCAAACTTTGTGGCGTGTCCGCTGTAGAGCTGCGTCGCGAAGAGCCGCTGCATCTGCTCGATGCAGCCCTCATGGGTACCCCGCGCCTTCATGAGCTTGTAGAGGATGGAAATGTAGAGGGGGACAACCGGGATGGCCGAACTCGACTGGGTGACGAGCGCCTTGTTGACGGAGATGAAGGCGCGGCCATTGCCGTTGGCCTTGAGCTTCGCATCGATGGCCTTGGCGGCGCGCTCGAGATCGTCCTTGGCGTGACCGATGGTGCCGTTCTTGTAGATGGCCCACGTGACCTCGGGCCCGATGTAGGAATAGGCGACGGATTGGGCGCCGGGGGCGAGCACCTTGGCGTCGGAGAGCGCCTGGATCCAGAGCTCCCAGTCTTCGCCGCCCATGACGGCGACGACATCGGAGATTTCAGCCTCGGTGGCGGGCTCGATGGTGACCTCGCTGACGATGCCCTTGTCGGTGTCGACGGTCTTGTTGGTGTAAGGGGCGCCGATGGGCTTGATGCAGTTCTTGTGGACGACGCCGGTTTTGGGATGCGTGCGGCGGGGGGAGGCGAGGGAATAGACCACAAGGTCGACCTGGCCGAGGTCGGCCTTGATGGCGTCGATGACCTGGGCCTTGATGTCGTCGGAGAAGGCGTCACCCATGACATTCTTGGCGTAGAGGCCGGCGGCGCGGGCGGCCTGGGTGAAGGCGATGGAATTATACCAGCCGGGCGTGGCCGGACGTCCTTCCTCGGAAGGACGCTCAAAAAAGACGCCGATGGTGGCGGCGCCGGAGCCGAAAGCGGCGGTTACCCGGGAAGCGAGGCCATAGCCCATGGAGGAACCGATCACCAAGACCTTCTTCGGTCCGGCGATGGGGCCCTTGGACTTGACGTACTTGATCCATTCCTGGACATGAGCGGCGCAACCGTCGGGGTGGGCGGTGACGCAGATGAAGCCGCGAATTTTGGGTTTGATGATCATGCAACCGCTAGGTTCCCCGGGGATGGAACGCGGGGCAAGTTTCAAGTGCAGTGCGCCTGGCGCGCTGTACTTAGGAGAAGGGCGCAAGAAGAGAGGAGAAGGGACAGGCGGATCGCGGAAGGCGGGCGCAAGGAGAAGGGGGCAGGGCATTTCGGAGGAAGGCTCAAGCTTTCACTGGAGCGCGCTTTGTTTCCGGACCCTGCTCCTTTCTCCCAGCTCCGTCCACGCAACGCGCGGACTACTGGCTCAGCAGCACCATCGGGCCCTCAGCCTTGGGGACGCCGCCCTTGCGTTCGAGGCTGACGGCGAACTTGGCGACAGCCTTGATCGGCTTGTCGGCCTTGAACGAGATCCGGGCCTCGCCGGTGGCGGGGTCGACGGTGAAGACACCGCCGTCGACGGGAATCGGATACTGGGGATCGACGAGCCAGAGCTGGTAATCCTTGTCGGCGGCGAGGGCGGGGAGTTTCTCGACGCGGAGGACGCCCTCCTGGCGGGCGGGATTCCAGACGGCGACGGCAAGGGCTTGGGGCGAATTGCCGAGAAGGGAGGCGAGCGTGGAGATCTTGAAGTTGGCGAGATCGGCGTCGTGCGCGGACTTGGCCTCCAGCTCGGCGAGCCGCTCGTTGTTCTGGGCGACCTGCAGGTCGCGCGCGGCAATGAGCTTCTGTGCGCTGGTGAGCTGGAGGTTGGCGTCGTCGGCCTCCTGCCGGGCGCGCCTGAGGTTCTGCTCGAGCGTAGCGAGCTGGCCGGTGGCGCTGGCCACCTCGTGCGCGGCGATGAGGCGCTCGGCCTTCAGCTGGTTGCGGGCGCTGCTGAGTTCGAATTCGGCGAGGGTCTGCTGATCGCGCAGGAGGGCATTCTCGGAACGGCTGACCAGGTACAGCTGGCCGAGCCATGCGCACGAGACGGCGAGGCAGGCGGCAGCGGCCCAGGGCAGCCATACGGGCACGGTGAAGGGGACGACCCTGCGCTCGGCGCGCCAGCGGGCGGCCGTGTCGATCCGGTCGAGCAGACGGGCCTTCAGGGCCGGAGAGGGCGCCGCGGCGGGCGCCGCGTAAGCGAGCCGGCAGGTCGTCTCGTTCAGTTCGCGCACGAGCGTCTGCAGGGCGGGATCACGGGCGAGTCCGGCTTGGAAATCGGCAAGTTCGGGGCCCTCGAGCAGGCCAAGGACGTAAAGCGAGGCGAGTTCCTCGTGGAGTTCGTCAATCATGGCGGCCTCCAAGGATTTCGCGGAGCTTGAGCAGGCCGCGGCGGATGCGGGCCTTGACGGTGCCGAGGGGCTCCTGGAGCAGCGCGGCAATTTCCTGCTGGGTGAGCCCGCTGAAGAAGGCGAGCTCGACCGCGCGTTGCTGCTCCGGCGGCAGCGCGGCGACGGCCGCCCGGACGGCCCCGGTCTGTTCCTTGAACAGAAGCCGGGTGGCGGAGTCCGGGCCGGCGTCGGAAGGCTGGGTGCCGGCGTCCTCCGCGGTGGTCTGGCTGAGCAGTTCGGCCCGCCGGTTCCGCATGCGGATGCGGTCAATGGCGCGGTTGCGGGTGAGCGTGACGGCCCAGGCGAAGGCCGAGCCGCGGGTGGACTCGAACGAGGCGGCCTTTTCCCAAAGCGCGAGGAAGACATCCTGCACGATGTCCTCGGCCTCGGCCGGGTTGTTCAGGACCCGCAGGGCGGTCGCATAAAGCGGACGGGAGAAACGGTCGTAGAGCTGGGCGAACGCCTCGCGGTCGTCACGGGCGATGCGGCGGAGGAGATCGGCGTCCACCCGGGCGCGCTCCGCGTTGGCCGCGGAGGGATCAAAGTCAGCGGCCGGATTCATGCGGGCACGGGAGCCGCGCCACGCCGGAAAGACGGCGAAGTCAGCGGACCAGCATGAGGAGAGCACGGACATTTAAACATCATACGCGCGGCGGAGAGGAGAGGATGCGATGGGCGGAATCTTGTCACTACCGGATTGCGCGGGTCGGCGGGGAAATTCGCCGGCCCGGGCTTATAAAATTGGCGCGGAGCGGCAGGCGGACCGGATGCGGCCTAAAGCACGGCCAGCCCGACAAGGCCGAGCACAATGACGGCGCCGAGGACGGCAAGGATGCGGCGTTCGACCGCGGTGAGAGGCAGCGGCATGGGTCAGAGTCCGAGCGGCTGAAGGTGCGCAAAGAATGATTCGATGAACGGTTCGTGCCGGATATTTTCCCAGCTGCGATTGCTGGAAATCCGGACGAAAAGCTGGTCGCCGGCGCGGCGAAAGCCATAGCGGAGGGCAAGCCGGAGCAGCTCGGCCGGGGAATTGGGGTTCTGGTGGCTGATCACGTGGCCATCGTAGATATGCCAGAACCAGACATTCTGCGGCAGCAGGCTGCTTTTGAAGGCCCGGTATTCACCCTCGGCGAGGACCCGGTCATCCAGCCTCAGTTGCACCCGGGGGGTGGTCACGGCGAGGGGTTCCCAGCCGGCGCCGGGCCAGCAGGCGTCGGGGGTATGCGCGGCGACAAGGCTCACGGATGCCTGCCCCGGGCGCCAGTAGGCGAGGTAGAGGGTGACGAGTTCCGGTCCCAGCGCGGTCATCCGCGAATAGGTGCGCTGGGCCAGATGATCGGTCTGCAAGGTGTCGCTGAACTGGTAGAGGTCGGCGCTGGTCTCGACATGCCAGCCCGCTGCCTTGGCCGGCAGCACCGCGAAAAGATTGGGCACCGGGACGGCGGGCCGGGGCGAGGGGCGGGTGGCGACAAGGAAGAAGAGGCCGAGGGCGGCGGCCGCGGTCAGGACCCCGGCCAGATAGAGGGGCATCCACACGCGCCGAAGGGTGGCTTGAGCCGGGCCCGGGCGGGCCGGTACGGGCTGCGTCAGGCCGGATTTTCGCTCCAGCAGGAGCGCCAGGCCGGCGAGGATGGCGGCGGTGAGCCCGAGTACGGCGAAGCCGGTGAAATCATGCCAGGCCCCCGCGATGCTGACGCCGGAGTTGGCGAGCAGGGTGAGGGTGAGCGAGCGCAGGAAATTCATCACCAGTGCAAGCGGGGCGGAAAGCACGATGATGAGGGCGCGCGCCCACGGCCGGCGCACGAGGGTGGCGGAAAAAAACAGGCCGGCGAACACGCAGGAAACCAGGCTGCGGACCCCGCTGCACGCCTCCTCGATGCCGACGTTCGTGGTGGCGAGCTCGATGATGTTGCCCTGGCGGACGGCGGCGACGCCGAGCAGGTGGAGGGCGCGGAGAGCATTTTCCGAAACCATGAGCTGGAGACTGAGGGTCAGGTGCGAATAGGTGCCGGGTGGAATCGGCGCACAAAGGAGCCACAGTCCGATGGCGACCACCGCGCTCCAGTTGCACGGCACCCAGCGGACCGGGGCGGAGGACAGCACGACCAGGCCGGCGCCGAGCAACAGGACAAGGGAGACGGTAAGCGTGAAGGCGACGAGATCATGCGACCAGCCGAGGGAGGCTGCATAAAGTCCGCTCGCGACGAGGGAGAGCAGGCCGGCGACGAGCAAGACCGCGAGGACCGCAGTGGTGGCGGCTCCGGCCGGCAGGAACCGCGGCGTGCCCGAGCGGCTCTCGTACAGGAGCACCAGGAAGATCACCGGCATGAAGTAGCCGTGCGAGAGATCGGGGTTTTGCCGCCAGTGCGGCCAGAGCACCAGGACCAGCGTGAGCGTCAATCCCGCGAGCAACCCGAGGCTCAGCTTCACCGCCGGCGCGAGTTTCGCGGAGGGAGTCAGGGTAGGCGGGTTGCTCATGGGCTCGATTTCAGCGGGCCAGGGGGGGGGCCGGGGTAGCGCTCGATCAGGGCATACGTGACCTCGATGGGCAAGGGCAACGCGGGCAGCACGGAGACGACCCGGCTGGAGGTCGACTCGCCGCGAAAGAAGGCCTCGACGGCGGCATACAAGGGCGGCGTCAGGCCGGCGCCGTTGCTGATGACCTGGCCGATGTCCTGAAACTTGATCCAGTCGCCCTGCACGCCCGCGGCACAGAGGAGGGAGAAATAAATCCCGGCGCTGTCGGTGGTGAACGGGATGGGCTCCCGCTGCAGCCGGGCATAGAGCCGGTCGAGGATGACCGGATCGGGCTGCCGGATCAGCTGGGCGGAGAGGATCTTGACGACGGGGAGGGAAAGCTTGGAACCCAGCAGCTGGTCAACCTGCTGATCGAGGGGCCGGCGGGCACCCTGCCGGGCATAGGCGGAGAGCTGCAGCGCAACGCGGGTTTCGGAATCGAGCTGTCCGGCGCCAACGCCGAGCTGATCGAGCGCGGCGAAGACATCGCCCAGGGCAATCAGCTGGCTGACCTGATAGTATACCCCGTAGGGCGGCAGCCGGCGCCAGTCCGTCCCGTCCAGCCGGGCCCGCGCCCCGGCATCCTGCCCGCCGAGAAACAGCAGCTCGGTCTCGATCAGCGGCCGCCAGACGGCCGCGGCGGGAACGGGCGAATCGCGCAGGTCGCGGAGTTCATCCGCGCGCCGGGATTGGCGCGTGGCGAAGACGAGGGCGCGCATCCAGACGGAGGCATGGGGCGTGCCGTCCAGGATCCGGTCGCGTGCAAGGGACTGAATCGCGGTGAAGTCCCCGCGGGCGACCAGCGCCCGGAACCATTCCTCGGCAGTGGTCTCGCGCTGGCCGGGATGTTCGCGGAACAGGCGCTCGTAAATGCGGTTGGAGGGCACCGGCTGGCCGGACTGGAGGGCCTTGGCGAGGGTCAGGCCGGCGGCGTAGTTGGAGGGATCGAACTCGTAAGAATTGGAAAGGTAGAGGAGGGCCTCGCCGGTGCGGTTGGAGGCGAAGGCTTTTCTCGCCTTATCGAGGAAGAACCAGCCACGGGCCTCACCCACACGGTGCCAGGACGGCGGCCAGGTGACCTGGATGATGTTTACGGGATAGCCGACGATCCGCAGGAAGATGAAGGCGGCGATCGCTCCGATCAGGTACAATGTGGCGAGTGCGCCACCATAGTAGGCGAAGGCCCGGCCCCAGAAAGGGCGGACATCGGCGGTGTGGGCGGAGCACCGCCAGCCGCCAGGCGTTTCGACGAGCAAGGGGCACACGCGCTGGAAGCGCCGGGCTTTGGCCCAGTGGACGACGGCATCGCAGTGCGTCTCGAGTGGCCGGCCGGAATCACTGGGGCTCTGGCAGGGGCAGGCCGCGTGTCCGCGCCGCAGGCGGAACCATGACTTGCGTGTGTTCCAATAGGACAGCCCCCAGACAAGACGGAAAAAATCGGCGAACCAGCCAGTCACGAACATGAACCTACGTGGGGCGATGGAGGCAGCAAACCGAAACCAACCGGGAAGGAGACATTGAATCGCGAGGCGGCGACGATGGGAAGGACGGAGGAAACGGAGAGCAGGCTTTTAACCGCGGATTACACGGATCAATCCGGATAAAACCACCCGATCGCAGGATTCCGCATCCGTGATATCCGTGGTTAAAGTGGATCGGGTCCTTGCAATACTGCGCTGGAGACTGGCGAAGAATGAATCCTTGGCCACTGTTCGGGCGTCTCACAGAAGACTCTCACCCATGAAATCATCCCTTCGTTTCCTCGTTCTCGCCGCCGCGCTGGCGGTTGGCTTGGTCGGTTCGTCAAATGCGGCGGTCGCCATCAGGCAGCCGGCGCCGGATTTTACCCTCACGGACATCACCGGCCGGGTCCACAAGCTGTCGGACTACCGCGGTAAGACGGTGGTGCTGGAATGGACGAATCCCGAGTGCCCGTTCGTGCAGAAGCACTATGGCAGCGGCAACATCCCGAACCTGCAGAAGGCGGCGACAGCAGACGGCGTGATCTGGCTTTCGATCAATTCGGGCCGGCCGGGGGCGGAAGGCGACTTTACGCCGGCGCAAGTGGCCGCATGGGCGTTGAAAATGGGGGCGGCGCCGACGGCCTATTTCCGAGATCAGGACGGAAAGGTCGGGCGCCTGTACAGCGCGAAGACCACCCCGCACCTGTTCATCATCACCGCGGAGGGCACGCTGGTTTACGATGGCGCGATTGACAGCATCCGCTCGGCTAAGGTGGAGGATATCGCCAGGGCCACGAACTATGTGACCGCGGCGCTGGCATCGCTGAAAGCGGGCAAGCCGGTGGAGAAGGCTGCGACGCAGCCCTATGGATGCTCGGTGAAGTACTGACGCGCGTGGGCGCGCTAGTGCGGGAGCAGGGAATCCCGCCCTGCGTCTTGCTTGCTCCCTGCCTCCTGCTCCCTTCTCCTCGGCACGCTCCCCGTGCCGACTTTCCCGCTCTTTTCCGTCATCATACCAGCCTACAATGAGGCCCGGCTGCTGCCGCGGCTGCTGGACAGCATCGACGTGGCGCGCGCGCGGCATGGGGACGATCCGCAGGCGATCGAGGTGATCGTGGGCAACAATGCCTCGACGGATGCGACGGCGGAGATTGCGCGGGCGCGGGGCTGCCTGGTGGTGGACGTGGCGAAGCGGGCGATTGCCGCGGCGCGCAACGGCGCGGCAGGGGCGGCGCGCGGCGAAATCCTGTGCTTCATCGACGCCGATTCGATTTTGCATCCCGAGACGTTCAACGAGATCGAGCAGGTCATGCGGACGGGGCGCTGCGCGGTGGGTGCCTCGGGAGTCTGGATGGAGCGGATGTCGGCGGGCATCGCGGCTACTTGGCTGGTGATGGTGCCGGCGACGCGGCTGCTGGGCGTCGACACCGGGGTGGTGTTCTGCCGGCGCGGAGATTTTGCCGCGGTGGGCGGCTACCGGGAGCAGATGCTGGTGGCGGAGGACGTGGATTTCATGTGGCGCCTAAAGCGGCATGGACGGAAACACGGCGGGCGGTTCCGGCGGCTGCCGACGGCGCGGGCAATGACGTCCACGCGTAAGTTCGACCGTCACGGCGACTGGCACTATTTCCGGATCATGCTCGGTGTGCCGTTCAAGCTGTGCTTCGCCCGCGGCGCCGCGCGCAAGATGGTCTGGGCCTATTGGTATGCCGACCGGTGACACGCGCCGCGGGCGCGGGATAAGCGAGAAAGAAACCCGGAGAAGGGAAGGCGCGGACCGGGATGGGCGGCCTATACTTTGACCAGGAATAATTCCGGATACATCGTACCCTCCGCGACCTTGTTCACGGTGCCGGTCATACGGATCGAGTAGCCGTCGCCGATTTCAATGCCGATTTTTCCGCCAGGCATATGGACCGTGACATTGCGGTCCACCAGGCCGAGGCGGTGGGCGACGGCGGCGGACGCGCTGGAGCTGCTGCCCGAAGCGAGGGTGTAGCCGGCGCCACGCTCCCAGATCTCGATCCGGACATTATTGCGGTCGATGACCTTCAGGAACTGGACGTTGGTCTTGCGCGGAAAATTCGGATGGACCTCGAGGTCGGGGCCGTAGCGGCGGGCGAGGGCCTCGGAGATTTCCGGCAGGACAATCACGCAGTGCGGATTGCCGATGGTCGCGGCGCTGAAGGTAAAATCGCGGTCCTGGATCCGGATCGTCTCAGCAATGACTTCGCGCGGGGCGCCGGGGACCGGGATCTCCGCGCTGTCAAAGCTCACGCACCCCATGTCGATGGTGAGAAGCTGGCCGTGCTCCTTGATCTCGGTCCGCACGTTTCCCCCGGGGGTCTCGATGGTGAAGACCGGGGCCTTCACCAGGCCCTGGTCCCGGAGAAACCGGGAGAAAATCCGGAGCCCGTTGCCGGATTTCTCGGCCTCGGAGCCGTCGGGATTGAAGATGCGCAGGCCGAACTCGCTCGACCGGGACGGCAGCGGGCCCCAGAGGATGCCGTCGGAGCCGACGCCGAAATTGCGGTGACAGACGACGCGGATCTGGTCGACGGTGGGCGCGGGCTTCCAGGCGGGGAAATCAGCGGGATTCAGGACAATGTAGTCATTGCCGAGGGCGTGATATTTATAAAAACGCATGGGGTAAATCGAATGAACCACGGGGCCCGCGGAAGACACGAAGATTTTATGGGGAACTCAGGAAGGCTGGAACGAGCCTGACTGAGTTTTCCAGAGTTCCTGAGTTCCAGATTACTCCAGCTGAACCCCGACGGTTTACTTCGCGGCGCCGGCGGGCGTGTAGCCGAAGAGGACGCGCTTCTTGATCGCGACCGCGACGGAGTCGGGGACCATCTGCTCCCAGGTGGGATCGTTTTCCTTGATGCGGCGGAGGACGTCGCGGGAAAAAATATGGAGGATGGTGGGATCGAAGCCGACGATGCAGTCGATGTAGTGGTTCTCGAGCAGGTGATTGTAGAGGTTCCGCAGGTGATCGACGACCTGGACGTTCTTGGCGTTGATCAGGACGCCCGCGGCGAAGGACCGGGCCTGAGCGGCGGCGCCTGGCGGGACGTTGGTCTGACCGGTGGAGAGGTAATGGTCGTAGGCCTCCTGGCGCATCGGGTAGATGTAGAGGCGGACGGAATTCCGGAAGAGGCGGCCGAAGGACTCGAGGATGCCGCCCTCGAGGTTCTCATAGTATTTTTCGTTGAAGATCTCGAGGAGGTTGTTGATGCCCATGGCGACGCCGATCATCTCCTTCGTATAGCGGCGGAAATAGGAGGTGAGGCGGAAATACTCGGAGTAATTCGAGATAAGGACGGTGAAGCCGATGTCCCCGAGCAGGTCGACGCGCGACAGGAAGTCCTGCGGGTCGAGTTCGCCAGCGGCGAGGAGGTTGTTCATGGTGATCTCCATGAGCACGACCACGGACTTGCCCTTGACGAGCGGCTCCTGGACGAACTGCGCGGTGGCGCAGTTGAGCATGTCGACGTTGACATGGGTGACGGGCCGGAAGCTGCCGCGCTCGACGAGGATGGCCTTGTGGTGAAGGACCTCGGACGGCTGGAGCACCTCGCCGTTCTCGCCGAACATGACGGCGTTGGTCAGGCCGAACTGCACGAGGTGCAGGGACATGAGACGGTTGTCCACGTTCTTGAACGCGGGCCCACTGAACCGGAGCATGTCGACCTCGATGCGGTCGGAGCTGAGGTTGTCGAGCAGTGACTCTGTGAACTTCTTCGGGTCGTCACGGTAATAGAACGCGCCGTAGATGAGGTTGGTGCCGACGATGCCGAGGGCCTCCTGCTGGAGAACGTTCTCCTTGTCCCACATGCGCACGTGCAGCACGATCTCGCTGGGCGGGCCGCCGGGCTCGAGCTGAAAGCGGATGCCCATCCAGCCGTGGGCCTCGTTGGTGCCGAGGAAATTCCGGGCGGCCACGGTGTCGGCGAAGACGAAGAAGGTGGTGCGGTCGCCGCGCGTGGCGGCCAGCCGCTCCAGCAGGAGCTGGTACTCGTGGTCGAGCATCAGGCCGAGGCGCTCGCGCGAGACGTAGCGCGGGGCCTTGCCGTAGATGGCGTCGCTGAACGCCATGTCATACGCGGAGATCGTCTTGGCCACGGTGCCCGAGGCGCCGCCGGCCTGGAAAAAGACCCGGGCGACCTCCTGACCGGCGCCGATCTCGGCAAACGTCCCGTACTTGGGCTCGTCGAGGTTGATCGTGAGCGCCTTCCGGTTGGTCGTAAGCAGATTCTTTTGTTCGCCCATGGGGATAAGGTAGTGGAGGTCGGAGCGAGACGGCAACCCGTTCCTGCAGTCCCCAGGTCACGAATCAGTCATTTATCGGACACCGCCGGACCCGCTTTAGGACCGTTTGACGCGTTTCGACTGGAGGAACGGGTGAAAGCGGCTAGCTTCCGCGGACATATGAAGAATTTTTTCACCTCGATGCTGGGTGCGCTGGTGGCCCTGATCATTTTTACGGTGGGCGGAGGGCTCCTGTTTATCGGCTTCATCGGTGCGATCGCGGCGATGAGCGGCAAGCAGAAGATCGAAACGGTGGAGCAGGGTTCGTACCTGGTTTTTGACCTGGACGCCAACATCACCGACAGCCCGCCACTGGTGGACCTCAGCCTCTTTACCGGTGAGCGCGTCGAGACACTCCAGCTGCGGATCGTCACGCGAGCCCTGCACGCCGCCGCCAAGGACAAGCGCATCACCGGAGTGCTCCTCAAGGGCGCGCTTTCCCCGTCCGGGTACGGCACGGGCTTCGCCGCACTGCGGGAAGTCCGCACTGCGCTCGCCGATTTCAAGGCCGCCGGCAAACCGGTGCTGGCGTACCTGACCTTTGCCCAGCCCAAGGACTACTACCTCGCGTCCGTGGCTGATGAAGTCGTCATCGATCCCTATGGCATGATCCTGCTCCCGGGCTTGGCGAGCGAGCCGGTGTTTTTCGCCGGGGCCTTTGAAAAATACGGCATCGGCGTGCAAGTCACGCGCGTCGGCAAGTACAAATCCTATGTCGAACCCTTCGTCCGCAAGGAAATGAGCCCGGAGAATCGCGAGGAAGTCCAGAAGCTGCTCAGCGACATCTGGGGGAGCCTTGTGGGCGACATCGCCAAGAGCCGCGGGATCACGCCGGGGGCCGTCCAGGCGACCGTGGACGCCGAGGGGTTGATCCGTCCCGAAGCGGCCAAGGCGGCCAAGCTGGTTGACCGCATCGCCTATCGCGACGAGATCCTCGACGACCTGAAGGCCCGGACCGGCCGCCAGGGCGCAAAGGAAACATTCAAGCAAATCACCCTGGCCAGCTATGCGCGGACGGCCGTCGACCGACCGGCGTCGGCGCTGAGCGGGCTGACCATGGGGCAGGGCGGGCGGATCGCGCTGGTCTATGCCGAGGGCAGCATTGTGGACGGTGACGGCCAGCCGGGCGAAATTGGCGGGGACAAATTTTCGCGCGAAGTGCGCAGCCTGCGGCAGGACGACAGCATCAAGGCAATCGTGCTGCGGGTGAACAGCCCGGGTGGGAGCGCGTCCGCCTCGGAAGTGATCCAGCGGGAGCTACGGCTGGCCCGCAAGGTGAAGCCGGTCATCGTGTCGATGGGGAGCTACGCCGCCTCCGGCGGCTACTGGATCTCGACCTATGGCGACCGCATCTTCGCCGAGCCGACGACCATCACGGGCTCCATCGGGGTGTTCGGCATGCAGTTCGACGTGAAGAAACTGGCGAACGATTTCGGCGTGACCTTTGATAGCGTGAAGACCGGGAAATTCGCCGGCTCCCTGACCATCACGCGGCCCAAGACCGACGAGGAACTGGCCGTGCTGCAGCGCATGGTGGACTGGATCTACGAGCAGTTCACCGCGAAGGTGGCCGACTCCCGGCACCTCAAGCTCGAGTTCGTGCAGGAGATCGCCCAGGGCCGCGTCTGGTCCGGCGCCGAAGCCCAGAAGCTCGGGCTGGTCGACGAAATCGGCGGGCTCGATGCCGCGGTCAAATATGCCGCGGAGAAGGCCGGCCTGGGGACGAATTACCGGCTGGTGGAATATCCGCAGAAAAAGGAGCTGGCGGAGGCGATCAGCGAGTACCTGGGCAGAATCTCGCCGAATTCCCAGGTCCTCGGTCACACGGGCCTGGTGGGCCAGATTGCGGACCGCCTGCAGGAAGAGCTGAAGGTGCTGCAGGCCTTTAACGACCCGCAGGGCGTCTACGCCCGGATGCCGGTGGAGCTCAGCATTCACTAAGCGCCGGGCCGCTCGCCTGAGCCAGGCCCGGGACAAATTACCATGACCCATAAATTATCCCGCGACTGTCCGGCGACCGTCATCCCGGCCGGTGACGCAGTTACCCTGCCGGCCGGTTCCGACGTCTTCATCACGCAGACACTCGGCGGCAACGTCACGGTCCGCACGGACCGGGGCCTGTTCCGCATCGCGGCGGAAAACGCCGGCGCGCTGGCCGGCTACTCGCCCACCGCCGAAGCGACGAAGGTGGCGGGGGACTTCAGCGAGCCGGCCGTCTGGGCGGCGCTGAAGACCTGCTTCGATCCTGAAATCCCGGTCAACATTGTGGATCTGGGCCTCGTCTATGACCTGGCGGTGGAGAAGACGTCCGGCGGCCACACGGTGGACGTGAAGATGACCTTGACGGCGCCCGGCTGCGGCATGGGCCCGGTGATCGCCGAGGATGCCCGCCAGAAGATCGCAGCGCTGCCGACGGTGGAGTCGGCGAAGGTGCACATTGTCTGGGACCCGGTCTGGACGCCGCAGATGATTTCACCCGAAGGACGCAAGGTGCTGGGGCTGGAGTGAGCTGGCGAGAGGCGGGGAGAATCTCCACGAATTGGAACCAATCCGACCCGCGGAATCCTTCCGAAAAACTTCTGCGCATGTCCGCTCCGCCTGAACCCGGCTCCCAGCCCAGCGCCGGCCGCACGGTTCGACTGCTGAAGGACGGTTATTGGGATCGTACCGAGGTGATCGAGCTCGCGGACGGCTCACGGCGCGTGCGCAAGCGCAACAAGCCAACGGCTACCGGCCCGTGGGGCATTGAATCGCTGCGGCGGGAAATCAAATACCTGACGGCCTTGCCGCCGCGTGCCGCCCGCGTGCTGCCGCGTCTGCTTGCCGGTTGGGACCGCGAAACAGACGGCGTTCCCGACATCGGTTACGAAATGCCTTTCTTCCCGCGCCACACCGATGCCGGCGAACTCGCGCGGCACCGCGCGCTGAGCCAGGGGGAGATCGACCGGTTCCAGACGGAACTGGCTGAGGCCGTGTTGCAACGATTGCACGAGCCGGCGGCGAGGGACGAGCCCCTGTCGGTGCATCTGGTCCTGACGATTCGGCAGGCATTGGATGGACTCCAGGCCGAGCCGGCGCTGGCGCGGCTGATTAACGCGGACACGATCGAGTTAAACGGCGTGACGGCGGTCGGAACGCGGAGCGCCTTGGAAAGAATCATCCGGGACGGGGACGCTTTGGCGGCGCTGGATCGCGTGCCGTCGGTGCGCATTCACGGGGATTTTTTCCTCGAGAACATCCTTTGGCGGCAAATGCCTGAAGGGGAAGACGAACCGCGGCTCATCCTGGTGGATCCGGTTTCCGTGGCAGGCGTGAGTCAGGCGCTCCCGTTGTTCGACCTGGTCAAGTATGAATCGTATGCGACGGGTGAACTCGTGGCCCTGCGGGCGGAGAGGGCGACGGTGACCGGCATCGGTGGTTGCGACGACCGCTACACCTGGAGCATCCGCTGGGACGACCCGGCCTTGCTGCCGTATCGCGAGTTAAACTGGCACCACCATTTCCGGCGCGCGTATACGGCGAAATACGGCGCGGTGGACCGTCGGCTGTACCGGTTGATTGACGGATATTTCAGCGCGGCGATGGCGCTCAATACCGGCGGAATCCAGCGGCCAGCTCGGCTGCTCAAGGCCACGGCGGAGCTCAACGCGGTGCTGGCGGAAAAATCTGACGACCGGGGTTCGATGGCATAGTTGGCGGTCGCCCGGCCTACACTCGGGGTATCGCAGCTTCGCGCTTTTTCGATTCAACCCCGGGGAAGCGCTGAAAGGGCCTGCAAGCGGGCAGCCTGTACGGACGACTCCGCCCTACACCAGATACGGAATCGTCAGCGGGCCCTCGGGGAGGATGGCGACAGGGGCATCGCGGCCGATGCGGTCGAGTTCGGCATCGAGGGCGGTGCGCAGGTCGTGCACCGGGGAGACGTGGGCGCGGCGGACATCGGCGTCGGAAAGTTCGCTGTAGAGCGCGACCCGCGCCTTGAGCAGCACCATCGCGAAATGCTGGGCCTGCCATTGATCGAGCACGGTCGTGCCCGTCAGGATGCGGTCCAGGAGCTCGCGGGGCGAGGCCGATTCCTCGACCATGGTGCGGAAATTGCCATGGGCGGGAAATCCGTCGTTACAGCGGGCCGCCGTGAGGATGAGCCCGCCGGGGCGCACGATTCGAGCGGCGGCGGCCATGCCCTTGACGGTCTGGTAGAGGCTCTGATCGAGGGGAAAGCCGCTGTTGGTGGTGACGACGACCGGGAAGTCATGCGGGCAGGCTGCCATGGCGGTGGCCTTGATGAAGGCGCTTCCCGCGCGGTGGGCCGCGAGGGTGTCGCCGCAGAAATAGCGCGTGATTTGCCGGCGCGCATTAAGCGTGACGTTGATGCAGAAATCGACGGGTAGCAAGGAACCGCCGGCGCGGATGTGGCGCTGCGTGAGGTTGTCCTCGAGCTCGCCCCAGGTGCTGCTCGGGTCCGCGATGACAGGCGCGGCATGATACTGCATGATAGCATCGAGGGCGGCCAGGCCGGGGAACACGGCCTTATAACCGCCCGAAAATCCCGCCATGAAATGCGGCTCGATGAACCCCAGGATGATCCGGCGGTCGGCCGCGATGTAATCGCGGGCCATACTCACGTCGTAGCCCATGGCGGAGCGGCCGGCGAAGGCGAGGGTCGCGGGCTCGGCCGACTGGTGATTGACGACACGGTAGCCGCGGGCGACGGCGGGCCCAAGCATGCGGTCAAGCTCGGCGGGCGTGTTGGCGCGGTGGGAACCGGTGCCGATGAGAATGGTGAAATTTCCGGCCGGCACATGGGCGAGCTCGGCAAACAGCCAGGGCAGCAGGCGGTCGCTGGGCAGCGGGCGGGTGATGTCGGGAATGACGACGGCGACGCGGTCGGTGGCCGCGATCAACTCACGCAGGGGGCGCGTGCCGAGCGGTGAGCGCAGGGCGGCGATGAAGCCGGCGGCCTCGTCCGGCAGCCCATCGAGGAAACGCGGGGCCAGGACCGTCGCGTTGATTCCGGTTAGATCGAGGTCGAGGCCGGCGGTGCCGTACTGGAGGTGAGCCTTCACGCGGTGATGGTTTCGAGCGAGCAGCCGTCGGACAGCACGGAGGGAGTCTCGCAGTTGGGCCGGGCGATGACGCCGGGGTAGGGCTCGGCGGCGAATTCGCGGTCGGGCTCGGCGAGCAGATGGCGGTCGCACACGGCAAACAGCGCGGCCTCCGACTCCGTCCGCCGCATGTCATGGAGAAAGGCCCCGGCGGGATCGACGCCCTGGCCGACGAAGTTGAGGTACTTCTTCATTTTATTCACGTGCATGCGCTCGGGCAGGCCGGGAAGCTGCGTCTCGCGATAGAGGCGCTCGATGTACTCGCGCACTTCGGCGAGGGTGGGCCGGAAGATGACGGGCGCCCGGGCGAACTGCTCGCGACACTGGCGGAAGATCCACGGGTTGCGGATGGCGTGGCGGCCGATCATCACGCCGGCGGCGCGGGTCTCGGCGAGGATCCCGGCGGCGCGGACGCAGGAGGTGACATTGCCATTCGCGAGCACGGGGCAACGGACCCGGGCGACGGCCTGGGCAATGGCATCGTAGTGGACCTCGCTGCGGTACATCTCCTTCACGGTGCGGCCATGGACGCTGAGCAGGTCGACGCGGTGGAGATTGATGAGCTCCAGAATGCGCGCGAAATTGACGGTGTCATCAAACCCGATGCGCATCTTGACCGTGAACAGCCCGGGTATGGCAGCGCGCAAAGCGCCGAGAATTTCGTCAATTTTCGCGGGCTCGCGCAGGAGCCCGCCGCCGACGTTCTTCTTGTACACCTTGGGCGCGGGACAGCCGAGGTTGAGGTCAATGCCGGCGACCGGGTGCCGGAGCAAGTCGGTGGCGGTGCGCACGAGATGGTGGACGTCCTCGCCGATCAACTGGGCGAAGATCGGACGGCCGGTCCGGTTTTCGTCCAAGGAGCGGAGGATGTGCTTTTCCGGGTGCGACTGAGCGTGCACGCGGAAGAACTCCGTGAAGAAATAATCCGGCGCGCCATAGTGCGAGATGACGCGCATGAAGGCGAGGTCGGTGACATCCTGCATCGGGGCCAGCGCGGTGAGCGGAAGGCCGGGCACATGTCCGGACGGAAGGCGGGCAACAGGGTCCACGGCAGCGTCAGCCCTCATCCCCGGCCGTCTCATCGGCCTGATCCCGGCGGAAATGCTCGAGGATCTCGGTCCGGTCTGACTCGGCGTCGTAGACCGGGCGCGAGACCAGCAGCGGGCGCTTTTGCTGCAGGGCCAGCACGATGGAGTCGCTGGGCCGGGCATCGATCTCGACGATCTTTTTGCCCAGTTCGTTTTCCATGCGGAGGATGATGCGGGCGAAAAACGTCCCTTCGCGGGCGTCGTTGATGACGATGTGGTCGAGCTTGGTGTCGAGCCCCAGCATGATGCTGCCGATGAGGTCGTGCGTGAGCGGGCGCTCCCGCTTCACGCCGTCGAGGGTCATCTGGATGGCGTTGCCGACGGAGTGGTCGACATAGATGACGAAGGTCTTGGCGTCATCACCCAGGAACACGGCGCAGCCGTTGGCGGTGGGCATGACCCCCTTGACGGTGACGGCGACGACGTCGTGTTTCATGCGGGAAAGAGTGGGGGCCGACCGGCAAAGCGCAAGCGGGCGGAGTGGCGGGACCGGGAGACGGACGGTCCGCCTTTACTCGAAGCCCAGCAGGCTGATCCCCCAGGTCTTGGCCTGGGCGATCACGGCCGGGCGGTCGAGAATGATGACCCGCCCGGCTTCGAGCGCGGCGGCCGACAGGCCGGCCTCGCGCATCGTCTCGAGCGTGCGCTGACCGAAACAAGGCACGTCGAAGCGGTAGTCCTGGCGGGACTTGACCGTCTTGACGAACAGGGCGCCGTCGGTCTTGAACGTGCCGGCCCGGCGGATCATCTCGTCGGTGCCTTCGAACGCCTCGACGGCGAGGACGGTGCCCTTCCGGACGACGCAACCCTGGCCGATGTCGAGCCGGGCGCATTCGCGGGCAATGGCGATGCCGTGCTCCACATAATCGGTCTCGATGGGGAAGCTGCGGCCGGTCATGGGGCCGGCGGTGGTGAGCTGGGCATCCATGAAGGAACGGGCGTCGAGCAACTGGATCCCGAGGGCGGAAATTTCGCCGGCGATGGCGCCGAAGATGGTCTCGGCGTTGCGGCGCTTGAGGGAGAAGAGGATCTTCGTCGCCTTGAGGTCGGGATGGAGGCCCTTGAACAGCCGGCGCGGCGTGATCTGGCCGGCCATGAGCGCGTAGCCCGAGTCGAATTCCTGCAGTGCCTTGAGCATCTTGCCGAGCTGGCCGACGAGCAGGGTGCGGCGCTCCCGCTCGGGAAACGAGGCGACCAAGTCGGGAAGGGTCTCCTCATCGAACGCAATGAGCCGGAGCGGAATCCCGGCGCGGCGCACGGCGGCGGCGATGAGCACGGGATAAATGCCCTGCCCGGCAATGAGCGTGACCGGACGGGTCGGATCAAAGCCGGCGGGAAGAAACGCAGAGGGCGGGGGCACAGGCTGATTAAGGGTGGAAACCCAAAAGTTGAAAGTTGAAAGACCGGGCCCGCGCAGGAATGGCACGCGGGCACGTTCAAGCCTCAGCCTTCACCCGGCAGCACGCGGAGCGCACTCGCGCGCTCAGCCCTGCGAGCCGTAGTATTTCTTGTAGCTCCGGTAGTACCGGTAGTTCGTGTAATACTCGATGCGGCGGGGCGAGAGGCCGTTGAGCACGACGCCGAGCACCTCGTTTTTGCCGTTGCGCAGCGCCTTCATATAAAGGCGGATGTGCTTACGGTAGGCGCGATTGAAACGGCAGACATAGATGCCTTCGGCGTTATAGGCCGACTTCTGGGTCAGATCCGCGATCTTGTCGCCCTGATTGATCTGGGATTGGCCCTCCATGCTGGCGACGTAGATTTTGCTCGAGGGATTCTTCTTTTTCTCCTGCGCATGCAGGCTGAGCGTAACGAAGGCGAGGGTGGCGCTCATTGCAACCGTACCCAAGGCCGGCAAGCGGTGAAAAAGGCGGAAATGAGGGTTCATTTTGGAAGTTTGGCAAAGATGGCGCAGATGACTTTGAGTTGCAGTTATATCTAGGGTGTAGACCCTAGTTATGCAAGTTGATTAGTCGGGATATTATTCAACGACGAGATTCAGGATTCTCCCAGGTACGTAAATCACTCGTTTCAAGTGTTTACCGGCAAGATGTGGGGTTACTTGAGCGTGGATCTGGGCTAGCTTCACCGCGTCGCCTTCGAGAAGGCCGATCGGCACGAGCTGGTCGCCGCGGTGCTTTCCATTCACTTGAAACACCAGTTTGACGGAATCCGCAACAAGCTTGGCGGGATCAAATTTCGGCCACGGGACATGCAGGATGGAACCCATTCCACCCAGCCGGGCCCAGAGTTCTTCCGTGATATGTGGCGCAAAAGGCGAGAGCAGTTGCAGAAATGCCATGACCGTGGCGCGGCTGACCTGCGGCGCCTTTTGGAGCGCGTTCGCGAAGATCATCATCTGTGATATCGCGGTATTCAGGCGAAGCGACTCAATGTCCTCGCCGACTTTCCGGATGGTCTCGTGCAGCAGCCGGGTGAGTTCCGGCGAGTCGGACCGCGGATCGTCGGTGATCTTGGCATTCAGCTCGCCCTCGCGGCCGAGGCACTCACGCCAGACTTTCTGGAGGAAGCGGTGCACGCCCTCGATGCCGTTGGGATTCCATGGCTTCATGGCCTCGAGCGGCCCGAGAAACATCAGGTAAAGCCGCAGGGTATCGGTGCCGTGGCTCGCGATGAGCGTGTCGGGATTGACCACGTTGCCGCGGCTTTTCGACATTTTCTCTCCATCTTCGCCGAGGATGATGCCTTGGTGGAACAGCTTGGTGAAGGGCTCGCTCTGCGGCACCACGCCGAGGTCGAACAACACCTTGTGCCAGAAACGCGCGTAGAGGAGGTGGAGCACGGCATGTTCGGCGCCGCCCACATAGAGGTCCGGCACTCCCCAGTAGTGGAGCGCTGTGGGGGAGGCGAGGGCGGTGTCGTTTTTCGGGTCGGTGAACCGCAGATAATACCAGCAGGAGCCGGCCCACTGCGGCATGGTGTTGGTCTCGCGGCGGCCGCGGACCCAGGCCCCGCCGGCGGGTTTCGGCTGGGCAGCGGGCACGGCGGCGCCGGTCTCGACATTGAACCAGATTTCGAGCCAGGCGGTTTCATTGGCGAGCGGGCTTTCGCCATTGCCGCTCGGCAGATAGGACTGCACGGACGGCAATTCCAGCGGGAGCGCACCGGCAGGCAGCGGGAGCGCGTAATGCGTGACTCCCCCGCTGGTGAAGGTGACAGGGGTGGCGGGAACATCGCCGGCGCGGTGCGCGATGGCGTGCCGATAATCGGCCTCGTTGAGCCAGACAATCGGGAAGGGTTCGCCCCAGTAGCGCTGCCGGGAGAAGAGCCAGTCGCGGAGTTTGAAGTTGACGGTAGCCTTGCCCAAGCCGCGGGCCGCGAGATCGGTGGTGATGCGCTTTTTGGCCTCGGGCCAGTCCAAGCCGGAGTAGGTGCCGGAACGAACCAGCCGGCCGTCGCCGACATAAGGCAGCTTTGCCTCGGTTCCTTCTGCCTCGATCACCTGCACGATGGGCAGGGAATACTTCACTGCGAACTCATGATCGCGCTCGTCATGCGCCGGCACTGCCATGATGGCGCCGGTGCCATAGCCCATGAGCACATAGTCGGCGATCCAGATCGGGACGCGTTCCCCGTTGACAGGATTCACCGCATAGGAGCCGCTGAACACGCCGGATTTGTCCTTGGCGAGATCGGTGCGTTCGAGATCGCTTTTGCCGGCGGTGGTCTTCCGGTAGCGAGCGACCTCCGCCTGCTGCCCTTCGGTGGTGAGCGCCTCGACGAGCGGGTGCTCGGGCGCGAGCACCATGTAGGTGCAGCCGAAAAGCGTGTCCGGCCGCGTGGTGAAGATCTTCAGCTGTCCGAGCGCCTTGTTTTCCAGGTCGAAAAGAATCTCGGCGCCCTCGCTACGGCCGATCCAGGCCTCCTGCATGCGCTTGGTCGATTCGGGCCAGTCGACGTCCTTCAGGTCGGCGAGCAGGCGGTCGGCATAGGCGGTGATGCGCAGCACCCATTGGCGCAGGTTGCGGCGCTCGACCGGAAAGCCGCCGACCTCGCTTTTGCCGTCGATGACTTCCTCGTTGGCGAGGACGGTGCGGAGTTCCGGGCACCACCAGACAGGGCGCTCATCGACGTAGGCCAGGCCTTTTTTGAAGAGTTGGAGGAAGATCCACTGCGTCCAGCGGAAGTACTTCGGGTCGGTCGTATCGATCTCGCGGTCCCAGTCGTAGGAAAACCCGAGCGACTTGATCTGGCGCCGGAAGTTGACGATGTTGTTCTGCGTGTTCGAGGCCGGGTGGGTGCCGGTTTTCACGGCGTGCTGTTCCGCCGGCAGGCCGAAGGCGTCCCAGCCGATCGGGTGCAGGACATTGAATCCCTTCGCGCGCTTGAAGCGGGCGACGATGTCCGTCGCCGTGTAGCCCTCGGGATGGCCGATGTGCAGTCCCGCCCCGGAGGGATACGGGAACATGTCGAGCACGTAGTACTTGGGCTTCGACGGGTTGCTTTCCGTCCGAAACGAATGATTTTCCTCCCAGAAAGATTGCCAGTGGGGCTCAATCTCCAGAAAATTGTACTCTTTGCACTTGGTAGCCATTGCGTGAAATTTAACACAGTGAAGTTTTCAACCTCCCGGTCAATCATGCTCAGGTTCGCCGTCCTCGGCCTGGCTTTTGGCGCCGCCTCCGCCTCGGCGGCGATGAGCAAAGGGTTCAACCAGCTCTTCGACGCGGTGGTCCGCATCGACGTGCGGGAAATCGCCTTCGAGGACGGCGCGAAGCGGTTTTCGGCCAGCATCGGCTCGGGTGTCATCCTTTCGGCGGACGGCCTGATCCTGACCAACGCGCATGTCGCGAGCCCGCGTGCGGTGGAGCTTTCGGTCACGCTCGCGAGCCTGGAGCGTGTCAGTGCCAAGCTGGTCGGCTGGGACCACTGGACCGACCTTGCCGTGCTCCAGCTGGACCTGGCCGAGGTGAAACGCCGCGGGCTGAAATTCACCCACGCCGAGTTCGGCGACAGCAACCGTCTGTTCGTCGGCCAGACGGTGTATGCGGTGGGCACGCCCTTCGGCCTCACGCGCACGGCCACCCGGGGCATCATCTCCAACAACAACCGCTACTTTGAGGACAGCAACGGCGTGAACGGCTACGAGACCGGGGCCTTCAACACATGGCTGCAGACGGATGCGGCGATCAATCCTGGCAACTCGGGCGGTCCGCTGGTGACCGAGGATGGCAAGGTGATCGGCATTTCGTCCCGGGGTTACCTGGGCGCGAACAACCTCGGCTTTGCGATCCCCGCGAGCACGGCGATCCGCGTGGTGCAGGCGCTGGTCCATGACGGCGTGATCACGCGCAGCTACATCGGCATTGTACCCAGCGCGCTGCAGGACCTGGAAGGATTTTACGCCCTCGCACTGAACACCGGGGTCCTGATCAGCAGCGTCGAGCGGGGTTCGCCGGCGGCCAAGGCCGGCCTGCGGGCCGGGGACATCCTGCTCGCAATCAACGGGACGAAGGTGGACGGCCGCTTTCCCGAGCAACTGCCGCCCATCCAGAACCTCATTGCCAGCACCCCGGTCGGCTCGCCCATCACGCTCACGATCAAGCGCGGCCCGCAGACCAGCGACTACACTGTGGTGACGGAAAAACTGGAGAGCCGGGTCGGCGAGGAATGGGTGCTCGAGAAATGGGGCCTCAGCGTGCGGAAGGTTTCCCGCACCTTTGCCCGCGTGAACCAGCTCGACGACGCGACGGGCGTTTTTGTGATCGGCGTCCAGCCCGGGTTCCCGGCGGATGTGGCCGGACTTTCGCGCGGTGACATCATCACCAAGATCAACCAGCAGCCGGTCGGCAGCCTGGAGATGATCAAGGGCATCCATGCGGCGTACGAGGCCAAGCCCGCGCCGGTGCTCGTGGAGGCGCAGCGCAACCACCAAGTCTCACTCTACGTCTTGAAACCATGAATTACCGCCGACTCCTGCTCCCATTTTTCCTGGCCTGCGCGGCAGGACACGCCGCCGACCTGCCAACCCTTTGGGCCGAGCGGTTGAAGTCCGTGGTCGCGGTGGAGTTTTACACCGAGACCGAAACGGAACGCCGGCCGACGGTTTCCTACGGGACGGTCATTGACCGGGATGGCACGATCATCCTGCCCTCCATCGCGGTAAACCCGCGGATGACTCCCGACCAGCTGAAGGAATTCCGGGTCTATCTGCCGGGCAGCTCGACCGGGGTGCCGGCGGTTTACCTCGGGCAGGATGCGCTGACGGGCTGGCATTTTGTCCGCGCGGGGGAATCGATCCGCAGCCAGCTCGTGCCGATCACGGTGTTCGCGGGCAAGTCAGCCGCCGAGCCCGCGATGGCGGAGGAAGTGTGGGGCATCGGCCTCCGCAACAAGGACGAGGATTTCACGCCATACCTGCTCGGCAGCCGCGTTGCGCTGGTGCAGTCGCTGCCCCAGCGCACGGCCATCGCCCTACAGGAAGTGGCGGGTCCGGGTCTGCCGGTCTTCAATCGCGCGGGCGAATTCATCGGCCTGGCCTCCAGCTCGTTTGGCCAGAGTTTCGTGCAATTTTCCCGTATGGACCGCTCGGGTACGCCGGTGATCCTCGTCAATGTGGAGGAGAGCAGTGCCTTTCAGGTGGCGGCGGAAGTGCTGCCGTACCTGGGCCGGATTCCCGCGAACGTCTTTGGCCGCCCTCTCGCCTGGCTGGGGGCGGACGGGTTGCAGCCGGTGGATCCGGAGGTTGCGAAATTTCTCCACCTTGAGAACCAGTCGGCGGTCGTGGTCAGCGAAGTGCTGGAAGGCAGCCCGGCCGAGAAGGCCGGCATGAAGGCCCGGGACATCATCGTGGCGATTGACGGCCGGCCGCTGCCCCGGCTCAAGCCCGACCGTGTCGTGGTCGGCTACGTGGACCGGGAAGTGGAGCGCCGGACGCCGGCAAGCGCGATGGTGATCACCGTGCTGCGCGGCGAGTCGAAGCAGGATCTCACGGTGGTGCTGGGCGACGAACCGCGCCTGATGAGCGAGGCGTCGCGCAAATATTTTGACCGGATCGGGCTGACCGCGCGGGAATTTGTCTATGGCGATGCGGTCGGCCTGCGCGTGAAGGCCAAGGGCGCGACCGGGGTGATCGCGCATTTCGTCAAGCCCAACGGGCCGGCCAGCGTGGCTGGCTTGCGTACGGATGACTGGATCAAGGAAATCGACGGCGTGGAGGTGACCTCCTTTGAGGCCGCGGCCCAAAAGCTGGGCGAGATCGAGGCCGACCTGCAGCGGGCGGAGTTTGTGATGCTAGTGAGCCGGGGCGGGGAGACCGCCGTGCTGCGGGTGAAACTCAAATAACCGGCATGTTCACCGGCATTGTCGAGGAGACGGGTACGGTCGCGGCCTTCACGCCGGAGGCAGCCGCCTGGCGGCTGCAGATCACGGCGCGCGTGACCTTGGGCGGGCTGGCGCCCGGCGACAGCTTGGCCGTGAACGGCTGCTGCCTCACCGCGGCCCGGTTCGACGCCGGCAGCGTGACCTTTGATGTGCTGGAGGAGACGCGCCGGTTGACGAATTTTTCGGACCTCGCGACCGGCGCACCGGTGAACCTCGAGCGCAGCCTGCGGTTCGATGGCAAGGTCGGCGGGCATTTTGTCACCGGCCACGTCGACGGAATGGGCGTGATCCAGGTTTTCGAGCCGCGGGGAAAGGACTATTTTCTCCGCGTGCAGGCGCCGGCTGGCTCCGGGCGGGGGCTCGTCCTGAAGGGCAGCATCGCGATCGATGGGATATCGCTGACCGTGGCGGAGGTGGCCGGCGAAGCCTTCGCGGTCTGGCTGATCCCGCACACCCTCGCCACGACCAACCTGGGACACAAAAAGCCCGGCGACCGGGTGAACCTGGAATTCGATTTGCTGGGAAAATATGTCGAGAAACTGCTGGCGGTGCGTCAGTCCTGAACGGTTGCCATGCACGCCTCGCTAACCGCCCTCACCGCCGAATTGAAACGGCTCAAGGCCAGCGGCGTGAAGACGCTGTCGGTGTCAGAGGAAAGCCTGAAGAAGCTGCGCGAGGTTGTCACGGCGCATTCCGGCCCGCGATCAGCCGTGCCCGCAGCCGCGGCCAAGCCTGAGTCCCCGGTTGCAGTACCGCCCGCTTATCGGGCGCCGGCGCGCGAGTTTGCAGCAAAGGCGGTGGCGCCGGACGTTGCCACGGTTCCCGCGCCGGTGGCCTTCATGCTCCCCGAAGGCGACAAGGTCGCACGCTGGGCGGCCTTGCGCGCCCACGTGCTGGGCGATCCGGTGTGCCGGGCGCATGTCCGGCCGGGCAAGCAGGTCGTCTTTGGGGTCGGCCGGGTGGATGCGAAAATCATGTTTGTCGGCGAGGCCCCCGGGGCGGAGGAGGAAGTGCAGGGCGAACCGTTCGTCGGGCCGGCCGGTCAGCTCCTCAACAAAATGATCGGGGCGATGGGCCTGAAACGAGAGGAGGTCTATATTGGCAACATCATGAATTGGCGGCCCGAGATGCCGGTCGATGCGCGCGGGATGCAGTTTGGCAACCGTCCTCCGACCGAGTCCGAGCTGGCGTATTGCCTGCCATACCTGAAGGCGCAGATCGAGGTCGTGAATCCCGACCTGCTGGTGGCACTCGGGGCGACCGCCGCGCAGGGCCTGCTCGGCCCGGGCACGTTCAAGGCGCTCGGCGAAGTGCGCGGGCGCTGGCGGGAATTCGCGGGTAAGCCCCTGATAGTGACGTATCACCCGAGCTATATCCTGCGCAACCAGTCCAACCGCTCCAAGCGGATGATCTGGGAGGACCTGCTCAAGGTCATGGAGCGCGCCGGCCTGGCGATCACCGTCAAGCAGCGCGGGTTTTTCCTCGACCGGGCGTAAGTCGCCGCCGCCTCAGGCGGGAAAGAGTTTCCGGAGTTCCACCTGCGTCCGGCCGTACTCCTGCTTCAGGCCGACGAGCAGGCCCGCGACGTTCGCCAGGCCTTCCTGGTGCGAACGCTGTTCCAGCTGCTCGGCTAGATTGCGCAGGGCCGTGGCCCCGAGGTTGGCCGAGCTGCCCTTGATGCTGTGGGCCGTCCGGGAAAATTTCGGCGCATCGGCCGCGGCTAGGCTGGCCTCGAGATCGGCAATGCGCTGAGGCGTGTCCTCAAGGAAGATGCCGATGATTTCGCGGATGAAGGCGTCGTTGTCGTCCGGGTTCAGTTCCCGGAGATTTTCGATGGCCTGCAGGTCGATGACAACGGGGGCGGACATGCGGGTGGCAGGGTGCGGAACTAAGGCGCGGCGTCCACGAGCCCGCAAGAACACAATGACCGGGCAAGCGGCAGGGAATGCTTCCAAAATAAACGCATCATGAAATAGGCATGCGTTGATATTTATCTTGCTAGGAGAGGGGCCCGGGCTTTGGTTCTCCGCCTTTCCTATGGCAAATAAATTCGTCTTTTCCTCTGAATCCGTCGGTGAAGGGCATCCGGACAAGGTCGCCGACCTGATCTCCGACAGCGTGCTCGACGCCTGCCTGGCGCAGGACCGCTTCAGCCGGGTCGCCTGCGAGACCATGGTGAAATCCAACATGGTGATCCTTGCCGGCGAGATCACCACGCGGGCCAATCTCAACTACGAGGCCATCGTGCGAGGCGCGATCCGGGAAATCGGCTACGTCAACAAGGACGATGTATTTCATGCGGATACGGTCTTCATCAACAACTACCTGACCAAGCAGTCGGACGACATTGCGCAGGGCGTGGATGCGAAAAAGGCCAAGGGCAAGAAAACCGCGGAACAGGGCGCCGGCGACCAGGGCCTGATGTTCGGCTATGCCTGCAATGAGACGCCCGAGCTCATGCCCACGCCGGTGATGTTTGCGCATCGCCTCGGCCGCCTGCTCACCCGGATCCGCAAGTCCGGCAAGGTGGACTGGCTCCGCCCCGACGCGAAGTCCCAAGTGTCGATCCGTTATGAGAACGACAAGCCCGTCGAGGTCGTGAACGTCGTCATTTCCACGCAGCACACGGCCGATGTCTCCCACCGCGAGATCGAGAGCTACCTGGTCGACAATGTCATCCGGAAGGTGATTCCGAAGCGGATGCTCACCAAGCGCACCCAGTTTCTCATCAACCCGACCGGTCGTTTTGTCATCGGCGGGCCGCAGGGCGATTCCGGCCTCACCGGCCGCAAGATCATCGTCGACACCTATGGCGGCTGGGGCCGCCACGGCGGCGGCGCCTTCTCCGGCAAGGATCCGTCGAAGGTGGACCGTTCCGCCGCCTACATGTGCCGCTGGGTGGCCAAGAATATCGTGGCCGCCGGGCTCGCCGATCTGGCCGAGCTCCAGGTTGCCTATGCGATCGGCCATCCGGAGCCGGTCAGCGTCTACGTTGACACGATGGGTACGGGCCGCGTCGCGGACGAAAAAATCGCGAAAGCCGTCACCCAGGTCTTCGGCTTCAAGCCCGCCCAGATCATCTCCCAGCTCAATCTCCTCCGGCCGATTTACCGCCAGACGACCAACTACGGCCACTTTGGCAAAGCCGGCCTGCCGTGGGAGCAAACCAACAAAGTCGCCGCCCTCCGGGCTGCGGTGAAATAATCTCAAAACTACCGACCATGGCTACTACCACCAAAGCGCCCAAATCGAAGGCTCCCGACTATCTCGTCAAAGACATCACGCTCGCCGACTGGGGGCGCAAGGAGATCTCCATCGCCGAGCATGAAATGCCCGGCCTGGTCTCGGTCCGGAAGAAATTCGGCCCCGGCAAGCCCCTGAAGGGAGTCCGCATCACCGGCTCGCTGCACATGACGATCCAGACGGCCGTCCTGATCGAGACCCTGAAGGAGCTCGGCGCCGATGTGCGCTGGGCCTCATGCAACATCTTCTCGACCCAGGATCACGCCGCCGCCGCCATCGCGAAATCCGGCACGCCGGTGTTCGCCTGGAAGGGCGAGACGCTGGAGGAATACTGGGATCTCACGCTCAAGGCCATTTCGTTCCCGGGCGGCAAGGGTCCCCAGCTCGTCGTTGATGACGGCGGTGACGTCACGCTCCTCATCCACAAGGGCTGCGAACTCGAGGAAGGCAGCGACTGGGTCAACACCAAGTCCGGCTCGCACGAGGAGCAGGTCATCAAGGATGTGCTGAAACGCGTCCACAAGGAGGACCCGCTCCGCTGGACCACGATCGCGAAGGAATGGCGCGGCGTTTCCGAGGAAACGACCACGGGGGTTCACCGCCTCTACCAGATGCTCGAGAAGGGCAAGCTCCGGGTGCCCGCCATCAACGTCAACGACTCCGTCACAAAGTCGAAATTCGACAATCTCTACGGCTGCCGCGAGTCCCTCGCGGACGGCCTCAAGCGCGCGACGGACGTCATGATCGCCGGCAAAGTCGCCTGCGTCTGCGGCTATGGCGACGTCGGCAAGGGCTCGGCCCACTCCCTCAAGGGGTTTGGCGCCCGCGTTGTGGTCACCGAGATCGACCCGATCAACGCGCTTCAAGCCGCGATGGAAGGCTTCGAGGTCAACACGATCGAGTCCACGCTCGGGACGGCCGACATCTACGTCACGACGACCGGTAACAAGGACATCATCACGCTGGAGCACATGCGGAAGATGAAGGACCAGGCGATCGTCTGTAACATCGGCCACTTCGACAACGAGATCCAGGTCGACCGGCTGAACACGTCGGACGCCCGGCGCACGAACGTGAAGCCGCAGTACGACCAGTACACCTTCCCGAACGGCCCGACGATTTTCCTGCTCGCCGAAGGGCGGCTGGTGAACCTCGGCTGCGCCACGGGCCACCCGTCGTTCGTGATGTCGAACAGCTTCACCAACCAGACGCTGGCGCAGCTCGACCTCTGGAAGAACCGCGCCACGTACAAGGTGGGCGTGTACCGCCTGCCGAAGTACCTCGACGAGGAAGTCGCCCGGCTTCACCTCGAGAAGATCGGCGTCAAACTCACGAAGCTGACCAAGGACCAGGCCGCCTATCTGGGCGTCCCGGTTGAGGGTCCCTACAAGCCGGATCACTACCGGTATTGAGCGGCCGCATCCGTTGTCCGGTCTGCCAAACACAAACCCCGCGCCAGCAAAGGCGCGGGGTTTGTGTTTAAACTGGCGGAGAGGGGGGGATTCGAACCCCCGGTAGGGATTTAAACCCCTACAACGCTTTAGCAAAGCGCCGCTATCGACCACTCAGCCACCTCTCCGAATCAGGTTGCCGAGGCAAACGCGGCACGAGGAAAGTGCAAGGCGGATTTCGCCGCAGCGCGGGTCAGCTCTCCTCGTCAACCGGCCGGTCCAGCTCCTCACGGCATTCGGAAATGACCCGCAGCCAGATTTCCCGGAGATCGAACAGCTTGGGCAGCGTTTCCTCGCGGTAAGCCATCACGGCGCGATGTGCCGTCGCCGAGTCGGCGTTGAGCAGCGCCAGCGTGGAATTGAGCGCGCTCAGGGCCCGCTTGAACAGGCTGATGGCCATGGCGTAGTCGCCAAAATCGAGGGCATGGATCGCCTGCACCGCCTGCTCCTCGCCGCGATGCAGCGCGGCGAGCAGCCCCAGGGCCAGCGGCGGGGGAACCTTGGCGGCATCACCGGCGTTCAGTTCCCACGGGCGCTTCACGCTCAGGTAAATCGCCTTGGTCGCGATGAAGATGGGGTTCTTGTGCAGCGTGTAGATCTCGGCTTCCTCGCGGTCGGAAGTCTCGGCGGAAACCTCGGTTTCCGGGAATTCGGCCGGCTCCTCCTCATCGCTCCAGTTGCCCGTGCCCCAGCCCATCTGCTCGGCGACGGCGTCGATCCGGGTCGGGCTGTGGCGGAATGCCTCGTAGAAGCCGAGGTAGCGGTGAATGCTGTCGTCCTGCTCGCGGAGGTAACGCTCCCAATCAAATTCATTCCAGGCGAGGTCGCCGCGCTCTTCCCACTCGTTCTCCGGACTGCTGTCGGAATCAAAGTCGCTCATTGAATAGGTCGAAACTGAGTCCGCGTCGTCGGGAAATGCAAATCTAAATCATGTGATGCCGGAGCGGCTTTGCGGATTGAAGCGTGGCAGGACGCGCGCCACGTTGCGCGACACCGATGGCTGATGTGCATCACGAGACCGTTTACTTTGCCGGCCGGGTGCAGGGCGTGGGTTTTCGCTATGCCACGCTGCAGGTGGCGAAGGAGTTCGATGTCGCGGGCCATGTGCGTAACCTGACCGACGGCCGCGTGCAGGTGCAGGTGGAGGGAGCGCCGGCGGAAGTGTCCGCGTTCATCGCCGCGGTGGAGGAGCGGATGCACGGCTTCATCCGCAAAACCGAGCGATCCGTGCAAAAGCGTCCGCCGCAACACTCCGGATTCGAAATCAAATGATTCCGGCGATCGAACTGCGTGGGCTGACGAAGGATTTTGACGCGGGCCTGAGCGGGGCGCGGTTGCGCGCGGTGGACCATGTTAATCTCAGCATCGAAGGCGGACAGGTTTATGGACTCCTGGGACCGAATGGCTCCGGCAAAAGCACCATCCTCAAGATCCTGCTGGGCCTGCTGAGACCGACCGTCGGCACGTGCACAGTCTTCGGCCAACCCAGCCAGCAGAGTGAGGCCCGGCGCCGTATCGGGTATCTTCCGGAGTCGCCTTATTTTTACCGTTTCCTGACCGGCCGGGAGCTCGTCGCGTTTTACGGACGGATTTGCGGCCTGCGCGATCCCGGGCTCTGCGTGCGGGTGAGGGAAGTGATCGCATGGGTGGGGCTCGACGAAGCGGCGGACCGCCGCGTGGAGACCTATTCGAAGGGGATGTTGCAGCGGATCGGACTGGCGCAGGCGCTGGTGCACGATCCCGACCTCGTGATGCTCGACGAACCCACCGCCGGGGTGGATCCGGCCGGGACGGCGGCAATGACCGGAATGATCCTCAAGCTCCGGGCCGCCGGGAAAACGGTGCTGATCACGTCCCATCTGCTCGGGCAGATCGAAGAGGTCTGCGACCGCGTGGCGATTCTCGATCACGGACGCCTGATGCTGGAAGGCCGGGTCGACGAACTCACCCGCGATGAAGACCGCGTGACCCTGGTGCTGGGTAATCTTCCGGCCGGTGAACTGGCCGAATTGCGGGCGTGGCTCGGCGCGCGTGGCCGGATGATCGAGTCCATGGAACGGCCGCGTGCGCGGCTGGAGCAGGTATTTCTGCAGCGGGTAGGACGGCGGCGGACGTAAGCAGCGAACGAGTGCCGATGACGACCGCGACGTTTTCGATCCGGAGCCTAAGCCTCATCGCGCAGAACACGCTGCGCGAGGCGGTGCGGCAGCGGGTGTTTGGATTTTTGCTGCTGCTGGCGCTCGGGCTGGTGCTGGGAGTGCACTTTTTCCAGGAATTCAACTTTGGCACACCCGAGCTCAGATTCATCGCCGACCTGGGTTTTGGCGCGATCGGGCTGTTGGGTGCGGTGCTGGCCGTGACGGCGACCGCGCAGCTCTTTTTCAGCGAGCTGGAAAACCGTACCGTGCTGACGCTGCTGGCCAAGCCGCTCGGGCACGCGGAATTTGTGCTGGGAAAATTTCTCGGCGCCGCGGCGGTCACCGGGCTGTTCTGCGGTATGCTCACACTCCTGCTGGCGGCCGTGCTCTGGTCGCGGGAGACCACACTTATGCGGGACTATCCGGAGGCCTTTGCAAACGGGCAGGCCGTCAACTATTGGCAACTCGCTATCACCGGCGGGCTGCTTTGGCTCAAACTCACGGTGCTCGGATCCCTGACCCTGCTGGTGGCGAGCTACGCCCGCACGGCGCTTTTCACCACAACGACGGGAGCGCTGGTCTTCCTGATCTGCCATCTGCAGTCCTTCGCGCAGGACGCCGCCGCCCGGTCCGATTCGGCCTTGGTGCGGACAACAGTACGGTTGCTGGGCTGGATCTTTCCCAATTTTCAACTCTTCAGCCCGGCCGCCGCGGGAGGTGAGTACCTGATCCGGGTCACAGGATATGCCCTGGCGTATGTGGCGGCGGCATGTGCTCTGGCGACTATCAGTTTCCGCCGCCGTGAACTCTAGACGGGGCACCTGTCTGGCGATCGTGGGCGGCCTCGCCCTGACAGGATGGGGGCTGCAGGACGTGGAATCATCGCTGTGGGCGGAAACCCGGGCGGGTCGGCCGGCCCTGCGGCTGGACTCCCGTTTCATGGCGGCAGGGCAGGGTGTGCTGCTGGGCGTGGCGGGAGGATTCCGTCCGGCGGTGGCCGATTTGCTTTGGCTCCGAATGTCCGGGGCCTGGGAGGAGCGAAACCTGCCCGCGACGGAATCCACGCTGCAGTTGGTGGCGGTGATTGATCCGGAGCCGCTCTATTTCTGGCTGAATGGCGCGCGGATCGTGGCCTACGACTTGGCGGCGTGGCGGTGTGCGGATGTCGGTGGCCATGGAGCCGGCCCGGCCGGGACGCGGCAGCGGATCATCCGCGAGCAGGCCCGGCGGGCGCTGGCCTTGCTCGACGAGGCGATGAAGTTCCATCCCGCGAGTGCGGCGCTATGGGTCGAGCGGGCGAACATCGAGTTGAACCAGCTTCGCGACCTGCGCGCGGCCGCGGAGAGTTATCGTCGGGCGTGGGAACAGCCGGAGGCCCCGTTCTTCGCGGCGCGGCTGCATGCCGAATTGCTGCGACGCATGGGAGCGAAGGACGCCGCCCTGGCGTGGCTGGTGAATCTCCATCCCCGGTTGCCCGCCGGCGATGAAGCGGCGGGTGCGGAGCTGGTGCTCGCCCGGATCCGTGCGCTGGAGCTCGAGCTTGGGATTCCGGCGGAACGGGCCTATCGGGTGACGGAAGACAGGACGGGTCAGAAACCCGGGCTACCTTTGATCTCGCCCCGCAATGGGAGGAGCCTTTGACACTTTTCCCTGGTGACTTCATTCATTCGGTTTCCTCTTCACCAACGTGCCGATTTGTTCAACCGACTTCCCGACCAAGCCCCGATGAATTCCTGGGCATGGAAGACCTGGGTCGCAGCGTCCCGTCCGCGGACGCTGCCCGCAGCGGTGGCGCCGGTGCTGGTGGGTTCCGGCTTGGCGTGGCGAGACGGGCATTTTGACGGCCGGGCGACGGGGCTTTGCCTCGGTTTCGCGCTGCTGGTGCAGATCGGCACCAATTTTGCCAACGACTACTACGATTTCATCAAGGGTGCCGACACGGCCGCGCGGGTGGGACCGCGGCGGGCTGTGGCCGCGGGGCTGATTGCGCCCGTCACGATGCGACGCGCCATGTGGGCGGTTTTCGCCACGGCGTTTGCCTGCGGGCTCGGCCTGATCGCCTGGGGCGGGCCGGGGCTGCTGGCGGTGGGAGTCGCGAGCATCGTGTGCGGCCTGGCGTACACCGGCGGGCCCTGGCCGCTGGGTTACCACGGGCTCGGCGATGTATTTGTCTTTCTGTTTTTCGGGCTGGTGGCGGTCGGGGCGACCTACTTCGTGCAAGCCGGGAGGCTGGCGACCGACGCGGTCATTGCGGCAATTCCCATCGGGCTGCTCACAGCAAATATCCTTGTCGTGAACAATTACCGGGATGTCGCGACGGACGCTGCGGCGGGTAAGCGGACCCTCGTCGTGCGCTTTGGTCGCGGCTTTGCCCGCGCTCAGTTTGGCGTCTCGCTGGCGGTGGCATTGGTGGCGGTTCCCTTGCTGCTCGCCTGGAAGGAGCGGTGCGCCTGGCGGCTCTTGCCGCTCGTGCTGGCGCCCATGGCGTGGGGCCAGATCCGGCGCTTACGCCGGCAGAACGATCCGGTTGAGCAGATCAGGCTGCTGGGCGATGCGGGAAAGCTGCTCGCGCTGTACGCACTCGCGCTGACGGCCGGGCTGGTGCTGCACTGCGGCTGAGGCCGGAGGACGTCGAAGCACGGAGAAGCCAGGGATCAAAGTCCAACCTTGCCGCTGTCCGGCTTGGTAATTTCCAAAATCCGCAGCCTCGTTACCTTGGCTGCTGCCCACTCGCTGCGACCGGCCGACGATGAATCAGACGTGGGCCAGCACTTTCGCCTTGAGGGCGGCCTTGGGCATCATCCCGACGATTTGCTCGGCGATCTGGCCGCCCTTGAAAAGGAGCATCGTGGGAATGGCGCGGATGCCGTATTCCACGGCAATGGCGTCGTTCTCGTCGATGTTGACCTTCGTGATCTTCAGCTTGCCGTTGAGCTCCACGGCCAGCTCCTCGAGAATCGGGGCGATGGCCTTGCAGGGCCCGCACCACGGCGCCCAGAAATCAACCAACACGGGAGTGGTGGCCGAAGTGATGGCGGCTTTGAAGGTATCGGTGGTCAGGTTGTCGATTTTGTCGGACATGGAGAGGGCGGTTGTAAGATAAGGAGACTCGTAATCGGCCAGGATGCAAACTGGGAGGCCGCTTAAGACACTCAACGCGGGGTGGAGCGATGAACAATCTCGGCCAGTTCGACCGGCTCGACCTGGTGCAGCTGCTTGCCGCGGGTCTTGAGCTCCTCGAAGGTCTTGATGACGGTCTCGGTCATGCGGCCGTGCGTTTCCTCCGAGCCGCCCACGATGGCAAACTGCTCCCCGGTGGTGATGCGCTTGTGGCCATCCGCATTGTCCAGGCCGAGGCCGATCAGGCCCGCGGCCGGGGCGCGACGTTTCTTCTTTTTGCTCACGCGGTCACCGTGCTCGGGTTTGCCGCGGTTTCAAGTGGGATTTCCGGATCCACCGCGTCGCAGGCAATATCGGCGAAGGCCTCGTCCTGGCGCAGCCGCAGGCGCTTCAGCCGGGTGAGTTCGAGGACGGCAAGAAACGTGGCGACGAGCTTGCGCAGCGAAACCTTGCCCGGGAACAGCTCGGAAAAGAGGAACGTCTTCTGCGTCCGCGTGCGTTCCAGTAGGTATTCCATCTGGTCGGCGACGGTCACCTGTTCGTCGTGAATCTCCCCGACCACGAGCTTTTCAGCGAGACGCCGCAGCACGATGTTGAACGCATTCCAGAGCTCGATCCGGTCCACTTGCTTGAGCGGGCGGTCGAGCGGGTCGCCCGACAGCGCCGACACGTAGCGCTCCATCAGGTCCTGGCGCAGCGTGGCGAGTTCGCCGAGCCGGGCGGCGGCCTCCTTGAATTTCTTGTACTGCAACAGCTGGTGGACGAGTTCCCAGCGGGGATCGAGTTCCTCATCCTCGGCATTGGGGTCGACGGCGTGCTGGCCCTTGGGCAGGAGCATGCGGCTCTTGATCTCCATCAGGGTGGCCGCCATGACGAAAAATTCGCCGGCCAGGTCGAGGTCGAGCTGCTGCATCGCATGCAGCGCGTCGATGTACTGCCGCGTCACGGACTCGATCGGGATGTCGTAGATATCGAGCTCGTTCTTGCGAATGAGGAAAAGGAGAAGGTCGAGCGGGCCTTCAAAGACCTGCAGCTTGATGCGATAATCGGAGTCGGGAACCACGCCCCGATGCTTGGGCTGGTGCCGGAGGCGGCAAGGGAAATTCAGCGCCGGCGCAACGCGGCCGTGAAGAATCCGTCGGTGTCATGCCGGGCGGGCAGGATGGTCAGGCCGTCCGGCCGGGCCTCGAAGCCGAAGATCTGCGCCGGGGCTTCCACGCCGAAGTCATGGTGCGCGGCAAGGAACGCCGTGATGATGTCCTCGTTTTCCACGTGGCTCAGCGAGCAGGTGGCATAGACGAGGCGGCCGCCGGGTTGGACGCAGGCGGCGAAGCGGTCGAGCAGGGTGCGCTGCAGCCGGGCGCGTTCGGCGACGAGCGCGGGTGTGGTCGTCCATTTCAAATGCGGCGAGCGCCGCCAGGTGCCGGAGCCGCTGCACGGCGCATCCACGAGCACGCCGGCATACCGGCCGGCGGCGGGTTGCGCGGTGATGCGGATATTTTCCAGGCCGGCGCGCTCGGCGCGCTCCAGCAGCTCATCCAAGGCGGCCGGACGGGTGTCATGCGCTTCGACCAAACCGGCGGGCCCGACCTTTTGGCTGAGTTGCAGCGTCTTGCCGCCGGCCCCGGCGCAGGCATCGAGCCAGCGTTCGCCGGGTGTGATGCGGAGGGTTTCCAACACCATTTGCGAGCCGAGGTCCTGGACTTCGATGCGGCCTGCGGCATAAGCGTCAGTCTTGGTCACGTCGGCTTCGTCGAGGACGCGCCAGGCGGATCCCAGCGCCGGGGCGGGTTGGGTGCGCCAGTCCAGCGCGGAAAACTCCTCGGCGATCGCAGCGGGATCCGCCGTCTGCAATCGCAGCCACAGGGGGGCACGGGCGAGCTGGGCCTCCAGCTCACGCGGCGTGAAAACGGCCGGGCAATGATCGCGAAACCACGCGGGCAGAAGGTCGGCGGCGGAAGCATTCAGGAATTCGGCGCGGGCCGCGAGTGAGGGCAGGCCGGGCCAGTCGGCGCAGGTGCCGGCACGGTAGGCCCGGGTATCCCGGGTGTCCGCCGCCAGCCACGCCGCCACCTTGATCGCGCGGGCCGGATCGCGGTCGAGGCAGGGCTCGATCCACGGCAGATAGCGCAGCGTGGTGTAGATCAGTTCCCGGTAGAGCCGCCGGTCCCGCGAGCCGAAGCTGCGCTCGCCGCCGAGCATCCGCTGGATCTGGGCGGGCAGCGCCAGGTCCTGATGCCATCGCGGGCGCAATTTGCCGAGCAGGCGCAGGAAAACCTGCTGCTGGCTGCTGACAACGCTCATGGGAACGGGGCCCGGCGGCGGAGGGTTTTCAACGGCCTTGGGTACCCGGCGTTCAGAACGCGAGCACGTTGAGCCTGACATTGAAGCCGAAGCCGCTTTCCCGCCTCGGCCCGTTGTAAATGGTGATGTCGTATTCCGCGACCCACAGATGCGAGATTTTCTGGCGGACACCATAGGTCTGCTCGTTGAAGCGGTGCATCACGGCGTCGTATTGGAGGCGGGTGACGGCCTCGTAGGCCTCATTGATCCGGTACTGGCCGTCCAAGTTGTACGAATCGAGGGGCTGCCCGACCAGGGGCTGGAGCACCAGCGGGGGCTGCTGGCGCAGGTAATTGCTCGAAAAACGCACCGACCACTGGTCGCCGTCGTGCACAGTGACGCCGGTGTTGAATTCCTGGAGCGTCATCGTCTGGGGCGTGAAACTCTGGAAGGCGTCGAACTGCAGCCAGCGTGCCGGCATAAGGGCCAGCTGGGCCTGGATCACGGAGACGCTGCGCTCGTCCGGTTGGCGCGTGAACCGGAAATCGTTGGCCACGTTGAGGACCACCAGGTCGCGCGAGCCATAGCCGGGGTCCCGGGTCTGGAACGTGTTGTCGAGCTCGAGGCGGAGGGTATTCGTGGCGGTCAGCTGGTCGATGTTCCGCACGTCGCCGAGGCCGAGCGGCGGCAGGTAGGTGCTGAAGGTCTGCAGGTCGATCGGTGGGATGTAGGCCTGCCCTTTGTCCGCCTCGGGGATGTAGCGATACGAGATGCGCGGGGTCAGCAGGTGACGGATCCCATCGATTTTCCAAGCCTCGTTCTTGTAGTCGTAAACGGCGCTGCTTCGCAGTTCGGAGTCGAATCCGACCTCGCCCAGGATGCGGGTGTAGGTGCTGCGACCGGCCAGCGCGTCACTATAATAAGTCAGCCGGCCGCCGGCCACCGGGGTGAAACTCAGCCAGTCCTGCGGCGCGAAGGTGCGGCTGAGCGCATAATATGCATCGAGCCGGTTGGTGCTCAGGTCGGGCCCGGTGCCGTCGGGCGGATCGTCGCGCAGCACGGCCACGCCCGCGTTGAACCGCTCATAAAAGCCATTGCCGAGCGCGAGGGGCAGCAGATCGAAGCGCAGTTCTGGCAGGCGTTGCTGGACGGACTCGAAGTTGTTGGGCTCAAACCGGGCAAAGAGGGAGACGAAGTAATTGTTTCCGGTGTAGACCGACTCCAGGAACGTGTCCGGCTGCTGCACGGGGAAAAATTCCTCCGGCCGGAAATCGCGGAGGATCTCGGAATCCTTCCAGTAATTGAGCACGCCTGTGACGGTGAGTTCCGGCGTGAGCTGCTGCTGGTGCACCCATTCCACATAGCTGCGGTTCTCGGGAACCGGACGGCCGAGCACGTCGGTCAGGCGGTCGCCGTGGTCATCGATGAATCCAGAGCGGAAATGCCCTTGGTAGTCGCCCCCGTCCGTCACTCCCTGGTAGCTGCCGGAAGGACCGAACATCACGCCGCGGTTGGTGTAGATGCCCAGGTCGCCGCCCAGTTTGATGCCATCGGCCACGGGCAGGTGCAGGCCGGCCTCGATGAAGGCGCCGAGCGAGGAGCGGTAACCGCCCGTGAGCGAGACATAGGAGATGAGGGGCTCCTTGAGGTTCTGCTGGAAAAGGCCGAAGATGACCGGGCGCACCTCGCCCACGCCCAGGTTGGCGCCCTCCGCGCGCAGCTTCTGGCCCGGCGTGTAGAAGATCCTGGCGGCATGCAGGGTGGGAACGAAGGGGCCGGGCTCCTGGACGGTGATCCGCGCATCGTTGACGGTCAGCGTGACCTTGTCGCCGGTCGCACTCGTGCCCGTGACATAAAGCGGATACTCGCCCATGCGCACGTTCTCGACCGCATAGGTTCCGTCATCCAGGTGATAGGTGATGACATCGGCCAGCAGGCGGCGGGCGCCCTTGGTCAGGGTGGCATGGCCGTGAAATACCACGATGCGAGTGACCGGGTTGTAGCGCCAGTCATCCGCGGTGATCAGGGTGTCGCCATAAGTCAGTTCGGCATTGCCGACGCCCACGGCCTCCTTCGTGCGGTCGTCGTAGGAGGATTCCTGGCTGGAAAAGACCGGCTGGGGTGCGTCCGCGGCCCGGCCCGGGGGCAGGCAGACGAGGAGGGCGGGCAGCAGCGGGAGGAGCAAACGGCGGGTCACGATTCGCAGCAAAGGCGGCGCGACGCAGGCAAGCAAGCCTCGGTGTCATTGTGTGACTTATCCCCATTTTGGGCTTTTGCATCGGTGCCGCACTCCCCATGTTTCGCGCGCCGCCATGGCTAAACGCAAAGACCGCCGCTCCACAGCACTCCGGGAAATGAGCCGGCTCGGCACGGACATCCGTGAACTGGGCAAGGCGCTGGGCCGCGTCATCGTGCGGATCGAGGGACAGGAGACCTTCGAGACGGTCGAGTTGCTCCGCCGTCTGGCCAAGCTGCGGCGGATGGGCGAGGCGGCCGCCGAGCGGCAGCTCAGCGACGCGGTCGGCCGGCTGAGCCCGGCGGCGGCGCTCAGCCAGGCCATGGCTTTCACGCTCTACTTCGAGCTGGTCAACCTGGCCGAGGAGAATTTCCGCGTGGCGCTGCTGCGGCGCCGGCGGGCCCTCAATTTCATTGGCACGGACCAGGTCGGCCCGATGCGCGAAACCATCGAGGCTGCCGTCCTGGAACTCAAACAGCGCGGAGTGGATGCGGCGGCGATGCAGGCCCTGGTGGACCGGCTGGCGATCGAGCTGGTGTTTACGGCCCATCCCACGGAGTCCAAGCGCCGCACACTGCTGACGAAGTTGCAGCGGCTCGGCCAGATCCTCCGCGACCGGGCTCAACCCGAACTCACGGCGGACATCGCGCTGCTGGAGCCGGACTGCGTCGAGCGGGAGATTGCCTCGCTCTGGCTCACGGACCGCAGTCGCACGGCCCGCCCCGAGGTGACAGACGAAGCCCGCACCGGCCTCTGGTATTTTGACTCCACCCTCTATGCCACGCTGCCGCGGCTGCAGGCCGACATGGAGCGTGCGCTGGCCCGGCATTATCCCGGGGTGCGGCCGCCGCACCGGTGGCTGTCGTTTGGCTCCTGGATCGGTGGTGACCGCGATGGCAATCCGAACGTCACCGCGCCGGTGAGCGCCGAGGTGCTTTTGCTCCACCGCCGGCTGGCGCTGGAAAAGCTCCGGCTCGCGGCCCGCGACCTGTCGCGCACGCTGAGCGTGAGCGACCGGCGGGACTCGGTGGTGCCGGCCCTCAAGAAGGAGCTGAGCGACAACCTGCACCTCTCCGTGCACCTGGAGGAGCTCAGCAAGCGTTACCCGCACGAGCCGTACCGGCTGCTGCTCGGGGTGCTGCGCGAGCGCCTGACCCAGGCGGTGGGAGAGGTGCGGGACGGGAGCCTGCTGACGGCGGAGGCGCTGGTGGGAACCTGCCTGGACCGCCGCACGGTGGAGGAGACGCTGGAGACAATCCGGGCCAGCCTCGCGGCAGGGCGGGGGGCGATGCTGACCGGCGGCGAGTTGCGCACGATGACCGACCAGCTGGAGATTTTCGGCCTGCACACGGCCCGGCTGGATCTGCGGCAGCATTCCTCGCTGCACGAGGCCGCGGTGGCCGAAGTGCTCGGGCAGCCCTTCTATCCGCGACTGGAAGAGCCGGAAAAGATCAAGCTGCTGCTGACGGCCCTGGCCGGCGCCGCGCCGCTCAGCCCCAAGGCGTTGGAGAAACTCTCGCCGGCGACGCACCACGTCCTCGATCCGCTGACCCTGGTGACGCGCGCCACGGCGACCCTCGGCCCGGCGGCGCTGGGCATCTACATCATCAGTATGACCGACGGCGTGTCGGACGTGCTGGAGGTGGAACTGCTCCAGAAACTGACCGGCGCCAACCTGCCCGTGGCGCCGCTCTTCGAGACGCTGGATGACCTCGAGCGAGCGCCCGAGATCCTCACCGCCCTGTTCACGCTGCCCAACCGGGCGGCTCCCGCGCACCAGCATGTGATGCTTGGCTATTCGGATTCGAACAAGGACTGCGGCTATCTCACCGCCAACTGGGCGCTGTACCAGGCGCAGGAATCGATCGCGCGTGTGGGCGCGGCGCATGGCGTGAAGCTGACCCTGTTTCACGGCCGCGGCGGCAGCATCGCCCGTGGCGGCGGGCCGGCGGCCAAGGCGATTTTGGCGCAGCCAGCCGGGCTGAGGGATGGCGGCATCCGCGTGACCGAGCAGGGCGAGGTGCTGTCGACCCGGTACCACGATCCGGATCTGGCGCACCGCATCCTCGAGCAGATGACCTATGGCGTGATGCTGGGGACGCACGCGGCGGAGTCCGAATCGACGGTCCCGGCCGAGTGGCGGGAGGCGATGGCGACGATGAGCGCGGCCGGATTTGCAGCGTACAAGGCACTGGTGCACGACGATCCCGAATTCCTGGTGTTTTGGCGGCAGGCGACGCCGATCGACGAGATCAGCAACCTGAAGTTCGGTTCCCGGCCGACCTACCGGCGCGCGACGCAGAGCGTGGCGGATCTGCGGGCGATCCCGTGGGTCTTCTCCTGGATGCAGAGCCGATTCAATTTTCCCGGGTGGTTCGGGCTGGGGAGTGCACTTACGGCGGTCCTGAAGCGCGGGCCGAAGGGGCGCCGCCTGCTGCGCGAGATGCACGCCGGCTGGCCGTTTTTCCAGACGCTGATCGACAATGCCCAGCTGACCATGCGCAAGGCGGACATGGGGATCGCGGGTCTCTACGCGGACCTGGTCGTGGAGCCGAAGATTCGCCGCCGCATCGGCGGCCTGCTCACCGCGGAGTTTGAACGCACCGAGTCGGCAATCCTCGACGTGACCGGCCAGCGCCAGTTGCTCGCGGGCGAGCCGGTCCTGCTGCGGTCGGTGCAGCTGCGCAATCCCTACATTGATCCGCTGAACTACATCCAGGTGGACATGCTGCGGCGCCTGCGGACGGAAAAGCTTCTGTCCGCCGCCGAAGCCGACGAGGTGCGCGCGGTGATCGAGCTCACGATCAACGGCATCAGTGGCGGCCTTAAAAATACGGGCTAGACCGGCGTGCGGGCGTAGGCCACGGTGAGAGCAACCCCGAATTGCTTGCCTCTTTCTCAGACTGACTTCCAGGCCCTGCTGCAGGCCCGCCATGCGTCGCCCCACTCATTGCTGGGCATGCATCCGCACAAGCAGGGCCGCGGCAAGGGGGTGGTGGTCCGGGCCCTGATTCGGGATGCAAACGAATGCACCGTGGTGGAAGTGGAGGGCAAGGGCGCTTGGCCGATGACCCGGCTGGCGCCCGAGGGTCTCTTTGAGGTGTTCATTCCCAAACGGCTCAAGGTGTTTCGCTACCAGCTGCGGACCACGCGCCCGGGCGGCGAGGTCCGGCAGTTTTTTGACCCCTATGCCTTTCTGCCGACCTTGGGGGAGCAGGACCTGTATCTCTTCAATGAGGGGAATGAGCACCGGATCTACGACAAGCTCGGTGCCCACCTGCGCACGATCGACGGCGTGCCCGGGGTGTCCTTTGCCGTGTGGGCGCCGGCCGCCACCCAGGTTTCGGTGGCGGGCAATTTCAACCACTGGGACACCCGCTATCACAGCATGCGCTCGCTGGGCGCCTCCGGCGTCTGGGAGCTGTTTGTCCCGGGGCTGGGCGAGGGCGAGGTGTACAAATATGCCGTGCGCGACCGGGCGGGCCTGGTGCGACTGAAGAGCGACCCGTACGGCACGTATTTCGAGGCGCCGCCGAACAATGCTTCGGTGGTCTGCGACACGACCCGGTTTGCCTGGAATGACAGCGCGTGGATGGATCGGCGGCGCGCCGAGGCCGGGAGCACGGACCGGCCCGTGTCGATTTACGAAGTGCACCTGGGTTCATGGCGGCGGAAGCCGGAGGATGCGAACCGCCCGCTGAGCTACCGCGAGCTGGCGCCACAGTTGGCCGACTATGTGGGCGAAATGGGATTCACCCACGTGGAGTTCATGCCGCTGGCCGAGTTTCCCTTCGACGGTTCGTGGGGTTACCAGGTCACCGGGTTCTTCGCCCCGACGCACCGCTTCGGCCGGCCGGAGGATTTCGCTTGGCTGGTCGATTACCTGCACCAGCGCGGGATCGGGGTGATCATGGACTGGGTGCCGGCGCATTTCCCCCGCGACAGCTTCGCGCTGGCGGAGTTCGACGGGACGCATCTCTACGAGCATGCCGACCCTCGCCTGGGGGCGCACATGGACTGGGGCACCCTGATCTTCAACTACGGCCGCAATGAAGTGCGGTGTTTCCTCGTCGCGAATGCCCTCGCGTGGCTGGAGCGCTACCACATCGACGGTCTGCGGGTGGACGCCGTCGCCTCAATGCTGTACCTCGATTACTCGCGGAAGGAAGGGCAGTGGATCCCAAATAAATTTGGCGGCCGGGAGAATCTCGAGGCCATCGACTTCCTGAAGCAGGTGAACGGGCTGGTGCACCACTATCACCCGGGGGCGCTCATGATCGCGGAGGAAAGCACCTCCTTCCCGGGCGTCACCAAACCGGCGGCGGACGGCGGCCTGGGCTTCGACTACAAGTGGAACATGGGCTGGATGCACGACACGCTGCGGTATTTCAGCAAGGAGCCGATTTACCGGCAATGGCACCAGAGCGACCTGACCTTCGGCATGCTCTACCAGTACGCGGAGAATTTCGTGAGCGTGTTTTCCCATGACGAGGTGGTGCACGGGAAAGCCTCGCTGCTCTTCAAGATGGGGGTGTGGCACATCGCCGAGAAGGCGGCCAATCTCCGGGCGCTGTATGCGCACATGTGGATGTACCCGGGCAAGAAGCTGCTGTTCATGGGCGGCGAGTTTGCGCAGTCGCGGGAGTGGAATCACGACGCGAGCCTCGACTGGCATCTCTGCCAGTATCCCGACCACGAGGGCGTGCGGTTGCTGGTGCGCGACCTCAACCGCCTCTATGTGGCCGAGCCGGTGCTGAGCCGGGCGGATTTCAACCCGCAGGGTTTTCGCTGGATCTCGTGCCATGACGCCGGCGCGGGCCTGATCGCATACCTCCGCAGCGATGCGGCGGAGCAGGTGTTTTTTGCCGTGGTCGGACACTTCACCGGCGCCACCCGCACCTGCCGCATCGGCGTGCCCCGCCGCGGGCGGTGGAGCGAGGTGATCAACAGCAACAGCCAGTATTACGCCGGCAGCGGCCTGGGCAACGAGGGTGGGCGGGAGACAGAGGACGTTGCGAGCGACGGCCACAGCCAGTCGATCAACGTCACGCTCTCGCCGTTCAACACCGTGGTGTTCAAGTGGACGGCGTGACGGGGGCAAGGCAGGCCGGGATCGCTGCCTCCCGCCTATCCGGTGCGACGGCTCATCCGGATAATTCGCCCTACTTCTCAAGCCGCGGAGTTAGCGACCCGCCCCGCATGGAACAATGACCGTCCAAATCAGACCGGCCGCAGCAGGCGGAAGACCTTCATCTTGCCGCGGTTCTTGAGGTCGATGTGGCCGCGCGGCTCCACCACGAAATGATCCTTGAGCAGCTCGGCGGTGATTTCGGAGACCTGGGGCACGTTTGGCTCGCCATGGGACTCAAGCCGGCTGGCGATATTGACCGTGTCACCCCAGAGATCGTAGGCGAACTTGGTGGACCCGATGATGCCGGCGACGACCGGCCCGGTGTGCAGGCCGATGCGGATCTGCCATTGAAACTGGTGGCGCAGGTTGAACCGGTGGATGGCGGCCAGCATCTCGAACGCCATCCTCGCACAGCGCAGCGCATGGTCGGCCAGCGGCAGCGGCACGCCGCCGACGACCATGTAGGCGTCGCCGATGGTCTTGATCTTCTCGATCCCGGCCTGCTCGCTCATCTGGTCAAATTCGGAAAAGATCTCGTTGAGCAGGCTGACGGTGCGCGCCGGCGTGAAGCTGGCCGCGATGCGGGTGAACCCGACGATATCCGCGAACATAACCGTGGCCTCGGGCACGGCGTCGACGATCGTCTGCTCGCCGGCCTTCAGTCGCTCGCCGATGGCCTTGGGCAGCACGTTGAGGAGGAGGCGCTCCGACTTGGCGCGCTCGGCCTGGATCTCCGCAAGATAGGCCCGCTCCTGGTCGCGTAGCCGCTTCTTGTCGAGGGAAGCGCCCATGCGGGCCCGCAGGATGACCGGGTTGAACGGCTTGGGGACATAGTCCTCGGCGCCGGCCTCGATGCAGCGGACGGTGCTGGCAACCTCGTCCAAGGCCGTGAGCATCACGACGGGAATGTGCTTCAGTTTCCGGTCCGCCTTCAGCCGGTCGAGGGTTTCAAAGCCGTCCATCACGGGCATCATGATGTCCAGCAGCACGAGGTCGAAGGACTCGCGCGCCATCAGCTCCAGCGCCTTCTGGCCGTTTTCCACCCCGGCCGTGCTGAAGCCCATGCGCGCCAGGCGGCGCAGCAGCATCTCGCGGTTCAGCGGCTCGTCATCGACGACGAGGATGCGGCCCCAGGCCGTGATCATCGGCGCCGGGGGAGTGGCCGCGTTGCTGGAGGCGAACGGCGCGACGGTGACCGTCGAGGCGGAGGGCGGCGGGGCGAAAGTGTAGCGGGTCGCGAACGCGTCCGCCTCGAGCAGCTTGCGGAGGTTGGAGGTCGCCTGATCAATTTTCCCCAGGTCGGCCATGATCTCATTGCGCCCCAGCACGCGGGCCGCCTCCTCGCACAGGTCGCGGTAGCCGACGAACGCATTGAGGGGCCCGAGCATGGCGCGGCGGAGGCCGACGAGGTCAATCTTGCCCGCCTCGACCTTCCACTGGGCCAATGACTCGTTGAGGATGGTCAGGAGCTCGCCGCCCGAGCCGCACAGCCGCTGGAGGTCGTCCAGCAGCTCGGCGGGGCCACTCTCGGTGACGCTCTCGATCAGCATCTCGCTGTAGCCGATCATCTGGTTGAGCGGCGTGCGCAAGTCATGGCGCAGGTGCTTGATCGCCTCGCTGGAGCCGGGCATGCCCGCAGGATCGGCCGGTTGATCCCGCTCCGACGGAGGCCGAGAATCTGGGGTGGGCTGGCTCACGCCGTGGGTTTGCCGCCCAGCAGGGTTTCCATCTTGGCTAGGAGGCTGGTGAGGTCGACGGGCTTGGTCTCAAACTCGTTGCACCCGGCGGCGAGCGCTTTCTCCCGGTCCTCGGCCATGGCGTGGGCGGTGAGAGCGATGATGGGAATGCCAGCGGTGGCGGCGTCCGCCTTGAGCCGGCGGCTGGCCTCCCAGCCGTCGAGCCCCGGCAGGCTCATGTCCATCAGCACCAGGTCGGGCTTCTCCTTCTGGGTCATCTCGACGGCCAGCAGGCCGTCGATCGCAAGCAGCACCTCATACCCGCGCTTCTGGAGGCGGCGGGCCAGCATGTCGCGGTTCATTTCATTGTCTTCGACGAGAAGTATTTTGTTCATGGCGGGGAGCAAATGGCTAGGAAGCGGCGGAGCGGGAGGCGGGAGCCGCGGGGCGCTGCCCTGGCGGCGGATAAATTCACTGACGGAGTTGCGAACCTCATTGAGGAGTTCGGAAGTCGTGTACCGGCCTTTTTGCAGGACGCGCTCGGCCTGTTGCTGCAGCAGGCGGCGGACCTCGCCGGTCAGATCGAGGGAGGTCACCACCACGACCGGAATATCCCGCCAGGTGGCGCTGGAGCGCATTTCCCGCAGCACGGCGAAGCCGTCCACCTCCGGCATCAGCAGATCGAGGAGGACGAGGGAAGGGGTGAAGGTTTTCAGCAGGTCCAGCGCCTTCCGGCCATTCTCGGCGGGAATGGCCATCCAGCCCTCCCGCTCCACCAGGCGTACGATCATGTCCCGGGTCGGCGGATCGTCCTCGACCACGAGAATGGAGGTCTCCTGCCGCGGGACGCTGTGCTTCGCCAGGATCGGCAGCAGCTTTGTGCCGTCGAGCGGCTTGGTCAGGAAGTCCGAGGCACCCAGCGCGGTGCCGGCCGTCTTCGCATCGTCCACCATCGTCAGGAGGATGACCGGCGTCGTGGCGAGCTGGGGCTCCGCCTTGAACTGCGCCAGCAGGTTCCAGCCATCGAGCTCAGGCTTGAAGGTATCGAGGATAATGACGTCCGGCTTGAAGTCCTTGGCGCGCGCCAGGGCCTCGCGGTCGCTCGGGATGCCCTTGATGGTGTAGCCCTCCTTGGGGAGGAGCGGCGCGAGTGCACCGTGCACCGACTGGTCGTCGGCGATCACCAGCACGCGGGCGGACGCCACGACCGGAACGGGTACGGTGACCACGGGTGCCACGCCCGGGGCGGCCGCCGGCTTGGCTTCGGGCAGTTCATCCAGGAGCGAGGCGACCGGCTTCGGAGGCGTGACCAAGGCCGGGATGCGCGCGGTGAAGACGGAGCCTTCGCCAGGCGTGCTTTCCACGGTGACATCGCCGCCCATCAGCCGCGCAAACTGGCGGGAGATCGCGAGCCCGAGCCCCGTGCCGCCGTACCGGGCGGTGGTGGAGGAGTCGGCCTGGGCAAAACTCTGGAAAAGGCGGCCCATCTGCTCGGGCGTCATGCCGATGCCGGTGTCGACGACCTCGATGACGATGGAGTCGCCGCGGGCGCCCAGTTCGCGGCGGGCGCGCAAGGTGACCTGGCCGGCCGTCGTGAATTTTGAGGCGTTGCTGAGCAGGTTGAGCAGCACTTGGCGCAGCTTGGTCGCGTCGGCATGCATCACGCCGATGTGCTCGGGACACTCGACGACGAGCCGGTTGTTTTTCTTCTCGATGAGCGGGGCCACGGTGGTGGCGGCTTCCCGGACCAGGTTGCCGACGTCGAACGTCTCCAGGAAAAGATCCATCTTGCCGGCCTCGATCTTGGAGAGGTCGAGGACGTCATTGATGAGACCGAGGAGATGGCGGGCGGCGCTCAGAATCTTGCCGAGGTCGTCGATGGCGCTCTTGTTCCGGGAGTCGGTCGCGTCCTCCAGCAGGATTTCGGAGTAGCCGATGATGGCGTTCATCGGCGTCCGGAGCTCGTGGCTCATCTTCGCGAGGAAGCTGCTCTTCGCCTGGTTGGCCTCCTTGACGGTGAGCATCATCTTCTCCAGCTCCACGGTGCGGTCCTTCACCTTCTGCTCGAGGGTGCGGTTGACCTCCTCGAGGACGCTGTTGATCTCGGCAAGGCGCTGGCGGGCCGTCTCGGCGTTGTCCCGGGCCACGAGCAGGTCGGCGTCACGCTGCTGAATGGCTGCGAGCATCGAGTTGAACGCATCCACCAGCATGCCGGTTTCGCCGCCGACCTTGCTGTCCACGCGGACGTTGTAGTCGCCTTCGCCCGCCACCTTGCGCGCGGCGATCGCCAGGCGGGTAATGGGGTCGGAGATGCCGCGCTGCATGTAGCGCGAGGCCAGCAGGGCGAATAGCATCGAGAGCAGGAAGAGGATGGCCATGGCCCGGACCGGCTCCTCGAGGCGTTCCTGGGCGAGTCCGCCGAACTGTCCCTTCAGGTACAGCGTGCCAAGCTTCTGGCCCTCATAGCTCAGCTGACGGAAGATGGTCACGTTGCCCGCGGAGAAATTCAGGCGCGTTCCCTTGGCGAAGGGGATGTATTCCACGGCTCCGGGGCGCACAAATTTCGCGAGCAGCTTGTTGTCAGCGGAGTAAACCGCGGCCGCGACAATCGTGGGGTCCGACTCGAGGGTGCTCAACGGGAAGTCCGTGGCCTTCGGGTCATGCGACAGGATGGTGATCGTGTTCTGCACCAGCAGGCGCTGGTTGGTCTCCATCCGGTCCTGGAAGCTCTGCTTGATCTTGAACCACTCGACGACGATATAGCTGCCGAACGCCGTGAGCAGGGTTACCGCACAAATCGAAGTGATCAGCAGCGTGAGCCGCCAGCGTAATGGCATGCGTTCAAACATTGCCGGCTGATGGGCTTGGCGGAGGAAAAGCGGCTTCGGGCGCGCGCCGGCTGACGGGGGACAGCGGTGAATTAGGCATCTCCATCGGCTTCAAAAAATTCCAACGAATAGGGCCTCACTACGCTCGCCTAACCAGTGGCTGTCAAATGATTCTGACCCGCCGGGGTACGTACTTAGGTATCTTGCGCGGCCCTTCGGCGATTTCACGGAAATTTAAGAACCCGGTGTGACTGCCGGGTCCGGCCTGCGTTCAAGGACCTCCGCGACACGTTGACCACCATGATCCGCGCGACCTGCGACAAGGCGGGTCCGGGCCGTCGCCGCGGATCAAAAATACAAGGTGAGCCGCGCCTGATTGAGGCCGAGCGTGACGCTGTCCTTCGTGAGGGTGATGACCCGAAGATAGACCGAGCTACCCTGGACCTTCACGGTCAAGAGGCTGCCCTCCTTGTAAGGTGTCTTGTTGATGATGAGCATCAGGCGGTCGCCGACCTGAAGAAGGCCGCCAAAACTGAGGCTGCCATAGGCCTGGCTGAGCAGGATCTCATCGGGAGTTTCTCGCTTGCCGACCGTTCCCGCCTTGGTGCCGGCGGAGTCGGTCGGCATGGCCCGGGCGATGGGAGCATCGTTGATGCGAAACGGATTGTCTGCTGGCCCGGGCGGCTTGGGTGGATTGTTGCGGTATTGGAACAGGTCCTCGATCCGGGCGTTGGTGTCCTTGAAAAGCTGCTCGCCCAGCACGGCGGTGGCGGCGCGCAGGGAGGCCGTGCCGGCACCCAGGACCAGCAGCGAGGTGACGAGGAGGAGCGGCGGGCGGACGTTCATCGTTTCCCGAGGAGCCGCAGCTCAATGTTCAGCGTGAGATAAGGCGATCCCAGTTCGCGCCGGCGGAAGCTGAACGACTTGATGAGCGCCAGCTTTGGGCCGGTCTCGATCTCTAGCAGGTAGGCGGCCAGCTGTTCGTAGGTGCCGCTAAGCTGAAGCGAGAAGGGGATGAGCTTGTAGTCGTAGCCGTCGCCAGACGGATCGGAATTCAGCCGGCGCAGATAGATGAGGTCGGCCTTGGTCTCATTCTGGATTTTATAGAAATAGCTGTAATTTTCCTCGAGCTTTGACTCGATCACGAGGTTGTCCTCGATCTGCTGGACGACGTCCTTGACCCGGGCCAGTTCCTGCCGGATGACCGGTCCCGAAGCCAGCGTAGTCAGCATGGCCTGACCTTCCTGATCGCGCTCGCGATACACGGTTTCAAGCGAATGGGTGAACTGCCACAGGATCCAGATCGCAATGAGCAGAACCACGCTCACGCCGGTGCAAATGGAGCAGAACAGATACCGGCGCATCATGCCGATCAGCTGCGCGGAATCAAACGGGTTCATGGCGAGCCCTCCGTGGCGGACTTGAAGGTGAGCTCGAAGTTCTGCTGGATGCCGTTCGCCGCCCGGTCGAAATTTGTGAGCGAGATATCCCGGAAATGCGGACCGATCAGGGGATCTTTGCGCAGTTGGTCCATGTAAGTGCCGATCAGGACGGTGGCCCGCTCCGGGGTTTCCGCGAGCCGGCCGCGAACGGTGATGTTGGCCTCAACCGATTCGATGCTGTCGATCACCATCTGCTCGGGCCGGGTGTGGCTGAGCTGGGTGGTGAAATGCGTGATGAAAAGCGGCGCATTGATCAGGTTGTGGGCGAGTTCGATCTTGGCCGCCGCCCCGGCGTATTCCCGCTGAAGCTGTTTGATGTTGGCGATCTCAATGCGGGAGTCGGCCAGCCGCCGGCCCCAGTCATCGATGTTCGAGCGCAGGCTGAGGTAGGTGGAAAACTTCCAGCCGAAGAACATCAGCAGCCCGAGGGTGACCAGGCCGAAGGGAAGGTTGACGAGAAACCGGCTGCTGACCACGCGATCGTCCGGCAACTCGGCGGTGATCCGCATGTTGTGCGCACTGCTCAACGTGTCAGCCAGCGGTTATTACCGTTGGCGCCAGCAGCGACCGAGCACCCGGCAGCGCGAGGACGTGGGCATCGCGGCGAAGGTCGCGGCGGCCCACCGCG
>CAIRTK010000049.1 GCA_903881475.1 uncultured Opitutia bacterium | reverse complement strand
TTCTTGGGAACCACCCCGGGTGAAGGGACACGATAGATAGCATGAACAACGGGCTTAATTACTTCCTCTCCATCCTTTGGTTCGTGCTGTGGATCGTGGCGATCGTCGATTGCGTGAAGAGCAGCAATCCGAACAAGGTGCTCTGGATCATCGTCATCATTCTGCTGCCGTTCATCGGATCGATCCTCTACTTCCTGCTGGGGCGGCGCCCGGCGGCGTGAGGGCCTGACGGCAGGGTCCTGCCCGCGCCGCCGCCATCCGGACTCGACCCGCCGCAATCGGCGGCTTTGGCTCGGCGCATGATTTCGCTTCGCTTGTTCCTCGGGCTGGGCCTCGCCCTGGCCGCCGGCGTGGCGGCCTCGTCCGCCACGGTGCGCGGCGTCGTGTTTGAAGATCGCAACGGCAATGGCGTGCGGGATGCGGGCGAGCCGGGTATTGCGGGCGTTGCTGTTTCGGACGGCACGGTGGTGGCGCTGACTGATGCCGAAGGCCGTTACGAATTCGCGGCGCAGGACGGAGCCACGCTCTTTGTCATCAAGCCCCGGGGCTGGCGTCCGCCGGCCTCGGCGCAGAATCTGCCCCAGTTCTATCGCCGTGTTGCGCCCGGAACGACTGCGACGGCGGTTGATTTCCCGCTCCTGAAAAACGAGGAGGCGGACCATTTCCGCGTGCTGCTCCTCACCGATCCGCAACCGGCTTCACTGAAGGAGGTCGGTTATTTTGACCGGACGATCATCGACGGTCTCGCTGGCACGCATGACATCGCCTTCAGCGTGACCTTGGGCGACGTGATCTACGACCGGCATGAGCTCTACGCCCCGCTCACCGCGGCCATGGCGCGGATTGGACTCCCGTCGTACCAAGTCCCCGGCAATCACGACCTCGATCTCGGCGCCGCCAGCGACCGCGGTGCGACGGCGAGCTTTGAGCAGGCCTACGGCCCGTCGACCTACGCGTTTCACTACGGCCGGGTGCTGTTCGTGGCGCTCAACGATGTGCGCTTTCTGGGTGGACCGCGTTACATCGGCGGCCTGCGCGAGGACCAGTTTGTGTTCCTGGAAAACCTCCTGCGCGTGACGCCACGGGACGTACTTGTGGTGCTGATGATGCACATCCCATGGTTTTATCCGAATCCGTCCAACGCCGAGACGTTTCGCGTCGCCGACCGCGCACGCCTATTCGCGCTGTTGCAGGACCGGCCGCACAATCTCTGGCTGTCGGGCCACACGCATTACCAGCGCCACGTGTTCTACGGAGCGGCCGATGGCTGGTACGGCGCCGAGCCCCTTCACGAGTACAATGTCGCCGCCGCCTGCGGCAGTTTTTGGGGCGGCCCGCCTGACGCCAGCGGCATCCCCGTCGCCACCATGGCCGATGGCACGCCCCACGGCTACGGCATCCTGACGGTCGACGGCGCGGCGGTGCGCCTGGATTACCGCGCGGCCCGGCATGCGGCCAACGACCAGATCGGCCTGTACGCCCCCATGGCGGTCAAGCCGCACACCGGCTATATTTCCTACTACGCGAATGTCTTCAACGGCCATGACGGCTGGAAAGTGGAGTCGCGCGTCGACGGCCTGGCTTGGAACGGGATGCGCCGCGTCATCGACTGGGATCCCGCCTACGCGAAACTCTATCTCGACCAGGACACCCAGGCGACGCCGCTGGCGACGCCGCGGCTGCCGGACCCGGTTGTCTGCTATCACCTCTGGCGCAGCTATCTTCCGGCCGATCTCGCTGCCGGTACGCATGTGATCGAGGTCCGGGCCACGGACCCGGCCGGACAGGTGTTTACGGCGAAGCGCGAGGTGAAAGTCGTCGAGCCGCAGAAATAGCGCCGGTGCGACCGCTCCAATAAAATTGCCGCAAGGGCCGGCGTTGTCCCAATTAGCGGCATGCCCGACCCGCTGCCCACGGAAGAAACTGAAAAAGCGTCCGTTCGTCCCGAGCCGGCTGAGCGCGCCCCGATCGACCGTTCGGCGTGGCCGAAGCCGTGGGCGCAGCTGAAGTATTTCACGTTCGCCCCGGCGATTTTTCCTCGGTTGCTCGGGCAAGTTTCGTCCGACGCGCGGCCGGGCGACTTCGTCAATGTCTACGACAAGAACGGCAACCTCATGGGCGGCGGTCTCTTCAACCCGCGGGCCAAGATTCCGCTGCGCGTGGTCTGCCACTCGACCGAGCCGGTCACCGAGGCGTATTTCGAGACGGCGATCCGCCGCGCGGTCGCGCTGCGCCGCGAGCTGTTCAAGCTCGATGAGACGACCGATGCCTACCGGCTCATCAACTCGGACGGCGACGGACTGAGCGGCCTGACGATCGACCGCTATGGCGACACGCTGCTATGCGAGATCTACAGCCTGGGCATTGCCCAGCGCCTGCCGGCGTGGCTGCCGCTGCTCCACGAGCTGGCCGGAACGAAGTTCGCGCGCGTGCACGTTGACCACGACCTGGGCAGCCTGGAGGGCATCAAGCCCTCGATCTTCAAGGAGACCAACGCCGCCGCGCCGTCGAAGGTGAAGATCCGCGAGCACGGCGTGCGGTACGAGGTGGACTTTGCCGAGGGGCACAAGACCGGCTTCTTCTGCGACCAGCGGGACAACCGGGAGGCCTTCGCGCGGTTCACGAAGGCGGCGCGGGTGCTCGACCTGTGCTGCTACACGGGAGGGTTCTCGCTCAATGCCAAGGTGCTCGGCGGGGCGGAGGACGTGACGAGCGTAGACCTCGACGAGGCCGCGATCGCGCAGGCGAAGCGGAATGCCAACCTCAACCAGGTCCGGCTCAAGTTCGTGCATGCCGATGCGTTCGCCTACGCGCGGCAGATGCAGCAGAACGGGGAGAAGTGGGACGTCGTGATGCTGGATCCGCCGAAGTTCATCTTCACGCGCGACGACCACGGCAACTGGGAGGGGCGGCAGAAATACGAGGACCTCAACCTGCTCGCGATCTCGCTGGTGAAGCCCGGCGGGATCTTCGTGACGTGTTCCTGCTCCGGCCTGCTGAGCCTGGAGGATTTCGAGGCGCACGTGATCAAGGCCGCGCACCGGCAGAACCGGCGCCTGCAGTTCTTCGACCGCACGGGTCCGGGCGTGGATCACCCCGTGTACTCCAACTGCCTCGAAAGCCGCTACCTCAAGGTGCTTTGGGCGCGGGTGGTTTGAGCGGGGATTGATTTTACAGGAGCCAACGGAGGGAACGGAGCACGCCTCAAGAAGGATCCGATTCTTTTCCGGCCTTTGTTTCCTCCGTTACCTCCTGTAAGAAATCCGGGTGCCATGAAATCCGCGCGCAAATTTCGGGTTAAAACGCTCGCTCAGGCCCATGCCTTCGTGTGCGCGGTCGGCAAGTGCGCGATTTTCGCGGACAAGAAAATCGACCGGCCGAATCTCTGGGACGTGACCGACATGCCCGGAAAGCAGCCGGGCGAGGCCGGATGGGGCAAAAAGGTCGGCGCGGTCTGGGGCTGGAAAAACCAGCTGCCGGCGGAGTATCCCGACGAGATTTTCTACGGCAAGGACGAGGCGGGACGGGCGGTGCTCATGACGCTCGGGCACCTGGCGCAGGAGCACTACCCGAAGTTCCACCGTCCAGTGGAGGAGTGCAGCCCGATGGCCCGGAAAATTTACGCGCTGATCAAGGTCGAGCCGATGACGACCACCGCCCTCCGCAACGCCGTGGCGCAAAAGGACAAGATCCTGCGCGCGGCTTTTTCGAAGGCGCTGGTCGAGCTACAGGTGACGCTGAATATCGTCCGCTCAAATGCGCCGGAGATCGAGACCGATACCTGGCTGCGCTTTGGGGAACTGTATCCCGCGCTTGTGGCGGGTGCGAAATAGTCGCCGGTAACAGCCGACGTAAGGAGGCTGGGTTCGGCCACATTCTGCACTCGGCTACGCTAAATTTTGAACACGGAGGACACTGAGGTAATAGCGTTCGAGTCTTCCGGACTCACCGAGCGGCTGGGGAATAGTGTCTCCTCCGTGATCTCCGCGCCCTCCGTGTTGAAAATTCTCGTCCTGGGGGATGAGAACTATCGGCCTGCAATCAATCAGGAATTTTCAAGGCGTATTCTAGCCAAACAGCGCCTTCAGGCCAGAGGGAAACGTGTCCGCCAGCGCCGTGTAATGATCGCGCTCCGGGAATCGCTCGGACGTGACCTGGAGGCCGGCGAACGGCTTGGCGGCGAGTTGGGCTTCGAGGAGTGCGAGGTCGCCGAGCATCGATTCCGAGTCCTTGCCGCCCACGCCAAGGTAAAGCCGCGCGGGTAGGGCGGCTTGGCGCACGCGCAGTCGTCCGGCCTCGCCGAGGATGTCACGGTTGTCCCACCAGATTGACGGTGCGCTGGCCAGGTGCCCCGTGAAAAACGGCGTTTTCTGAAACAGGGCGTGCAGCACGAGCAACGAGCCTAGGGAATGTCCCGCGATGCCGCGTGATTTCGGATGAAGCGGATAACGCCGCTCCAGCTCCGACCAGAGCGTCGCGGTGAGAAATTGGAGAAAGGCCTCCGCCCCGCCGCTGGACGGCTCGTCCGGGTGATGCGCCGGCGTATAGTCGCGTCCCCGTTTGTTGGCACCTTGGCCATAGCTTGCGCCGTAGCCGACGCCGACAAGCAGGAGCGGCGGCACGGCGCCCGCGCCGCGCATCTTGCGATAACCCTTCACGCCATAGCCGAACTGGTTGTCGCCGTCCATGAACAGCACTGCCGGCCAGGGGCCGGGTTCCGTGGCCGGATCCGGCGCGCTGACGTAGATCCAGTACTCCGTGCCGGTTTCGGGCGAAGTGAGCTTGAAGGCCGGCTTCAAGGAAGCGCCTGACATCTCACACGGCCTTGTGCGAGCCGTCGCAGAACGGGGCGTTCTTCGACTGCTTGCACGCGCACCAGGCCACGGTCTGGCGCTCGGTGAGCTCGGTCTTGCGCGGCGCGAAGCCGGTGCCCTTGTGGCTGCCGTCGCAGAACGGCTGGGTCTTCGAATCGCCGCAGGTGCACCACCAATAGGTGCCCGGCGGCATTTCCTGAACGATGGGGGATCTTTGCGGGATGTTGGGCGTGGGCATGAAAGGGAGGACAGGAGTTTGGAAGACGGATTGGGACCTAAACTTTCGATCCATTTTACAGAAGGTAACGGAGAGAACGGAGGAGGAGATTTTCCTCTCCATGCCTTGCTCGGTTTCCTCCGTTGCCTCCTGTAAAACGGCCTGGGGTTTGGGGATTGAATTTCATTTGACCGCGGCCCAGACGCGCTGGACGTCGTCGTGGTCCTCGAGCGCCTGCAGGAACTCGCCGACATCGCCGCGCGCGGCGTCGTCGAGCTCGGGGAACATCTTGGCGAGATAGCCGAGTTCGCTGGTCACGACGGTCCAGCCGTTCTTTGCCAGCCAGACCGAGACGGCATGGACGGAGTGGCGCTCGGTGATGAAGCGGGCGCCGGTACGGTCCACCGGGATGTCGTCGTTCTGCTCGTGGGTGAGGACCTCGAAATCGTTGGCGCCCGCCTCGATGGCCGCAGCTTCGCGGTCCACGGCCGGGTCGGCGTGATGGGCTTCCACGAGGCCGACGTGCTCAAAGAGGAACTTGTTGCTGCCGGCCTGGCCGAGCACGCCGCGCTTGAAGAGCTGGCGGATCTCCGGGGCGATGCGTTGGTGGTTGTCAGTGTAGGCCTCGACGATGACCGGCACCTTGTGCGGGGCATAGCCCTCGAAGACGACGTGCTCGAGCGCGGTCTTGTCGCCGCCGGTGCCGGCGCCCTTGGCGATGGCCCGCTCGATGACGTCGCGGGTCACGCTCGCCTTCTTGGCCTTTTCGACCGCAGCAAAAAGCCGGGCGTTGGCCGCGAGGTCACCGCCGCCGAGCTTGGCGGCGACGGTCATTTCCTTGACGAGTTTGCCGACCGTCTGGCCCTTCTTGAGGTTGACGATCGCGCGTTTGGCGTGGAGCCACTGGCGTCCCATAAGACCGGCCAGTGTGGCGGCCGGTGCGGCCTCGGCAATGCCGAACATGCGGGCGGCCGCAAAGTGGATGGGGAATACCCGGAGTGGACCCAGGCTCCTGAGCGTTGGCCGCGAAGAGGCGCAAGGGCTCCAAGGCTCCGGATTGAATCTCCCGCGCGCCGATAGGCGCAATGGTGGTTCCTTCGCAGTCCCCGAGCCCTTGTGCCTTTTTGTGGCCAACCCGGTTTGGAGTTTTTAACCATGGCAGAGCCCAGACGCGGAGTTCGGGGTGGACAATCGTGGCGGGGCTCGGAGCATGCCGGTGCGCATGGACTCCCTGACCCACTTGTTTGATCAGAACAAAGCCTGGGCGGACGCCATTCGGAAGCGGGACCCGCAATTCTTCGAGAAACTCTCGCTCCAGCAGAGCCCCGAGTACCTGTGGATCGGCTGTTCCGACAGTCGTGTGCCGGCGAACGAGATCATCGGCCTGCTGCCGGGCGAGGTCTTCGTGCACCGCAACATCGCGAACGTCGTTGTCCACACCGACCTGAACTGCCTTTCCGTGATCCAGTTCGCCGTGGATGTCCTCAAGGTGAAGCACATCATGGTAGTCGGGCATTACGGCTGCGGCGGCGTCCGCGCCGTGCTGCGGTGCGAGCGGGTCGGCCTCGCCGACAACTGGCTGCGGCACGTGCAGGACGTGAAGGAAAAACACGACGCCTGCCTCTGCACCGTGCCCGACGAGGGCGCGCGCAGCGCACGGCTCTGCGAACTCAACGTCATTGAGCAGACGGCCAACGTCTGGCAGACCACGATCGTGCAGGACGCCTGGGCGCGCGGGCAGGAGCTGACGATCCATGGCTGGATCTACGGCCTGCGCGACGGCCGGCTGCACGACCTCAAATGCTCTGGCAGTAGCCTGAAAGAAGCCGCGGCGAATCACGACATAGCGATCGCCGAGGCGACGAAGTCGTAGGGTAGGGGCGTTCAGGAAGGTAGGGCGCGTTATCCTTAACGCGCCGGTTGGAGCCTTTCGAAGTCAAACGCGGCGGATTAGGGATAATCCGCCCTACCTGGGAACACAAAAAAGCCCGCGGATAAACCGCGGGCTTTCAAAAACAGAAAGGGCCGTCCGGACTCAAACGCGGCCGAGGTACGTGCCGTCGGCCGTGCTGACCTTGATGATCTCGCCTTCCTTGATGAAGAGCGGGACTTGCACCATGAGGCCGGTCTCGAGCTTGGCCGGCTTCTGTACGTTGCTGGCGGTGTCGCCCTTGATGCCGTCGGAGCTCTCGATGACCTTGAGCGCCACGGTGGAGGGAAGTTCGACGGTGAGCGGCTTCTCGTCGACGAAGAGCACGTCGACCTTGCCGCCGGGCGTGAGGTAGTTCTTCACGTCGCCGAGGGTCTCGGCGCTGAGCTCGGTCTGCTCGAAGGTCTCGGGGTCGATGAACGCGAAGGCCTCGCGGTCGGCGTAGCTGTACTCAAGGCTCTTCTTCTCGGTCGGGAGCACCTCGATGGTGTCGGTGGACGCGAAGCGCTGGTCGAGGGCCTTGCCGTAGCGGAGATTGCGCATCTTGATCTGCACGAAGGCGCGCAGGTTGCCCGGCGTGCGGTGCTGCGTCTCCATGACGAGGTGCGGTTCACCGTTGAATTTGATGACTTGGCCTTTGCGGATATCGTTGGCGGCGGGCATGACGGAGGGGTCGGTGGGATGCGGTTTTAAGGAGTGAAAGGGTCCAGAGTGAAGAACCGGCTCCGGCAGTGTCAAGGCCGCGCGCCGGCGCGGGAAGCCCGAAGACGGAAATCCGAATTTCGAAGGGAGTTAGGAAAATCCCCTTTCGGATTTCGTGCTTCCGCCTTCGAGCTTTGCACGGAATCTCCGCTCTTGCGCTCTGCCGGGCGGGTTTCCGAGACTGCCCTAACCCTATGAAACAACGCACCCTCGCGCGCGAGGTCTCCATCACCGGCAATGCGCTGCACACGGGCGAAGCGGTCACCCTGACGATGAAGCCCGCGCCGGCGGACCATGGCATCGTGTTCCGGCGCATCGACCTGAGCGGCAGCCCGGAACTGCGCCCGCGCGTCGACCAGGTCACCGATGTGGTCCGGGCCACCACCATCCAGTCCGGCCACGCAAAAATCCACACGGTCGAGCATGTCCTGAGTGCGCTGAGCGGCTGCGGCATCGACAACGTCATCCTGGAGATGACCGCCTCCGAGCCGCCGATCATGGACGGCTCCGCCAAGCCCTACGTGAACATGATCCTCCAGGGCGAGCCGGTGGAGCAGGACAAGGAACGCGAGTATTTCACGCTGGATGCAGCGGTGTCGGTCACGCGTGGCGACTCGTCCATCATCGCGCTGCCGTGCGACGAGCTGAAAATCTCGTGCACCTCGGCCGACAACCGCGGCATCCACACGCAGCATCTTTCCCTTACGATCGACCCGGATGTCTACATGACGCAGGTCGCGGCGGCCCGGACGTTCACGATTTACGAGGACATCGAGGAGCTCCTGAAGCTCGGCAAGATCAAGGGCGGCTCGCTCGACTGCGCGGTCGTGATCCGCGGCGATAAGATCATCTCAAAGGAGCCGCTGCGGTTTAAGGACGAGTTTGTCCGCCACAAGATCCTCGATATCATTGGCGACATCGTCCTGCTCGGCATGCCGCTGAAGGCGCATATCATCGCGACGCGCCCCGGCCACGCGATCAACGCCGAGCTGACCAAGGCCCTGTATGTCAAGCTGGAGGAGCGCCGGAAGGGTCCGAAGAAGAAACCCCGCCCGGTGACCGTACTGCCGACCGAGACCTCGCTCGATATCCGCCGCATCCTCGACACCATCCCGCACCGCTATCCGTTCGTGATGGTGGACCGCATCGTGGAGTTCATCGGCCAGGACGAACTCGTCGCGATCAAGAACGTCACGATCAACGAGCCCTATTTCATGGGCCATTTCCCGACTAACCCGGTCATGCCCGCCGTGCTCCAGCTGGAGGCGATGGCCCAGGCCGCGGGCATCATGATGCTCCGGCGCAGCGGCAACGTCGGCAAGACCGCCTTCTTCATGAGCGCGGACAAGGCGAAGTTCCGCAAGCCCGTCCGACCCGGCGACCAGCTGATCATCAACGCCAAGATCACCAAGATCCGCGGCGACAAGATCGCGGCCGCCGAGTGCAACTGCACGGTGGACGGGCAGGTCGTTTCATCCGCCGAGCTGATGTTCGCCATCGTGGACGAGGGCGACGAATAAGCGCATGGCCGGTAAAATCCACCCCACCGCGATCATCGAGCCCGGGGCGCAGCTCGGTGCCGACGTCGAGATTGGCGCTTATGCCTATGTTGGCGGTACCGCGGTCCTCGGGGCCGGCACGCGCCTGCATCACCACGCCACGGTCGAGGGCCACACGGTCATGGGCGCGCAGTGCCAGGTGTTTCCGTACGCCTGCATCGGCGGCAAGACCCAGGACCTGAAGTACAAGGGCGGTCAGCCCGGCGTGCGGATCGGCGACCGCAATGTCTTCCGCGAGTACGTGAGCGTCCATGAGGCGACCAACGACGGCGAATTCACGGTCATCGGCTCCGACAACCTCATCCTGGCCTACTGCCACGTCGCGCACGACTGCGTGCTCGGCAACCGGATCATCATGAGCAATTACACCGGGCTTGCCGGCCACGTGATTGTAGAGGACTCGGTCGTGGTCGGCGCGTACGGCGCGGTGCACCAGTTCTGCCGCCTCGGCGCCCACGCGATGCTGTCGGCCTGCTCGAAGCTCGTGCAGGACCTCCCGCCGTATTTTATCGCCGACGGCTCACCCGCCACGCTTCGCGCCTACAACAAGGTCGGCCTGGAGCGCAGCGGCTTCACCGCCGAGCAGATCGACCGCGTCCGCCAGCTCTACCGCCTGCTGTACCGCGACGGCCTGAACCGCTCGCAGGCGCTGGAGAAACTCGCCGCGCACGAACACGCCGCGAGCGCAGAGTTCCAGCGGATGATCACCTTTGCCAAGGCCAGCGAACGCGGCTTGGCGCCGGGTGGAGGTTGAGCTATCGCGGGCGTGCTTTAGGGAGTAAGCTTTAGGCTGCAGCAGCAGGGACCTGATGGGAGGTTTTGTTCTGTCATTCTTCGCTGCGCTCAGAATGACAATCGCGGGGTGGGGCACCCCGCCCGCATTTCGGGCTCTCTGCCGAAAGCCTACCGATTAAACCTTAACGCCTATAGCTTCCTCGCCACCGCGATCATCGCCTCCACGCTCTTATCCACGTCGGCCTCCGTCGTCGCCCAGCTCGAGACGCTGATGCGCATGGCGGTCCGGCCCTGCCAGACGGTGATGCCGGCCCAGCAGGTGCCTTCGTCCTGGATGCCTTGGATCACGCGCTTGGTTTTCTCGGCATCGCCGAATGAAACCAGCACCTGGTTGAGCACGACCTCGTTGAGGATCTCGAAGCCGGCGGACGAAAGTTTTTCGGCAAAGCGCCGGGCCTGCGCGCAATTGCGCTCGATCAGCTCGGCGAGGCCTTCGCGGCCGAGCGCGTGCAGGGCCGCCCAGACTTCGACGCCCCGGGCGCGGCGTGAGAGCTCGGGCGTGAAATCCGCCGGATTCCGGAATTCGCTCTCGGTCGGCAGGTATTCCGCGGTGATGGCCATCGCGGCCTTGAGCGCGTGGGGATCCCGCACGAAAGCGAGGCCACAGTCATAAGGCACGTTCAGCCACTTGTGGGCGTCGGTCGCCCACGAATCGGCCAATTCAATCCCGGCGGCGTACGCGGCGCGCGACGGCGCGGCGCCGGCCCAGAGGCCGAAGGCGCCGTCCACATGGACCCACGCCCCGGCGGCCTTCGCGCGGCGGCAGAGGGCCGTCAGGTCGTCGAAGCAGCCGGTGTTCACATTGCCGGCCTGGGCGCAGATGATGATGGGACCGGAGAGTGCGGGCATTTTCTCCACGATCAGGCGGCCTTGGGCGTCGACGGGGACCTGCACCACGCGCGAGCGGCCGAGGCCGAGGATGCCGAGTGACTTGGTCACCGAGGGATGGACTTCCACTCCGACCACCACAGTGATGGGCGGCGCACCGAAGAGACCGTCGGCCTCGACATTCCACCCGGCCTGCCTGAGCACGGCGTGCCGGGCGGCGGCGAGCGCGCTGAGGTTCGCCACCGTGGCGCCGGTCACGAACGCGCCCGCGCAGCCGGGCGGCAGGCGCAGGGCCTCCAGCAGCCAGCGCAGGGCGACCTGTTCGAGAAAGGCCGCGCTGGGGGTCGCGCGATAGAGCACGGCATTCTGGTCCCAGGCGCCGGCGAGCCAGTTGGCGGCGAGCGTGACGGGCAGGGAGCCGCCGATGACGAATCCGAAGAACCGCGGGCCGGCCATGCCCATGGTGGCGGGCGAGCCGATTTCGTCGAGGAGCCGCAGGGTTTCGGCCGGATCGTTCGGCCGGGCCGGGAACGGCAGGTCAAACGCGCCCAGCCGCGCGACCGCCTCGGCCGAGGGCAGCACGGGCCGGGTCTGAAGACCCTCGAGATAACGGATCGACCGCTCAGTGGCGTCGTGCAGGAGATGTTTCATGGGGTGGGGTGAGTGGCTTTAGGCGGTAGGCTTTAAGCGTTAGGCTTTGGGGGCTAGGCTAAAGTAAGTGGATTCTGAGTGCCGATGAAAGGTAGGGCGGATTATCCGTAATCCGCCGTGTTTGGCTCCGACTGACTCCGACCGGCGCGTTAGGGATAACGCGCCCTATCACGGTACGGTCCTCGGTAGCCTATTGCTTAAAGCTTACCGCCTAAAGCCAGCCGCGGCTCCGGCTCAATGCGCCTCGGCCGCGGCGCTCGCGGCGGCGCGGGAGACAGCCTTGGGCCGCCCGGCGAGAAAGACGAGCGGCATACAGACCAGGGCCAGCAGCGCCACGATGCCAAAGGCATCCAAATAGCTGAGCAACGTGGCCTGGCCGACCACCGTGTTCTCCAGCAGGCCCAGCGCCTGCCTTGCTGCATCGAGCGGGGAGCTACCGTGCGCCTGCAGGCTGGCGGCGAGTCCTTGCAGCCGCGCGTCGGTGGCCGGGCTGCCCGGAACCAGATGGGTGATCAGGTCGACCCGGTGCGAGGCCAGGCGGTGCGCGATGTAGGTGTTGACCAGGGCGATGCCGAACGAGCCGCCTAGCTGGCGCATCATATTGTTGAGCGCCGTGCCCTGCGGGATGTCGGCCGGCTCCAGCCCGGACACCGCGAGTTGCGTGAGCGGCACGATGAGCAGGCAAAGGCCGACGGAGCGCAGAATGACCGGCCAGAAAAAATCATCCGCGCTCATCGCGAGGCTTGAGCCGGAGAGCAGCCCGCTGAACAGGGCGACGGCGCCGAAGCCGGCGACCACCATGAAACTGGGTGGCACGCCCCTGGTCAGCAGCCGGCCGACCAGCGGCAGTACCAGGATCGAGACCACCGCTCCCGGGAGGAACAGCAGGCCGGTGGCCGTGGCGGTGAAACCCAGCAGCCGCTGTGCGAACACCGGCACCACGAACACGGTCGCGAACAGCGCGAAGCCGAGCACGAACGTGAGCATCGCGGCCACGGCAAGTGACCGCGAACGCAGGATGCGCAGGTCCACCACCGGCTGGGGCGTCCGCAGTTCGTGCACGATAAACGTCACGAGGCTCGTCGTCGCCAGCAGCGTCAGCACCACGATGTAGGGCGTCGCGAACCAGTCTTCGGTCTCGCCGCGCTCCAGCACGACCTGCAGGGAGCCGAGCCCGACGACGAGCAGCCCGATGCCGGGCCAGTCGATGATATCCGAGCGGCGCGTCTGGGTCGGTTCGGCGACGTAGAAATAAGCGAGGACGGCGGCCGCGAGCCCGATTGGCAGGTTGATGTAGAAAATCCACGGCCATGACTGATGGTCGATGATCCACCCGCCGATGGTCGGGCCGACCGTCGGTCCGATGAAAATACCGAGCCCGAACATGGCCGAGGCAAAGCCGCGCTGCGCCACCGTGTAGGCCTCGAACAGGATCGCCTGCGAGGTGGCAATCAGGGCGCCGCCGCCGATGCCCTGGATGAAACGGAAGGCCACCAGCTCCCAGATGTTTGTCGCGCTGCCGCAGGCGATCGAGGCCGCGGTGAAGAGCAGGATCGAGCCGATGTAGTAATTCCGCCGGCCCAGCCGCGCGGCGAGGAAGCTGGTCATCGGGATGATAATGACGTTCGCGATCGCGTATGACGTGACGACCCAGGCGACGTCCTCGAGCGTGGCGCCCAGGTTGCCGCTCATGTCGGTAAGGGCGACGTTCACGATCGAGGTGTCGATCAACTCGATCATCGCGGCCGCGATGACCGTGATCGTGAGGATGACCTGGTGGAGACGTTGGGCGGACATGGCGGGCAAGGGAACGGCGGGCTTCAGTCCTTGATCCGTACCGCGACATCGACGCTCATGCCCGGCCGAAGGACGGATTCCGCGCCGGACGCGTGGTCCACGAGAATTTTCACCGGCACCCGCTGCGTGACCTTGACGAAATTCCCGGAGGCATTGTCCGGCGGCAGCAGCGCGAATCGCGCCCCGGTGGCGCCGGCGAGCGAATCGACGCGGCCATGAAACGTGACGCCGGGATAGCCGTCGACCGTGAATTCCACGGGCTGGCCGGCATGCATCCGCGCAACCTGGGTTTCCTTGAAGTTGGCGACGAGCCAGAGATCGGTGTCGGCGGCGACGGACAGGAGCGTCTGGCCGGCCTGGACGAACTGGCCCGGCTCAATGTTCTTGTGCGAAACGATGCCGGAGATGGGCGCGGTGACCGTCGCATAGCCACGTTGCAGTCGGGCATAATCGAAGTCGGCCGCGCACTCGGCGACCTGCGTGCGGGCGGCGCCGACCTGCGCGACGGCGACGTCGATCTGCCGGGCCGCGGCGGCGGCCTGCCGCCGGGTTGCCTCGAGCTGGGCAGCGGCGGCATCCGCGGCGGCGCGCGAGTCGGTCCATTGCTGGGCGGAAATGACGTTGGTCTTCACCAACTGGTCATCGCGGGCGAGGTCCGAGGCGGTCTTGGCCTGAGTGACGAGGGCCGTCGTCACGTTCGCCGTGGCGACGTCGGCAGTGGCGCGAACGCCGGCGAAGTTGGCCTCGGCGATCTGGAGCGCGGCGCGGGCGCTGTCGAGGGCGGCCGCGGCATTGGCGGACTTTAAGTCGAGGTCCGCGGGATCGATTTCCAGCAAGGGCTGTCCGGCGGTCACGCGCTCGTTGTCGTTGACGAGCACGCGGGCGACATAGCCGGGGACCCGCGGCAGGACCGGGCTGACGTGTCCCTCGACCTGCGCATCGTCGGTCGATTCGTGGGCCAGGGCGAAGGTGAGGGCCCGTCCGCCGCGCCAGGCGGCGAAAGCGGTGATCAGGACCGCGCCGGCGAGCAGCCAGGTGCGGCGGCGAAGGGCGGGAGCGGCCGGCCGGGCGGGGCGGGCAGCAATGGCGGGAGCCGGGGAAAAGGGCGCCGCGACCGGGGCGAGGGAGGAGGGAGAGATTGTGACTTGCATAATGAAAGTTACTAGACCCTGAGTTGTGACTTGCGTTTTGCAAGTATAAAAGAAATCTTTTCGGCATGAAGCGCCGTTCCCCTCCCGATACCCTGCCCGCCGAGGCGCGTTCCCCCTGTGCGGTGGCGTGCAGCCTCGATATCTTTGGCGACCGCTGGACCCTGCTGGTCATCCGGGACCTGCTGCATGGGCGCCGCCGCTTCGGGGAGTTCGCCGCGTCGAAGGAGAAGATCCCGACGAACATCCTCGCCGAGCGGCTGGCCCGGCTCGAGTCGGCCGGCATCATCACCCGGACCCCTTACCAGGATAACCCGCCACGTTACGAATACCTGCTGACGCCGAAAGGGGAGGGACTCCGCCCGATCATCCGGGCCATCGCCGACTGGGGTGGCCAGCATATTGCCGGCACGAGCCGGAGGGACGCCACCGGCCAGATCGTGCCGGCGGCCGCGGTTTACGCTGCGGCTGGCGCTAAGCTTTAGGCTGTGGGCGACAGGCTAAACATCCGGCGAAGTTAGGGCGCGTTATCCGTAACACGCCGGTTGGACGCCGTCGGAGCCAAACGCGGCGGATTGGGGATAATCCGCCCTACCGGCGCGGCTGCGCCAAGGAAACCTGACTCGCTTATCGCTTAGAGCCTACAGCCGACCGCGCTCTGCCCCTCACTTCTTCTTGTACACCGTCGCGGGATCGAAGAGGCGCTGGGCGGTGAATTGCAGCTTGAGCGAAGGGTCGGCGAAGTCGCCGAGCTTGCGGTAGAAGCACGACTGGTAGCCGTTGTGGCACGCGGCGTTGGCAGAGCCCGTCTGCTCGACCTTGATCAGGAGCACGTCCTGGTCGCAGTCGGTGCGGACTTCCTTCACGTGCTGCACGTTGCCCGACTCCTCGCCCTTCATCCACAGCTTGTTGCGGGAACGGCTCCAGTACGTGGCCTTTTTCGTTGCGAGCGTGTGGGCGAGCGACTCCGCGTTCATGAACGCGAACATCAGCACTTCGCCCGAGTGGACGTCCTGCGTGATGCAGGGAATCAGGCCGTCGGGGCCGAACTTCGGCTGCAGCGTGGTGCCGAGCTCGATCTCGGCGGTCGTGGTGCGGGCGGGGAAGACGAACGTGCTCATGGAAAGGGGAGGTTTTGCCGGCGGGCGGGACGAAGCAAGCATCGGATTGATGGCCACGAAGAGGCACAAGGGCATTGGGGCTAAGAGGGAGTCTCCATTGCGCCTATAGGCGCGCGGGAGAATCGAATCGGAGCTTTCGATCCCTTGTGCCTCTTCGTGGCCAAAAATTCAGGCCGACAACTTTCGGAGGTAGTCGTAGCTGTAGAGACCCGTGCGATGGCCGTCGCTGAAATCAAAGCGCAGCGCATAGGTGCCGACCTGTTCCCAGCCGAGCACCTGCACCCCGGCGAAATTCCTCGGGCCGTCGCCGCCGTACTTTTGCCCGAAGATGTCGCGCTCGCCCTGCGTCTCCGCGCTCGGCGAGGCGGCGCGCAGCTTGTCGGCGGCGAAATAGCTCTCGACGCCGTCGTCCCAGACGATGGCGACCTCGGACCCGATGAGCTGGATGTTGACAGGGGCGTGCATGCGGCGGGCCGGGATGAGTAACCTGCATCGTTCCCCGAAGGACAGCAAAATTGTCCTCCGGCACGTTGCCAACGGCCCGGGCTACAGTCACGTTGGCGCCCCATGGAATCACCCGGCGCCGCCTCGCTCCCGCACATCGTGGTCATCGGTGCCGGTTTCGGCGGCCTGACCTTCTGCCAGAAATTCCCGGCCAAGCTCGCCCGGATCACGCTGATCGACCGGCAGAACCACCATCTTTTCCAGCCGTTGCTCTATCAGGTGGCGACGGCCGGCCTGTCGGCCGTGGACATCGCCCAGCCGGTACGGGCGATCTTTGGGTCGCGGGTGGATTTTTCCGTCATCATGGCCGCGGTCACCGGCCTCGACCTCGCGGGCCGGCGGGTCATCCACGAGCGCGGTGAAGTGACCTACGATTACCTCGTCGTGGCGGCGGGCGGGACGACGAGCTACTTCGGCCATCCGGAATGGGAGCAGTTCGCCCCGGGGCTCAAGACGCTCGATGACGCCCTGACCATCCGGCGCAAGATCCTGCTGGCGTTTGAGCGGGCGGAGACGGAGCCGGATGCGGCCAAGCGCGACGCCGCGATGACCATTGTTGTGATCGGCGGCGGTCCCACCGGCGTGGAACTCGCGGGCACCTTTGCGGAACTGACGCGTACGGTGCTCAATCGTGATTTTGACCACATTGATCCTTCGAAGTCGCGGGTGATCCTCATCGAGGGCAGCCCGCGCGTGCTCGCGACGTATCCGCCGGAACTGTCGGCCAGCGCGCAGCGCCAGCTCGAAAAGCTCGGCGTCGAAGTGCACACGGGCACGCGGGTGGAGGCGATCACCGAGGGCCAGATCGTGGCCGGCGGAAAGACCATCCGGGCCGACAATATCTTCTGGGGTGCGGGCGTGGCGGCGGTGCCGCTGGCGAAGCAGCTCGGCATGGAGACCGACCGCGCGGGCCGCGTGAAAGTCCTGCCCGACCTGAGCGTGCCGGGTCATCCCGAGGTGTTCGCCGTGGGCGACATCATTTCGCTGGTGGATGCGAACGGCGTGACGGTGCCCGGCGTGGCGCAGGGCGCGATGCAGGCCGGCGCGCATGTGGCGAAACTGATCGCGCGCGAACTGCGCGGGGAGCGGTTCTCCCCGGCGGGGCGCGCGGCGTTTGCCTACCGCGACAAGGGCTCGATGGCGACGATCGGCCGGTCCGCGGCCGTGGCGGAGATTGGCGAGTTCAAGTTTAGCGGCTTTCCCGCGTGGGTCGCCTGGCTTGCCATCCACCTGATCTTCCTCGTCGGATTCCGCAGCAAGGTGTCGGTGCTGATCCAGTGGGTCTATTCGTACTTCACGTACCGCCGCGGTGCGCGGGTCATCAGCGGCGTGGGCGGCGGCCCGCCAGCGCACTCGGCCTAGCAATCAACCGATTTAACCACGAAGGGCACGAAGATCACGAAGTCCGGAGGATCCAAACCGCCCGGGTCTGGGTTCCTCCTCTTCGTGACCTTCGTGGTTAATAAATCGCCGATTGAGGGTCAGCCAGTGGCCTCGAGCACCAGGACCCAGTCGTGATCGATGCCCTTGGGGGGCGGACAGGACCAGGTGCCGTCAGCGCCGGCCCTGATCTTGCCGAGGCTCTTGGTCTTGCCGGTGACCGGATCGAAATGGCTGGCGCGGTGGGCGGAGCCGGCGGCGAGTCCGCGGGCCACGACGGGTTCGGCATAGGGGATGTAGGTGACCCGCGTCGCACCGGGGATGCCGGCGGTCTGCGGACCGAACAGGCTCGCGTCCGGGGCCGTGATCGGGCCCCACGGCTGTTCGCCCAGCTGGCCGATGACCTGCGCGGCGGGCCACGCAGAATCGTCGAATCCGTGCGTGTCCCACGCGCTGATCTTGGTCTTCAGCGCCTTCCATGAGGCATCGGTCGGCACGCGCACCATCCGGCCGTCGGTGAAGCGGATCTCCAGGCAGGCCAGCAGGCCGGGGGCGTCGCCGGTCGCGGGCCGGTGCTCGCACCAGATGGTGAGATCGTTGTGGCCGGGCCGGAGCAGGTGGGCGCGGTCGTTGAACTGCGGGCCGGTCTTCCAGTCCCAGCCGACGCCGGCGGGCGCGCCGTTGAGCAAGGCATCGGTGTGGTGTGTGCCGGCGAAGCGGAGGCGGGCGCTGGCGATTTTTTTGCCGGCGGGCAGCTCGAAGGTCTTGCGGAAATAGCGCCGGCTGTTGGGCGCGTCCTTCGCCGGGGTTTCGCGCGACGACCAGATCCACTGTGCATCGTCCAGGGGCAGCCAGACATCGCCGGCGTAGGCGGCCCACTCGGGATGGGGTTCGAATTTTTCCCATGCGTGGCGCGTGAGCAGGGCCTTGCCATGCGCGCACTCGGCCGAGCCCGTGTAGTTCATCGCCTCGACCCAGGGTGTGTTGCCATAGTTGCCGCCGTGCGGCGAGGCGCCGTGGGGAATGCCGGGCTGGTTGCACTGCCAGATGCCGTTGCCGCCGTAGGTGTGCCCCATCGCGCCGTTGAGCACGCAGGACCAGAACGCCCGGCGCGGCCAGGGCGCGGTGATGTTGCCCATGAGCATCTCGTAGCACGGCTCGCCGTTGATCACGGGCATGCGCGGCGTGGCGGCGTAGGTTTCGCGCACGGCCTTCACCGCGGCGCCGACCGCCTCGTTTTGGGCGTGCGAGACCTGGAGCATGTCGAAGTCGAGCAGCGTCTCGTCCTCGGTCGCGTTGCGCGCGGTATATCGGTTGATCGCGGTCGGATGGATCGTGACCGGGCGGTTAAAGGGGTCGGTTTCCTGCAGATAGCGGATGAGCTTCGTCCAACCCTTGACCATGGTGCGATCGTCCTCGGGGAAATTCTTCGCGAGGTACCACGGGAGATTGGCCTCGCCGGCGGTGCACCAGAGGACGGGCCAGGCGCCGTAGCGCCCGATGAGATAGCGCCAGTGGGCCTTCAACTGGTCCTCGGTCATCCACGCGATGAAGTAACCCCACGCCCCGACGATGCACGGGGTGATGCCGTTCGCGACGAGATGGGCCAGCTTGATGTCGGCGGCATCGAAGTACTCCGGACGGATGTGCGAGTAGCCTTCCTCCCATGGATAACCCGCCTCGTTCGCACCGCGCGGATCGAACGGATGCATGTCGGGATAGAGGCCGGCGATGATCTGCACCACGTTGAAGCCTTTCTTCACGCGGTTGGCCGTGAGCTGCTTGAACCCCTGCGGCCATTTCAGGCGATGGCAGAGGCCCATCCACCAGGTGTCGCCGAGCCAGAAAAACGGCGTGCCGTCGTGATGCTCGAAATGGCGCCGGTCCGCGGCGACCTGCACCGGGCCGTGCACGTAGAGCGGATTTTTCCCGTGGTACGGCTTGACCGTGATCCTGCCGGTGAGGCCGTGCAGGCCGGCATCGGTGGCCACGTTGCATTCCGTGCGGTAGGCATGTTCGCCCGTGAGCGGGGAGGCATAGCGCACCTTCCAGCGGTTGGCGCCGGCCCAGAAGGCGGGGACGCGGAAGGCCTGGCCCGCCGGGTCGGTGAAAATCACGTCGAGCACGACCTGGTTGAACGGGTCGGCATACCCGCCCTGCGCGGTGAACGTCACCTCGTGCGGAACGTTCGCCGGCGTGCTGGGAGCCGGCGCAGGCTTTCGCGTCGGGCTGGTTTTTTTCGGGGCGGGGCGTTTTTTGCTCTTCATGGGGAAGGGTGTAAGACGAGAGGGAAGAGATTAGAAGTCAGAGGTCAGAAAAAGGGACCGAGGGGGAAGGGATATGATGATGTAGGAGAGGCCGATCGGAACTGACTTCTAGCCTCTGACTTCTGGCTGCGCGGCGAGCGCGGCCTGCAGCTTCTTGACCTTGGGCTTGATGACCGCCGCACAGTACGCGCGCTCGGGATGCTTCGCGAAATAGTCCTGATGGTAATCCTCCGCCGGCCAGAATTTTTTCAGCGGCAAGATTTCCGTCGCGATCGGCGCGGTGAGGCCCGCCTGCTCGGTGGCGCGGGAGGCTTCCGCGGCGGCCCGCTGCGCGGCGTCGGCGTAGAAAATCACCGAGCGATAGCGCGTGCCGCTGTCCTCGCCCTCGCCGTTGACCAGTGTCGGGTTGTGGACCTGCCAGAAGAATTCCAGCAGCCGGGCGAGGGAAATCCGGGCGGGGTCGTAGTCGATCTTCACGACCTCGGCGTGGCCCGTGGTGTCGGTGTAAACCTGCTCATAACTTGGATGGTCCACCGTGCCGCCCGCATAGCCGCAGGTCACGCGGGTGACCCCGGGCAGCAGCTGAAACGCCGCATCGAAGCACCAGAAGCAGCCGCCGCCGAGGACGAGTGAAGCAGGGACGGAAGGAGCGGCGGGCATCGTTTGAATGTCAGAGGCCGGATGTCAGCCGGCCCAGCTCCGAGCTGCGCAGGAAAATTTCCGCCATCGCTTCGAGCGCGGCCGCATCCTCGGCGTCGAACCGTGCGAGCGACGGGCTGTCGAGATCGAGCACGCCGATGAGCCGGCCATTTTGGACGAGCGGCACGACGACCTCGGAGCGCGAGGCGTGGTCGCAGGCGATGTGGCCCGGAAATTTCTCCACATCGGGCACGACGATCGTGGTCCGCTGGCGGGCCGCGGTGCCGCAGACCCCGCGGCCGAGGGCGATGCGCACGCAGGCGACCTTGCCCTGGAACGGCCCGAGGACGAGTTCGCCGCCATGGAGAAAATAAAACCCGGCCCAGTTCAGATCCGGCAGGCCCTGATAGAGCAGGGCGGCGGTGTTGGCGGCGTTGGCCAGGCCGTCGGTTTCGCCGGCCAGCAGCGCTGAGAGCTGGGCGGTGAGTTCGCGATAGGTCTCCGCCTTCGGGGCTTCGGCGGTGGTTTTGACGGCGAACATGCGGGTTGGGTGGAGCGCCGGTCACACGGGGACGCCGGCGAAATGGGACGGTGTAATTTTCATGAACGGACAGGCGAGAAAAATCCCGGAACGGGCCGGACATTTTTGGCGGATGGGTTGGGGGAAGTTGCCGAGGAAAAACGCCGGCCGGCGGTTGCGCGTAAAATGTGAATAAATTCTTCAATTTTTGACACGTCTTGGCTTGACGGTTGTGGGGGAAAATGGGTTGAAATGGGGTGTTGTGGGGCGCATGGCGCTTCACGGCCCAATGGCGCAACCCGGCAAAGCTTTTTACACGGGCCTTTTCAGGCACACCCTCGACGACAAAAATCGGCTCACGATCCCGTCGGCGTGGCGTTACGCCCATGAGGAAGCCGACACGTTTCTGGCGACCCCGCACCCCGACGGTTACATCGCGGTGCTGCCGCCCGCCGAGGTGGAGAAACTGCATGCGAAGATCGCGCAGACGGCGCTGAGCGACGGCGCGGGCCAGGATTTTGTCGCCCGGTTCTTTGCGCAGACGCAGTCCTTCTCCTTCGACAAGGCCGGCCGCATCGGCCTCGACGAGGCGCTGATCGCGCACGCCGGCCTCCAGCGGGACGCGGTGCTCGTCGGCTCGCTGACGAAATTCAACATCTATGCGCCCGCCCGGTGGGGCAAGGTGGAGGACCGCACTTCCGGCGAGAACTTCGGCGACCTCATGCGCCGCCTGGGGATCTGACCATGCGCCGCCTCGCCAAAGCCAAGGTTTCCGCAGTGCGCGTGTCGCTGCGCAAGGTCGCCGCCGCGCTCGCGCTGCGCCCGGCCTTCCCGGCCTGGATCGATGCCGAGTCGGGCCTCTCGTTTTCCGCCACCGTGGCCACGCCGCGGGTGCGCGACTGCCTGGTGCTCCGGCTCGTGGAGCAGAAAAAGCCCCATCCGCTGAGGCCTGCCTCCTATGCGCACGGTGCCCGCTGACGCTTTGGCCGCGATCATGACGCCCGGCCACCAGCCCGTCCTGCTGCACGAGGTGCTGGAATTCCTTTCGCCCAAGGCGAACGGCCGCTACCTCGATGCCACGTTTGGCGGCGGCGGCCACACCCGGGCGCTACTGGCGTCCGCGTCCGGCGTGAGCGTCACGGCCTTCGACCGCGACCCGGCGGCCGCGCCGCGCGCCGCGGAGCTCGCGGCGGAGTTCGGCGGGCGGCTGGAGCTCGTGAACCACGATTTTGGCCGGCTGGTGGAACTGCCGGCGGCGGACTTTGACGGGGTGCTGTTCGACCTGGGGGTGTCCTCGTTCCAGCTCGATGATGCCGAACGGGGCTTTTCCTTCCGCCACGACGCCCCGGCCGACATGCGCATGGACCCGCGGTCCGGCGTGCCGGCCTCGCGCTGGCTGGAGACGGCCACCGAGGAGATGCTGGTCCGCGCCGTGCGCGACCTGGGCGAGGAGCCGCACTGGCGCCGCGTGGTACGGGCGCTGCTCGCGGCCCGCGGCACCGGGGCGCTGGCCCGCACCGCCTCGCTCGCCGAACTCATCGCCGAGGCGATCCCGGCGCGCGACCGGCACACGATGCGGATCCACCCGGCGACACGCGCCTTTCAGGGCATCCGGATCGCGGTGAACGACGAGATCGGCGCCATCGAGCGCGCGCTCCCGGCGGCCTTCGCCAAGCTCCGTGCGGGCGGCGTGCTGTGCGTCATCAGTTTCCATTCCCTCGAGGACCGGCCGGTGAAGCAGTTTTTCCGCCGCCAGTGCGGCCAGCCCGAGAGCGCCGACGATGCCACGCCCCAGGATTTCCGCGTGAAACTCGCCGATCCGCTTACCCGCAAGCCCGCCACGCCGGGCGACGCCGAACTGGCGGCCAACCCCCGGAGCCGGTCCGCGAAACTCCGCGCCCTCCGCAAACTCTGACCCGCAAGCCGCCCCCCATGAACAAAGCCTCCAACCATGCCTTCGTAAACCAGCTGCTCGTCTACACGCTGGTGATGATCTGCTTCAGCGGGTCCATCGGGCTCGGGACGGTCTGGCTGCGCCACCAGATCTCGATCACGGCCAACGCCACGAAGGTGCTCGAGGCCCGCATCGCCGAGGTGGAGCGCCGCATTGATGAGACGACCACGGTCATCGAGACGGAGCAGGACCCGGGCGTCCTGAAGCGCCGCAATCTTGAATGGCACCTCGGGCTGGTCCAGCCGAGCCAGGCGCAGATCGTGCGGATTGACGGTGATCCCGTGCTGCGCCTCGCCGCCAAGCGCAACCGCGGCCTCTTCACCGACGGGGTCGTTTCTGCCGCCATCTCCCTGCCGCCCGTCGCCGGTCTCGCTCCCTGACGTCCATGTCCAAGGGCTTTGCCTCCACCTACCGCATCGTCCTTCTCGCCGCCGGCATCCTCGTCTGCTTCGCCGGGCTGGGCGCGCGCCTCGTCTACCTGCACGTCATCGACCGGGAGGAACTGGTCCGCTACGTCGACAAGGCGCGCCGCCAGATCATCGTCGAGAGCGCCCGCCGCGGCGACATCCTCGATGCCAATGGCGGCATCCTGGCCACGAGCCGCTCGTTGATCGTCCTCGGGGTCGACCCGCAGGCGCTCCGTCCGGAGGATGAGAAAAAGTGGCCGCAGCTCGCCGAGCTCCTCGGCCTGCCGCTGTCCAGCCTGACCACGGTGCTCACGACCAAGACCCGTGCGGCCGAACCGGTGAAGGTGCCGGCCGCCGCCGCGCCCGCGACCCCGTCGGCCGGCGTCACGATCAGTTTCACCCCGGAACGCGCCGCCGCCGTCACGGCCAGGGTGGAGGCGCCTGCGGCCAAGCCCGCCGACCCGCTTGCTGCGGAACCGAAGGACGACACCGTGCTGGAAGACGAAGCAGACGAAAAGGGCGGTCGGCTCATCCGCTGGGCCAAGCTGAGCGAGACGGTGGAGGAATCCACCTATGCCAAGATCGAGGCGCTCGACATCAAGGGGGTCTATGGCCAGCGCGTCTATCGCCGGGCCTACCCGCACAATTCCCTGGCCGCGCACATTGTCGGCTACGTCAACAAGCAGAGCGAGGCGGCCGCGGGCATCGAGCGCTACGCGGACTTTTACCTGCACGGCCGGGACGGTTGGCGCGAGGGCGAGCGCGACGGCCTGCGCCGCGAGCTGGCCCAGTTCCGCACCCGCGACGTGCCGGCCTCCGACGGCTACTCGGTGAAGCTGTCGATCGACGGCAACGTGCAGCAGATGGCGGAGGAGGAGCTGGACCTGATCGCGAAGAAGTTCGCGCCGAAGAAGGCCACCATCATCGTGAGCGACCCGCGGACGGGCTTCATCCTCGCGATGGCGAACTACCCGTCCTTCAACCTCAACGACTACAACCAGGTCCCGAAGGAGGCACAGGACTCCATGCGCAACGTCGCCGTGGCCGACATGTACGAGCCCGGCTCGGTGTTCAAGATCGTGGCGGCGTCCGGGGCGCTCAACGAGGGGCTCGTCACGCCGGCATCCCGGTTCGACTGCTCCGTCGACAAGATCGATTACAAGGGCAAGACGCGCAGCCTGCCGGGCGAGGACCACCATTTTGACCAGCCGCTGTCCGTCGCGGAAATCATCTCGCACTCGAGCAACCGCGGGGCGGACCAGCTGGCGATGAAGATGGGGGAGGACCGCTTCTACGAGTACGCCCGGGCCTTCGGCTTCGGCCAGCTCACCGGCTTCCCGGTCGGCGGCGAGATCGCCGGCTCGATGGCCTCGCCGGCCAAGTGGGACGGCCTCACGATCACCCGCATGCCGATGGGCCAGTCCATCGCGGCGACCCCGCTGCAGATGCACATGGCGATGGGCGTCATTGCGAGCGGCGGATACCTCCTGCGCCCGCAGATCATCACCAAGATCACCGACGCCGCGGGCGAGCCGGTCTACCGTTACAGCCCCGTCGTCAAGCAGCGGGTCGTGACGGCGGAGACGGCGCGCACGATGGCCCGGCTCCTGCAGGGCGTGGTCTCGGACCGGCAGACGCGCTACGGCACCGAGGGCACGGCCCCCGCGGCGGCGATCCCCAATTACGAGGTCGCGGGCAAGACGGGCACCACGCAGAAATACATGCCGGTGGTCATGGCCAACGGCACGGTCCGCAACCTGCCGTCCAAGACGCACCACGTGTCGTCGTTTGTCGGGTTCCTGCCCGCGAGCCGTCCGCAGGTTGAGATTTCGGTGATTGTGGACGATGCTGACGCCCAGACGCCGGGGGGCGTGGGCTATGGCGCCAAGGTGGCCGCGCCGTCCTTCAAGCACCTCGCCGAACAGCTCATTCCCTATCTCAACATCCAGCCGGTCTATGCGTCCTCCGGCACCAGCCTCGTGGCGCAGGCGGGAGGCCGCCCATGATCGGCTATCTCACCTCCAATTCCGCCCTCATCCACGCATTCTCGCCGCGCCCCGCGTCCCGCTCGCGCCGCGAAACCCTCGCCCTCAACCGCGTTTTCAAAATGGCCCCGAAACTCTCCGACTACTTTCCCGACGGCGAGATTCTCGCCCAGAAGGGCGGGCTGGACCGTCCCATTTCCGGCCTGGCCATCGACAGCCGCCGCGTCGTCCCCGGCAACCTGTTCTTCGCGATCCCCGGCCGGCGCGCGGATGGCGCGACCTTCATCGATGAGGCGGTCAGCCGCGGCGCGGTCGCCATCGTCACCCAGAAACTGCCCGGCCATGCCCCGGCCAGGGTCACGTTCATCGAGGTTGCCGACGTCCGCACCGCGCTCGCCCGCGTCGCCCAGCGCTATTACAAGTTTCCCGACCGGGATATGACGGTCGTCGGGGTCACCGGCACGAACGGCAAGACCACCGTCACGCACCTCATCAAGCATTTCCTCAACGGCGACCAGCGGGTCGGCCTGATTGGCACGATCAACTACGACCTTGGCGCCCGCACCGTGCCGTCCTTCCGCACCACGCCCGAGTCGCTCGACATCTACGGCATGATGGCGCAGATGCGCGACGCCGGCTGCCGCCAGACGGTGATGGAGGTCAGCTCGCACGGCATCGACCAGCAGCGCGTGCTCGGCCTGCAGTTCGGCGCGGCGGTCTTCACCAACCTCACCCGCGATCACCTCGACTATCACCAGACGCTGGAGGCCTACTTTGCGGTGAAGACGAAGCTCTTCACCGGCGGCACCGGCACGGTGCCCAAGGTCGCGGTCGTCAACCTCGACGATCCCTACGGCGAAAAACTCGCGGGGCAGATCCCGGCCGGCGTGAAGGCGGTCACCTTCGGCGAGAATCCCCGCGCCCTCGTCCGCGCTGAAAACGTGGCGCTCAACTTCAAGAACACCACCTTCCGCCTGGTCTGGCCCGGCGGCACGCTGGAGATCGATTCGCCGCTCATCGGCCGCTACAACGTCAGCAATCTCCTCGCCGCCATCGCCACCGCGTGGGGCCTTGGCCGCGATCCGGTCGTGTTCCTGGCCCGGCTGCGCGCCTTCGGCGGCGTGGCCGGCCGCATGGAGCGCATCGAGGAGGGCCAGCCCTTCAACGTGCTGGTGGACTACGCGCACACCGACGATGCGCTGCGCAACGCCCTCGGCATGCTTCGTGCGATCACACCCGGCCGGCTGCTGGTCGTCTTCGGCTGCGGCGGCAACCGCGACCGCACCAAGCGCCCGCTCATGGTGAAGGCCGTGCAGGAGTTCGCCGACTTCGCCTTCGCCACGGCCGACAATCCGCGCAGCGAGGCCCTGGCGCAGATCTTTGCCGACATGAAGGCGGGCGTCACCGCGCCCGGCAAAATCTCCTGGACCGAGGACCGCCGCCGCGCAATCAGCCTCGCGCTCGACGCGGCCAAGGCTGGTGACTGCCTGCTGATCGCGGGCAAGGGCCACGAGAGCTACCAGGAGTTTGCCGATACGGTCATTCCCTTCGACGACCGCCAGGTCGTGCGCGAACTCATCGGCATCAAGACGCTCAAGACCTGATGCCCACCTTCGCTCCAGGCACCTTGGCTACGTGGACCGGCGGCCGCTGGACCGACCAGCCGGCTGGGCCGCTGGCGGGCTTCACGATGGACACGCGCCAGCTGCGCGCCGGCCAGGTGTTTGTCGCGCTCAAGACGGACAAGCGCGACGGCCACGAATTTCTGCCCGCGGCCGAAGCGGCCGGCGCGAGTGCTGCGCTCGTCGCCGCGGCGAATCCCGCGCTGGCGCTGCCGCAGCTGGTCGTGGCGGATCCGCTGGCCGCGTTCCAGGCGATCGCGCGCGAGCACCGGCGCCAGTTTCACGGGCTGGTCATCGGGATTTCCGGCAGCGCGGGCAAGACTTCGACGAAGAACCTGCTCGCCCTGCTGCTGGGCGGCGAGTCGGGCGGGGTGCTGGCGACGGAAGGCAACCTCAACAACCACCTGGGCGTGCCGCTCACGCTGACGCGGCTGGATCCCGCGTTGCACAAGTTTGCGGTCATCGAGGCGGGCATCAGCGCGCCCGGGGAAATGAAGACCCTGGCGGCCATGATCGAGCCCGACCTCGCGCTCATCACCCTCGTCGGCGCGGCGCACACCGCCGAGCTCGGCGGACTCGACGGCGTGGCCCGGGAAAAGGCGGCCCTGCCGGCCGCGATCCGCCCGTCCGGCGTGGCGATCTTCCCGAAGCAGTGCGCACAGTTCGCCGCTTTCCAGGACATGTTCGTGAACCAGCTCGTGCTCGAGCGCTCCGCGGTGCTGCGGCCGGCGACGCAGCCGCGCCATACGATCCAGTTCAACGTCCTCCAGCGTGCCGGCGAGACGGTCATCGTGATCGCCTACGGCCCGCCGCCACCCGCGATGTTCAAGCTGCCGCGCGTGACGGACGGCATGGCGCAGAACGCCGCGCTGGCCCTCACCGCCGCCCTCTACCTCGGGGTCGCGGCCGATCTCCTGCATTCGCGCCTGGCCGCGTGGTCGGCCGCGCCGCTGCGCGGGGAAATCCGCCGCGAGGACGGCCGGCTGCTTTACCTCGACTGCTATAATGCCAATCCCGCCTCGATGGCCGACGCGCTCGCGACGTTCCAGGCCATCGCGCCGGCGAACGAGCCGCGGCTCTACGTGCTCGGGTGCATGGAGGAACTCGGGGCGGAGGCCGCGATGCATCACCGCGCGCTCGGCCGCTCCCTCAACCTCCGCGATGGCGACCGGCTGCTGGTGATGGGCACGCACGCCAACGACGTCTGCGCCGGCGTGCTGGAGCAGGGGGATTTCCGGCGCCAGATCCAGATCGTCTCGGCGCTGGAGACCATCGCCGCGGTGCTGGCCGGCTGGCGCGGCGCGGTCTTTGTGAAGGGCAGCCGCCGCTACCAGCTCGAGCGGGCGCTGGCCCCGGGCGCCGTCCCGCAGGAGGCCGCCCATGCTTAGCTTTCTCGGGGATCTGGAAGATTACTTCGGGCCGTTGCGGGTGTTTCACTCGCTGACGTTCCGCACCATCGGCTCGGCCGTGTGCGCGGCGCTCATCGGCTTCCTGATCGGGCCCTGGCTGATCGCGCGGCTGCGCCGGCTCAAGTTCGGCCAGCACTATGACGACGACCGCACGGGCGACCTCGCGCACCGCTTCGACAAGAAGAACACGCCGACCATGGGCGGCCTGCTCATCTTTGCCGCGGTCTTCGGCAGCTCGTTCCTGTGGGCCGCGCCCAACATCTGGGTCTGCGTCGCGCTCTTCGTCTACACGGCGCTGACCGCGGTCGGCTTCCGCGACGACTACCTCAAGGTCGTGCACAAGAGCCGCAACGGCATTTCCTCCAGGGAAAAGATCTTCTGGCAGACCCTGATCACCATCATCGCGCTCGCCGCGCTGCTCTGGCATCCGGTCAGCACGATGAAGATCCGCGAGCTGTGGGTGCCGTTCGTGAAGCATCCCATCATCGGCAGCCTGCCGATCCTCGCCCTGTTTGTGTTGGTCTACCTTTGGCTGGTTGGGTTCAGCAACGCCATCAACCTGACCGACGGCCTCGATGGCCTGGCTATCGGCTGCACGATCTCGGTGGCGCTGGTCTACGGCATCCTGGCCTACGCGGCGGGCAATATCATCCTCTCGGATTACCTGCTGATCAGCTACGTGCCGGGCACGGGTGAACTTACCGTGGTCTGCGGTGCGCTGGTCGGCGCGGGCCTGGCGTTCCTGTGGTACAACTCGTATCCGGCCGAGGTCTTCATGGGCGACACGGGCTCGCTCGCGCTCGGCGGGCTCATCGGCATGATCGCCTTCATGGTGCAGCAGCCGTTGATGCTCGTGATTGTCGGCGGCGTCTTCGTCTGGGAGGCCGTCTCGGTCATCATCCAGGTCGGCTATTTCAAATTCACCAAGCGCCAAAGTGCGACGGGCGAGGGGAAGCGCTTCTTCCTCATGGCGCCGATCCATCATCATTATCAGAAGCAGGGCTGGCCGGAGACGAAGGTCGTACTCCGCTTCTGGGTGCTCTCGCTCATCTGCGCGCTCGCCGGGCTCGGCACGCTGAAAATCCGCTGACATGCCGCTCAAGCCCTCATCCGTCCTCAAGCCGCTGCTCGCGCGTCCCGTCGCCATTCTCGGCGGCGGTGTGAGCGGGGAGGGCGTGCGCACGCTGCTGGCCGCGCTGGGGGCGGAGGGGAAAACCTACGACGCCAAGGGCGCCGAGTTCACGGCCAAGGCCGCCGCCGGCCACGGGCTCGCGGTTTTTTCGCCGGGCTTTGCGCCGGAGCACGCCTGGCTGGCCCGAGCCCTTGCGGCCGGGGTCGAGTGCCTGGCCGAACTCGATTTTGCCGCGTTGTGCTGGAGCGGCCGGGTCGTCGCCATCACGGGCACGAACGGCAAGACCACGCTGACCGAGTTCCTCACGCATGCGCTCCGCTCCACCGGCCGCGCGGCCTTCGCGACCGGCAACATCGGCCATCCCTTTTCGCAGCTCGTCGCCGACGCGGCCGGCGGCACGAGGGACACGTTCGCGGTCTGCGAGGTGAGCTCCTTCCAGGCCGAGCCGCTCCGTCATTTCCAGGCCGAGGCGACGCTCTGGACCAATTTTGCCGAGGACCACCTCGAGCGGCATCCCGGGATGGAGGCGTATTTCTCCGCCAAGTGGAACCTGCTGACGCGCACCGCGGCGGGCGGGATCTTCGCCGGCTCGTCGGTCCAGCGTTTCGCCCAGAAGTTCGAGCGGCCGCTGCCGCCCGGGGCGGCGGTGGCGACCGAGGGCCAGCCGGCCGACCCGCGGCTCGCCGCCACGGTGTTTGCCGACTATCCCCAGCGGGAGAACTTCCTGCTGGCCGCCGCCTGGTGGCGCGCGGCGGGGTTCGAGGAGAAGGCGCTGGTCGCCGCGGCCCGGACCTTTGTCCTCGGCCGGCACCGCCTGGCGCGCGTGACGGAGCATGACGGCGTCACCTACTGGAACGATTCCAAGGCCACGAACTTTCACGCCGTTGAGGCGGCGCTGGCGAAATTCCCCGCGCCGGTCGTGCTGATCGCCGGCGGCAAGGGCAAGGGCGGCGACCTCGCGGGCTTCGTGCACCGGATCGCCCCGCGCGTGAAGCACGCGGTCCTCATCGGCGAGACGAGCGCCGAGCTGGCGTTTCACTGCGCGACCTTCCGTGTGGCCCACACGTCCTGCGCGACGCTGGACGAGGCCGTGCGCCGCGCCGCCGAGCTGGCGGAACCGGGCGACCACGTGCTGCTCAGCCCGGGCTTCGCGAGCTTCGACCAGTTCCGCAACTACGAGGACCGGGGCGACCAGTTCGAGCGCCTCGCCCGCGAATCCGGCGCCGCGGCCAATTTTAGATAGCATTCACACCAGCAACCCAACAACACTTCACCCATGAAACTGCTCAAAGTTTTCGGCATCGTGGTCGGCATCCACGTGTTTGCCTTGGTCCTCATTTTCGCGAATCCCGGCTGCAGTTCGACCGCGCAGCCTGCGCCCTCGGCCGCCGACACCGTCGTCAAGCCCGAGGCCCCTTCGCCCACCATCTCGGTGCCGAGCACGACCCCGGCCGACTCGCCCGTCGCCGCCGCGCCCATCGCCTTCGATCCCAACGCACCTGCCGTCTCCGTTTCCGCCGGCATCCGCTACAGCCCGACGCGTCCCGGCACGGCCGCCGCGGGGGCGCTGGAAGCCGAGCCGGTGGCCGACGTCACGCCGGCCTCGACGTACACCGTGGCCAAGGGCGACAGCCTGTGGACCATCGCCAAGAAAAACCACCTGACGGTCTCGGACCTGGCCGCGGCGAACAACCTCAAGGCCGGATCCTCGGTCCGCCTCGGCCAGAAGCTCATCATTCCCGGCAAGGCCCTGCCGCCCGGTGCCGCCGCGGCGCGCACGGCGGATCTCAGCGCTGCGAAGGCCCCGCCTGCCGCCGCTCCGGCCGCGAAGGCTCCGGGCGATGCGGTGAAGCACACCGTGAAACCCGGCGAGACCCTGGGCGCGATTGCGCGCAAGTATCAGGTGAAGGTGGGCGACATCGCCACCGCCAACAACATCTCCGATCCGGCGAAGATTCACCCCGGCATGGAGCTGGTTATTCCTGGCTGGCAGGCGCCGGCGAGCAAGGCGAAGTCCGGCACCAAGGCCGCCACCCCGGCCCCCACGGTCGTTCCGACCATTTCCGTCACCGGCGACGCGCCGGACACGAAGCCCGCGAACGACGCCCCGCCGATCATCTCGGTCGAAGACGTTCCCGCGCCCAAGAAACCCTGACCTGATCCGCCATGGCCCAAGCCCAGTCCGCTGACGCCCCGCGCGCCCGGTTTGTCGTCAACCCCGTGGCCATCATCGTCGTCTGCGCGATCGGGCTGACGATCCTCGGGCTGACGATTCTCTTCAGCGCGAGCGCCTCGTACAAGCAGGGCCCGTATTTCTACCTCAACAAGCAGCTGATCGGCGTGGCCGCCGCCGCGGTGCTGTGCTTTGTCGTCAGCCGCCTCAACCTGGACTACCTGCGCACCCATGTGTGGTGGATTGCCGGCGGAACCCTGCTGCTGCTGGCGCTCGTGCTGGTGCCGCACATCGGCATAGAGGTGAAGGGCAGCAAGCGCTGGCTGGGCCTGGGTGGGGCGCGCCTGCAGATCTCGGAATTTGCCAAGCTGGCGATGGTCTTCTGCCTCGCGCACTACCTGGCCATCAATCAGACCCGCCTCGGCGAATTCAAGCCCGGCTACATCATCCCGCTCGGGATCATCGGCGCATTTGCCGTATTGATCATCCGCGAGCCCGACTTCGGCACGACGGCGCTCATCGTGGCGGTCGGCCTCATCCTGCTGTTCCTCGCGGGCGCCAAGTGGCGCTACATCCTGCCGACAATCGGGCTGGTCGCGCTGGCGTTCGCCGTGCTGGTTATCCACAACCCGAACCGCCTCCGCCGCATGACCGCGTTCATGGATGTGGAGGGCAACAAGAACGCCGGCACCTATCAGCTCTACCAGTCGCTCGCGGCCTTTGCGGCCGGCGGTGTGGACGGCGCCGGGCTGGGGCAGGGACGGCAGCAGCTTAATTTCCTGCCCGAGGCGCACACCGACATGATCTTTGCCGTGGTCGGGGAGGAGCTTGGGCTCTGGTTCACGCTCGGGGTGGTCGCGGTCTTCACGATCATGTTCATCGCCGGCCTGATCCATCTGCGCCGGGCGCCGAACCTGTTTCAGTTTCTCCTCGTGACCGGCTGCCTGCTGATGATCTGCCTGCAGGGCATCATCAACCTGGGCGTCGTCACCGGGGTGTTCCCGACGAAGGGGATGTCGCTGCCGTTCATCAGCGCCGGATTGTCTAATCTGCTGCTGATGGGCCTGCTCCTCGGGATCCTGCTCAACACCCAGCGCACCTGGGGCCGCGCCGCGCTCGGCGGCCAGGGCCGCTCAATGCAGGAGGTCTTTGTCTGAAGCTCGAAGTTCGAAATCCGAAACCGCGGACTTCAGCACTACACCCATGACCCTGTGCCTTAACTTTTCTTTCGGATTTTGTGCTGCCACCTTCGAACTTCCCCCGAAGGGGTCTGTATGAGTCGCTTCCTGATTTCCTGCGGCGGCACCGGCGGCCATCTCTCGCCGGGGATCTCGCTGGCCGAGGGCCTCGTTGCCCGCGGGCACACCGTGACCCTGCTCATCAGCCAGAAGAAGGTGGATGCGCGGCTGATCGAGAAATACCCGCACTTTGAGTTCCGGCGTGTGCCCGGCACGGGCTTCTCCTGGTCGCCCATCAAATTCATCCGCTGCGTGGTCACGCAGGTGCGCGGGTTCTTCTTCTGCCTGAAGCTGGTGCGCGAACTTCGGCCGGACGGCATCGTCGGCTTCGGCGGTTTCACTTCGGCGGGCATCGCTTTGACGGGCTGGCTGCGGGGCGTGCCGGTGGCGCTGCATGAATCGAACCGCGTGCCCGGCCTCGCCATCCGCGTGCTGGGCCGGCTGGCCACGCGGGTCTATCTCCCGGCGGGCATCCGGCTCGCGAGCGTGCACTCTGCGGCCACGCGCCATGGCGGGATGCCGGTGCGGAAGGAAATCCAGCGCCTGCCGCAGGCCGCCGCCCGCGCCGCGCTCGGGCTCGACCCGAACCAGCAGGTGCTCGTCGTCTTCGGCGGCAGCCAGGGAGCCGGTCCGCTCAACGAGTGGGTGCGCGGCAAGCTCGCGCTGTTCGCCGCCGAGGGCATCCAGGTCTATTGCGTGACCGGGCTCGACAAGGGCGTGGCCGCCGAGTCGCGCGAGTTGAAGACCAAGACGGGGGCGCCGATCCGCGCGATCTTCACGCCGTTCTGCGACCAGATCGCCGAGCTGCTCTCGGCGGCCGACCTCGTGGTCTCCCGCGCGGGGGCCGGCACGATCGCGGAGCTCATCCGCTGCGTCACGCCCGCCATCCTCATCCCTTACCCGCATGCGGCCGACGACCACCAGCGCGCCAACGCCGCCTTTTTCGAGCGGCAGGGCGGCGGACTCGTCGTCGAGCAGGCCTTCATCGCCGCGCTGCACGCCGAGGTGCTCGACACCATTTTCAACGACTGGCTCCTGCGCAAGTTCCGGGCGAACCTGGAGCGCATGGATCGGGAAAACTCCCTTGAGCTGATGCTGGGCGACCTCGAGGAAATCGTCACGCCGCCGCCGGCGGCGGCCGCCGCCCCGGTGCCCTCCGCCGCATGAGATCCGGGTCGCGCCCACCGCTGTTCTCGCGGGAGGTCACCCGCATCCACTGTGTCGGCGTCGGCGGCATGGGCGTCGCGCCGCTGGCGATTTATCTGGCGCAGTGCGGCTTCATGGTGACCGGCGAGGATGATGCGCTGACCGGCGAGGTCCGGGCGCTGCTGGCCCGCGAACGTGTCATGGTCGGCCCGATGCCGGCGGACTGCGAACTCGTGATGTACTCGTCCGCCATTGCCCGGACGCATCCCGCCTACGTCGCGGCGGTGGCGCGGAAGCTGCCGCTGGTGCGCCGGGGGGAGCTGCTGGCCGAGGTGCTGCGCGACCGGAAGTTGGTCGCCGTCTGCGGCTCGCACGGCAAGACGACCACGACCGCGATGCTGGTCGCGGCCCTGCGCCGCGCGAATTTTCCCGCGGGCTGGATCCTGGGCGGACTCTTTGCCGATGCCACTTCGCCGGCGCGGATCGGCTCCAGCGAGTGGGTCGTGGCGGAAATCGACGAAAGCGACGGCACCATCGAGCAGTTTGCACCGGAGATCACTGTCGCGGTGAACCTCGACTGGGATCATCCCGATTATTACCGGCGTCAGGCGGACCTGGAAGCGACGTTTGCCGCGCTCTTCGCCCGCACGCGCGGGCGGGTGCTGGCGAGCGACGCGTGTGCCATGAGCGCGCGGGTCGCGGGCCGGGTGAATCCTTCCGCCGTCGCCAAGCCGATGGCGCACAAGCCGGATGAGCCGGGGAGAGGATTCGCCCTGCCCAAGACGTTTGGACGGTCAGGGGATTTTCTTGGGACGATTGCCGCGGAAAGCGCCTCGCGCATGACGTTGCGGCTCGGCGGGGAGTTCACGATCACCGAGGCGGTGGTGCATGCCCAGGGCGAGTTCAACGCCGCCAACGCGACCGCGGCGCTCGCGGCGGCCCAGCTGATGGGCGCGGTGCTGGCGCCGGCATTGCTGGCGGACTTTCCGGGGGTGCGGCGGCGGCAGTCGGTGCTGTCGGCTCCGGGCGGGCTGACCGTCATCGAGGACTATGCCCACCATCCGGCGGAGATCCGGGCGCTGCTGGGGAGCCTGCGGGCGCGGACGGTCCCGGGTGGTCGGCTCGTGGTGGTCTTTCAGCCGCACCGGTTCAGCCGCACGGCGCAGTTCAAGGCGGAGTTCGCGGCGGCTCTGACCGTGGCGGACAGCGTGCACCTGCTCGATGTCTATGCCGCGGGCGAGGCGCCGAGTGCGGGCGGTACGACGGCGGACATCTATGCCGAACTGAAGCGCATCGCGGCGGCGCTGCCCGTCAGCTACCTGCCCGGCGGGGACGCGCCGTTTTTCCTCGCCCTGTCGCGCGATGCGCGGCGCGGCGACCTCGTGGCGTTTGTCGGCGCGGGCGACATCGATCGCAAGGCGCGCGCTTGGCTTGCGGTCCTCGAAACCCAGGCCGTGCAGGCCCGCCGGTGGGATGACTTTTTTGCCGCGCTCAAACCGCTGCTCTCGGCGGAGACCAAGTTCAGGCGTGAGGAACCGCTTGCGACGAAGACGACCATGCGGGTCGGCGGGGCGGCGCGGGTGTATGCCGAGCCGGGGTCGATCCCGGACCTGCAGGTCTTGCTGCGCGAGGCAGCGGCGCGGGGCGTCGAGGTCTTCATGCTCGGGCGCGGCTCGAACCTGATCGTGCCGGACGAAGGCGTCGACGGCCTGGTCGTGTCGTTGGCGCAGGAAGTGTGGGCGAAATTCGAGCCCCGCGACGACGGCCGGGTCTGGGTGGGCGCGGGGTTGCGCCTGAAGAATCTTTGCGGGCTGGCGTCGAAGGCGGGACTCACCGGCTTTGAGTTCCTGGAGGGCATCCCGGGCAATGTCGGCGGCGCGCTCCGCATGAACGCCGGGGCGATGGGCGGCTGGATGTTCGATGTCGTCGAGGAGGTCCAGCTGATGACGCTGGCGGGCGACGTGAAGGTGCTGGCGAAGGCCGCGATGCACGTGGATTACCGGCATTGCGCGGAGTTGCACCATGGCATTGCGCTGGGCGCGCTGCTCCGGCCGGCGTCGCAGGCCGATGCCGAGGCGGTGGCGCGGCAGATCGACGTTTACCGGCGCAAGCGCCAGGAGTCCCAGCCGCGGGAGCCGAGCGCGGGCTGCATTTTCAAGAATCCCCCGGGCAATTCCGCCGGCCGGCTGATCGACGAAAGCGGGCTCAAGGGCGAGCGGGTGGGGGACGCCGAGGTGTCCACCGTGCACGCCAATTTCATTGTCAACCGCGGCACGGCCACGGGCGCCGACGTGTTGGAGCTGGTGCGCCGCGTGCGCGCCCGTGTGCGGCAGGTGAAGGGCGTGGAGCTGGAGCCCGAGGTGCTGCTCTACGGGAAGAATTGGAGGGACGTCCTGTGACGGCCCCCGTGATCGCGGTGTTCGCGGGCGGGACGTCCGCCGAGCGCGAAGTGTCGCTCGGCTCGGGCCTGGCCTGCGCGCTGGCGCTGACGCGGTCGTTCCCGACCCGGCTGTTCGATGTCACGGACAATGCGCTCCCGGCCGGGCTCGATCCGCGGCGGCACGTGGTGTTTTCCACCCTGCACGGCACGTTTGGCGAGGATGGCGGCATGCAGCGGCTGCTTGAGGTGGCGGGTGTGCAGTACGCCGGCTGCGGCATCGCCAGCAGCGCGCTGACCATGGACAAGACGCTGACGAAACAGGCGGCGGCGGCGCGCGGCGTGCGCGGGGCGAAGGCGATTTTGTTCACGGCGGCGGCGAAGCCGGCGGTCGAGACCGTCGTCGCGCAGCTCGGCGAGAACGTGGTGGTGAAGCCGAATGCCGAGGGCAGCAGCGTGGGTCTGAACCTGGCGGCCAACCGCGCCGAGCTTAGTGCCGTGTTCGCCAAAATCACGCAGGGCGACTGGCTGGTCGAGGAGCGCATCGTCGGCCGCGAGCTGTCGGTCGGCGTCCTTGGGAGCAAGGCGATGGGCGTCGTGGAGATCCGCCCGAAATCCGGTGTTTACGACTATGCGAGCAAGTACACGAAGGGCGCCTCGGAGTATTTTGCGCCGGCCCCGCTGGGGGACGACCTGACCGCGACGGTGCGCGCGGCGGCCGAGACGGCGTATGCGGCGTGCAACTGCCGCGACTATGCGCGCGTGGACTTCATGCTGTCCGCGGCAAATGTGCTTTATTTGCTGGAAATCAACACGCTGCCCGGCATGAAAGAGACCAGTCTGCTGCCGATGAGCGCTGGCTGCGCGGGATTGGATTTCACGGCTTTGGTCAGGGAAATGGTCACACCCGCGTTGCAGCGTTTTCACGCGGCCGCGGCCTCCGTCACCTTGTGAACCCGCTCAATCCCACGCTCACGCCCGCGCGCCACTGGAAGGATATTCCCCAGCAGGTCCGCCACCGCGCGATGTCGTCCGAGGGACGCCGCCGCGTGGTGTTCGGCGGCCTCAAGACTGCGGGCATCGTGGCCGCGCTCGCCCTGCTCGCCTGGGGCGGGCTCGAGCTGGCCTCGGCGTTCCAGGACGATCCGAAGAAGATGCCCGAGGTGGTGAAGGCCGCGGCGATGAAGGACCTTGTGCTGGTGACGGACGGCGTCCTCGACCAGGCGTGGCTCGCGCGCACGCTCGCCCTGCCGAAGGTGACCTCGCTCATGGAGCTCGACCTGTTCCAGCTGCGCGCGCGCCTGCTGGCGTCGGGCCAGGTGCGCGCGGCGACGCTGACGCGCAATTTTCCCGCGACCCTGGCCGTGACCCTGGCCGAGCGCACCCCGGTGGCCCGGCTGCAGGTGGAGGACAAGGCGGGCGCGCCGCAGACCCTCTTTGTCGCGCGCGACGGCGTGGTGTTTGAGGGCACGGGCTTTGACCCGAAGATGACGGACACGCTGCCATGGCTCGCCGGGGTGAAGCTGGCGCGGCAGGGCGGCGCGTTCCTGCCGGTCGCCGGCATGGAGCCCGTGGCCGAGCTGCTCGCCAAGGCGAAGCTGGAGGCCGAGCCCCTGTACGTGAACTGGCGGGTGGTGTCGCTGGCCCGGCTGGAATCGGACGGCGAGATCGAGATCGGCACGAAGGACGGCACGAAGATCACTTTCGGTGCGACGGAGGATTTTTTCCGGCAGCTCGCGAACCTTGACGCCATCCTGGAC
>CAIRTK010000048.1 GCA_903881475.1 uncultured Opitutia bacterium | reverse complement strand
TCACGAGGCGGAGCTTGCGAGGGCGGGGAGATAGGAGCGGGGAATTGGAAGATAGAACAGCGCGACCATAATGGCCTGCGGCGCTTTCAATCTCCCAACTCCTATCTCCCAACTTCCAATAGCGAGGGCTAACTGCCCGCGCTATTCCCCGACGAGGTGCTCGATCTCCTCGCGGCTGAGGGTCTGCATGTCGATGTCCTTCTTGATCGCCCCCAGGCTGATGAGACATTCCGTGAACAGTTCGCGGGTGCGGAGCTCCAGCGCCTTCGCGTCGAGCTTGGTCATGATGTCGAGGATGTGCGTGCCCTTGCGGACATGTGTGCGCTCGTCGGCCCGGATGTAGTCCGAGATGTGGCGGAGCAGCTCGTCATTGCGATTGGCGGCGGTGTCGATGAGGTCGTTGATGGTCTTCAGCACGCCGACCTCGCCGAAGAGGTTGATCTCGGCCATCGCGAAGGCCGGGTCCATCGGGCCGCGGCAGGTGGAGCTGGTGAGGCGGTTGCGCAGCTCGTAGGGATCGTAGCCGGAGGCGAGCATCGCGCGGTGGCCGATCTCGGTGTGGCGCGCCTCGTCCCACGTGACGCGGGCAAGATCGTATTCGGCATCGAAATCCTTGAAACGGATATCCCAGCAGAAGGTGCCGAAGGCCTCGATGGCGTCGACCTCGTCGCGCTGGGTGCGGATGAAGCGCAGGCGGATGGCCTCGTAGGAATCCTTGTCGAAGCGCTTGGCGACGTCGGCGGCATCGTAGTCGCCGGTGTGCTTGAACGTATCGAAGCGCGAGTCGCGCATCGGCACGGTACCGCGCTCATAGGGCTTGGTGTCGATGCGGAGCGGAACGGGTGCCTCGCCGCGGGGATCGGCGCCGGTGATGCCGCCGATGGAGGCTAGCAGCCGGGAGAGGTGCCAGCGCCAGACGGAGAGCTTGGCCTCCTCGACCCCGCCGGCGATGTACGCATCGATCGCGGCATCGGCCCACGCGAGCATGGGCTCGTAGTCGGTCAGGATGCGGCGCAGGCAGCGGATGGTGGGGACATCGGTGACCTGGTCGGTGTCGTCGATGTGGTGGCGATAGGTCGTGGCGATGGCCTTGCCGACGACCTGGTGGACGCCGACGAGCAGCTCGGCGGGCGAGGCGGCGCTGAGCATTTCGTCAATGAAACGGTCGATCTCGGCGTCGCGGTGGGCGTCGATGGCCTTGGGACGGAATTCCTGCTCGGTGAGGCGCTCGCGCAGGAAGCGGGCGGCATCAGCGTGGTAGAAAATGTGGCGCCCCGTCTCGAGCTTCACCTCGTAGTCCGGGATAGTGAGCGTCCAGGACCCGAGCGCGTGCATCAGCCGGCGTTCGAAATAGAAAAAGCGCAGCAGGCGGCGGCTGTTTTCCTTCACGGTGAACTTGCCGCCGAGCTGGCGGCGGTCCACGGGGAAGCGGTAGGGATACTGGGCGCGGCGTTCGGCGGCGGCCTCCCGCTGGCCGGCGAGGCTGTGCGGGGCGAGGGCGGGCTGGGTGGCGGAGCCACCGTGGTCTTCAGGGGTTTTCATAATGGGTAAAAATGAGGGGGAATCCGGGCCGGATTGGCGTCCAGATTCCTCAGGGGAAAAATGCAAAAGCTCAAGCTAGACGGATGAAACTGCACGATGAATGTGGAACTCAGGAACTCGGGAACGATCCTCAACCCCAGGCCTTTTCCAGCTTTCCCGAGTTCCAGATTTGAAAAGCTCAGCCCTTCACCGCTCCGCTGGTGAGGCCCGAGATGAATTCGCGTTGGAGGTAAAGGAACAGCGCCATGACCGGGGCGATTGAGATGAGGGTGGCAGCCATGATCATGCCGTAGTCGGCGCCATACAGCCCGCGCAGATGGAAGATGGCGACCGAGAGCGGCTGGCGCTCGGGATTCTGGAGGATGATCTGCGGCGAAAGGAAGTTGTTCCAGGTGGCGAGGAAGGTGATGATCAGGAAGGCGCCGAGCATCGGGCGGACCAGGGGCAGGACAATCTGGAAGAAGATGCGGACCTCGCCGCAGCCGTCGATGCGGGCGGACTCGATGATTTCGCCCGGGACACTGTTGATCATGGCCTGGCGGAAGAGGTAGAGGCCGAACGCCGGGGCCACGGTGGGCAGGATGAGTCCGGCATAGGTGTCGAGCAGGCCGAGGTGGTAGAGGCTCTCGAACGCCGGCCCGAGGACCAGGACCGGCGGCAGGACCACCGCGGCGAGGATGCCGTTCGTGATCAGGCGGCGGCCGGGAAATTCAAACTTGCTGAGGCCATAGCCGCCGGCGGCGCAGCAGAGCGTGGCGAGCACACTGCAGACCGAAGAGAGCATGACCGAGTTGAGGATGGCCCGCGCCACCGGCTGCTCCCGGAAAAGCCGGACGAAATTATTCAGGGTGAGCCGGTCCCAGGCGATGCCGAGGAAGCCGCTGCCGGTGGGAAGAAACTGGTGGGTGTAATAGTCCTCGGGGGTCTTGACCGAGGCGCAGATCATCCAGACGAAAGGCAGCACCGCCAGGATGCTGAACGCGAGCAGCAGCCCCATGACCAGCCAGCGGGCCGCCCGGGCGCCGCCGGCAGAGCGGGAGTCGGCGGGGATCATGCGGCGGCATCCTCCTCGCGCGTCAGCCAGCGGTAGCCCAGGGCAATGAGGACGAGGATGATCGTCAGGATCCAGCCGATCGCGCTGGCGTAGCCCAGGTCACCGCTGCGGAAGCCGGTCTGATAGAGGTAGGTGACGATCGAGAGGGCGGCATTGTTGGGTCCGTTGCCGAAGCTGTCGGCGTACAGGATGAAGGGCAGGTCAAAGAGCTGAAGCGCGCCGACCACCGTCAGAAGGACCAGGATGCCGATGACCGGCTGGATGGCGGGAAGCGTCACGTGCCGGAAGCGCTGCCAGGCGTTCGCCCCGTCGATGGCGGCGGCATCGAGCTGGTCGCCGGGCACGTTCTGCAGGGCGGCCAGCAGGTAGGACATGTTGAAGCCGACGGAGAGCCACAGCGACGCGATCAGGAGGGACGGCATCACGAAGCCGTCGACCCAGGGAAAATCCGGGTTCCATGAATGAAACGCGGCATGGAGCACCGTGTTGACGAGCCCGGAGCGCTTTTCCAGCAGCAGGCTGAAAATCACCCCGACGAAGATGGAGCCGACGATGGTGGGGGAGAAAAAGATCAGGCGAAACAGGGCCCGGCCGCGCAGGTCAGGCCGGTTGAGCAGCAGCGCCAGCGCCAGCGCGACCGGCACCTGCACGACCAGCGTCCCGATGGTGAAGACGGCCGTGTTGCGCACGGCCGCCCAAAACAGCGGGTCATGGAGCAGGAAGCGGAAATTGAGCGTCCCGACATAGACCGTCGTGCGCGGACCGAAGGTCTGCTCGAAGGCCAGCATGAAGGACCGCACCAGCGGCCACGCGCCAAACGCGGCGAAGAAAAGCAGGAAGGGGGCGAGGAACAGCCAGGGCGCCCAAGCGGGATGGGGACGGCGGGAGCTCATGGGATCGCCTGGGCCTGGAAGACATTGCGGTGGATCTGGTCCAGCAGCGTGTGCTGCGCCTCGTCCAGCAGGCGCCGGGCGTCGCCCGCGGCCTGCTCCGGCCGCACGTAGCCCTGGCGGTCGGTGATGGCCATCAACTGGGTGATCACGCTGTTCACCAGCTGGACGGCACTGCTGAGGTAAGGAGAGGAAGGGCGGGGGGGGATGTCCGGGATCGCCTGCTGGAGGAGACGGCCGACGGGCTGGCCGCAGAAATAGGGCTCCGGCCGGTCGTAGTAGGAGGCGCCCCAGGTGGATTTCACCGGGGATACGATGTGCGTGAGGTCGTACAGTTGACGGGCGATCACCGGCGAGAAATAGAGGAATTTGGCCAACTCCCAGGCGATTTCAGGGTGTTTGGAGGCCTTCGTCACGCCAATCATGGTGCCACCGTTGGCCGAGGTGCGGCGGCCGCCGCGCTCCCAGGCGGGCAGAGGCATGAGCTTGATCTTCCCGGCCAGCGACGGGAGCGTGACGGGCAGATTGCCCACGTACCAGTCGGCGGAGGGAATGGCCACGGCGTAGCCCTCGCGCAGGAGCCGCAGGCCGGCGCCGGTGTACATGTTGATATCCCCGATTACGCGGCCTGGCCCGGCGTACCATGTCGCAAGCCGGGCGACGATCCGGACGTTGGCGTCGGAGTTGAGCAGCGGGTTTCCCATCCCGTCGAAGTATCCGCCGCCGCCCTGGATGAGGAAGATCTCGCTGAAGGAGGCGTTGGTGAGGGAGATGGTCAAAGGATAGCGGTCGATGTAGCCGTCGCCATCCAAGTCCTGGAGGAGGGGACGCATCAGCCGGAAGTAGTCATCCCAGGTCTCGATCTGCTTCACGTCGATGCCGGCGGCCTCGACCAGGTCGGAGCGATACGCCAGCATCACCGGGTGGGCGCCCCGGGGCAGGCCGAAGATCCGCCCGCGGCTGGTCCAGGGGCTGTAGGAGGCGGAATCCATCTCGTGCGCGAGCCCGTCGCGGGCCAGCAGGTCCGTGAGATCGACAAAACCCACGTCTTGGAGCGGCCCGGCGAACACCTGGCCGATCTGCCCGCGCTCGACCTCGATGAGATCGGGCAGCGGGGTCCCGGAATAGAAACCGGACAGCATGCGGCTTTGAAGCGCCGGGCCCGAGATGAGCGAGACCGTGAGGGGCAGGTCGGGGTGGCGGCGGTTCCACTCCGGGGCGAGGGCGCGGTACAGGTTGGCGTGGTTGCCGTCGCCGAGCCAGATCTCGATTCCGCCGCGGGGCTGCAGGGGCAGCAGGGCGACGATGACCGCGGAGATGATCCCGAGTCCAAGCACCAGGGAGATGCCCGGTGAGAGCGTGCGGACGATGCCCGCGAAGAATGATTTCATCTAGGTGCGAAACCTGGCCGAGGTGCGCGGGAATCCACCAGTATCCGATGGCTTTGCAACTGCAAATTGGGCCGGGCGGCCCGCCGCGGCGATGGCTGAATGTCAGGGTGTAGGGCGGTTGAGAAAAACATTCCGGTGCATCTCCGCCAAGAGCAGGCCCTGTGCCTGATCCAGCATCTGCCGGGCTTCCGGCTCAATCTGCGCAGGAGCCGTGAAGTGCCGGGATTCGACGATCTGGATGAGCCGGGTGAGGGCATTGTTCACCATCAGGATCGCCGTCCCGATGTAAGGCGAGGACGGCCGGAGCGGAACCTGCGGGGCTTGCCGGAGGTAGAGGCGGCCCACCGGCTGCCTTGAAAAATAGGGGTCCGGCGCATCATAGCAGGCCAGCGTCCAGTTGGGTATCATGGGGGAGACGATATGGGTGGTGGCAAAGAGCCGTTCAGCCACGACCGGGGAAAAATACAGGTACTTGGCCAGCTCCCACGCTTCCTGCGGGTGCCGGGAGGCCTTGGTGATGCCGAGCATCGTTCCACCGTTGACCGAAGTGCGGCGGCCGCCGTGTTCCCAGGCCGGCATGGGCATGACCTTGAGCTTGCCGGCCAAGTGCGGCAGGGAGGTGACAATGGAACCGGCATACCAATCGGGCGCGAGAATCGCGAGGGTGTAGCCATTGCTGATCAGCTGAAGGCCGGCGCCACTGAACATGTCGAAGTTGCCGATCTCGCGCCCGGGGCCGCCATACCACAGCGCGAGCCGGGCCAGGAGCCGGGCGTTGACGGGTGAATTGAGCGTGGGCGCGCCCGCTCCGTCAAAATAGCCGCCCCCGCCCTGCAGCAGGAAGATTTCGCTAAAGAATGGATTGTTCAGGGAAAGCGCCAGCGGATAGCGGTCGATGTAGCCATCGCTGTCGCTGGCCGACCGCAGCGGCCGCATCACCCGGAAATAGTCGTCCCAAGTCTCGATCCGGTTCACCTCAATACCGGCGGCCTCCACCAAGTCCGCGCGATAGACCAGCATCACGGGATGAACGTCATGGGGCAGGCCGAAGATATGGCCCCGGCTGGTCCAGGGACTGAAGGACGCGCGATTGACCCGGGCCATCAGGCCCTCTTTTTCCAGGCGCTCGGTCAGGTCAACGAATCCGACGTCCTGGAGCGGTCCGGCGAACACCGGGGCGACCTGGATCCGGTCGATCTCGATCAGGTCGGCCACGGGCGTGCCCGAATAGAATCCCGAGAGCATGCGGCTCTGCAGGGCCGGTCCGACAACCTGCGAGATCCGGAGGGGTAGGGTGGGATGCCGCCGGTCCCATTCGGGTGCCAGGGTGCGGTAGAGCGTGGCCTGGTTGGCATCAAAGACCCAGACCTGCAGGCCGTCGCCGTCCGCCGAGTGAGCCGGGAGGAAGGCGATGAGCAGGACCGACACAAGGCCGAGGGCCAGTACCAGGCTGACGCCGGGGGACAGGATACGGACCACTCCGGCGAGGAAGGACTTCATCGACGAGAGCACCCTAGGAGTCCGGAGCCGGGCGGGTCAATTTCCGGAAGTCGCTGAATTCCCGGAACGCGGTGCCTGGGTGACCCGGCTCCGACGGTTGCAGAAAAAACGCGCCGTCGGATGACGGCGCGTTTTGATGGAAGAGATTAGCTGAGCCGGGTGCTGGCGGCTAAACGTTAGGCGAATGCACAATGAAACTCGGCTCGCAAATCAGCATCCTTGGAGGCGCCGCCATATGTTCGATCATTGCGGGAGGTTTGGGCTCGTTGATGTTTATGCACCTCGTCGGCCGTCACAACAATTCTGCTGTTTTAATGACACTTTTTATGTCTTGGTTACCCCTATGAAAAAATCACTACTCATCGCAATCGGCGCTGCCCTTCTCGCAACCGGTCTTAGCGTTTTAGGCTGCCGTTTGGTCGGTATGCCGTCGCGCGATCTTGTCATCGCGGCCTTTGTTGCGGGCGCCGTCTCGTTAACAGCGGCGATCGCGGCGGTAGTGTTGGCGAAATCCAGAAAAACAAGTCACTCCGCTCAGGTCTGAACCAGGATCCCGCCTACGCACCGGCGAATTTACGTAGTAAGAAGATGCCTAACCAATCGGCGCAACCGACGCCTGCCTCCGTCACGTTCCCTGCGGAGCAGGGTCCGCGCCGTCGTGGGCGCGGCTGGCCTCAACCTCGTTCCCAAATCGAATCTGAGGGGGTTGCTGGCTCCGCCAGCGCACCTTTTGGCGCTCGAAGCAGATGATCCGGGCGGGCCAGTCGACATTCTCGGCCTGCAGGTGCGCAAGGTCGGACTGGGAGGCCCCCAGGTGCCAGCAAGTGGGTAAAAAGCCTTCCGCTCGGGATTACCCTCCCGCGCGACAATCCGGCTATGCTCGTCCCAGGTGATGGCGCGCTTTTCGCGGAAACGGATTACGGGCCACTGGCGCTTCGGAATGAGGGGCCAAGGGAGCCAGTTCATATCCAGGCAGAAGTTGTGCAGCCGCCGGAGGTAAATGTTGGTCGAGACCGTCCCGGCCTGGAGGACCTTGAGGAGCAGCTCTGCCGGGGTATCGATAATGATTTTGGGGAAAAGGAGGGCGAGAGCCCGGTCCTTGGCGACGGTCCTCCAGCGGTGTTGATTCGCCCCATGCTTCATGGCCGTCAGGGCTTCCACGGTCTCCCGCCAGGTGCGCCGGTTGAACCCGCTGTCCGCCCCCCGCGAGGTAGGCCTTGGCGATCTGGAGATTGAGGACGGGCTGGCACTCGGCCTGGTTCTTGGCCTCGATCAACTGCCGCGCGGACCTTTCGTCGGACGTCTGCAGGCTCGTCCGTTTGCCGGCCTTAGTGTCCACGCAGTAAAACGTGTCACCCCGGCTGCCCCGACGTGTGAGGCGGAATCGTGCTTTCATGTTTGCGAGTGCAAACACGACGATAAGCGAAACCGGTCCCGGAGGGTTAGGGAGCAGCGGGAGAGTTACCGCCCGTTACCCCAAGCCCTGACGGAGTGGTGATTTTGGTGTCCGTAGCGGACCCCGGGACTCCAAACTCCATGCTGCTGAGCAGAATGAAATTGGAGGCGCGGGCCGGAATCGAACCGGCGCATAGAGGTTTTGCAGACCTCGGCCTTACCACTTGGCAACCGCGCCTTGAACAAGGCCGCGCACGTTGCAGGAAAAAAAATCATGCCGCAAGTACTGAAATCCGGCCGCTGGGTTTATCCAGCCGCCATGGTCACCTCATTTGTCGGGTCTCGGCTCAACTTCCACCGGTGTGCCCGCCACGGCCTGTCCGTTTGGAACGGGCCTCACCACGGTGGTCTCTTCCTCGGTCATGCGGCGGTCGAAATAGTTTCCGGCCGCCGCGAGCATGGCCCCTGCAAGGACATTAAGGTTGGCGTCCGGGTTGTCGACATAGACGACGGTCTGCCAGAGTTGCACCGGTTCCTTCCGGGCCTTCGGATTGAAGCCAGGATTTTCCCAGGCGGTGATGATCATGAAGAGTTTCTCCGAGTCGGCTTTTTGGAGTCTCTGATAGAAGCCCGGGTCGCTCCGTTCCCGCAGGAGCTCATCGGAGGAGGAGCTGACGACCTTGACGCCGCGCAGGCCAAGGGTGCCGGCGTCGACTTCGATGGTTTTGCTGGCATACGGGTTGCGCATTTGGCTGCGCCCGTAGATGAGATTGAGTACGATATCCGCCGTTTTCCCCCAGGTGATTTCATGAAAACCGTACTCAGCCAGGATGCTCTTGAACTGACCCCGTAGTTCGTCCTCGTTGACCGGGATGGCCAGGGGCGTGGACGTGTCGGTGGGCATCAGGTAGGCCGCCCTGATGCCTCCGATCACGTAAAGCTTCGAATGCTCGGTAGCGGATGGCCCGACATTTGGCCTGATGGGGCGCTCGGAGGTGGAGCGCAAGGTGATATCGATGGTATCCTTGGTTTCCGCAGCCTTCAGCCGAGGGCAGATCGCCGCGGCGAGCACGAGGAGTAGGGCCATGGTGCGCAGAGGCAGGACTTGCTTGCTGGTCATGGGTGACGGAGGACTTCCTGAGCCAACCGGACGATATTTCACCCGGCACAAAAGGGAAGAACAACGGAAGGAAGCGGCTGGTCCTTCGGCTGCGACCCAATGGTTGATTCGTCTTGGATCATCGCGGAACGTAGATCGGACCGTGGGTTATTTCCCGGGTTTGGCCGGTTCGACGACCGTCGGCGTTCCGACCTCGACATGACCCGCGGCGACCTTGCTGGAGATGGTCACCTCCTCCTGTTCGATGGGGTGATCGAAATAGCCTGCGCCAGCCGCCAGCAGCTTATCCGCGATCAGGTTGAGGTCTTGGTCGGGATCGTCGGCGATCATGACCGTGCGCCAGAGCTTTTGCGGCTTTTCCTTCGGGCCGTCGGGGAACTTCCAGGCAATGACGGCGATGAACAGTTTCTCGGCGTTGGCCGAGATCGTCTTGTCCGCGTAGCCAGGCGTGCTCCGTTCCCGGATGAGCTGCTCGACGGATGCCGTGTAGGTGGGGACGCCGAAGTCACTGCTCGCCGTTTCAACCTCCTTGTCGAGGTAGGGATTATGCAGCCACCCGCGGCCGTAGATAACGGTGAGCAGAACCGCGGGTTTGGCCCCAGGCGCGGGTTCATGGAAGCCGTGGGTGGCGAGGGCCTTTTGAAATTCCCGGTAAAGTGCCACCTGATTGATGGTCCGTGCGAGCGGGCTGTCCGACTTGACCTGATCGAAGGAGATGACCGCATAGGTCCGGCCATGCTCCCGGTACGGCTCCTTGCTGAAGCGCGTATAGTTCCGCTCGACGAAGGAACGCACCGTGATGGGGAAATCTGCGCCGGCCTCGTCCACGCCCGCGCTCGCGGGCCAAGCCAGCCGCAGCGCGGCAATGGAGAGTAGTGCCAGAACCCGCAGAGGCCTGGCGGGTAATTTACGCGGGAGCGTCGGACAGGAAATCCGGGATGGCTTGCCGGTGGATCGGATCGTTGCCACGGTGTTGGTGAACCCAGCCCAGCCAGTTGATGGTGTGATGTGGGTTGCAGGCCGGATTGATCAACTCAAGCGGGGCGGCTCCGTCAGGGTCACGGTTATTTCTCGGGACTGGCCGGGGGGACTTTGGTCGCCGTGCCGACGATCACATGGCCGTCTGGCACATTGCTCATGACGGTGACTTCTTCCTCGTTAATCTCCCGGTCGAAGTAAGCGCTGCCGGCCGCCAGCATCTTTCCGGCAACCAGATTTAGGTCCTGGTCCGGGTCATCCACATTGATGATCGTGCGCCAAAGCTGCTTGGGTTTGTCCGTCGGGGAAAACCCCGGAAAATCCCAAGCGGTGATCGCGATGAAAATCTTCTCCTCGCCGGCGGCCACGGATTTCTCGTGCCGTCCCGGGGTCCGCTCGTTCACCAACAGGTTGGCGTCACCGATCACCGTATTGTCCATGCCTTGGGAATCGCCGATATCGAGCGTCTTGTCCTCGTAAGGATTGCGCAATCGGCTGCGTCCATAGATCACGGTCAGGACGATGTCCGGGACCTTGCCACTCGCCGGCTCGTGAAAGCCGCGGGCGGTGAGGACGTCGTGGAGATGCTGCAGGAGGTCGACTTCATCCACCGGCTCGACGAACGCGGGTCCGGTGCTTTTCGCCTGCCGGATCCAGGCGAGCGAATACAGTTTGCTGTGCTCCTTGAACGGCTTCTTGCTGAACATCGTGTAGGGGCGATCAACGGACGTGCGGATATTGATCTTAAAGGCATCCTCGTCATTGGCCGCGGCCAAGCGGGGACACACCTGCGCCCCGCAGGCGAGGAGGACGACTAGGGCCCACAGCCGGACCGGCCGAAGCAAGGACGGGCGAATGAGAGCCATGGGTATGGCCGAATTGCCGGGCGGGGGTGAAACGCGTTTTTTATTCATGGAGGGTTAAGGCCAGGGGGGAAAGGGCAGGACGGCTTCTGTGATTGGCGACCGACCGCACCGTTCTCTGATGCTTCGTGGGTTTTCGGGTTGCATGGGCATCGCTGGTCCGGAGACCGATGGCATTCTCCTACGCATGCGCGATTACTCCTGAACAGTCAAAGGGGAACAAGGCGGTTCATGTCATCCGGTTGTCGCATCGGCGCGCGGTAGATGACACGGGTATTTGCACCGGAGTGCACGAATAGTTTTGAAGCGGGCGTCCGCTGTCTTAGGTGACTGGGCTTCGACCGGCTTCCCGGCTCCATTCATACTCCAGATTCTTTCCATGAAATCCCGCTTCAAGCATGCCAGTGAGATCAAAGTCGGCGTCATCGGTTACGGTGGCGCCTTTAACATGGGCCGTTCCCACCTACAGGACATGCAGAAGGCGGGTATGACCCCGCGGGCGGTCGCGGAGCCGGATGCCGCACGCCTGGCGGTTGCCGCCCAGGATTTCCCCGGAATCCAGACCTATGCCAGCGTGGACGAGTTGCTCGCCAAGTCCGACGTGAACCTCGTCGTGATCATCACGCCGCATAACACCCATGCGACGCTGGCCCTCAAGTGCCTCCGCGCCGGACGGCACGTGGTGTGCGAGAAGCCCATTGCGATCACGACGAAGGAATGCGACGCGATGATCGCGGCGGCGAAGAAGGCGGGGGTGATGCTTTCCACTTATCACAACCGCCATTGGGACGGTTCCATCCTGAAGGCGCTGGAGGTGGTGCGTTCGGGCGCCATCGGCGAAATCGTTCGCGTGGAATCCCACCTGGGCGGCTGGGGCAAGCCGGGCGACTGGTGGCGGTCCAGCAAGTCCATTTCCGGCGGCATCCTCTACGACTGGGGCGTGCATGTCCTTGAATATACCCTGCAGCTGGTAGACTCGGAAGTCACCGAGGTCACGGGCTTTGCCAAGCGCGGCTTCTGGGCCGCCCAGTCGAAGTGGGGCGAGGACACGATCGAGGACGAGGGCTACGCGGTCGTGCGCTTCAAGAGCGGGGCCTGGGCCACGCTCTGCATCACGCAGATCGACGCCAACCCGAAGCGGGGCATGGTCGATGTGACCGGCACGAAAGGCACCTTCTGGTGGGACTACGACAACCACGAGATCACCGTCCGGGACGGCGACAAGACGATCGTGACCAAAGGAAGGAATCCCCCGGTGCAATGGCACAAGTACTACGAGAACATCGCCGCCCACCTGACGAAGGGCGAAGCGCTGGTGATCACGCCGGAATGGTCGCGCCGGCCGATCCACATCCTGGACCTGGCCGACCGCAGCGCAAAGGAAGGAAAGACGCTGAAGGCGAAGTACGGCTGAGGCCGGACCAATCCTAATCAAATCTTTATCTGGAACTCAGGAACTCTGGAAACGGCAGCGAGGCCTGATTCCTGAGTTCCAGATAGATCGATTCCGAGATTCGACTCAGGCGCGCTTCCAGGCCTTCGCGAGTTCGCCGCGGAGCACAACAGCGTCGGGCCAGGCGGGCGGGAGGCCGGAGATGTTGTAGCCGGCGCCGCCCTCGTGGTACGGTCCCATTTCCGGGCAAACGAACAGCGTGCGGTTTTTGTTCTTCGGCGCGGCTTTCCAGCACTTGAAGAGTGCGACGCAGAAATCGAGATAGCTCTTCGCCTCGTCGCTGAGTTTGCCCTTGTAGGTCACGCCCACCTGGCAGTGATGGCCGTTGAACGGCCGGCAATGCGACTGGTCGCTGTTCTGGACGAGCGCGGGGTGGTCGAGCAGGCGGGAGGCGTAGTTGCCGGGCCCGAGGTGCTTCACGACGGAGAAGTGGGAGAAGTCGAAGTTGATCTTGATCATCTCGCCGGTGGCCTTCTGGTAGCGCTCGGCGATCTCGTAGGTCTTCTCCGGCGTCTCGGTGCAGCAATCGCGGTGGACCTCGAGCGAGAGGACCACGCCGCCGATCTTCTCGGCCTCACGCATCATTTGGATCCAGTGCTTGGTGGCGAGGGCGGGCGGCGTGTCATGGTCGTCCATCTGAACATTGATCTGGACCGCGCCGGCCTCCTTCTGCGCGCGGATGCGTGCGGCGAAATCCTTGGGGTCGCCGGAGGAGGTCGAGACGAAGCCGAGGAGGTGCTTCAGGCCGTATTTTTCGGCGAGGACCCGGTGCTCGGGCGTGAGGCCGGTCGTGATGCCGTCGAAGCCGGCGTCGGCGCAGGCCTTGATTTTCTTCTCCAGCGACCACTGCTTGGCGGCGGAGGGATGGTTGACGAGCGACCAGAGGTTGGCGATGTGGGCAATGTTGGACATTTTCGATTTTAGATTTCGATTTTCGATTGGGGAGAAAGCTTCGACTTACGCTTTGGGGTTGGATTGCGGCGCAATCGAAAATCCCGAATCGAAAATCGAAAAACAAGATCAGCCGTGACGGCCCTTAAAGGTGAGCTCCGCGACGCCGGACTTGTCGAGGCCGCCGAGTCCGAGTTTCACCATCTTGTCGAACTGGGCCTTGGTGGCGTTGGCGAGCGGGAGGTTGAGGCCGACATCGACACCGAGCTGGGCGGCAATGCCGCTGTCCTTGGCGGCATGGGCGCCGGAGAAGAAGCAGGAGTGGTCGCGGTTCTGCATGTCCTCGCCGTCGGTCTTGAGCACCTGAGAGTTGGCGCCGGTCTGGAGGAAGACCTCGCGGAGCATGGTGAGGTCGAGCCCGAGCGCGGCGCCGAGGCCGAGGCCCTCGGCGAGGCCGGCGGTGTTGATGTTCATGACCATGTTGACGAGCGCCTTTACCTGCGCGGCCTGGCCGGTGTGGCCGATGTAGCGCAGGGCGGTGCTGAGCTTCTCCAGGATGGGCTTCACCTGGTCGAAGGTGGCCTGGTCGCCGGCACACATGAGATAGAGCGTGCCGTTGCGGGCCTGCGGGATGGATGAGGCCATGCAGCCTTCCAACGTGACGGCGCCGACTTTCTTCGCGCGGCGCTCGACCTCGACGTGGATCTTGGGCGTGAGGGTGGCGCAGTTGATGAAGATCTTGCCCTTGGCGCCGGTGAGCAGGGAATCGCCGCTTTCGGCAAACACGCCGAGCTGAGCGGCATCGTCGGTGACGACGGTGAAGATGATGGCGGCGGCGGCGGTGACGTCGGCCAGCTTGGTGGCGTGGGTGGCGCCGATTTCCTTGGCGAGGTCCGCGGCGCTGGGCGCGTGGACGTCAAACACCGCAGAGACGGTGTAACCGGTGTCTTTGAGGCGGCGCGCCATGTTGGCGCCCATGCGACCGACTCCTACGAAGGCGATTTTTTGCGACATGATAGTGGGTGGGGTTAAAGGATCAGCGGGTGGTGAAGAAAGGATTGTGGCGCTTTTCCTGGCCGAGGGTGGTCAGGGGACCATGGCCGCAGGCGAGCACGGTGTCATTGGGCAGCGTGAGGATCTTCTCCTTGTTGTTGCGGAATTGGTCGGCGAAATTCGTGGGGCTGCCGCCCATCGAGCTGGCGAAGATGGAATCGCCCACGATGGCGAGGGGCCAGCTCAGGCCGGTGATGTAGAACGTCGTCATGCCGGGCGAATGGCCCCAGGTGAACAGCGTCTTGATGGCGAGCGGGCCCATGTGGAAATGCGCGTTTTCCTTGAACGTCTTGGCGCCGGGGAAGTTCACGGGCTCCGTCTCGCTGGCCCAGACCTCGGCCTTGGTCGCGGCGGCGAGCTTGGCGAGGTCGGCGATATGATCATCGTGCGTGTGGGTGATGAAGATGTAATGGAGCTTGATCTTCTCGGCGTGGATCGTGTCGATCATCGCGTCGCAGTTGGCGCCGGTGTCGAAGGCCGCGCCGAGCTTGGTGCGCGAGTCCCAGACGAGGTAGCTGTTCACGGTCATGTCCTCGAACGGCGTGTTGAACGCCGCGAAGCCCGTGGGAAAATTCGGCTGCTCGGGGTACCACGCCTTCGCGGCGAGGGCCTCGAGGGCATCGGGGCCCAGCCGCAGGTGGCGGGCCACGCGGCGGATGACCGCCACGATGGGCTTGCCCCCCTTGACGGCGGCCAGGTCCTCGGCGGTGACCTCGGCGCGCTGGGCGAGATCCTCGTCGGAGATCTTCAGACCGCGCTGGGTCTTGTTGATGACGTCGTTGAAATTATCCTCGAGGGGAAGGCGGGCCATGCTCCGCGAGTAAAGCTTCCCGCGCGGGCGGCGCGCAAGCTGAATTGGCCTTCCGGCCAATGGAAGATGGAAGTTGGGAGGTGGAAGTTGGAACACCTCCGAGTAGCGGACCCTAGTCACGGAGGGTTTCGATCTCCCAGCTCCCAGTTCCCATCTCCCTTCCAAGCCGGCGCCGCGCCGGCTTACATGGGCTTGGGGGAACGCGGCGGGCAGGTCGCGGCGTTGGCCAGCGGCTTCACCCGGCGGATGCGCCCGAGCAGGTCCTGGTAGGCGTCGAAGGCCGGATCGCCGGCCTGGTAGGACAGCTTCTTGGCCAGCACGGCGGAGAGGTCATCGTGCTTCTTCTGGTATTCGGCCCGGATGGTGGCCCCGCGCTCGCGGTAGTTGGAATTGTCCACGCCGCACAGCTCGCCGAGCAGCGGCAGCCATTTGTGCGCGTACTGGACGTGCGCGGTCTCGTCGATGATGTCGAAGAGCATCATTTCGGCGGACTCGAGGTCCTGGCCTTCCTTGAAATCCTGGTAACCCTCCTGCTTGACGATGAAGTGGCCGGTCTCGGCGACCAAGCCGATCATGAACACGTTGTCATAGATCTGGGCGCGGGTCATGTGCTCGCCGCGCACGGGATCGAGGTACTTGGCATAATTGCGGAAAGCCTCGTCGCGTGTGATGCCCTCGCGCTGGGCGGCGGCCTCGAGCACCGGGATGCGCTCGGCCATGTCGTAGCCCGGGAAACCCACGTCGTCGAAATCGATGCCGAAGTCCCGCAGCCGGGAGTAGCCGGAATCGCCGTGCCGGGACTCGTCCCAGAGATGGCGCGAGATGTCGTGGTGCCAGTCCCACGGCATGAAATGCCCGTCGTAGATCCAGCGCAGCTGGTCGTCGGGGAGATTCTTCTCCATCATGTAGCCGAAGCCCCAGAAGAGCCGGCGGGCCTCGATGCTGGTGGGAAAATCCACCCGGACATACTCCATGAAATCATGGCGCGGGAGGAGGGGCACGTTGCGCGCGCTGAACTTGGCATACTTGAAGTCGGTCGCGGCGCCCGCCGGCTTGGCGCCGGTATCGCCCGGCGCGAGTGGCAGCGCCGCCTGGAAACCGCCACAGTCGGCGATCTGCCGCTCGACGGCCGCGCGGTAGGCGGCGCTGGTCGTGTGCGGATGGCGCCGGCGGAAATCACGGTACCACAGGAACTCCTGGCTCTTGATCTGGTTGATCTCGTGGAGCAGGGCGATGGTCGGCGCGTCGTGCACCGGATGGGCATGGCCCGAGTATTCGCCGTAGGCGGTGAGCAGGGCCTTCAGGAGGATCTCATAAATGCCGTCCAGCGCGTCCTGGTAGTTGGGTGCGAGCAGGACGGTGTTGGCCAGCTGTTCCAGCCGGCTGGAAACGGGGGCGTCGGGCTTGCCGCCCGGAAACTGGGCGACGCGCTCGCGGAGGCGGCGGACGCACTCGGCCTGGTCCCAGACGTGGCGATGGATGGCGCTCTTGTCGTACCACGGGGCGATCTCGCGGCCCCATGCGCAGATCAGGCGGTGGGTCGCCTTCTCAAGATACTGCCAGTCGTTCAGCAGATCCACGATCGTGGGCTTCTGTTTCGACTCGGGCGTGATGAGGACGCGGCGGGGCGGGGTCGTGACGGGGGTCTCGGCGACGAGGGAACTCATGACGCCACTCTACCATTTGGCTTGCCCCGGGGCAATGTCTGCAACCGGATGATTTATGCCTGAAATTGACCAACGGCTGTGGCATGACCCCTTCACGGCCCACGGGCTCAAGCCGCCGGCGGGTGAAAGCGGGGACAGTTTCCAGATCCACGAATGCGGCGCCGCGCGGCTGGATCCCAATTGGAATTTTCAGCAGGTGCGCAGTCCGTTCTGGCGCTGTTACTATGACCTGAACCCCGGGGCCTGGATCGAATCGCGGGGGCGGCGCCATGGGCTCGGGCCCGACCGCGTCGTGCTGGTGCCGGACGGGGTGACCTTCAACTGCGGCAGCCGGCCGGGGGTCGACCACCTGTGGGTGCATTTCTCGTTATATCTATCCCTGACCACGCCGACGGCGGGGGTGATCGAGGTGCCGGCGGGGCGCACGGTCCGGGCCTTGGCGCGGGAACTGCACCGGGTGATTGCCCGCCGCCAGACGGGCCGCGCGGCCCATGTCAGCGCGGGACTGCTGCACCTGGTGTTTGCCGAGGTCGGGCCGGAGGGCTTTGAGACGATCCCGTTGCGGCTGCGCAAGCTCTTCGGCTGGATCCAGCATTCGCTGTCCGGGGAGATCACCAATGAACGGCTGGCGGCGCAGGCGGGCCTGAGCGTCGAGGCGTTCATCCGCTGGTTCAAGGCGAACACCGGCCGCACGCCGGCGGCGTTCGTGGCCGAGCGGCGGGTTCGCGAGGCGTGCCGGCGGCTGACGTTTTCGGAGGATTCCATCGAGCAGGTGGCAGAGGCGGTGGGGTTTGCCAACCGGCACCACTTCAGCCGGGTCTTCAAGCAGTACGCCGGCTGCGGGCCGGCGCGCTTCCGCCGCGACCGAGGCCGGGGTTGAGGAAAGCCGCCGCCTATACAAGGTAAACGGGTCTGTTTATAACCTGAATATATCCATATCACCGCCTTGCTATAAGCCGGGGCGCCTATAGGTTGAAGCATATGGCGACAGACAAACTAAAGGAACTCAAGGCAACCCTTGCCAAGATGGCGGAACTGGAAAAATCCATCGCGCTCGAGCTCGCGAAGGAACTGGCGGCCCTGCCAGGCAAATATGGCTTCAACACGGTGCAGGACTTTATCAAGGCCGTGAAGTCCAGCGCGAAGGGCCGGGCAAAGGGCGCCGCTCCGCGGAAGCCCGGCGGCAAGCGCCGCGCGCGCGCGGTCATCACCGCGGAGACCAAGGCGCAGGTGAAGTCCTTGGCGCAGGCGGGCAAAACCGGCGCCGAGATTGCCAAGGCCGCGGGCATTTCCCTGCCCAGTGTGCAGAACATCAAGAAGGAGCTGGGGCTCGTCAAAGCCCGGAAGTAAGCCCGCGAGGGCGGGGTTGGGCGCTGCGCTCGCATGACCATGGAGCGCAGCGCGGACCAGCGCGGCTTTTGATTTGTCTGTTGGCGGGCTTCGCGTTCGCTGGGCCCTCCAACTCCACCCATGCCTGTCCCGTACATCCAAGCCTGCACCAACGGACGGCTGCACGACGCCCGCGAGGCATCGGTTTCGCCGCTGAACCGGGGGTTTCTCTATGGCGATGCGATCTATGAGGTCTGGCGGACCTATCATGGGGTGATCTTTGCCTGGGAGGAGCACTGGCGCCGCCTCGAGCAATCGGCGGCGGCGCTGCACTTTGCGCTGCCGCTTACGGGCGATGAAGCGCGCCGCGAAGTGGCCCGGACCGTGGCGGCGTATCGCCAGGCTGCCGGTGCGGCGGAGGACTACTATATCCGGCTGCAAATCACGCGGGGCGGGGGTCCGATCGGGCTGGATGTGGCCCTCGCGGACCGGGCGGACTATGTGATGTTCGTTCAGCCGAACAAGGCGCACCCGGCCGAGACGCTCCGGAAGGGCCTGCAATTGTCACTCGCCACCACGCTGCGCCGGAATCCGGCGGATACGCTGAACCCGGCCTGGAAGACGGGAAACTACCTGAACAACATTCTTTGCCTGCGGGAGGCGCGGTCGCGCGGGGCGGATGAAGTCGTCATCCTCAACCAGGCGGGTGAAGTCACGGAGGCGGCGGTGTCGAACATTGCATTTGTGCGCGATGGGGAAGTCGTGACCCCGCCACTATCGGCCGGGATCCTGGGAGGGATTACCCGCGAGCTGCTGCTGGAGAAAGTGGCCGGCGCCGCTGGGATTCCGGCGCGGGAGGCGACAATCCTGCCCGGAGATTTCGCGGGCCTGACGGAGTGTTTTCTGCTTTCGACGACCAAGGATCTCACGCCGGTCGCGGCGATTGACGGGCATCGTTTCAAAGTCGCGGAGGAATCGGTGACGGCACGGCTGAAGGCGGCGTTTGCGGATTATACCCGGAGTTATGCCGGGGAGCACCCGGAACTGCGGTTGGGTTGAAACGCAAAGGTGCGAAAGGGCAAAGGTCGGACGGAAGAAAACGATCCGGAGCCGATACTCCTGACTTTACTCTGTTCTTCGCGCCTTGGCGGCTTTGCGTTTCAAAACCGAACCCAGCCTCGTGACCTCGGCTGCTACTGGCCGAAGTTGCTCAATTGCTCAGTAACGGGCCATCGTCGGGTCGAGCTGCTCGGCCCAGGCGTCGATTCCTCCTTCGATATTGCTCACGGCAGTAAATCCCTGGGCGCGGAGAAACTGAGTGACCCGCAGGCTCCGGTTGCCGCGATGGCAGAGGATCAGTAGGTGCTGGTCGCGTGGAAGGGTGGCGACGTGCTCCGGAATCTGCCGCATGGGAATGGTCTCGGCCCCGGCGATGTGGCAGATTTCGAGCTCGTCGGGCTCCCGCACATCGATGATGCGGACCTTTGATGGATCAGCGCTCACCCGCTGGCTGGCTTCGGTGACGGTAAGATCGAGCGGATAGTCGGGAGGATTCATTAAATGTGCCGAAGCTGCAAAGCACCTGCGGCGCGCTCAAGAGAGCGGTTTTGGCCTTCGCCGCAAATGCATTTGCACCCGGCGGGCGGGACCGGCGAAAATCCCCGCATGCGTTGCCTCGGCATCGATTATGGCACCCGGCGGATCGGGCTCAGCTACGGCGATGACCTGGGCGTGGCCACGCCGTTGCCGGCGATCATCGAGACCGCACCCGAGAAGCGCTGGGCCGCACTCGCGGCCGTGATCGCGCAACGCCGGGCCACGGACCTGGTGCTGGGTTATCCCTTGAACATGGACGATACCGCGGGGCCCAAGGCGAAGGAGGCCGAGGCGCTGGCGGAGCGGTTGCGCGGGGAGTTCAGACTGCCGGTGCACCTCGTGGACGAGCGGCTGACGAGCTACGAGGCGGAGTCGACGATCGCGAAGGCGAAGCGGCGCGACGTGCGGGCGAGCGGGCTGATCGATTCGCGTGCGGCGACGCTGATCCTGCAGGATTTCCTCAACCAGAAAATGCCGCCGCCGGCGCTGGAGACGGAGTGATCGCGGAAACACGGAGGAGTACTTCGGCCCGACTTAACCACGAAACACACCAAAAACACCAAAGCAGAAAGGATCTGGAATCCGATGGCTATGACCCAAGTACTGAACCGCATAACCTTGGACTACGACTGATCCCTGCAGACGGCTTTTATTTCGTGTAGTTGGTGTGTTTCGTGGTGACCCATCCGTTTCCGCACTTCCGCTCCTCCGCTTTTCCGCGATAACCCTCCTGATCCCAAAGGCTCCGTGACTTCTTCTTCGCCCAAGCCCCAACGTTGGAAGTGTATTTGTGCCTATGATGGCACGGGCTTTGCCGGGTGGCAGAGCCAGGCGCGGGCCGACGCGGTGCAGGACATCATCGAGGCGCGGCTGGCTCAGATCTTCGGAATGCCGGTGCGCATCCACGGCAGCGGGCGCACGGACTCCGGCGTGCATGCGCTGGGGCAGGTGTTTCATTTCGATGCGATCTGGCCTCATGGCGTGACCAAGCTGATGGCGGCGTTCCGCATGGGGTTGCCCGATGCGATCCAGGTGAAATCCATCCGCGCCGTGGCGGACGATTTCCATTCGCGGTTCCAGGCAACGGGCAAACGCTATGAGTACCGGTTGCACATTGGCGCGCCCGATCCGTTCAACCGGCTGTACTGCTGGCCGGTATTCCGACCGCTCGACCTGAAGGCGATGCAGTCGGCGGCGGCGATTCTCCGCGGGCGGCAGGATTTCCGGGCGTTCACGGCGCTCAACGGCCGGGAGCGCGAGGACACCGTGCGGGACCTGCGCCGGCTCGATGTGGTGCGACGCGGCCGCACCGTGCGCATCATCGCGGAGGCGGACGGATTTCTTTACAAGATGATGCGCAGCCTGGCCGGCGTGCTCGTGAGCGTCGGCGAGGGCAAGCTGACGCCGGCGCGGGTGAAGGAAATCCTGGCGTCGCAGCAGCGCACGGCGCTCGTGCTGACGGCGCCGCCGGAGGGGCTGTTCCTGGTGAAGGTGTTTTATCCATGAACGCCGTCCTGCACGCGTTTGCGCGCGGAGTGAGCGACGTGGTGTTTCCGCCGGTGTGCGTGCACTGCCGGGGATTGGTGGAGGACAATGGGTCGGCGGCTGGCGGTTTCCGCCACCTTTGCGCGCGCTGTGTGCGACAGGTCGACTTTGTGAGTCCACCGCACTGCACCACCTGCGGGCATCCGTTTTATGGCGAGGTCGAGGGCGAACGCCTGTGTCCGCATTGCGAGGGCCTGGCGCCGGCCTACCGGGAGGGGCGCACGGCGGTGCTCTCGAAAGGCCCGGCGCGGGCGCTGATCCATGAATTCAAGTATCACCGCGGGCTGCATGTGCTGGGGGACGTGGCGGAAATTTTCCGGCGGTCGCCGCATGTGCTGGCCCTGGCCCGCGGCGCGACGCTCGTGCCGGTGCCGCTGCACCCGCGCAAGGAGCGCGAGCGCGGCTACAACCAGAGTGCGCTGCTCGCGGCGGAGCTGGCGCGCGTGGCCGGGGGCGGCGCGCAGGTCCGGGCGTTGCTGCGGCGCACAGTGGACACGGAGACCCAGACGCATCGCGATCGCCGGGAGCGCCAGGCGAACCTCAAAAATGCCTTTGCACTCGCCCGGGGCGCCGGCTTGAATCCCGACCAGCATTTAATCCTGGTTGATGACGTTTTCACTACTGGTTCCACCCTCAACAGTTGCGCGCTCGCGTTGCGTCGCGCGGGCAGCCTGAACCTCGACGTCATCACCTTCGGCCACGGCTGATCCCCTCCCATGTCCCACTTCGATAAACCGACCTACACGGTCCGCCGGACCCGCAAGAAGGAAATCCCGCACGGGCTGTACACCAAGGATCCGGTGAGCGGCGATGCGGTGTTCACCAAGGAAATCGAGGACAACCAGATGGTGGTGCCGAAGAGCGGGCATCATTTCCCCATCGGGGCGCGCGAGCGCATTGCGAAGCTGCTCGACGAGGGCACCTTCAAGGAGGCGGACGCGGACGTCCGCTCGGCCGACCCGCTCGGTTTCGTGGACTCGTCGCCGTATCCGACGCGCATCAAGAAATACGAGAAGGAAAGCGGCCTGCCCGAGGCGGTCATCTGCGGCACGGGATCGATCCAGGGCATCCCGGTTTCCCTGGCGGTAATGGATTTCCGGTTCTGCGGCGGCACGCTGGGCTCGGCGGCGGGCGAGAAGATCACCCGCGCGATCGAGACCGCGCTGGCGAAGAAATGCCCGTGCCTCATCTTCAGCACCTCAGGCGGCGCGCGCATGCAGGAAGGCATTCTCTCGCTCATGCAGATGGCCAAGACCAGCGCCGCCCTCGGGCGGCTCGCGGCGGCCGGGCTGCCTTACATATCCATCCTGACGCACCCGACGACGGGCGGCGTGTCGGCCAGCTATGCGACGCTGGGCGACGTGATCCTGGCCGAGCCTGGCGCGCTGATCGGGTTTGCCGGACCGCGCGTCATCAAGGACACGACCAAACAGACGCTGCCCCCGGGATTCCAGACGTCGGAGTTTTTGCTCAAGCATGGGCTGGTGGACCAGATCGTGAGCCGGACCGAGCTGCGCGACCGCATTGGCGAGCTGCTGCTGGCCCTGTTCGTGAAGAAAAAGGCCGCTCCGCCGACAACCGTCGTCAACACCTAACGCGTCTTTGGCCGCCATGCCTGCCAGCGATCCGGCCGATTACGGGGCGGTGACGGATTATCTCTTCGGCTTGAAGCCGCAGGGCAGCACCTACGGCATTGACCGCATGCGGCCCTTTGCCGCGGCGCTGGGCCACCCGGAGCGGAGCCTACCGGTTGTCCATGTGGCGGGGACCAACGGCAAGGGCTCGGTGTCCGCGATGCTCGATGCGATCCTGCGCGCGGCCGGCTGGCGGGTGGGGCTTTATACGTCGCCCCACCTGGTGAATTTGGGCGAACGCGTGCAGGTCGACCGGCAGATGCTGCGCGAAGACGAACTCGTGGCCTATGCGCGGGAGCTGCGTCCGCTGGCAGACCGCATCGCGCAGGTGAAAGCAGACGAGCGGCCCAGTTTCTTTGAATTCATGACGGCGATGGCGCTGCTGCAGTTCACGCGGAAAGGCTGCGACATCGGTGTGCTGGAAACAGGGCTGGGTGGGCGGCTCGATGCGACGAACATCGTGGTGCCCGAAGTCAGTGTGATTACGTCGATCGGCATGGATCACTGCGAATACCTCGGCCACGAGCTGGGGCTGATCGCACGGGAGAAGGCGGGCATCATCAAGCCCGGCCGCCCGGTGGTGATGGGCCGGGTGCCGGCCGAAGCGGAAGTGGTGATTCGGGCGGTCGCCGCGGAGCGCGGGTCGCCGCTGGTATCGGTCGCCGAGGAATTTGGCGGTGAGCTCGGGGATTATCCCGCGACGAACCTCGAGGGAGATTATCAACGCTGGAATGCGGCGACGGCGTGGCTGGCGGCGAAGGTTCTGTCGGCGAAGTGGCGAATCACCGACGAGATCATTGCGCGCGGTCTGCGCCAGGTGGACTGGCCGGGCCGCTGGCAACGGGTGACCGTGGGCGGCCGGCTGACGATCTTGGATGCGTCGCACAACCCCGAGGGCGCGCAGGTGTTGGAGACCAGCCTCGCGCAGCTGGTGGCGGAGACGGGTCGCACTCCCGTGGTCATCACCGCCGCACTCGGCGTGGCCCGGGCGGGTCCGCTGATGGAGACGATCTGCCGGCACGCGAAGGAAGTTCACCTCGTGGTCCCGAACCAACCGCGCGCATGCTCGTACGAGGAACTCGAATCGTTGGTGCCGGTGGCATTCAAAGGGCAGGTTCTACGGGCGACTGTCGCGGGACTTTTTCCGACGGCTATCGCATGCACGGCCGGCGGACCGCAGGATACGCTGGTCGTGACTGGATCGATCTATCTGCTCGGTGAAGTGATGGCGCGGTTGGGCCCAAAGGTGGCTTGAAGCAGGGCAGGTCTTTGACTTGATCTTTCCAGCCTCGATAGCCGGTCAGATACACTGCCTTTCATATTTTCTAGCATGACCACCGATGAACGTCTGGGCACCTTCGAGGGGATTTTGAAGCCTCACGTTTCGGAGATCCAAGCGATTGCCCGGGCGCTGCGGACGCTCATGGAAACGGTGCATCCCGAGAGCGTGGAAACTCCGCGCATCGGGGAGAAATGCACAACCTACGGGGTTGGGCCCAGGAAGATGACCGAGGCTTACGCGCATATCATGCCGCTCACGGCGTCGGTGAACCTGGGTTTCTATCACGGCATCGCTTTGCCTGATCCGGCCGGGTTGCTTGAGGGAACGGGCAAGGCGGCGCGTCATGCGAAGGTCAGGACAATGGCCGAGGCGAGGTCGCCGGCGGTTAAGGCGCTGATCAAGGCGGCGGTGAAGGAGAGGGCGACTGCGGTTGCGGGGCTGAAGAAGAAAGGCGGATGAGCGGGTGGTTGGGCGCGTCCCCGTGCCCGCATTTCGGGACGCTGGCCGCTATTGGCGCGCCAAGGTTGGGCTCGACCTGGATTCTATGCAGGCGGGACGTGCCTGCCCACCTCGGACGGCAACCTACGCGAGGCGGACGAGCTCGGGGGTGGCGGGGACGTCCTTGATGATCTGGGAGGGCTCGGGACCGACGCCGAGGTAGCGGAGGTTCGCGAGCTTGTCGGCAGACGGCCAGGACTCGCCGGCGTAGGCGACGTCGAGGGTGCTCTTCATCATGGCGGCGACGTAGCGCCGGGCGTTTGTCGGGAGGTCGGAGAAGCGGCGCACGGTGGAAATATCCTCGGTCCAGCCGGGATGGCGGGTGTAGACGGCGCGCAGGGTTTTGCGGACGGCCTCGTTGCGCGGGACATGGGCGTAGCGTTTGCCGGCGGCGTCCTCGTAGGCAGTGCAGATGAGCAGTTCGCCGTGCCAGTCGCCGGCATAGGTGAGGGCGTCGGCCTTGTTGATCATCATGTCCTGATAACCGCCGTAGCGCAGGGCATCGCCCTTTTCGACGGCGTCGAACCAGCCGACCATGCGCTGGCGGCCGGTGCTCGTGCCGAACTCAAGCTGCTTGAGCTTCACGGCGAGTGGGTGGGCGTTGTCCATCTGCGTGATGAACGTGTGCGTGCCGACCTTGGTGTCGTAGGCCTTGGCGACGCCCACGGTGTGGATGCGCTGGACGGGAATGCCGGCGCTCTCGAAGAATTCCGGCGTAAAGGTATGCGAGGCCGTGACGTTGGGCGAGTAGCCGTGACGTTTGTCGAGCCAGTAGGCCTGGCCGAATTCGCCGATGACGGTGCGGCCGGCGCGGACTTCGCGCAGGATAAGTTCGCGGACCTCGCCGATGTTCTTCGTCAGGGAAGTGCCAGCCTGCCAGTAGGCGGCCGTGACGGCATCGAGGTTGAGCGTGAACGGCGCGGCGCCGCGAAAGCGGGTGAAGTCGAACTCCGTTTTGTCGAACACGCCGAGCTCGAGGCCCTCGGCGTTGGCGCGCAGTTCGGCGGCGGTGAGCTTGTCGAAGAAGCCGGCGAAGGTCTCGGGGCTCACACGGCAGACGTGCTGGATGGTGCGGAGGGCGCGGTCGGCGCGATGGGCGAGCTTGCGGGCAAAGAAATTCGGGCCGGCCTGGAAGTCGGAGAAGGTGATCTGCCACTGGCCGACCTCGTCGAGGTAGGCGGGCGTGATGCCGCGGCCGGTGGAACCGCGGGGCTCCTCGGCGAGGACGTTGGTGCGGTAATCCTCCCACGCGAGGTCGAGCAAGCGGTGGGTGAGGTCGGTGACCATCGTGCGCTCGTCGATCAGGAGCCGGGAGAGGATGGCGTGGCCCTTTTTCTCGAGGGGACGGGTCTCCCACCAGATCTTGCGGGGATCGGCGACGACACCGCTGCCGATGCAGAGGTGGGCGGCATCCCGAACGACGACACCGGCGGGAAGGAGGTTCAACTTGATGCCGCCGGCGGTGTGGCCGGAGTTGGCGCCGCCGTTGACCTTGAGCACGACCGACACGGGTGCGCGGGTGCCGCGGAGTTCGTTGGCGATCTCAGGGATGAGGCGGCCCTTGCCTTCGTCACCGAGGGAAATGCCCACGTCGGCGATGAGCTGGCTGGAAAAGGGGAGGAGGGACATGGGGGTTGCGGAAGGGAGACACTGCAACCGAAGTCAGTCCGGGAGAAAAACCCCTGTTGCAGAGCAGGAGAGAGCCGACGCGGGGGGCGGGGGCAAACAAAAACCGGCCGAATGACGCGGATGGTTTTGGGATAAACGCAAAGACGCGAAGAGCGCAAAGGCCCAGCAAAGATGCAGACTGGATCGCCACCCCGACTGCGCTGGGCTCGCGATGACAAACCTGGTGGTTGATCAGCCCGTGCTACGGGCCGGAACGGGCAAAGCCGCGCGCAGATTTTCGGCGAAGAGCGTGACCAGTCCCAGTCCGGCCATCACCGCACCGGAAATCCATACGCCCGGCCAGTGCCAGCGGGCCCAGGCGTGTGAGCCGACAGCCGAACCCAGCGCGCCGCCGAGAAAGTACGAGACCATGTAAACCGACGTGATGCGTCCGCGCAGCTCGACGTTCATGCCCATGATGCGGGTCTGGTTCGAGATGTGGCTGCCCTGCGTGCCGGCATCCATCAGGAACACCGCCGCCACCAGCCAGAGGAGGGAGTAGCCGGCGAGTCCCATCATCAGGAACGAGACCGCCATGAGCGCGAGAAACGTTCCATTCACCCACTGGGCGCTGTGGCGGTCGGAGAGGCGTCCGGAAATCGGGGCGGCGGCCGCACCGGCCATGGCCACGAAGCCGAAGAGACCCACCATCCGTCCGCCGTAATGTTCCGGCCGATCGGCCAGGTAAAAGGCGAGCGTAGTCCAGAAGGCGCTGAATGCGCCGAAGCCCAGCGCGCCGATGAGCGCGTGCCGTCGGAGCGCGGCTTCGCGCCGGATGAGTCCCGCGAGCGACTTCAGCAATTCGAAATAGGGAATGCTTTCCGCCGGTTGCGGTGAGTGCGGGAGTTTCAGCAGCGCGACGGTGTTGAGCAGGCTGAGGCCTGCCCCGATCCAGAACACGTCGCGCCAGCCGAGCAGCGCCCCGATGAAACCGGCCGCGGTGCGCGAGAACAGCACGCCCACCAGCAGTCCGCCCATGATCAGGCCCACGGTGCGACCCCGGCGCTCCGGCTCGGCGAGGGTGGCGCCAAAGGCGACGACGAGGATCGGGCTCAGGCCGATCAGGCCGAGCAGGAAGCTCGCGCACGTGGCAATCCACAGCGTGGGTGCCAGTGCAATCGCCACCATCATCAGCGCGGCGCCGAGCGTGCTGAGTAGAATCAGCCGCCGCCGGTCCATGCTGTCGGCCAGTGGAACGATCAGGAGCAGCCCCGCCGCATAGCCGAGCTGGGTCAGCATCGGGACATAGCCCACCACCGCGTCGGTGACCTGAAACGCCCGCGCCATGTCGGGCAGGAGCGACTGGTTGTAGTAGATGTTGGCGACGGTCACTCCGGCCGTCAGGGCGAGGAGCCAGGTCAGCCCGGTGGTGAGCCGGGGGTGCGCCCGGGCGCTCACGACGCGCGGTCGCGGCTGCATCCCAGCCCGGTCTCGAGCGAAGCGCGATCATGCCGCGCCTGCGCCAACTTCCTGCCGATCAAAAAAGCGTTCATCCGGCGTGCAGGGAGCGCGGAATATTCCCCGAGTCAAACGGGAGAGGGAAAACACTCCGTCATAAGCCGGGACAGGATGGGGATGAGGCTCACGCAGAGGCGGGAGAACTCAGCGAGGTTGGGCTAGGACCGTTTGCCTGGGTTTCTCCGCGAGCATGGCGTCTCTGCGTGAGACCTTCCCGGCATTGCGCTGGACAAATGCCAAGCTCAGTTCTTCCGGGTCGAGACTTCGATCACGTCGTGGGGGGCGGCTTCCTTCTGACCGGCGGAGCTGACGTGGATGTAGCGGGCCTTGGCGCGCAGCTCGGCGAGGTTGGCGGCGCCGAGGTAGCCCATGCCGGACTGCACGCCGCCGATCAGCGTGCCGAGGACTTCGTCCACAGACCCGGACACCTCCTTCAGCGCCTCGATGCCCTCGGCCGCGACCTTGCGGGTGTTGTCGTTCCGGTCGTGACCGTAGCGGGCGGCGCTGCCGGCCTTCATGGCGGAGAGACTGCCCATGCCGCGGTACTGCTTATAGACCTTGCCGCTGATCTCCATGATTTCTCCGGGCGCCTCACGGCAGCCGGCGAGGAGGCCGCCGCAGATGACGGCGTCGGAGAGTGTCAGCGCCTTGACGATGTCGCCGGACTTGGTGATGCCGCCGTCGGCGAGAATGGAAACTTTTTTCTTCGCGGCGGCGCGGGAACAGACGTAAAGCGCGGTCATCTGCGGAATGCCCACGCCGGCGACGATACGCGTGGTGCAGATCGAGCCCGGCCCCTGGCCGACTTTGATGGCGTTGGCGCCGGCCTGCGCGAGAAATTCCACGCCCGCCGCGCTGGTCACGTTGCCGAGATCG